>NZ_JBVIJX010000005.1:0-540138 GCF_055581185.1 Streptomyces sp. NPDC031474
ACCCTGGTCCCCACCCGCGACCACACCATCGCCGAGCAGTCGAAGAACTACCGGTACTCGACCAACCACCAGGTCGTCATCGACGCCGACACCCGGCTCGTCGTCGCCGTCGGCCGGCCGCTGCCGGGCAACCGCAACGACTGCAAGGCATGGGAGTTGTCCGGCGCCAAGGACGCCGTCGGCAAGACGACGGTGATCGCGGACGGCGGCTACCGGGGCACCGGCCTGGTCATCCCGCACCGCCGCGAACGCGGGCAGACCGAACTGCCGGCCTGGAAAGAGGAACACAACGCCTCCCACCGCAAAGTCCGCGCCCGCGTCGAGCACGCCTTCGCCCGCATGAAGAACTGGAAGATCCTCCGCGACTGCCGCCTGAAAGGCGACGGTGTTCACCACGCCATGCTCGGCATCGCCCGCCTGCACAACCTCACCCTCGCCGGATAGCAGAGAAACGCAGGCCATCCTGCCCGGCAAAGACCAATTACGGGACAACCCTTAACAAGGGAAGCCTGCCAACGGTCCAGCGGGGCCCAGTAGTCCCGCAAACGGCGCTGCTCGGCCTCGTGGTGCTTCCGGCACCGGCCGTCCCGGTGCTCATGCTTCCCGCAGCCGTCCTCCGAGCAGCGGGGCAGCCGGGCCCGCTCCTCCTGGCGCTGCCGGTAGACGTCCGACTGCCGGTAGTGGCCGTGGCACATCCCCGCGCCGTACTTCCGCTTCCCGCAGCCGTCCACGGCGCAGCGGAGGCCGACCGGCAGGGGAGCAGCCGACGACCGCACGACCGCCACGGCGGGCCGGGGGAGGCCCTTCCGGCGCCGGTAGTCATCCAGCGATATGACGATTCCCATGGAAACCCTTCCTGGGTACTAACTGACTTTCCCTGTCTTTGTCAGAGTCCCAGGACCGGAGCCGCCGTTTATAACCAGTAAGGGGCGCAGTCCGATTCGGCCATTACATGAGTTGATACTTACCGTCGGGAAGTTGGTACCAATTCCCGGTATTACCAGGTGAGGGCACTTCCTGGAGACACTTCCTGGAGAAAAGAAAGAGGCTCGACCCCCAGTAGCCGTGGAAGCGAGGGGGCCGAGCCAGAGAGACAGGAAGGGTCTCACTCATGTATTCAACCACGAACGGCGTAACGCCTTACAGCATGGTCCCCAAGGGGATGCTGGGCAAAGTCAAGGCTGCGCCCTTCCGGCAGTGGGTCCAGTTGGAGCGCTACGCAGGGAAGCGCGATTACGTCGAACTGTCGGCCGTCGACCTTGGCCAGGTCTGGAGCGGTATCTCCCGGCAGAAAGCATTGAAGACTGCTTATGCGCTGAGTGACTGGGTCGTCATGGAGAAAACGGGGAAGCGGGGAGTCCTCCGGTACTGGCCGTCTCCTGTCCACCTCCATAGCGAGGATTACCGAGACACAACCCTCAGCCACATGGTGAAGTCCATCAACATGCGGGCCGACGGGACGAAGTGGCCGGACAGCCGGACAAAGTCCTACCGGGAATGGGTCCTGAGCAAGCCAGGGACTTCCTTCCCGTACGTTCACGTTCCCGTGGCCGTCCTCGACCAAGCGGGGAGCGACACGGACTTTCTGGTGTGGGCGGCCATGCGGTCGTTTCTCGGGGCCGGAGGGATCTACGCGGCCCACTCGACCATCGGGGAACGTGCGGGCGTGCCACGGGAGACGGTAGCCAGGGCAACCGGCCGCTTGGTGAAAGCAGGCCTGATCGAAGACACCGGCCGGAAGACGACGGCCGGGACGAAGGTCTACACCGTGCCGGAGCACCTGAGCGGAAAGGGTGCGGCCGGGAAAGATCTCCCCGGTTCCATGGATGCCGCAGCCTGATCCCTTCCCCCTCACCGCGCCCCGCGCGGTATTTCCTGGTCTCTATTACCTTCCCGGCATTACTAAATAGTTCCCGTTATCTATTGTGTGACGTGAGGGTTCACGAACCGGCCCTAGGTGTGACGTGAGGGTTCACGAGGGTGTGACGTGAGGGTTCACGGGAATGGGGAGCGCTCTGGAGGGGCCGAGCCGGCTAGCAACTACCGGCCCCCGCTGGAGTTGTGATTTACCAACGTTCCTTCCCCTTCCCCTACGTTGGAAGGAGAGAACAGGAAGACTCTCAGGAGGACCTACCAATGAGCAATTTCTGGAGCCCCCAGAACATCAGCACCTATGCCACCCGACAGGCCGAGCACGCCGCCGCAGCGGAGCAGGCCGCCCAGGCTGCCGCAGCCGAGCAGGCCCAGCAGCACCGCGCCGATCTGGTGCAGAACGTCGGCACGGCCGTGATCGCCATGGTGCGGAAGTACACCGACGCGTACGTGCGCGCCGACTACGACCAGGTACAGCGCGACTTTCTGACGTCCTACCCGTCAGCCACTTACGGCGACTTCCGGGAGACCGTAGACGCGCTTATACAGTCCGGTCACATTCAGACGGCCCGGGGCCCGGAAGGGCTTATGGGTGTGCGTAGCGTTTACCTGTATGCTGCGTAAGAAGTAGGGACGCACCTTCCATTCGGTGTTTGGGTTGTTCACGCTGGATCGCTCCCCTCGGTTTTAGTCGGGCCGGGGGGAGTTTCCTTTTCCCTGTGAGCTATAACCCCCCTCGCGTGCGAGCCCGAGAGGCAGTGGCCTGGAATCCGCTCCAGGAAGCCACAGACGGCCGTCTCCGGGCCGGAGGGAGCGCCCCCGGCACAATCCCTCTCCCTGTGGCTTACAACCCCCCTCGCGCGCGTACGGAAGGGACAGTGTCACGGCCCAGCAGGCGGCCGAATACGGGGCCGGAGGGAAGTCTCCCCACCGCTACGCCCTACAGCCCTACGACAGAGCCACAGAGCCACGCTGCGCCCGCCGACGTCGACCACCAGGCCGCCCAAATCCGGGCCGGAGGGAAGTCTCCCCACTGCCTATGACTCCCCCTATGACATACACACGAGAGACACACTCTCCCCGGTACTGCTTATCAACTCACGGAGTCTCAATCCGTCGGCATTTTCTCTCAATTCCACGGCCGCTAGTTGTTACGTCGACTCCCGGTCACTGCCTCCCCTAGTTGTGATGTTCCCCTATCTAGCAACTACTCAGGGACTCCCGCCCCATGAAACGGCCCTTTAGCAGCTACAGCAGCGCGCCAACCATGGTGAAACCGGGGGTGGCTCGCAGGGGTGCAGCACCAATTTCCGGTAAGTGGCCTGAATTCTAATCCCCGATAATAGCGTGGAATTTCCTATGAATTCGCCCCCCCTACCCTTAAACGTGAACGGCTCAGGATTAGGGGTCTGGTTGTTCGCGCAGCTCCCATATGTGGCGCCGGAGACAGTAGCCTGAAAGGGAGCAGGAAGAGAGGACAACCCGAATGAGCACCGCAGGAATCCCGAATACCCAGAACCTGAGCCACGAGCAATTCGGCGGCATGGTCGACGGTATCCACGCGATCGTGAACAACTTCCAGGAAAACCACATGTACCATCCGGCCGAGCCGGACGGGGAGGACGACGAGCCGGAGACGCGCAGCACGGCGTTCCAGCCGCACGCGTTCGGACAGTCCGGCGCGCAGCCGCGTACGTCCTGGCCGTCGCCGTCGGCCTACAACACCGGATCACTGACCTTTGCCGACCAGTAGGCGGCACCGTATTTTCCCGGTTTCACCAAACGGATTACGCCAGGGAACGAAGAAAACCTCCACCAGGAAAAGGCGGAGGTTTTCTGATCGGTTTTTTCATCAATTACTCTTGGCTTCCCCCTTGATGCGGAAGACGGTTGCCCGACCAATCCCGTACTTAGCTGCCACCTTCATCACGCTCATGCCGTCGTTGAGGTCTGCCAGAACGGCCGCACGGTCAATCTCCCTGGGACGCCCCCAGCTCTTCCCGCTGGACTCACGAGAGGCACGGGCAGACGCACGGCGCTCCCTCTGGAAGATCAGTTCCATCTCAGAGAACGTACCGAGCATCAAGAGCGCCATATCGGTAGCCGGACCACCTACGCGAGTGTCAATGGTCATCGCTCCGCCAATGACCAGGTGCACACCCTTCTCTCGCAACTCGGCAATGAGGGCAAGCACCTTGTGCATGGTGCGTCCAAGCCTGTCGAGAGAGGCGACGTACAGAACGTCACCGGAGCGAAGCTGTGCCAGCACAGAGGCCAGTCCCTCACGCTCAAAGTCCGTGCCTGTCCTCTTGTCGGCATAGGTGCGCTCCGTCGGCACGCCCTGAGAGGCAAGCCAGTCCAACTGGCGCTGCAAGTCCTGTGCCGTCGTGCTGACTCGGGCGTAGCCGTATTCGTAGGTGGTCACTGTCTCTCTCCTTAGTCTCAATCTGTCCCAACGCAACTTACGATACCAGTCTCATAAGTCAGTTTGGGACGGTCTCGGGGATGAGACCCGGCAACTCACCGCCAAACCTCTGCAAATTTGGACATAGGGAACCTGCGTGCGGGGGGTCGTGAGACGGGTCTCATATTCTTGGTTATGAGACCCCCTGAAACCGGGGCTCTCCCTCCGCCTTGTCGACGGGGGGATGGTGCACAGGGCGGCTTCCGGCATCCCGTCGGGTGGTCGATGCGGCGCCTACAGCAGGATGTGGCATCCGTCAAGGTTGCTAGCTCGGTATCCCGAAACTGATAACCCGCCAGGTTCCACCAGGGGGCCTCTGCGGCGCTATCGGCACTCTCGGCTGTTTCTGCCCGTGCTCAGGTGGGGAGAGCCCCGGTAGGCTGTATCAACGGCAGTTCAACAGGCGTCCGGCCGGTCCGGCAGGGATAGAGGGAGTGTGTGCTTTGCCGACTGGCAAGGTCAAGTGGTTCAACAGTGAGAAGGGCTTCGGCTTTCTCTCCCGTGACGACGGCGGTGACGTCTTCGTCCATTCCTCCGTCCTGCCTGCCGGAGTCGAGGCGCTGAAGCCGGGTCAGCGAGTGGAGTTCGGCGTCGTCGCCGGACAGCGCGGCGACCAGGCACTCTCCGTCGTCATTCTCGACCCGACCCCGTCGGTCGCCGCGGCGCAGCGCAAGAAGCCCGACGAGCTGGCCTCCATCGTCCAGGATCTGACCACCCTCCTGGAGAACATCACCCCGATGCTGGAGAAGGGCCGCTACCCGGAGAAGACCTCGGGCAAGAAGATCGCCGGTCTGCTGCGCGCGGTCGCCGACCAGTTGGACGTGTAAGTCCCCGGGACCGGCCGACGTGAGCGAGATACGAACCGAGCCCGGCGGCGCTGCCGCCACTCCGCCCCCGCCCTCTGAGCTGGAGCGGATCCGGCGGCAGCGGCGGCACACCCTGGAACTGCTCACCGTCTCCAGCGTCGGCCTGGTCCCGTGGACGGTCCTGCTCTGGTTCACCCTGCCCAGCGGGTACGCGGTCCGCCAGTGGCGCACGGCCTGGGTGGGATTCGACGTCCTGCTCGTGCTGGCGATGACGTGCACCGCCCTGCTCGGCTGGCGCCGGCACCGGGCCGTCGCCCTGGCGGCCGCCGCGACGGCGGCGCTGCTGGTCTGCGACGCGTGGTTCGACGTGTCGCTCGCCCTCGGCACCCCCGACGTATGGCTGTCGGCGGTGCTCGCGCTGTGCGTCGAGCTGCCCCTGGCCGTGTTCCTCATCCGCAAGGTCCTGGGGATACTGTCCCTGGCCCACTGGCCGCCCCGCACACCGCTGGGCGACGGCGACGACCGGAAACCCTAGGGAAACCGCAAACCCAGGGAACCGGAACCCCAGGGAACCGGAAACATCAGGGGAAGGCGAGCGCCTCCGGGCCCAGGGCCGGAACCAGGCCCTCCGCCGCCGCCCGTGTCAACAACCCCCGGATCGCCGCATAGCCGTCCTCCCCCAGGTCCGCGGTGAACTCGTTGACGTACAGGCCGATGTGCTGGTCGGCGACGGTCGGGTCCATCTCCTGGGCGTGTGCCATGACGTACGGGCGGGAGGCCTCGGGGTCGTCCCAGGCGGCGCGCACGGAGGTGCGGATGGAATCGGCCAGCCCGGTCAGGGTCTTCGCCCCCAGCGACCTCTTGGCGATGATCGCGCCCAGCGGGATCGGCAGGCCGGTGGTGTCCTCCCAGTGCTCGCCCATGTCCGCGAGCTTGTGCAGACCGTAGTTCTGGTAGGTGAAGCGGGCCTCGTGGATGACCAGGCCCGCGTCGATCTTCCCGTCCCGCACGGCGGGCATGATCTCGTGGAACGGCATGACGACGATGTCGCCGACGCCCCCGGGGACCGTCTCCGCCGCCCACAGCCGGAACAGCAGATACGCCGTCGACTTCTCGCTCGGCACGGCGACGGTCCGGCCCGTCAGGTCGACGCCCGCCTCCCGCGTCAGCACCAGCGGCCCGCAGCCCCGCCCCAGCGCGCCCCCGCAGGGCAGCAGCGCGTACTCGTCGAGGACGTACGGCAGCACGGCGTACGACACCTTCAGCGCGTCGGACTCACCGCGTTCGGCCATGCCGTTGGTGATGTCGATGTCCGCGAAGGTCACGTCGAGCGCGGGCGCGCCCGGCACACGGCCGTGGGCGAGGGCGTCGAAGACGAAGGTGTCGTTCGGGCAGGGCGAGTACGCGATCTGAAGGGGCTGCGGCTGCTCACTGGTCATGCCTGTTCCAACTCTCCAGTACGGGTGCGAGCTTCCCGAAGCCCTCGGTGAGGGCCGTTAGCGCCTCGGCGATGCGCCAGGCGGCGCGGTCGCGCGGCCCGACGGGGTTGGAGACCGCGCGGAGCTCCAGCACGGGCACACCGTGCGCGGCGGCCGCCTCGGCGACCCCGAACCCCTCCATCGCCTCGGCCAGGGCCCGTGGATGGCGCTCGCGCAGGGCGGCGGCCCGGACGGCGGTGCCGGTGACCGTCGAGACGGTCAGGACGACGCCGGTGAGGGCGCCGGTGGCGGCCGCGGACTCCCGTACGAGGGACGCGGGCGGACGGTGGGTGACGGCGCCGAAGCCCAGCTCGGTGACCGGCAGGAAGCCGTCGGCGGTCTCGGCGCCCAGGTCGGCGGCGGTGATCTCGTCGGCGAGGACCAGGGAGCCGACGGGCGCGGCGGGTGCGAAGCCGCCGGCGATGCCCGTCGAGACGACGACGGTGTAGGGGCTGCCGTGCAGGGAGGCCGCGGTGAGGGCGGCGGAGACGGAGGCGGCGGCCAGGGCCGGGCCGACTCCGGCGGCGAGCAGATCGAAGGCCGCGTCGCGACGGTCCGCGTCGGTGCGGTCGGTGCGGTCGGGGCCGGTGCGGTCCGCGTCGGGGCGGTGGAGTGTCACCCCGGGCAGGCGTACCTGCTGGACGGGTTCGGTGAACGCCCGTGCCACCGCGTCCCGTTCGGCGGGGACCGCGGTGGCCACGAGGATGCGTGCGCGGGGCGTGGTCAGTCTTCCTTCTTGAGCTTGAAGGACCACAGGCCGGTCGCCGCCTGGCTGGCCTTCTTGCCGTCGCCCGCCTTGATGGTGACGAGCGTGGAGTCGCCCTGGGCGCCGTACTGGGCGTTGAAGAAGACGCTGCCCGGGATCGTCCGGTACGTCTTGTCGCTGTCCTCGGTGAGCGGCTGGCCGTTCATGAGGATCGTCCAGCGCTTGTCGGCGACGTCGGGGTCGACGCCGAAGCGGACGGTCTCGTCCGGGTCGACGCTGATGGACTTGATGTCCTTGTCGGCGAGGCACTTGGTCAGCTCGGTGGCCTGAAGGGTGTCGCCCTCGCCGCCGCAGGTGGCCTCGGAGCTGACCGAGTCGCGGCCGACGGTGATCGTGGACAGGGGGGTCGGCTTGTCGCAGGCCGACAGGACGAGCAGTCCGGCGGAAACGGCGCCGACGGCGGCGACGGCGCGTCGGCGTCGCACGGCGCCGAATACATCAGCGGCTCCGCCGCGGGGCAGGATGGTCATGGCGGAAGGCTATCGGGCACGTCCAGCCGTCTCCCTACGCGGGGTGCGGCGTGGCTGTGTGTTACGCCACGCGGGGCTTCGTGCCGGCCCCGCGCCGCACCGAGGACAGCAGGCCGCGGACCGTCGCCAGCCAGCCCACGGCGACGACCGCGGCGGCCACCGACAGGCCCAGCGTGCCGTTCAGCGGCATCACGATGCCGACCGCGCCGCCGAACACCCAGCACACCTGGAGGATGGTCTCCGAGCGGGCGAACGCCGAGGTGCGCACCAGCTCCGGCACGTCCCGCTGGATGAGGGCGTCCAGGGACAGCTTGGCGAGGGCCTGCGAGAACCCGGCGACCGCCGCGAGACAGGCCACCAGGAACGCCCCGAAGAAGACGGCGGCGACGAGCACCGCGCCCAGGACGACGGCGACGACCGTCACGATGATCAGCTCCGGGGCCTTGGAGCGCAGCCACGCCCCGACCGCCGTGCCGAGCGCGTTGCCCAGGCCCGCCGACACGGCCACCATGCCCAGCGACACCGCCGCGCTCTGTCCGGTCAGCGGGTGCTCGCGCAGCAGGAACGCCAGGAAGAAGGTGAGGAACCCGGACAGCCAGCGCAGGGCCGCGTTGGCACCCAGGGCGTGGGTGACGGCGATGCCGACCGTCCTGAGGCCCGGCCGCTTCACTTCCCTGCGGTGCGGGCCGTGCAGGTGCTGCTCGTCGGCGGCGAGCAGCGCGACGTCCTCGCCCTTGGCGGAGTCCACCTTGCCGGGCAGCGAGAACGACAGGACCGTGCCGGCCACGAAGATCACGAAGGCGCCGTAGAGGGGGTAGCGCGGCCCGAGGGCCTGCAGTCCGGCGCCGATGGGCGCGGCGATGCCGGTGGCCAGGAGGCCGCCGAGGGTGACGCGTGAGTTCGCCTTGACGAGGGAGAAGCGGGGCGGCAGCAGACGGGGCACGACGGCGCTTCTGACCACTCCGTACGCCTTGGAGGAGACGAGGACGCCGAGCGCGGCCGGGTACAGCTCGATGCTGCCGGTGGCGACCGCGCCGGACAGGACGAGCGCGAGGATCGCCCGGGCGACCATCGACCCGGCCATGGCGGCGCGCCGGCCGTGCGGGAGCCGGTCGAGGAGCGGGCCGATCACGGGGGCGAGGACGGTGAAGGGGGCCATGGTGATGGCGAGGTAGAGGGCGACGCGCCCTCGGGCCTCGTCGGTCGGCACGGAGAAGAAGACGGTGGAGGCGAGCGCGACGGTGATCATGACGTCGCCGGCGCCGTTCACGGCGTGCAGTTCGATCAGTTTGCCGAGGCCGGACTCGCCGGCGCCGTGCGCGTGGGTGGCCTTCCTGATGCCGCGGGCGGTGCCGGTGAACGGGAAGTGCAGGGCACGGCCCACCGCGCGGACGGACCCGCTCATCCGGCCCGAACCGCTCACCCGGCTCCTCCCCTTGTTCCCCTTCGTCGCACCGATCCCGGTGGCGCCCTGGGGTGTCTGTGCGGCTGCCACCCCGTCATAGTGCCCCGAGAACGCGGTATGTAGTGGGGTTACCGCGCGTATGGCCGTGTGATCGGGCATTCTGGGAGCGTTCGGTGGGGAGAAACGTCCCGTCGGTGTAGGCCGAGCGTCCGGGAGCAGGTAGCGTGCGTAGCGCGCCGTGGCGATCGTTCTCGGCCGCGCGCCTCCCGGCCATCCCGCAGAATGGATGACAGCAGGTGCGCCCGAGCGCGATCGGGCGCGGACGTCGACGCGGCCCTTTGGTCCGCTCCGTCCGCACCCGCCGCCTTCAGGCAGGCGCACCGAGAGACGGCGTAGGAGAGAAGCGATACCTGTGAGCGCAGCGACCACGCGAAGCCGCACCCCCGACCGCCTGTGCGCCGAGGCGGTCGATCTCGCCCGTGCCGCAGCCGAGGAGGCAGCCGCCCCCGGCGTGGTCGGCGAGCACGTAGGGATGCTCTCCGAGGGCGACCGTGTGGTCACCCACTTCTTCGAGTGCAAGGAGCTCGGGTACCGGGGCTGGCGCTGGGCGGCGACGGTGGCGCGGGCGTCCCGCGCGAAGATCGTCACCCTGGACGAGGTGGTTCTGCTTCCCGGTCCCGACGCGGTGCTGGCCCCCGAGTGGGTTCCGTGGAGCGAGCGGCTGCGCCCCGGCGACATGGGTCCGGGCGACCTTCTGCCCACGGACGCGGAGGACCTCCGGCTGGAGCCGGGCTTCACGGGCGTGGACGAGCCGCTGCCGAACTCGCCGCTCTCCGAGGAGATGGCCGAGCTGGTGGAGGCGGAGGACGCCGAGGTGACCGCGGCGGCGCCGGCGCAGCTGCCCGCGGCGCCGGTGCGGGGGACGATCGCGGCGGTGGCCGAGGAGCTGGGGATGCGCCGGGCGCGGGTGCTGTCCCGGTACGGCCTGCATGTCGCCGCGGACCGCTGGGAGGAGGGCTTCGGGCCCCAGACGCCCATGGCCCAGGCGGCTCCTGCGACGTGTGTGAGCTGCGGTTTCCTCACTCCCATCGGTGGCTCCCTCGGGCAGGCGTTCGGTGTCTGCGCCAATGAGTTCTCCCCGGCGGACGGCCGGGTCGTCTCCTTGGCGTACGGCTGCGGTGGTCACTCGGAGGCGGCCGTCATGCCCGCGCCGCCGCGGCCCCCCGCGCCGGTGATCGACGAGACCCGCGTGGACCCCTTCCCGCTGCGCCCGGCCCCGGACTCGGGCTCGGTGCCGGCGGTGACGGACGAGGACGCGGCGGAGCTGGGCCACTCGTAGCCCGGGCTCCGCGGTGGGCGTCAACGGCCCGGTGTGACGAAGCTCTCACTCGCTGGGGGTCTTCGGGCGGGCTCGGTGACGTGCGCGGCCGTATGCCGACTCCGCGGCGTACGGCATCGGGGCCGGGGAGTCCAGGCGGCACGGCCACTCTTCCTGAGCGGTACCTTCGTCCTCACGCCGATGAGGAGAGTGGAAACGTGAGCAAGTTCGTGCGGCCGGCACCCGAGGGCGCGGACCCCTTCGGCACGGCCCGCCTGCGTCGCGGAGTGCTGGACGCCTGGGCCACGAGCCCCGCCCGTTTCCGGGAGGACGCCAACGCCGAGGAGGACCTCGTCCTCGGCGGGTACCGCGACCGGCTCGTCGTCGAGCTCGCGCAGAACGCCGCCGACGCCGCGGCCAGGGCCGGCGTGCCGGGACGGCTGCGGCTCACCCTCCGCGACGGCGTCCTCGTCGCCGCCAACACGGGCGCGCCCCTGGACGCCGCCGGTGTCGAGTCCCTCGCCACCCTCCGTGCCTCCGCCAAGCGGGAGGCCCAGCAGTCGGCCGTGGCCGTCGGACGGTTCGGCGTCGGCTTCGCCGCCGTCATCGCCGTCACCGACGAGCCCGCCGTGGTGGGCCGGCACGGCGGTGTCCGCTGGTCCCTCGCCGAGGCCCGCGAGCTGGCCCGGGACACCGCCCGGCACAGCCCCGGGCTCGGCGACGAGATCCGGCGGCGCGACGGGCATGTGCCGCTGCTCCGGCTGCCCTTCGCCGCCCAGGGCACCGCGCCCGACCCGTACGACACGGCCGTCATCCTGCCCCTGCGCGACCCGGCCGCCGCCGATCTCGCCGAACGGCTCCTCACCGCCGTCGACGACGCCCTGCTCCTCGCCCTCCCGGGTCTTGAGGAGGTCGTGATCGAGATCGACGACCAGGCTCCGCGCACCCTGAGCCGTTCCGTCGACGGCGCCGTCACCGTCGTCGAGGACACCCGGGACGGGAGCACCCGGTGGCGGGTCGCCGCCGCGCACGGTTCCCTCGGCCCCGAGCTGCTGGCCGACCGGCCGGTGGAGGAGCGGCTGCGGCCCCACTGGTCGGTCACCTGGGCCGTGCCGGTCGACGAGGACGGGGCGCCCGCCCGGCCCCGCACCACTCCCGTCGTCCACGCGCCCACCCCCAGTGACGAGGCCCTCGGCGTGCCCGCCCTGCTCATCGCCTCCTTCCCGCTGGACACCACCCGCCGGCACGCCGCCCCCGGCCCGCTGACCGACCACCTCGTGCAGCGGGCGGCGGACGTGTACGCCGAACTCCTCGCCGGCTGGCGGCCGGTGGGCGCCGGGATCATCGATCTCGTGCCCGGCCCGCTGGGCAAGGGCGAGCTGGACGGGGCACTCCGGCAGGCCGTCCTCGAACGGCTGCCACGGACCGCCTTCCTGCCGCCCGCCGTCGAGCCCGTCAAGAACCGGCACGACGAGGACGCCGAGGACGCCGAGGACGTCGAGCACGGCGTCGGACTTCCCGAAGCCCTCCGGCCCCGGGACGCCGAGGTCGTCGAGGGCGCGGGCGCCGAGACCGTGCGGGTGCTGGCGGAGGTGCTGCCGACCCTGCTGCCCGCCGGGCTGGAGCGGCGGGCCGAGCTGCGCACGCTGGGCGTGGCCCGGATCCCGCTCGCCGACGCGATCGACCGGCTGGCCGGTCTGGAGAAGGACCCGGACTGGTGGTACCGGCTCTACGACAGCCTCGCCGGGGTCGATCCCGACCGGCTCTCGGGGCTGCCCGTGCCGCTCGCCGACCGGCGGACCACCATCGGCCCGCGCCAGGTGCTGCTGCCCCTCCCCGACGGGCCCACCCCCGACGACACCTGGGCCGCCACCTCCGCCTCCCTCGCCCGGCTCGGCCTCAAGGTCGCCCACCGGGACGCGGCACACCCCCTGCTGGAGAAGCTCGGCGCCCTGCCCGCCACGCCCCGAGCCGTCCTGACCACCCCGCAGGTGCGGGCCGCCGTCGCCGCCTCCCTGGACGACGACGGCGGCGCCTGGGACGACCAGGACATCCCGGACGCCGAAGAACTCGCCGACCTGGTCCTCGCCCTCGTCCGGGACGCCGGCCTGGAGCCCGGCGACGAGCCCTGGCTGGGCGCCCTCGCCCTGCCCGACGAGGACGGCGAACTCGTCCCCGCCGGTGAACTCGTCCTCCCCGGCAGCCCCTTCGCCTCCGTCATCCGGGAGGACGAACTCGCCGCCGTAGACACCGAGTTGGCGGACAAATGGGGCGAACAGCCGCTCGCGGCCTGTGGCGTCCTCGCCGACTTCGCACTCGTCCGCGCCACGGACGTCGTCCTCGACCCGGACGAACTGGAGCCCCGCGACGGCGACTTCGCCGAACCCGACGACCCCGGGCTGCTGGACGCCGTCGACGTGTGGTGCGAGGACATCCTCGACCGCTTCCCCGACTCGCCCGTACCGCCCGTCGCCACCGAACTCGTCGCCGTCCGCGACCTCGACCTCGTCGACGAGGACCGCTGGCCGCAGGCCCTCGCGCTGCTCGCCCGCCCGCCGCTGCGCGACGCCCTCACCCAGCCCGTCCGCATCCTCCTCCCGGACGGCACCCACGAGGTCGTACGGCCCTACACCGCATGGTGGCTGCGCGGAAACCCGGTGCTCGACGGCCGCCGCCCGGCCGGCCTGCTGGCCGCCGGCGGCGACCCGCTCCTGCACGGCCTGTACGACGAGGCCGACGCCACCGGGTTCGACGACGAGCAGGTCCTGCGGGCGCTGGGCGTACGGACGTCCGTGGCGGCCCTCCTCGACGAGCCCGGCGGCGCCGCCGAACTCCTCGACCGGCTCGCCGACCCCGAACGCCCCGTCACCTCCGCCCAACTCCACGGGCTCTACGGCGCGTTGGCCGAACTGGACCCCGAGCAGGTGACCCTGCCGGACGAGCTGCGGGCCGTCGTCGACGGACGGGTCGAGGTCGTGGACGCGGCCGGCGCCGTCGTCGTCGACTCGCCCGACCTGCTCCCCTTCACGGAGGGCGTCCCGCTGCTCCCCGTACGCCCGTCCCGGGCTGCCGAACTCGCCGAGCTGTTCCAGGTGCGGCGCCTGAGCGAGTCCGTCACGGGGGCCGTCGACTCCGAGGGTGCCGAGCACGACGTACCGGAGTCGGTGCGGGTGCTGCTCGGGCCGCTCACCCCCGCCACCTACGTCGAGCACGAGGAACTCGTCGTCGACGGCGTGGAGATCGACTGGCGGCTGACGGACGACGGCGTTCTGCACGCCGCCACCCTGGAGGGCGTCGCCGCGGGGCTCGCCTGGGCGGCCCGCCAGTGGCCGCGCCGCTTCGAGGTCGCGGCCCTCCTCGAGGACCCGTCACGGACGGCGGAACTGGCCCGCGACCGCTGGTTCGACTGAGGGTGTTCGACCGAGGGCTCGGGTGAAGAAGTTCCCCACGAATTCCTCACAGGACGTACAACCATCCGTCCCCATCGGCTATCTGATCAGGTGAGTCAACAGACTCCACCATCACTTTGGACCCCGGATGTGACGACGAGCCGTGTGAGCGGCCACCGTCCGGGGTCCCTCTCCTCAGGGGGAACGCACATGCGCATACGCGCCACCGTGGTCGCCGTCACCGGCGCCGTGGCCCTGTCCGCCTTTGCCGTGCCGGCCGCGCAGGCCACCGGCAGCGGCTCGCACAACCCCGTCGACACCCTGAAGGCCCTCCACGCGGCCGCCTCCGGCAAGAGCGCCTTCACCGGTTCGACCGCCGCCGACACCGGCACCCCGTACCCGCTGGACGCCAAGTTCGCCAACGTCCGGATCAACAACGGCAAGCCGATCGTCGCGAGCACCGGCGGCAAGGTCACCGCCCCGGTCACCTTCACGGTCACGCACGGCGCGGGCGTCGACGTCACCGCGGACGACACCGAGCTGGACCTGGTCATCTACCGCGGCGCGAACGTCGACGATCCGGACAACCTCCTCCTCGGCGACGACTATCCGTCCTGCACCAACACCTCGGCCACCGTCGCCACCTGCAAGGGCACCATCGACATCCTCCCGGGCGATGAGCTGGAGAACGCCGACGCCACCACGTGGAAGGCGACCGGCTACATCGTCGACTGGAACGACGTCGACCCGAACGCCGACGACATCGACTTCAGCAAGGTCGGCTACGTCGAGGCCGACTCCCTGGCCGCCACCAAGCTGCAGCGCCTGTCCAAGCTGACGGTCAACGCCGCGCCGGAGCCGGTGAAGAAGGGCAGGACCATCACCGTCACGGGCCGCCTGACCCGCGCCAACTGGGACACCGGCACGTACACCGGTTACGCCGGCGTCTACGCCCAGCTGCAGTTCCGCAAGAAGGGCGCCACCACCTACAGCACGGTGAAGTCCGTCAAGACCACCTCGACCGGCGGTCTGGCCACCACCGTCAAGGCGGGCGTGGACGGCTACTACCGCTACTCCTTCGTCGGCACCACGACCTCCCCGGCGACCGTCGCCGCGGGTGACTTCGTCGACGTGAAGTAGGTCGAGCGAACCAGCACGGCAGCGGACAAGAGCGGCCGGGCCCGGGATTCCGGGGCCGGCCGCTCGCTGCTCTTTCCCCTCTTCTTACCTCGCCTTGTACAACTGGCCCTGCCCGTCACGGATCTCACCTCATGAGTCAACAGACTCAGAGATCACTCCTCTCCTCTGGGGAACGCACATGCGCATACGCGCCCTCGTGGTCGCCTCCTCCGGCGCCCTCGCCCTGTCCGCCCTCGCCGCCCCGGCCGCGCAGGCCGCGCCTTCGGCCGCGCCGGGCGTCACCTTCTCCAACGTGAAGGTCAACGCGGGCAAGGCCGTCGTGGTCGGCCCCTCGGCCAAGGTCACCGTCACCGCCACGTACACCGTGACGAAGCCCGCGAACCTCAGCGCGAGCTCCTTCGACAGCGGCCCGCTGCTCTACCGCGGCACCACCCTCAACGCGCAGTCCCAGATCATCGGCGGCGACGACCCGGGCGCCTGCACCGCGGCCTCCGCGACGGTCCTCAAGTGCACGGCGAAGATCCAGTTCCGGCCGACCGAGTCCGAGGACTTCGACGACCTGGCCAACAGCCAGGCCGGCACCTGGAAGGTGGGCGCGCTCGCCGTCCCCCACAACGCCACCGGCCTCACCGACTTCAAGTGGCAGAGCAACCTCGGCGCCGTCAACGTGCAGCGCCAGTCGCAGCTGACGGTCAACGCCGCGCCGGAGCCGGTGAAGAAGGGCAAGACCCTCACCGTCACGGGCAAGCTGAGCCGCGCCAACTGGGACACCAACAAGTACGCCGGTTACGCGGCCCAGCCGGTGAAGCTGCAGTTCCGCAAGAAGGGCAGCACCGTCTACACCACCGTCAAGACCGTCAAGACCAGCTCGACCGGGGTCCTGAAGACCACGGTCACCGCCTCCGTGGACGGCTACTACCGCTACTCCTTCGCCGGCACCACGACGACCCCGGCGATCAGCGCGGCGGGCGACTTCGTCGACGTGAAGTAGCCCCTAGGCAGGAAAGCGGCGGTCGACCCATTTCCAGGAGAACTCCAGGGCGACCGCCGCCACCGCCGCCACGCCCACCGCGATCCACGGCATCGTCACCCCGACCAGCTTCAGCGCGAAGAAGTGCTGGAGCCACGGGATCACCAGGACGAGCAGGAACGCCACGCCCATCGAGGCCACCAGCAGCACCCGCCACCAGGTGTACGGGCGGGCGATGATCGCCAGCACCCACATCGAGATCAGGAACAGCGTGAGGGTCGCCGCGCTGGTCTCGGCGTCCAACGAGCCCTCGCCGACGTAGTAGTGACGGGCGATCAGATACGTCACGAAGGTCGCGACGCCCGCGATCACCCCGCCCGGGATCGAGTACCGCATCACCCGCCGTACGAAGTGCGGGCGGGCCCGTTCCGTGTTGGGGGCGAGGGCGAGGAAGAACGCCGGGATGCCGATGGTGAGGGTGGACAGCAGCGTCAGATGGCGGGGCAGGAACGGGTATTCGACCTGCCAGCACACCACCAGCAGCGCCAGCAGCACCGAGTAGACCGTCTTCACCAGGAACAGGGTCGCCACGCGGGTGATGTTGCCGATGACCCGCCGGCCCTCCGCGACCACCGACGGCAGGGTCGCGAAGCTGTTGTTCAGCAGCACGATCTGCGCGACGGCCCGGGTGGCCTCGGAGCCCGACCCCATCGCCACGCCGATGTCGGCGTCCTTCAGCGCGAGGACGTCGTTGACGCCGTCCCCGGTCATCGCGACCGTGTGGCCGCGGGACTGGAGCGCGCCGACGATGTCCCGCTTCTGCTGCGGGGTGACCCGCCCGAACACGGTGCCCTCGTCCAGGGCCTGCCCCATGCCGGCCCGGTCGGCGGGCAGGCGGCGGGCGTCCACCGTGCCGCCGTCGAGCCCCAGCTTCGCGGCGACCGCCCCCACCGACACCGCGTTGTCGCCGGAGATGACCTTGGCGTGGACGTTCTGCTGGGCGAAGTAGCGCAGGGTGTCGGCGGCGTCGGGCCGTAGCCGCTGTTCGAGGACGACGAGGGCCGCGGGCCTGGCGCCGTGGGCCGGGTCGGGGTCGTCGAGGTCGCGGGCGGCGCGGGCCAGCAGCAGCACCCGCAGACCCTGCTCGTTGAGCCGCTCGGTGGCGGCGAGGGCGGGGGCGTCCTCGGCCAGCAGCACGTCCGGCGCCCCCAGCAGCCAGGTGTTGTTCTCCCCGTTGCCCTCGCTGAAGCTGGCGCCGCTGTACTTGCGGGCGGAGGAAAACGGCAGGGACTCGGTGCAGCGCCAGTACTCGGCGTCCGGGTATGCGGCGATGACGGCCTGTAGGGAGGCGTTGGGCCGCGGGTCGGACTCCCCGAGGGCGCCGAGCACCTGCCGTACGTACATCTCGTCGAAGCCGTCGAGGGTCCTGAGCTCGGTGACGTCCATGCCGCCCTCGGTGAGGGTGCCGGTCTTGTCGAGGCAGACGGTGTCGACGCGGGCGAGGCCCTCGATGGCGGGGAGTTCCTGCACGAGGCACTGTTTCCGGCCAAGCCGGATGACGCCGATCGCGAAGGCGACGGAGGTGAGCAGGACCAGTCCCTCCGGGACCATCGGGACGATGCCGCCGATGGTGCGGGCGACCGAGTCCTTGAAGTCGTTGTTCTTCACGAACAGCTGCGTGACGACCAGGCCGATCGCGGCCGGGATCATCATCCACGTCACGTACTTGAGGATGGTGGAGATGCCGGAGCGCAGCTCGGAGTGGACGAGCGTGAAGCGGGAGGCCTCCTCGGCGAGCTGGGCGGCGTAGGCCTCGCGGCCGACCTTCGTGGCCCGGAAGGCGCCGCCGCCGGCGACCACGAAGCTGCCCGACATGACCTGGTCGCCGGGGCGTTTCACCACGGGGTCGGCCTCGCCGGTGAGCAGCGACTCGTCGATCTCCAGCCCGTCGGCCTCGACACACACCCCGTCCACGGCGATCTTGTCACCGGGGCCGGTCTCGATGAGGTCGTCCAGGACGAGCTCGGAGGTGGAGACCTCCATCGCCGTGCCGTCGCGGCGGACGGTGGGGCGGGCCTCGCCGACGACCGCGAGGGAGTCCAGGGTCTGCTTGGCCCGCCACTCCTGGATGATGCCGATGCCGGTGTTGGCGAGGATCACGAACCCGAACAGGCCGTCCTGGATGGGCGCGACGGCGAGCATGATCACCCACAGGACGCCGATGATCGCGTTGAACCGCGTGAAGACGTTCGCCCGGACGATCTCGCCGACGGTGCGGCTGCTGCGGACGGGTACGTCGTTCACCTGACCGCGCGCGACGCGGTCCGCCACCTCGGCGGCCGTGAGACCGGTCGCCGTCGTCGGCACGGAGGCGGGTGCGTCGGTGTGGGCCATGGAATCGACGGTACGTGTGGATATGGGCCTTCACCCGTCGGAGGGGCGGAAGATCCGACCTGGGGAGGAGACGGATAGTGCGCCGGTTGTACAGCCGGGACCCGTTTCTACTCCGCGGCCGGCGTCCCGGTGCCCGGTGTGTCCTCGGCTGCCGCCGCGGTGTCCGCGGTGTCCGCGGCCGCCGCCGCGCGCTTGATCGCCGCGTCCCGGCTGCGCACGATCCGGATGCCGAGCAGCCCCAGCCCGGCCCCGGCCAGGCAGGTCCACAGCCACCACAGATGGCCGTGGTCGTCGAACCAGCCGTAGAAGGGGAGCTGGACGATGAAGAGGACGAACCAGAGGATCGTGCCGCCGGTGATGGTGGCGACGACCGGGCCCTCCAGGGGCTCCGGCGCCTCGTGCTTGGTGGGTCCCGAGAAAAACGCGGCCATGGGCACAGCTTACGAGGAGGTCACATCTACGCGCGGAGATGGCTGATTCGAATGCTATACGTTCATACTGAAACGGTTTGTGTCTGACCACTTCTCTTCGTAGGAACCGCCAAAACATGCCCAGCCCCGCCCTCGGCGCCCTCGACCGCTACTTCCGCATCTCCGAGCGGGGCAGCACGCTGCCGCGTGAGATCCGGGGCGGTTTCGCCACCTTCTTCGCCATGGCGTACATCATCGTGCTGAACCCGATCATCCTCGGCAGCGCGAAGGACATGTACGGGCATCAGCTCGACAACGGTCAGCTGGTCACCGCCACCTGCGTGACGGCTGCCTTCACCACGCTCCTCATGGGCGTGGTCGGCAACGTCCCCATCGCGCTGGCCGCCGGCCTCGGCGTGAACTCGGTGGTCGCCCTCCAGCTCGCACCCCGGATGTCCTGGCCGGACGCCATGGGCATGGTCGTGCTCGCGGGTTTCGTGGTGATGCTCCTGGTCGCCACCG
This sequence comes from Streptomyces sp. NPDC031474, assembly GCF_055581185.1. Lineage (NCBI taxonomy): Bacteria > Bacillati > Actinomycetota > Actinomycetes > Kitasatosporales > Streptomycetaceae > Streptomyces > Streptomyces sp. NPDC031474. Next base: position 19,405 of record NZ_JBVIJX010000005.1, read on the forward strand.
GCCTGCGTGAGCGCGTGATGAACGCCGTGCCCTTCGGTCTGCGCAAGGCGATCTCGATCGGTATCGGCCTGTTCATCATGCTGATCGGGCTCGTCGACTCCGGCTTCGTCAGCCGCATCCCGGACGCCGCCCACACCACCGTCCCGCTCCAGCTCGGCGGCGACGGTCACCTCAACGGCTGGCCGGTCCTCGTCTTCATCCTGGGCGCCCTGCTCACCCTGGCGCTGATCATCCGCAAGGTGCCCGGCGCGATCCTGATCTCGATCGTCGCGATGACCGTCCTCGCGCTGATCATCGACGCCGTCGCCACGATCCCCTCCTGGGGCCTCACCACCCCCAAGTGGCCCGGCAACCCCGTCGCCAGCCCCGACTTCGGTCTCATCGGCGACGTCAGCCTCTTCGGCGGGTTCGACAAGGTCGGCGTGCTGACCGGCATCCTCTTCGTCTTCACCGTGCTGCTGTCGTGCTTCTTCGACGCGATGGGCACCATCATGGGCGTCTCCGACGAGGCCAAGCTGACCAACGCCAAGGGCGAGATGCCCGGCATCAACAAGGTCCTCTTCGTCGACGGCCTCGCGGTGGCCGCGGGCGGCGCCAGCTCCTCCTCCGCCACCACCGCCTTCGTGGAGTCCACGGCCGGCGTCGGCGAGGGCGCCCGCACCGGCTTCGCGAACCTCGTCACCGGCGGCATGTTCGCCGTGGCGCTGTTCCTGACCCCCGTCGCCACGATGGTCCCGTCCCAGGCCGCCACCCCGGCACTGTTCGCGGTGGGCTTCCTGATCCTGGCGGGCTCGGTCAAGGAGATCGACTGGAGCGACTACACGATCGCCATGCCCGCCTTCATCACGATGGTGATGATGCCGTTCACCTACTCGATCACCAACGGCATCGGCATGGGCTTCATCGCCTTCGTGCTGCTGCGTCTGGCGGCCGGGCGAGGCCGGGACATCCCGGTGCCGATGTACGTGGTCTCCGCCGTCTTCACCTTCTACTACCTGATGCCGGCCCTGGACCTGACCTGACCTGGCCTGACCTGGTTCAGGTGAGCCCGTAGAACTTCTCCGTCTCCTCGACGGCGGTCTGGAACCGCTCGTCGAAGTCATCGCGAATGAGCGTCTGGACGACATAGTCCTGGACGCTCATTCCCCTTTTCGCCGCATGCTGCCGGAGTCGTTCGAGCAGCTCCCCGTCGATCCGCAGGCTGAGCACAGTGGTCCCCATGAGACCAGGGTCGCGGTCGGACACCGAAGACCGGTCACTTTCCGCTGTCTACTCACTCGTTCGAGTGAGCGTGGTGCTGTCCGTGGCCGGAGTCACGGGAATCCCGGCGTGCCCCAGCTTGTTTAGCGAGAGTAATGAGTTACGCTAAAGAGATGCCTGACCTAAGCCATGGCGACGATGCTGCCGCCGTGAACTCCCTGCGATCAGCCGTGATGCGACTGTCCCGTCGGCTCAAGCACCAGCGGGTCGACGAGTCGCTGAGCCCCACCGAGATGTCGGTGCTCGGCACCCTGTCCCTCTGCGGCAGTGCCACCCCGGGCGAGCTCGCCCGCAAGGAGCATGTGCAGCCGCCCTCGATGACCCGCATCGTGGCGTTGCTGGAGGCCAAGGGCCTGGTCCGGCTGGAGCCGCACCCCGAGGACCGGCGCCAGAAGGTCGTCACCAAGACCGAGCAGGCCGAGACCATGCTCGCGGAGAGCCGCGCCAAGCGGAACGCCTTCCTGGCCACCCTGGTCGACGGCCTCGACGAGGACGAGTGGGCGAAACTGCGCGCCGCCGCCCCCGTGCTGGAGAAACTCGCACACCTGTAAGCAGTCTTCGAGCAAGCAGTCTTCGAGTAAGCCGTCTTCGAGGAGGCGAACCCTTTTGAGTACGGGATCCGGAGCAGATTCCGCCCCCGCACCGACCACCCACGACTCTCCCCCCGGCACCCCGGGGGGCACCCGCAAGTCCCTCCGCAAGTCCCCCCGCACGTCCCCTCGCGGGTCCTCGATGTTCAGCTCGCTGAGCATCAGGAACTACCGGCTGTTCTTCCTCGGCCAGGTCGTCTCCAACATCGGCACCTGGATGCAGCGCATCGCCCAGGACTGGCTGGTCCTCAGCCTCACCGGCTCCGCGACCGCCGTCGGCATAACGACGGCCCTGCAGTTCCTGCCGATGCTCCTCTTCGGCCTCTACGGCGGCGTCCTCGTCGACCGCCTCCCCAAGCGCCGCGCCCTGCTGTTCACTCAGTCCGCGATGGCCCTCACCGGCATCGCGCTGGCCGCTCTGACCCTCTCCGGGCACGTCGAGGTCTGGCACGTGTACGTGGCCGCCTTCGCCGTCGGCCTCGCGACCGTCGTCGACAACCCGGCCCGCCAGTCCTTCGTCTCCGAGATGGTCGGCCCGGACCAGCTGCAGAACGCGGTCAGTCTCAACTCCGCCAACTTCCAGTCCGCCCGCCTCGTCGGCCCCGCCGTCGCCGGTCTGATGATCACCGGTGTGGGCACCGGCTGGGCGTTCCTCGCCAACGGCCTGTCCTTCGTCGCGCCCATCGCCGGCCTGCTGCTGATGCGGGCCCGCGAACTGCACGTCGTCGAGCGCGCGCCGCGCGCCAAGGGCCAGCTGCGGGAGGGACTCCACTACGTCGCCGGCCGGCCGGACCTGATCTGGACCATCGTCCTCGTCGGCTTCATAGGGACCTTCGGCTTCAACTTCCCCGTCTACCTCTCCGCCTTCGCCGACGACGTCTTCCACGCGGGCGCCGGCAGCTACAGCCTCTTCAACACGCTGATGGCGGTCGGCTCGCTGGCGGGCGCCCTGCTGGCGGCCCGGCGCGGCACGGCCCGCATGCGGGTGATGATCGCCGCCGCGGTGGCCTTCGGCACGATGGAGATCATGGCCTCGCTCGCCCCCTCACTGCGGCTGTTCGCGCTGCTCATGGCCCCGATCGGGATGTTCGGCATGACGATCAACGTCACCGCGAACACCAGCATCCAGATGGGCACCGACCCGGCCATGCGGGGCCGGGTCATGGCCCTCTACATGATGGTGTTCCTGGGCGGCTCGCCGGTGGGCGCACCGATCGCCGGCTGGGTCACGGACGCGTACGGCGTCCGGGCGGGTCTCGCGGCCGGCGGCGTGATCTCGGCCGCCGCGGCCGTCACCGTCGGCCTGGTCCTGGCCCGCGTCGGCAACCTGCGGCTGTCGGTGGGCTGGCACCACGGCCACCCGCGGGTCCGGTTCGTGCCGCGGGAGAGCGGGGAGCTGGTCACCGCGGGGTGACGCGACCAGCCGGGTCAGTCGCGGGGGAACTCGTCGGTGTTGAGGACGAGCCCGACGACGGTCCCGGTCAGGTCGATCTCGTCGCCGAAGCCGAGGCTCACCTCGCCGTGGTACTCGCCGTCCTTCGGCAGGGTGTGGAGATACCACTTGCCCTTGTAGGGGTCGACGATCAGGTACACCGGAACCTCGGCGGCGGCGTAGGCGGCCTTCTTCGGCCCGTAGTCGTTGTGAGCGGTGTCCTTGGAGATCACTTCGGCTACGAGTTCGACGTCCTGGCAACTCCAGCGGCGCTTGGCGTCCGGCTGCGCGTCCTCGGCCAGCAGCGTGACGTCGGTCGCGAATCCGTTGAGGTGCCCGGGGTAGTCGATGCGGACGTCGGACTTCAGACGTCGGCGGGGGTACTTCTCGCGCAGCTGGTCGTAGATGGCGGCGATGATCTCCCAATGAGTGTCCCGTTGCGGCGCCATGCAGATGCTCCCCCCGACGATCTCCGTCTTGTAACCCTCGGGGATGGGCATCTTCTCCAGCCACTCGAACATCGTGTCGAGCGTGAGCTCTTCACCGCTCTCGGCCATCGCAATCCTGTCTTCCAGGACGGTCATCGTGGCGCTCCTCCCCGGCGACTCCGTGGACGGGCGCCGCCGCGCAGTACAACGATACTCACGGTGACCGGGACACGCCCGGCAGACTGAACCCATGAGACTCTTCGCGGCCGTGCTGCCGCCCGCCGACGTCGCCGACGAACTCGCTGCGAGGGTCACGGCATTGCGCACGCTGCCCGGCGCGGAGGGACTGCGCTGGACGGGCCGCCCCGGCTGGCACTTCACCCTCGCCTTCTACGGCGAGGTCGACGACGACGTCGTACCGGAGCTGTCGGCGCGGCTGGAGCGGGTCGCGCACCGCAGCGCGCCGTTTCCGTTGGCGCTGCGCGGCGGGGGACAGTTCGGGCACGGTCGGGCGCTGTGGACGGGGGCGAGCGGAGACGTGCCGGCCCTTCGTCTGCTCGCCGACCGGGCGGAGGCGGCGGCGCGCAAGGCGGGCGTGGAGATGGGCGAACACCGCCGCTACAAGGCCCACCTGACGCTGGCCCGCAGCCGGGACGCGGTGGACGTGCGGCCCTACGTCGAGGCGCTGGGCGCCTTCGAGGGCCGTACCTGGACGGTGGGGGAGCTGGTGTTGGTGCGCAGCAGCCTGCCGAAGTCCGGGGTCCCGGGGGAGCAGCCGCGTTACGAGCCGGTCGGCCGCTGGGCTCTGGGCGGGGCCGGTTAGTCTCGACGCGTGGACCCGAAGACCCGGAACCGGATCATGGCCGGTGCGCTTGTGCTGATGTTCGTGGTCGTGGCGGTGGCGGCGGTGGTCGGCAGATGACCGCCGCCGACCGCCGCCGCACGCTGCCCCGCCCCTCGACGCCCCGCCCCGCGATGCCCTGAGGGGCGGGGGCCTACGAGGGATCTGCCAGGGGATCTACCAGGCGAAGGCCTCCGGGGACGGACCCGGCCCCGGGAAGATCTCGTTCAGGCCGGACAGCAGCTCCTCGCTCAGCTCCAGCTCGGCCGCGCGCACGGCGGAGTCGAGCTGCTCGGCGGTGCGCGGCCCGACGATCGGGCCGGTCACGCCGGGCCGGGTGAGCAGCCAGGCCAGTGCGGCCTCGCCGGGCTCGACGCCGTGCTTCTCGAGAAGGTCCTCGTACGCCTGGATCCGGGTGCGGACGGCGGGGTCGGCGAGGGTGTCGGCGGCCCGGCCGCTCGCCCGGCGCCCGCCCTCGACCTCCTTCTTGATGACGCCGCCGAGCAGACCGCCGTGCAGCGGCGACCAGGGGATGACCCCGAGGCCGTACTCCTGCGCGGCCGGGACGACCTCCATCTCGGCGCGTCGCTCGAAGAGGTTGTAGAGGCACTGCTCGCTGACGAGCCCGAACGACCCGCGCCGGGCCGCGACCTCGTTGGCCTGGGCGATCTTGTAGCCCGGGAAGTTGGACGACCCGGCGTAGAGGATCTTCCCCTGCTGCACCAGCACGTCGATGGCCTGCCAGATCTCCTCGAAGGGAGTGGCGCGGTCGATGTGGTGGAACTGGTAGAGATCGATGTGGTCCGTCTGCAGCCGCTTGAGGCTGGCGTCGACGGCGCGTCGGATGTTGACGGCGGAGAGCTTGTCGTGGTTCGGCCAGGCGTCGCCGTCGGCGGCCATGTTGCCGTACACCTTGGTGGCGAGGACGACCTTGTCGCGCCGCTCGCCGCCCTTCGCGAACCAGTTCCCGATGATCTCCTCGGTACGGCCCTTGTTCTCACCCCAGCCGTACACGTTCGCGGTGTCGAAGAAGTTGATGCCGGCGTCCAGCGCCGCGTCCATGATCGCGTGGCTGTCGGCTTCGTCGGTCTGCGGTCCGAAGTTCATGGTGCCGAGGACGAGGCGGCTGACCTTGAGGCCGGTGCGTCCGAGCTGCGTGTACTTCATGGGCATCAAGCCAACGGCGTGGAGTGCGCTCTAGGCAAGCGAGATCAGAGATCTTGACGCTAACTGATGGTTAGTGCTTTCCTGTGGGAAGCGTGAGCTTGAAGTTTCAATATCTACTTCTGGAGAGCCGCATGCCCCCCACCGCCTCTGTCCGCAGGGCGCTTGTCGCCTTCGCCGCCTCCGCCGCCGTCCTGGGCGCCGCCGCCGTCCCGGCCGTCGCGGCACCGCACACCGTCTCCGCCGCCTCTGCCGGATACGCCGCTCAGGGCGATTCCGCCCGCCTCGGCTATCAGAAGGCCGTTGCCGCCAGTGTCATCAAGGGGGTGTTCGAGCGCGGCGACACCGCGGTCGTGGACCGCTTCGTACGACCGGACTACATCCAGCACAACCCCACGGCGGCGGACGGCGCGGAGACGCTGAAGAACCTGGCCGTCTCGGTGCACCAGCAGTTCCCCGACGCCAAGTACGACATCAAGCGGGTCATCTCCGAGGGCGACCTCGTCCTCGTGCACTCCAACGTCGTCCTGACTCCGGGCACCCGGGGCTCGGCCGTCTTCGACATCTTCCGCTTCCAGGGCGGGAAGATCGCCGAGCACTGGGACGCCGTGGAGAACGTGCCCGAGACCACGGCCAACGGCAACGACATGTTCTCGACGGTGAGCCGGCCGCGGACGGAGTCCCCGGGCCCGCGATGGCTGACGGCCTACAACAAGAAGCTGGTGACCGCGGCCGTCGAGCAACTGCTCGTGCGCAAGGACGTGTCGGCGCTCGACAGGTACTGGGGGCCCGAGTACCACCAGCACAACCCGAACATCGCGGACGGCGTCGCCGGCGCGAAGGCGGGACTGGGCGCGTACTTCAAGGCGTTCCCCCAGCTCTCCGTCTCACCGAAGCGGATCGTCGCCGAGGGGGACCTGGTCGCCGTCCACAGCCACTACGTGAACGCCCCGGGCGAGCGGGGGCAGGCGGTCGTGGACCTCTTCCGCGTGCGCAACGGCAAGATCGTCGAACACTGGGACGTACTCCAGGACGTCCCGGCCACGTCGGCGAACGACAACACGATGTTCTGACCGGCGGTCGACGGCTGACGGCTGACGTCTGACGGCTGACAGACGGCGGGCGGGCGGAAGGCGACGGGCGGTCAGTCGCGGGGGAACTCGTCGGTCTTGAGGGTGAGGTCGATGACGGTGCCGGTGAGGTCGATGTCGACGCCGAAGTCCACTGGCTGCCTGGTGCCGTAGTCGCCGTCCTTGGGGTCCGTGTAGACGTAGCACCGCCCCTGGTAGGGATCGGCGATGACGTAGACAGGGACCTCGGCGACGGCGTAGGCGGTCTTCTTCGGGCCGTAGTCGTTGGTGGCCGTCCCCTCGGAGATGACTTCGGCGACGAACTCGACGTCCTGGTACTGCCAGCGGCCTTCGTCGTCCTTCTTCGCCGAATCGCCGAGCTTGGCGATGTCAGGGCAGAAGCCGTTCTCGTGTCCCGGGAAGTCGATGCGGACGTCAGAGAAGATCTTGACGTCCATCCCGAACCTGTCTTCGAAGGCGCGTGCGATCCGGCGAATGATTCCCCAGTGGGTGTCCCGCTGTGGTGTCATGAAGACGTTGCCCCCGACGATCTCGACCCTGAAGCCTTCGGGGACGGGCATCCGCTCAAGTCGCTCGAACCATTCGTCCAAGCGCTGCGTGTTGGCGTCGGCCATCGTGATCCTGTCTTCCAGGACGGTCATCTGGCGCTCCTCCCCGGCGACCCATGGATCGGTGCCGCCGCGCAGGAAAACGATACGCACGGTGACTAGGTCACGCGGAGCGCTCGTACTCCCCGCCCAGCTCCCACCCCTGGTACATCGCCTCCGCGAAGGCGGACGCCAGTTGGTGTTCGCCGGCTGCGTTGGGGTGGGTGCCGTCGTAGGTGTCGGTGTCGATGTCCCAGGTTTCCGGGATCGACGCCAGGAGGATCGGGGAGGCCGGTTCGTCCAGGTCGGCGGCCGTCTTCGCCAGGAGTTCGTTGAAGAGGGCGACCTCGGTGGCGAAGGGTGCGTCGTTCGCGGCCCGGATGTTCGGGATCACCGGGAGCCACACCATCCGTATCCGGGGCCTCGCCGCCCGGGCCTCGGCGACGAAGGCGCGGGCGTTGGCCGCGGTCTGCTCGGCGTTCGTGTAGAAGCCCAGGTCGATCAGGCCCAGCGACACCAGCAGGACGTCCGCCTCTGACCCGCGTACCGCATCGCCGATCAGCGGGACCATGTGCTGCCAGCCCTCGCCCCAGCCGGCCAGGTGGCCGCGGGGGAAGCCGGGTTCGGCGTACGCGTACGACGTCGGGGTGTCCGTCGCCTTGTCGTAGAGCGTCTCGCGAGGTCCGACGAGGGTGAACGGGCCGCCGTACGTCCCGCACAGGTGTCGCCACAGGCGGTAACGCCAGGTGTGGTCGCCCGTGCTGCCGATCGTCATCGAGTCGCCTACGGGCATGAACCTGAGCATCCGCTCATGATGAGGGATCAGAGAAGGATCACCGTGGCCGGGGGCGTGTGACACCGACCACGAGGCGGTGCGCGAGTCGGTGCACACGACGGTGAGGGCCCAGGGGAGCCCGTGAACGTCCGTGCGGGATGGCAGGCTTGTTCGCATGCGCCGACCTTTCGCCGTCCGAGCCGGAGCCCTCCTCACCGGAGTCTTCAGGGCCCTCGGAGCCCTCAGGGCCCTCGGAGCCCTCAGGGCTCTCGGAGTTCTGGGGTTCCTCGGGGTCCTCCTCGCGGGTGGCTTCGCCGTGCCCGTCGCCTTCGCCGCCGACGGCGACAAGGGGTTCACCATCGAGGACCCGCGCGTCACCGAGTCCAGCGGCCTCGCCGCCTCGCGTCAGCACCCCGGCGTCTACTGGACCCACAACGACAGCGACGACGGCCCGTACCTCTACGCCGTCGACAGCGCGTCCGGAAAGACCGTCGCCCGCCTCACCCTCACCGGCATCGGCTCCCCGCGCGACGTCGAGGCGATCTCCATCGGGCCCGGCAACGAGATCTGGGTCGGCGACATCGGCGACAACCTCGGCGGCACCTGGAAGTACGTGTGGATCTACCGGCTGCCCGAGCCGGCGAAGCTCGTCGACCAGACGGTCAAGGCCACGCAGTACGTCGTGAAGTACTCCGACGGCGCCCGCGACGCCGAGTCGCTCCTCGTGCACCCCAAGACCGGCCGTGTCTACATCATCGACAAGAAGGAGGACGGCGGGCACCTCTACGAGGGTCCGGCGAAGCTCTCCGCCTCGGGGACGAACATCTTCAAGCCCGTCGCCGCCGTCGACCTGTGGGCCACCGACGCCGCCTTCTCCCCGGACGGCTCCCAACTCGCCGTGCGCGGCTACTTCGGCGGCATCTACTACGCCTGGAACGGCGGAAAGATCGAGCGCAAGGGGCGGCTCGACGTGCCGCTGCAACGGCAGGGGGAGTCCGTCAGCTACTCCGCCGACGGCACCAAGCTCCTGTACGGCAGTGAGGGCGCCGGGAGTTCGGTCGTCGCGGAGGACGCACCCGACGGCGCGGGCTCCTCAGGCTCCAAGTCCTCGTCCGGGGGTGGGAGTTCGAGCGCCTCGGGCGACGGCGGCGGGTCCTCGGCCGCCGGCAGCGGCGTCAAGTTCGGCGCGCTCGCCGTCGCCGTGGTCGCCGCCGTGGTCTTCGGCTTCCGCCGTCTCCTGCGCCGGAACTGAGCCGGCGTCCTCCGGCTTCCCCCCCCGGCGTCCTCCGGCTTCCCCCGGCGTCCTCCGACTTCCCCCGGCGTCCTCCGACTTCCCCCGACTTCCCCCGGCTTCCCCCGTCGAACTTCTTGACGTGGTCATGGGGTGTCAGTTTCCTGGGGGGAGCGCGGTGTATGGGAGCGCTCCCATGATTTCCGGGCCCGCGCCTCCCGAGAGGAAGCAGCGAGATGTTCCGCAGCTTGCGAAGAGCGCTGTGCGCCGGCGCCGCCGCGCTTCTGATACCGCTGGGATCCATGGTGCAGACGGCCGACGCGGCGGAGGCCCACGCAGCCGATGCCGCCGGGGCCGCCGCCGTGGCCGCTCCAGCCAGGGTTGGCGATGCCGCCGGGGCCGCCGTCGCGGCGAATGCCGGTGCCGGGTACTGGCACACCAGCGGCCGCCAGATCCTGGACGCCGCCGGGCAGCCGGTCCGGATCGCCGGGATCAACTGGTTCGGCTTCGAGACCGGCAACTACGTCGTCCACGGCCTCTGGTCCCGCGACTACAAGAGCATGATCGACCAGATGAAGTCGCTCGGCTACAACACGATTCGCATCCCGTACAGCGACGACATCTTCAAGAGCACGACCGTCCCCAACAGCATCGACTTCAGCAGCGGCAAGAACGCCGATCTGCAAGGTCTCGGCTCGCTGGGCGTGCTGGACAAGCTGGTCGCGTACGCCGGTCAGGACGGCCTGAAGGTCATCCTCGACCGGCACCGCCCGGACGCGGGCGGGCAGTCGGCGCTCTGGTACACCTCCGCCGTCCCCGAGTCGACGTGGATCGCCAACCTCAAGTCCCTCGCGAGCCGCTACCAGGGCCAGGACACGGTCGTAGGCATCGACCTCCACAACGAGCCCCACGATCCGGCCTGTTGGGGCTGCGGGGACACGGCGACGGACTGGCGACTGGCCGCGCAGCGGGCCGGCAACGCGGTCCTGTCCGTCAACCCGGCCCTGCTGATCTTCGTCGAGGGCGTGCAGTCCTTCAACGGCGTCTCCGGCTGGTGGGGCGGCAACCTGATGGGCGCCGCGCAGTACCCGGTGCAGCTGAACGTGGCCAACCGGGTGGTGTACTCGGCCCACGACTACGCCACGAGCGTCGCCCAGCAGAGCTGGTTCAACGACCCGACGTTCCCCGCGAACATGCCGGGAATCTGGGACAAGTACTGGGGCTACCTCTTCAAGCAGAACATCGCGCCCGTGTGGGTGGGCGAGTTCGGCACCACCCTTCAGGCCACCGTCGACCAGAAGTGGCTTGCGGCGCTGGTGAGTTACCTCCGTCCGACGTCGACGTACGGCGCCGACTCCTTCCACTGGACGTTCTGGTCCTGGAACCCCAACTCCGGTGACACGGGCGGGATCCTGAAGGACGACTGGCAGACGGTCGACACGGTGAAGGACGGCTATCTGGCGAGCATCAAGGCGCCGGGCTTTCCGAGCAACGGCGGCGGTGGCGGCGGTGGCGGCGGAGGAGGTGGCGGCGGGAGCACGGCCTCCTGCTCCGCCGCGTACACCGTCAGCAGCGACTGGGGCGGCGGCTTCAACGCCGAGGTGAAGGTGACCAACACGGGGACGAGCGCCCTCTCGTCCTGGAAGGTGACCTGGACCTGGAGCGGCGCCCAGCAGATCACCAACATCTGGAACGCGACGTACACGCAGACGGGCTCGACCGTGACCGCGGTGAACGCCGCGCACAACGGTTCGATCCCGGCGGCCGGTTCGGCAAGCTTCGGCTTCGGGGGCAGGCCCGGGGGCGGAGGTGTGTCGAGCGTGAGCTGTACGGCGGCGTGAGGGCCGTGTGACAGGGGCGCCCGGTGAGGTGATCAACGGGCGCGCATACCGAAAGGGGCCGGCGGGATGCCGGCCCCTTTCCATGTTTGCCGGGTTGATCGGCGCTAGCGTGATCCTCATGACGACCGAAGGTGAGGCGCTGGTCGGTGGGATGGCGAACGCGGGGGCGGTCTTCCGCCGGGGTGCGTTGGTGGAGCGCCCAGCGCCGCGCAACGCGCGCGCCCTGCATGCCTATCTCCTTGCGCTGAAGGAGCACGGCTTCGACGCGGCCCCGGCTCCTGTCGGTCTCACCGCGGATGGCCGTGAGCAGCTGACCTTCATCCCCGGCGACGTGGCTCTGCCGCCGTTCCCGGACTGGGCGATGACGGACCCTGCCCTCGAATCGGTGGGGAGCCTTCTGCGGCGCCTGCATGAGACAAGCATGGCTGTCGCGGTCGACACCCATGCAGAGTGGCCCCGGGACCTGGCCGACCCAGAGGGGGGAACGATGCTGTGCCACAACGACGTGTGCCCAGACAATGTCGTCTTTCGCGACGGTCGTGCCACTGCCCTGATCGATTTCGACCTGGCGGCCCCGGGCCGCCCCCTCTGGGACATCGCCATGACCGCCCGCTATTGGGTGCCCGTGCTCGACCCCGAATCCGCAGCTGCCCTCTACCGCTCCGGGCTGGATGCGCCCGCACGGCTGCGGATCCTTGCCGACAGCTATGACCTCTCGGCGGGCGACCGCGCCGAGTTGCCCAGCGTCATCGAGCAGGCCACGGAGGTCTGCCGGGCCTTCGTCGCCCGCCGAGTGGCCGACGGTGACCTCGTCTATCGCCAGGCGTTGGCCGAGCGTGGTGGATGGGAACGCTGGGACCGTATGCAGACCTGGCTGGTGGACCACCGCAAGACGTTCACGGCTGCCCTGTTGAGCTGACCGGACCCGCCGTTCGAGGACAAACTCACGGGGCGTTCTTGGTGCCGCGTTCGTCCTCGGTCGCCTGGAACCGGTAGGAGTCGGTGCCGGTCTCGATCAGCGTGCAGCGGAAGGTGATCCGGTCGGCGATGGCCGCGCAGAGCCGGGGCTCGTTGAAGATCCGTCGACCCTGCTGTAGCGGGCGATCAGGGAGGACAGACGCTTGGCCGTGGCCGCCTCGGCGAGCTCGTTCACCAGGAGCGTCAAGGTCTGAGTACGTACAGCCGTACGACTTCGTCACCGGCTTCCCAGTGGGACATGCGGGGTACGGGCATGCGCCAGCACTCCTCCTCACGTGGGAACGGCAGACGTCGGCCTGCCGCTCGGGAGCGTCTGGCCCAGCGGCGCCAGCGGGCCTCGCGGGGGTCCGGGAGCGGCCAGACGTAGGGGTCCGGGGCCGGGACCTCCCGTGCGGGGTCCAGGTCGTCCACCTCCGGGCCTGCGAGCGCCTTACGAATCCACCGGAACATACGTCCCTCCGGGAGCAGGAATCGCGCCCACACACATTTCGTGTGCCGCCGTTGCGTATGGCCCCAGCCGTGGGTCAGTTGCCCGACGAGCGTGAGTCCGCGACCACCCTCGGCGTCCGGTCCGCGCTCCCGCACCTCCGGGAGCCGGTCCCGGTCAGGGTCGTAGACCTCCAGGAAGAGGTACGGCCCCTGCAGCGTGAGCGTGACTCTGACCTGGGAGTAGGTCACCCGACAGTGGGTCACCGCGTTGGTCACGAGTTCATTGGCCGAGAGGGTCACGTCGTCGGCCAGTCCGCCGCTGATCCCCCAGTTCCCGAGGGTCTTGCGAACACTGTGCCGGGCGGCGGGTACGTGTTCTCTGCGCTTGGGGATGCTGAAGGTTTCGGTCGTGGGCATGGGCTGAAGCTAGGGTCGAATTCGGGACCCTCACAAGCGAAACCAATGAATACATGCATGAGTGCCCCTCGATCGTGTGATGCACCCGTGAAGTGGCGGCCCTTGTGGCATGGTTTTGCGGAGCAGAGGGGAGACACACATGCCCGCAGGTGGACGGCCGACTGTGCGCAGCAGGCGCTTGGGTACGGCGCTCAGGCAGTACCGTCAGGCCGCCAAGCTCGACCAGCCGCAGGCCGCCGAGGTGATTGCATCAAGTCAGGCGAGAATCAGCCGGGTTGAGAGTGGGCATGCGACACCACGCGTCATCGAGGTGCGGCTGCTGCTGGATGCGTACGGAGTCACGGACCCGGAAGTCCGCGAGAAGCTGGAGGAGTTGGCCAAGCGCTCCAAGAACCGCGGTTGGTGGTTGGAGCACGCCGCTCACCTGCGTCCGGACTACCTCGACCACATCGCGCTGGAGGACGACGCAACGTACATCCGCCAGTGGCAACCAGCCTTGGTACCAGGTCTGTTGCAGACTCACGCCTATGCGGAAGAGGTCATCGCAGCGGGGCCCGACTATGTCGCTCCTGAGGTACTTGAGCAGTTGGTGAAGGTGCGAGAGGGGCGCCAGGCCAAGATCGGGGAAGGCGGTGCGTCGTATACCGCCATCTTCTGGGAGGCGGCGGTCAGGCATCCCCTCGTGAGCGTCGATGCTCACCGGGAACAGCTGGCAGCGATTCTCACAGTCGCGAAGAGGAAGAACGTCACCGTGCAGGTGCTGCCCTTCAGCGCTGGAGTCCTGGTGGCGTCGATCCCCGCCTTCTCCTCCTTCAGCTTCGACTCCGAACCGACCGTGGAAGCGGTGACGATCGAGAATCTCCGAGGTACCTCGGTCCTCGAAGCACCGGAGGACCTCGCGGCTTACAGCAACGCGTATGACCTACTACGATCGGCAGCACTGGCACCGGACGCGAGCGCGAGGCTCATCCGGGACATACTGCGGAGCATGAAGGAAGAGTGACGTGACCGAGGTTGTGGGCACTTTTCGCAAGTCGTCGTACTCCGCGCAGCAGGGTGACTGTGTAGAGGTGGCCGACACAACCGACAACGGCCGCGCCGTCCGCGACAGCAAGCACCCCACCGGTCCCCTCCTCACCGTCTCCCGCGAAGGCTGGCAGGCGTTTGTCCGGCAGTTCTGCTGACAGCCGGCATCAGCCCCGTACCGGCTTGACCTGATGGCCCACGGCCTCCCAACGTGCGCTGATCAGACAACGGGCCGCAGACGCCTACCCCCTGACGTTGCGCCAGCTCGCGGTGCCTGTGAGGCGTCCTGGGCCAAATGAGTTCCAAAACCTTTGCCTAAGCGCTTCCTGTGACCGTGCTTCTTCGAAAAGATCCCGCCAGGATCGTGAATCTTGCGGTCTTGACCCAACCCCCCATGGTTTGAGGGAACGTCATGAGAAGAAGCACAGCTGTGCTGTGTGGCGCGACCGTCGTACTGGCCGGGACGCTCACGGCCGTCCCGGCCGAGGCCAGCGCGTCGCAGTCCGCGCAGGCCGTCCAGGCGGCGAAGGTCACCTGGAAGAAGTGCGCCACGGACGACTACCCGACCCTGCAGTGCGCGTCGGTGAAGGTGCCGCTCAACTACGCCAAGCCGCAGGGTCGGAAGATAACCCTCGCTCTGTCGCGTGTCCCGCACACCGCGACGAAGTACCAGGGCCCGCTGCTGGTCAACCCCGGCGGCCCCGGCGGCAGCGGTCTGACCCTCGCCGGGTTCGTCGCCTCCTCGCTGCCCAAGGCGGTCGCGGCCCAGTACGACGTCATCGGCTTCGACCCGCGAGGAGTGGGCAAGAGCAAGCCCGCCCTCGACTGCAAGCCGGGCTACTTCAACCCGGTCCGTCCGGACTCCGTGCCCAGCACGTCCGCGATCGAGAAGGCCAACCTGTCGCGCGCCAAGTCCTTCGCCAAGGCCTGCGGCACGAAGTACGCCGATGTACTGCCGTACATCAACACCGTCAGCGCCGTGAAGGACATGGACTCGATCCGCAAGGCACTCGGCGCCAAGAAGATCAACTACTTCGGTTACTCGTACGGCACCTACCTGGGCCAGGTCTACGCCAAGCTCTTCCCGACCCGGGTGCGCCGCCTGGTGCTGGACTCGATCGTCGACCCGAACGGGGTCTGGTACGACGCCAACATCTCGCAGGACTACGCCTTCGACGCCCGTCACAAGGCGCTGATGGCGTGGATCGCCAAGTACGACGCCACGTACAAGCTCGGCACCGACCCGGCCAAGATCGAGGCCGAGTGGTACGCGATGCGGGCCGAACTCGCCAAGAAGCCGGCCGGCGGCAAGGTGGGCGCCTCCGAGCTGGAGGACACCTACATCCCCGGCGGGTACTACAACGGCTACTGGCCCCTCCTCGCCCAGGCGTTCGCTGCCTACGTGAACGACAAGAACTCCGCGCCGCTGGTCAAGGCGTACGAGAACATCGCGGCCATCGACGCCTCCGGCGACAACGGCTACAGCATCTACACCGCCGTGCAGTGCCGTGACGTCTCCTGGCCGCGTGACTGGAACCAGTGGCGCAAGGACAACTGGGCCGTGTACAAGAAGGCCCCGTTCATGGCCTGGAACAACGCCTGGTACAACGCGCCGTGCGCGTACTGGCCCACCAAGTCGCTGAAGCCGGTGAACGTCGCCAACAGCAAGCTGCCGCCGGTGCTGCTGTTCCAGGCCACGAACGACGCGGCCACCCCGTACCAGGGCGGCGTCACCGTCCACCGCCTGCTCAAGCACTCCAGCCTGGTCGTCGAGCAGGGCGGCGGCAACCACGGCATCACCCTGAGCGGCAACGCCTGCCTCGACAAGTACCTGGTGAAGTACCTCACCGACGGCACCGTGCCGCACGGCAGCGGTGTGGCCGACGCCGTCTGCCAGAAGACCGCCGACCCCGTGCCGCCGACCACGGCGAAGTCCGCCCTGTCCGCGGACCGGTCCGCCACCGCGGCACCCGGCGACAGCCTGCACGAGCTGCTCGGCTCCCGCGGCTGACCGTTGAAACCCGGCTCTCACCACTGAGCCGGAAACAGGAGGGCGCCCGGTGTTCGCCGGGCGCCCTCCGCACGGCCGGGGCGGTGATCAGTCCAGGCCGTTGGCCAGCGCGTACCCCAGGGCCCCCAGCCCCGCCGCGGTGAACACGCCCAGGAGGCTCCAGCCCGTCACGCCCATCGGATTCAGCCCGAGGAGGTTGCTGGCGAGCATCACGTACGGAACGGTCAGCACCAGCCAGCCCCAGAGCAGCGGGTACAGCCACAGTCCGAAAAGGGCCAGCCAGGAGGCCGCCAGCATCGCCCACGCGAGGATCAGCCACCCCGCGAAGGCCCACTCGTCGGAGGTCAGATAGGTCTCGACGTGTCCCTGAACGACCATCCGCACCACTTGTCCCCGCCAGAGGCGCAGATCCGCCTGGTCGCCCCGGTCCGTCGCGCGGTAGGTGCTGCTCTCGACGCCCAGTGACTTCGTGCGCGGGCCGAAACGGACCTTCAGGTCGTAGTCGGTGGTGCACGACTGCCCGCCGCCGCTGTCCCAGGTGCACGATTGCGAAGTGGTCTTGTCGACGACCTCGCCGGTGATCCGGGCGACGCAGTCGTCAGCCGTCTTCCACGGCGTGCCCGCAGGACACAAGGAGGCGCTCCGGTACGTCAGGAGGTCCGGCCGGTGCGTCTCGACCCGGTCCACACACAGGAACAGCCCCGCCACCGCGACCGCGAGCATCAGCACCCGCACCACCGCGTGCTCCCCCAGGCCATGACGCCTGTACCGGCGCTTGCCGCCATACAGCACGGTTGGACGCCCTCCCCCTGGACACTCCGGTCAACAGCCCGACCGGACCAGCGTGTGCCATCGCCGGAGGGGGAATCAATGGCCCGTCCGGGGGAGACGGTGGCTCGGAGCGACGACAAAGGGCGCCCGGTGGATCACCGGGCGCCCATCACGTCGTAGGGGAAGCGGTCAGAGCTTCTCGATCACGTAGTCGATGCACTTGGTCAGCGCCTCGACGTCCGCCGGGTCGACCGCCGGGAACATCGCCACGCGGAGCTGGTTGCGGCCGAGCTTGCGGTAGGGCTCGGTGTCGACGATGCCGTTGGCGCGCAGGACCTTGGCGACGGCGGCGGCGTCGATCTCGTCGGAGAAGTCGATCGTGCCGATGACCTGCGAGCGCTTCGCCGGGTCGGTGACGAACGGGGTGGCGTGCTTCGACTCCTCCGCCCAGGTGTACAGGCGCGTCGAGGAGTCCTTGGTGCGGGCCGTCGACCAGTTGAGGCCGCCCTGGCCGTTGATCCACTCCAGCTGCTGGTTGAGGAGGAAGAGCGTGGCCAGCGCCGGGGTGTTGTACGTCTGGTTCTTGCGGGAGTTGTCGATCGCCGTGGGGAGTGAGAAGAACTCCGGGATGTGGCGGCCGGACGCGTGGATCCGCTCGGCGCGCTCGATCGCCGCCGGGGAGAACACGCCGATCCACAGGCCGCCGTCGGAGGCGAAGGACTTCTGCGGGGCGAAGTAGTAGACGTCCGTCTCGGCGATGTCGACCGGGAGGCCGCCGGCGCCCGAGGTGGCGTCCACGAGCACGAGCGCGCCCTCGTCGGCGCCCGGCACGCGCTTGATCGGGGCGGCGACACCGGTCGACGTCTCGTTGTGCGTGAAGGCGTAGACGTCGACGCCGGCCTCGGCGGCGGGCTCGGGGTGCGTGCCCGGGTCGGAGGAGACGACGGTGGGCTCGGCCAGCCACGGGGCGAGCTTGGCGGCCTTGGCGAACTTGGAGCTGAACTCACCGAACGTGAGGTGCTGCGACTTGTTCTCGATCAGGCCGTGGGTCGCGATGTCCCAGAACGCGGTGGAGCCGCCGTTGCCGAGGATGACCTCGTAGCCCTCGGGGAGGGAGAACAGCTCGGAGATGCCCTCGCGCACCTGGCCGACCAGGTTCTTGACCGGGGCCTGGCGGTGGGAGGTGCCGAGGAGGGACGTACCGGTGGCGGCCAGGGCGTCCAGCGCCTCCACCCGCACCTTGGAGGGGCCCGCGCCGAAACGACCGTCGGCGGGCTTGATGTCAGCAGGAATCTGGATCTCAGCCACGGAAGGGAGAGTATCCGTTGGGGGAAACGTCGGCGAAACCTCGTCCGTCGGGTGAGACGAGGTTTTTGGTTTCCTGGACACGTGACAGTTCCGGAGGGTCTCCAGGGTCTTGAGGGTGAGCTGCGCCGGGCCGTGCGGGGGGACGTCGGCTTCGACGTCACCTCCCGGGCCCTCGTCACCATGGACGCGTCCAACTACCGGCGTGTCCCCCTCGGGGTCGTCGCGCCCAGGGACGCGGACGACGTGGCCGCCACGCTCGCGGTGTGCCGGGAGGCCGGGGTGCCGGTCGTGGCGCGGGGCGGCGGGACGTCCATCGCCGGGCAGGCCACCGGCGTCGGGGTGGTGCTGGACTTCACGCGGTACCTGAACCGGCTGGTCGCCCTGGATCCGGTGGCGCGGACGGCGGTCGTGCAGCCGGGGCTCGTCCTCGACCGGCTCCAGGAGGCCGCCGCCCCGCACGGGCTGTGTTTCGGGCCCGACCCGTCCACGCACAGCCGCTGCACGCTCGGCGGGATGATCGGCAACAACTCGTGCGGCTCCCACTCGGTCGCCTGGGGGACGACCGCGGACAGCGTGCGCGAGCTGGACGTCGTCACCGCGCGCGGGCGACGGCTGCGGCTCGGGCAGGAGTGGGCGGGGGCGCCGGACGGGCTGCGGGGGCTGGTCGAGGGGGAACTGGCACGGCTGCGGACCGGCTTCCCCGACCTGCCGCGCCGCATCTCCGGGTACGCGCTGGACGCGCTGCTGCCGGAGCACGGCGCCGACGTCGCCCGGTCCTTCTGCGGCTCCGAAGGCACCCTGGGCGTGCTCACGGAGGCCGTCGTGGGGCTTGTCGAGGCTCCACGCGCGCGTGCGCTCGCGGTGCTCGGCTACGCCGCCGAGGGCGCCGCCGCCGAGGCCGCGGCCGGGCTGCTGCCGTACGGCCCGCTGACGGTGGAGGGGATGGCAGCCGACCTGGTGCCGTCGTCGCCGTCGTCGGCGGCGGCCGGGCTGCCCAGGGGCGCGGCCTGGCTGTTCGTGGAGACCGGAGGGGAGACGGGCGACGAGGCACGCGCGCGTGCGCAGACGATCGTCCGCGCGGCGGACGTCGTCGACGCGCGCGTGGTGACCGACTCCGCCGGGCAGCGTGCGCTGTGGCGGATCCGGGAGGACGCGAGCGGGACGGCGACCCGGATGCCGGACGGGTCCGAGGCCTGGCCCGGCTGGGAGGACTGTGCGGTGCCGCCGGCCCGGCTCGGCGCGTATCTGCGGGACTTCCGCGCGCTGCTCGCCGCGCACGGCCTGCGCGGCACGCCGTACGGCCACTTCGGGGACGGCTGCATCCACGTCCGTATCGACTTCGACCTGCTGACGGCGGCCGGGGTCGGCCGCTTCCGCCGCTTCTCGGAGGAGCTCGCCGACCTGGTGGTCGCCCACGGGGGCTCGCTCTCCGGCGAGCACGGCGACGGCCAGGCCCGGGCCGAACTGCTGCCCAGGATGTACGGGGACGAGCTCGTCGCGCTGTTCGAGCGGGCGAAGGGCGTGTGGGACCCCGACGACCTGCTCAACCCCGGGATGCTCGTGCGCCCCGCCCCGCTGGACGCCGGACTGCGTTTCTCGGTGCTGCCGCGCGAGCCCGTCCCGGTGGCGTTCGGCTACCCGGCCGACGGCGGCGACTTCTCGGCGGCCGTCCGCCGCTGCGTGGGCGTCGCGAAGTGCCGTACGACGTCGGCGGCCGGCGAGTCCGTGATGTGCCCGTCGTTCCGTGTCACGGGCCGGGAGGAGCACTCCACGCGCGGGCGTGCCCGGCTGCTGCACGAGATGCTGGCCGGTGAGCTGGTGACCGACGGCTGGCGCTCCACGGAGGTCCGGGACGCGCTGGATCTGTGCCTGTCGTGCAAGGGCTGCCGCTCCGACTGCCCGGTGGAGGTCGACATGGCCACCTACAAGGCGGAGTTCCTGCACCACCACTACGAGGGACGACGGCGTCCGGCCGCGCACTACAGCATGGGGCGGCTGCCGGTGTGGCTGCGGTGGGCGTCCCGCACGCGCGCGACGGGGCTCGTCAACGCCCTCGCGCGCGTACGGCCCCTCGCACGGGCGGCGAAACGGGCCGGCGGGATCGCACCCGAGCGGGAGATTCCCCGGCTGGCGCGGGAGACGTTCAGCGGGTGGTGGCGCAAACGCGCGCGGTCGACCGTCGACAGGGGCGAATCGCTTGTTGCTATCGGCGAACCGCTCGTAGGCAGGGGCGAGTTGG
Source organism: Streptomyces sp. NPDC031474 (assembly GCF_055581185.1). Taxonomy (NCBI): domain Bacteria; kingdom Bacillati; phylum Actinomycetota; class Actinomycetes; order Kitasatosporales; family Streptomycetaceae; genus Streptomyces; species Streptomyces sp. NPDC031474. Next base: position 39,824 of record NZ_JBVIJX010000005.1, read on the forward strand.
TCGTCCTGTGGCCCGACACCTTCACCGAGCATCTGTCGCCGTCCGTGGGCCGGGCGGCCGTCCGGGTCCTGGAGGCGGCGGGGCTGCGGGTGGCGCTGCCGCCGAGCCTGCGGATGCGGGGCAGGCCGGTGGGCGATGGCCGGTCGAGGGGCGCCGGCGCACTGGCCGCGCTGCTGACGGCCCGCCGGGGGCGGGTCTGCTGCGGGCTGACGTACGTCTCCACCGGCCAGCTCGACCACGCGCGCGTGGTGCTGCGTCACACGCTCGATCTGATGGAGCCGGTGCTGGAGACGTCCGCCCCGGTCGTCGTCCTGGAGCCGAGCTGTGCGGCCGCCCTGCGCACCGATCTGCCCGAGCTGCTGTCCGACGACCCGCGCGCGGGCCGCCTCGCCGCCCGCGTCCTCACCTTCGCGGAAGCCCTGGAGCGGCACGCCCCCGACTGGACCCCGCCCCGCCTGGACCGTCCGGCGGTCGGCCAGACCCACTGCCACCAGCATGCGGTCCTGGGCGACGCGGCCGAGCGGCGGCTGCGCGAGGCCGCAGGGCTCACCGGGGACCTGAGGGGCGGGTGCTGCGGCCTCGCCGGCAACTTCGGCTTCGAAAAAGGCCACTTCGAGGTGTCCACGGCCTGCGCGGAGGAACAGCTCCTGCCGGCCGTCCGGAACGCCCCACAGGGGGCGGTGATCCTGGCGGACGGCTACTCCTGCCGGACACAGCTGGAGCAACTGGCGGGGGTACGGGGGAGCCATCTGGCGGAGGTGTTGGCGGAGGGACTGGAGGATGGGCTGGAGAGGGGAACGGGCTCCAGGGAGAAAGACTGAAGGCGGAGGGGGCGGAGAAGGCGGAGAGGGCGGAGGCGGAGGGGCACGCGCGCGTGACCGACACGGTGGTCCTGGACGCGTTCGGTCCCCGGGACGGCCGTGACCGCCTCCTAGGCTGACTCGTCTGCGCTCTTCTGCACAGCCGTTCGAAGGAGCCCCGAGCATGAGCCTGCGTGTCCAGTCCATCAGTCGTGACGAGCATCTGGCGTTCGTCGCGGCCCGTGCCTCCGCGAGCCATATGCAGGTCCCCTCGTGGGGGGATGTGAAGCCGGACTGGCGGGCGGAGAGCCTGGGCTGGTTCGACGAGGAGGGGCGGCTCGTCGGTGCGGGGCTGGCGCTGTTGCGGCCGCCGCCCAGGCTGAAGAAGTACCTGGCCTATCTGCCCGAGGGGCCGCTCCTCGACTGGCACGCACCGGACCTGGTGGAACGCTGGCTGTCGCCGATGCTCGGGCACCTGAAGGCGCGGGGCGCGTTCTCGGTGAAGATGGGCCCGCCCGTCGTCGTACGCCGCTGGAGCGCCGACGCCGTCAAGGCGGCCATCGCCGACCCGGGCGCCCACCGGCTGGGGGACGCCGAGGCGAGCTCGTACGAGCCGGGCGCCCTCGACGTCGCCGAGCGGCTGCGCGGCGCGGGCTGGCAGCAGACCGAGCCGGGCGGCGAGGACGGCTTCGCGGCCGGCCAGCCCCGCTACGTCTTCCAGGTCCCGTTCGCAGGGCGGACGCTGGAGGAGGTCCACGGCGGCCTCAACCAGCAGTGGCGGCGCAACATCAAGAAGGCGGAGAAGGCGGGCGTGAAGGTCGTCCGGGGCGGCTACGAGGACCTCCCGGCCTTCTACACGCTCTACACCGAGACCGCCGAGCGCGACCGTTTCCTCCCGCGTCCGCTGCCCTACTTCCAGCGCATGTGGAGCGCGCTGAACGCCGAACACCCCGACCGTATGCGGCTCTACCTCGCCCACCACGACGGCGAGGTCCTCGCGGCGGCCACCATGCTGACCGTCGGCGAGCACGTCTGGTACTCGTACGGCGCCTCCACCAGCCGCCGGCGCGAGGTCCAGCCGAACAACGCCATGCAGTGGCGGATGATGGCCGACGCCCACGAACTCGGCGCCGCCGTCTACGACCTGCGCGGCATCACCGACACCCTGGAGGAGTCCAACCATCTGCTCGGCCTGCTCCGCTTCAAGGTGGGCACGGGCGGAGAGGCCGTGGAGTACCTGGGGGAGTGGGACTTCCCGCTCAACAAGCTGCTGCACAAGGCATTGGATCTGTACATGTCGCGCAGATAGACGTCGTCGCACGTCTCACAGCCCGAGACAGCGGCTAAATGGGTTCACACACCTGACGGGGTCCACTAGCCTGGACCGGTCAGTACATCGTGGTGAACGGCCTGGATCAAACCCGACCACGCCGGCCACGCCGAGCACCTGGACCGCCCGTGACGACCCCCGACACCGCCGCCGCACCGCAGATCTCGGCGACCTCGGCCCCGGCCGCAACCGCCTCGGGGGCCTCAGCCGCCGCCCCGGCCACCGCTCCGGGCCGCTTCGGCTCCCTCGGTCCGGTCGGACTGGTGCTCGCCGGCGGGGTCTCGGTGCAGTTCGGCGGCGCGCTGGCGGTGACGCTGATGCCGAGGGCGGGCGCGCTGGGCGTGGTGGCGCTGCGGCTGCTGGTGGCGGCGGTGGTGCTGCTGGTCGTCTGCCGGCCGCGGCTGCGCGGCCACTCGCGCGCGGACTGGGGCACCGTCGTCGCCTTCGGCGTCACGCTGGCCGCGATGAACGGCCTGTTCTACCAGGCGCTGGACCGCATCCCGCTGGGCCTGGCGGTGACGCTGGAGGTCCTCGGCCCGCTGACCCTCTCGGTCGTCGCCTCGCGCCGCGCGCTGAACCTCCTCTGGGCGGGCCTCGCCCTCGCCGGCGTCTTCCTGCTCAGCGGCGGCGGAGACGCGGGAGACGCGGGAAGCGGCGGACACGGCGGGGGCGGCGGTGGCTTCGGCGGCGGTGTCGACCTGGTGGGCGTCGCGTTCGCGCTCAGCGCGGGAGTGATGTGGGCGGCGTACATCGTCTTCAGCGCCCGCACCGGCCGCCGTTTCGCGCAGGCGGACGGCCTGGCCCTGGCGATGGCGGTGGGCGCGCTGCTCTTCCTCCCGCTGGGCCTCGCGGAGTCCGGCACGAAACTGGCCGACCCGGTGACGCTCGGCCTGGGCGCGGCGGTGGCCATGCTCTCCTCGGTCCTCCCCTACACCCTCGAACTCCTTGCCCTGCGCCGCCTGCCCGCCTCCACCTTCGCCGTCCTGATGAGCCTGGAACCGGCCCTCGCCGCCGCGGCCGGCTTCCTCGTCCTCGACCAGTCCCTCACCGCTGTCCAGGCGGCCGCGATCGCCCTGGTCGTCGGGGCGAGCATGGGCGCGGTGCGGACGCAGGTGGCACGAGGAAGGAAGCGCCCCGCTTCCTGACCCCGGTCCGGCCGGCCCGGTCCGGTCCGCCGTGCCGCACAAATTAATGCAAGCACGCTTGATTGTTTTTGGGGACGCTGCCATGCTCCACCTCATGGCCGACTCGACCCCCGTGCTCGACGATCTCCGTGCCGAAAGCGACGAACTCGACCGGCTGGTAGCCGAGTTGGGGCCGCAGCAGTGGACGCTGCCGACGCCCGCCGTCGGCTGGACCGTCGCCCATCAGATCGCGCACCTCGCCTGGACCGACCGCTCCTCCGTGCTGGCCGTGACCGATCAGGACGCCTTCGCCCGTGAGGTGGAGAAGGCGCTGGCCGAACCCGGGGACTTCGTCGACAACGGTGCGCGGGAGGGGGCCGAGAAGCCGCCCGCGCAGTTGCTCGCGGACTGGCGGGCCGGCCGTGAGGCCCTGGCGGACGCCCTGCGGGCAGCGCCCGCGGGGGCGCGTTTCCCCTGGTACGGGCCGCCCATGTCCGCCGCTTCCATGGCGACCGCCCGGCTCATGGAGACCTGGGCGCACGGCCTGGACGTGGCGGACGCGCTGGGCGCGACGCCCGCGCCCACCGACCGGCTCCGGCACATCGTCCGCCTCGGCGTCCGCACCCGCGACTTCGCCTTCGGCGTGCATGGACTGCCCACGCCGTTCGAGGAGTTCCGCGTCGAACTCACCGGCCCCTCGGGCGAGTTGTGGACGTACGGCCCGTCGGACGCCGAGGATCGCGTCACCGGAACAGCCCTCGACTTCTGCCGCCTGGTCACCCAGCGCGCCCACCGCGCCGACCTCGCCCTGCACGCCGAAGGCCCCGACGCCGACCGGTGGCTGGACGTCGCCCAGGCCTTCGCGGGCCCGCCCGGCAAGGGCCGTCCGCCGAAGGGGACGGCCTCGTGAGCGTCCTACGGGTGGGCAACGCCTCCGGCTTCTACGGCGACCGCTTCGACGCGATGCGCGAGATGCTCACCGGCGGCGAACTCGACGTCCTCACCGGTGACTACCTCGCCGAGCTCACCATGCTGATCCTCGGCCGGGACCGGCTGAAGGACCCGTCCGCCGGGTACGCCCGCACGTTCCTGGGGCAGTTGGAGGAGTCCCTCGGCCTCGCCCACGAGCGAGGCGTCCGGATCGTCACCAACGCGGGCGGCCTCAATCCGGCCGGACTCGCCGACGCCGTAAGGCAGTTGGCGGACCGGCTGGGCATTCCCGTACGGGTCGCGCACGTCGAGGGCGACGACCTCACCCCCGGCCACCCCGGCAGCCTCACCGCCCACGCCTACCTCGGCGGCTTCGGCATCGCCGCCTGTCTGCGGGAGGGCGCGGACGTCGTCGTCACCGGACGGGTCACCGACGCGGCCCTCGTCACCGGCCCCGCCGCCGCCCACTTCGGCTGGCAGCCGGGGGAGTACGACCGGCTCGCGGGCGCCGTCGTCGCCGGACACGTCCTGGAGTGCGGGACGCAGGCCACCGGCGGCAACTACGCCTTCTTCCGGGACGCGAGCCGGGCCGGCCGTGAGCTGCGCCGCCCCGGCTTCCCCGTCGCCGAGATCCGCGCCGACGGCAGCTGCGTCATCACCAAGCACCCCGGTACCGGCGGCCTCGTCGACGTCGGCACGGTCACCGCCCAACTGCTGTACGAGACCGGCCCCGCCCGGTACGCGGGACCCGACGTCACCGCCCGCCTGGACACCGTACGGCTCACCCAGGACGGGCCCGACCGGGTACGGATCGACGGCGTGCGCGGCGAGGCCCCGCCGCCGACGCTCAAGGTCGGCCGCACCCGCATCGGCGGCTTCCGCAACGAGGTCGTCTTCGTGCTCACCGGTCTCGACATCGAGGCCAAGGCGGCGCTGGTGCGCGAGCAGATGACGGACGCCCTCGCCAAGTCCCCGCCCGAGAGCGTCCGTTGGGAGCTGGTCCGCACCGACCGGCCCGACGCCGACACCGAGGAGACGGCGAGCGCGCTGCTGCGGCTCGTCGTACGCGATCCCGAACAGGCCGTCGTGGGGCGGGCGTTGAGCGGGGCGGCCGTGGAACTGGCGCTGGCGAGCTACCCCGGGTTCCATGTCCTCGCCCCGCCGGGGAAGGGCGCCCCCTACGGCGTCTTCGAGGCCGCGTACGTCCCCCGGGGCGAGGTCGCGCACACGGCCGTCCTCGCCGACGGGCGCCGTATCGCCGTGGCCCCGGCCGCCGACACCCTCGTACTCGACGACGTACCGGAACCCCCGCTTCCCGATCCGCTGCCGGACGGACCCGTACGGCGCGCCCCCCTCGGGCTGGTCGCGGGCGCCCGCAGCGGGGACAAGGGCGGGGACGCCAACGTCGGGGTGTGGGCGCGCACGGACGAGGCGTGGCGATGGCTCGCCCACACGCTGACCGCCGACCGGTTCCGCGAGCTCGTGCCGGAGAGCCGTGAGCTGACGGTCACCCGGCACGTCCTGCCCTCGCTCCGTGCCCTGAACTTCGTCGTCGAGGGCATTCTCGGCTCCGGCGTCGCCGCACAGCACCGCTTCGACCCGCAGGCCAAGGCGCTCGGCGAATGGCTGCGCTCCCGCCGCCTGGACATTCCGGAGGCCCTCCTTTGACGGTCATCACGTCCGCCCTGGACACCCACGGCCCCGACCATCGCGCCCATCGCGAGGCCATGCTCGCCAAGCTCGCCGACCTCTCCGCCGAGCACGCGAAGGCGCTGGCGGGGGGCGGCGAGAAGTACCTCGCCAGGCACCGCGCGCGCGGCAAGCTCCTCGCCCGCGAGCGCATCGAGCTGCTCCTCGACCCCGACACGCCCTTTCTGGAGCTGTCGCCGCTGGCGGCCTGGGGGAGCGACTACACGGTCGGCGCGTCGCTCGTCACCGGCATCGGGGTCGTCGAGGGCGTGGAGTGCCTGATCACCGCCAACGATCCGACCGTGCGCGGGGGCGCCAGCAACCCCTGGTCCCTGAAGAAGGCCCTGCGCGCCAACGACATCGCCCTCGCCAACCGGCTGCCCTGCATCAGCCTGGTCGAGTCGGGTGGCGCCGACCTGCCCTCGCAGAAGGAGATCTTCATCCCCGGAGGCGCCGTCTTCCGGGACCTGACACGGCTGTCGGCGGCCGGGATTCCGACCGTCGCCGTCGTCTTCGGCAACTCCACCGCCGGCGGCGCCTACATCCCCGGCATGTCCGACCACGTGATCATGGTCAAGGAGCGGGCGAAGGTGTTCCTCGGCGGTCCGCCCCTGGTGAAGATGGCCACCGGGGAGGAGAGCGACGACGAGTCCCTGGGCGGTGCGGAGATGCACGCGCGCGTGTCCGGTCTCGCCGACCACTTCGCCGTCGACGAGCGGGACGCGCTGCGGCAGGCACGCCGCGTGGTGGCCCGCCTCAACCACCGCAAGGCGTACGAGGATCCCGGCCCGGCCGTACCCCCCAAGTATGACGAGGAAGAGCTCCTGGGGATCGTCCCGGACGATCTGCGCACCCCCTTCGACCCGCGCGAGGTGATCGCCCGGATCGTCGACGCCTCCGACTTCGACGAGTTCAAGCCCCTGTACGGGACGAGCCTCGTCACCGGCTGGGCGACCCTGCACGGCTACCCCGTCGGCATCCTGGCGAACGCCCAAGGGGTCCTGTTCAGCGCGGAGTCACAGAAGGCCGCCCAGTTCATCCAGCTCGCCAACCAGCGCGACATCCCGCTGCTCTTCCTGCACAACACCACCGGCTACATGGTCGGCCGCGAGTACGAACAGGGCGGCATCATCAAGCACGGCGCGATGATGATCAACGCGGTGTCCAACTCGAAGGTCCCGCACCTGTCCGTCCTCATGGGCGCGTCCTACGGCGCCGGCCACTACGGCATGTGCGGGCGCGCCTACGACCCCCGCTTCCTGTTCGCCTGGCCCAGCGCCAAGTCGGCGGTGATGGGCCCGCAGCAGCTCGCGGGCGTGCTGTCGATCGTCGCCCGCCAGTCCGCCACCGCCAAGGGCCTGCCCTACGACGAGGACGCCGACGCCGCCCTGCGCGCCATGGTCGAGCAGCAGATCGAGGCGGAGTCGCTGCCGATGTTCCTCTCGGGGCGGCTGTACGACGACGGCGTCATCGACCCGCGCGACACCCGCACGGTCCTGGGCCTGTGCCTGTCGGCCATCCACACGGCGCCGTACGAGGGTGCGCGCGGCGGCTTCGGCGTCTTCCGGATGTGAGGGATCAGATCACGTGATCGGGACTGTACTTGTTGCCAACCGCGGCGAGATCGCCTGCCGCATCGTCCGGACCTGCGGTGAGTTGGGAATCCGGACGGTCGCCGTGCACTCGGACGCCGACGAGCGGGCGCTCCACGCGCGCGTGGCCGACACGGCGGTACGACTGCCGGGAGCGGCGCCCGCGGAGACCTACCTGCGCGCCGACCTCATCGTGAAGGCGGCCGTCGCCGCGGGCGCGGACGCCGTCCACCCCGGCTACGGCTTCCTCTCCGAGAACGCCGACTTCGCGCGCGCGGTCCTGGACGCGGGCCTGGTCTGGATCGGCCCGCCGCCGCAGGCGATCGAGGCGATGGCCTCCAAGACCCGCGCGAAGCAGCTCATGGGGCTCGCGCCGTTGGCCCCGGACGAGGTGACGGACGCCGACCTGCCGGTGCTGGTGAAGGCCGCCGCGGGCGGCGGAGGGCGCGGAATGCGCGTCGTGCGCCGCCTGGAGGAGCTGAGTGCCGCACTGGAGGGCGCCCGCGCGGAGGCCGCGAGCGCCTTCGGCGACGGCGAGGTGTTCGTCGAGCCGTACGTCGACGACGGCCGCCACGTCGAGGTGCAGATCCTCGCCGACACCCACGGCACGGTGTGGGCGCTGGGCACCCGCGACTGCTCCCTCCAGCGACGGCACCAGAAGGTCGTCGAGGAGGCGCCGGCGCCCGCACTGCCGCCGGACCTCACGGAGGAACTGCACGCGCTCGCCGTCCGCGCCGCACGCGCCGTGGACTACGTGGGCGCGGGCACGGTCGAGTTCCTCGTCGCCGACGGCCGGGCGCACTTCCTGGAGATGAACACCCGCCTCCAGGTCGAACACCCCGTCACCGAGGCCGTCTTCGGCCTCGACCTGGTGGCCGAACAGATCCGGCTCGCGGAGGGCGGCGCGCTGGCCCCCGAGCCCCCACGCGCGCGTGGCCACGCCGTCGAGGCCCGCCTCTACGCCGAGGACCCGGCGCACGACTGGACCCCCCAGACCGGCACCCTGCACCGCCTGGCCGTCCCCGCGGGCGTCCGCCTGGACACGGGCTACGAGGACGGCGACCCGATCGGCGTCCACTACGACGCCATGCTCGCCAAGATCGTCGCCCACGCCCCCACGCGCGCGGAGGCCGTCCGCAAGCTCGCGGGCGCCCTGGAACGCACCGTCCTGCACGGCCCGGCCACCAACCGCGACCTCCTCGTCCGCTCCCTGCGCCACGAGGAGTTCACGTCCGCCCGCATGAACACCGGCTTCTACGACCGCCACCTGCCCGAACTGACGGCCGTGCCCGCCGACCCGCACGCCCCGCTCGCCGCCGCGCTCGCCGAAGCGCGCACCGGGTCCCGGTTCGGCGGCTGGCGCAACCTGCCGTCCCAGCCGCAGACCAAGCGGTACGCGAGGGGCGGCGAGGAGATCGAGATCGCCTACCGGCACACACGCAAGGGCCTCACGGCCGAGGGCGTCCAGGTCGTGCACGCGGACCCGACGCTGGTCGTCCTGGAGATCGACGGCGTACGACGCCGCTTCGACGTCGCCCGCTACGGCGACCAGATCCACGTGGGCGCCACCACCCTCACGGTCCTGCCCCGCCTCCCCGCCCCGGCGATCCAGCACGCCCCCGGCTCCCTCCTGGCTCCGATGCCGGGAACGATCGTCAAGCTCGCGCAAGGTCTCATCACCGGATCGAGTGTCCAGGCGGGCGAACCGATCGTCTGGCTCGAAGCGATGAAGATGCAACACGTCATTTCGGCACCGGTGACGGGGACGCTGACGGCTCTACCGGTGACGGCAGGACAGCAGGTGGAGCTCGGCACCCTCCTGGCGGTCGTGCAGCAAGACGTGTCTTGAGGGGCGCGTAGCACTGCGCGCTCTGCCACAGCGGACCCGCACCCGAAGGAGCCACCATGACCACCCTCATCGAAACCGACGAGCACAAGGCACTCCGCGCAGCGGTATCGGCCTTCGCGAAGAGCCACGACCACGACACCAGGACCCTCTGGCAGGAGGCCGCGGCTCTCGGCTACATCGGCGTCAACCTGCCTGAGGAATACGGCGGCGGCGGTGGCGGCGTCGCCGAACTCTCCCTCGTCCTGGAAGAGCTGGGCGCCGCAGGCAACCCCCTCCTCATGATGATCGTCTCCCCGGCGATCTGCGGCACCGTGATCGCCCGCTTCGGCACGCAGTCCCAGAAACAGCAGTGGCTCCCCGCACTGGCGGACGGCTCCCGCCTCATGGCCTTCGGCATCACCGAACCCGACGCCGGCTCCAACAGCCACCGCATCACCACGACGGCCCGCCGTGACAGCGCGAGCGGCGACTGGCTGCTCACCGGCCGCAAGGTCTTCGTCTCCGGCGTGGACATGGCCGACGCCACCCTGATCGTCGGCCGCACGGAAGACGCCCGCACGGGCAGCCTCAAGCCCTGCCTGTTCATCGTCCCGCGCGATGCCCCCGGCTTCACCCGCCGCCGCATCGACATGGAACTGCACGGCACGGAGAAACAGTTCGAACTGACCCTGGACGACGTACGCCTCCCCGCCGACGCACTCGTCGGCGACGAGGACGCCGGCCTGCAGCAGCTCTTCGCCGGCCTCAACCCCGAACGCATCATGACGGCCGCCTTCGCGATCGGCATGGGCCGCCACGCACTCGCCAAAGCGATCCGGTACGCGCGCGACCGCACCGTCTGGAACACCCCGATCGGCGCCCACCAGGCCATCGCACACCCCCTCGCACAGGCCCACATCGACCTCGAACTGGCCCGCCTGATGATGCAGAAGGCAGCCCGCCTGTACGACGCGGGGGACGACACCGGCGCCGGCGAGGCCGCCAACATGGCCAAGTACGCGGCCGGGGAGGCCTGCGTGAAAGCGGTCGACCAGGCCGTGCACACCCTCGGCGGCAACGGCCTCACACACGAGTTCGGCCTCGCCCGGCTGATAACGGCGTCCCGGGTGGCTCGTATCGCCCCGGTGAGCCGGGAGATGATTCTCAACTACGTCTCCCACCAGACCCTGGGCCTGCCCAAGTCGTACTGACCCGCCTGGGTACCGACCCGCCTTGGAGGAACCGTGTTCCGCAGCGAGTACGCAGACGTCCCGCACGTAGAACTACCCATCCACGACGCCGTGCTGGGGCGCGCCGCCGAGTTCGGCGAACTGCCCGCGCTCGTCGACGGCACGGACGGCACCACCCTCACCTACGACCAGCTGGACCGCTTCCACCGCCGGGTCGCCGCCGCACTCGCCGACGCCGGCGTCCGCAAGGGTGACGTCCTCGCCCTGCACAGCCCCAACACCGTCGCGTTCCCGATCGCGTTCTACGCCGCCACACGCGCGGGCGCCACCGTCACCACCGTGCACCCGCTCGCCACCGCCGAGGAGTTCGCCAAGCAGCTCGGCGACTCGGCCGCCCGCTGGATCGTCACCGTCTCGCCCCTGCTCCACACCGCCCGGCGCGCGGCCGAACTCGCCGGCGGCATCGAGGAGATCTTCGTCTGCGACAACGCGAGCGGACACCGCTCGCTGATCGACATGCTCGGCTCCACAGCCCCCGAGCCACAGGTGGACATCGATCCGACGGCGGACGTCGCGGCCCTGCCCTACTCCTCCGGCACCACCGGCACCCCCAAGGGCGTCATGCTCACCCACCGGCAGATCGCCACCAACCTCGACCAGCTACGGGCGGTGATCTCCGCGGGCCCCGGCGAGCGCATCCTCGCCGTACTGCCCTTCTTCCACATCTACGGCCTCACCGCCCTGATGAACGCACCCCTGCGCCAGGGCGCCACCGTCGTCGTGCTGCCCCGCTTCGACCTGGAGTCGTTCCTCGCGGCCATCCAGAACCACCGCATCACCGCCCTCTACGTGGCCCCGCCGATCGTCCTCGCCCTCGCCAAACACTCGGCGGTCGCCCAGTACGACCTGTCGTCGCTGCGGTACGTCATCTGCTCCGCCGCACCCCTGGACGCCGAACTCGCCGCGGCCTGCGCCGAACGCCTCGACCTGCCGCCCCTCGGCCAGGCCTACGGCATGACGGAACTGTCCCCCGGCACCCACGTCGTCCCGCTCGACGCCATGCGCGAAGCCCCCGCCGGCACCGTCGGCAAACTCATCGCCGGCACCGAGATGCGCATCGTCTCCCTCGACGACCCCGGCAAGGACCTCGGCGTCGGCGAACCCGGCGAGATCCTCATCCGGGGACCCCAGATCATGAAGGGCTACCTGGGCCGCCCCGACGCCACCGCCGCCATGATCGACGCCGACGGCTGGCTGCACACCGGCGACGTCGGGCACATCGACGCCGACGGCTGGCTGTTCGTCGTCGACCGCGTCAAGGAACTCATCAAGTACAAGGGCTTCCAGGTCGCCCCCGCCGAACTCGAAGCGATCCTGCTCACCCACCCCGGCATAGCGGACGCCGCCGTCATCGGCGTCTACAACGACGACGGCAACGAAGTCCCGCACGCCTACGTGGTCCGCCAGCCGACATCCCCCGACCTCTCCGAAGGAGAGATCGCCATGTACGTCGCCGAACGCGTCGCCCCCTACAAGCGCGTCCGCGAGGTCACCTTCATCGACGCCGTGCCGCGCGCCGTCTCCGGGAAGATACTCCGCCGCCGGCTGAGGGAACGCGCATGAAGACACCCATGACGGCCCCCCTGGTCGGCCGCACCCGCGAACGGGGCATCGAGACCCTCAGCCTCGACTCACCCGCCACCCGCAACGCCCTCTCGCACGCCCTCGTCACCGAACTGACCGACGCGCTCATCAGCTGCCACAAGGACGACGACGTACGCGCCGTCGTCCTCACCCACACCGGCAACACCCTCAGCGCCGGCGCCGACCTCAAGGACCCGCCGCGCCCCAAGGCGGTGCCCAGGCTGCTCCAGCAGATCCTTGAGCTGCGCAAGCCGGTGGTGGCCCGGGTCGCCGGTCACGTCAGGGCGGGCGGCCTGGGACTGCTCGGCGCCTGCGACATCGCGATCGCCTCTCAGACGTCGACGTTCGCGTTCACCGAGGTGCACATCGGAGTCGCGCCCGCCGTCATCTCGCTGCCCCTGCTGCCCCGCGTCGACCCACGCGCCCTCACTCGCTACTGCCTCACCGCAGAGACCTTCGGCGCGGCCGAAGCCGCCCGCATCGGCCTCGTCACCCAGTCCGCCGGCGACACCGACCTCGACGAGGCCCTCGCACCCGTCCTCGACGGCCTGCGGCGGGCCTCACCCAAAGCCCTGGCCAGGACGAAGAAGCTGCTCACGGCTAAGGTGCTGGAGGCGTTCGTCGAGGACGTGGGCTCGATGACCTGGCTCTCGGCCTCGTTGTTCGCCGACCGCGACGCCCGCGAGGGAATGGCGGCCTTCCTCGAACGACGGGATCCCCCATGGGCGCTGTGACCACAGCCGCACATCTCCCCGGCGACCGCGGTCCCGGCAACCGCGGCCCGGCCGACCGCGGCCCGGCTGACCGCGCCCCCAAGCAGGACCGCAGCCGCGCCACCCGGCAGCGGCTTCTGGAAGCCGCCGTCGCCTGCCTCGCCGAACACGGCTGGGCAGGATCCACGGTCCTGGTCGTCGCCGAACGCGCGGGCGTCTCCCGGGGCGCCGCCCAGCACCACTTCCCCACCCGCGAGGACCTGTTCACCGCGGCCGTCGAGTACGTCGCCGAGGAACGCTCCTGCGCGTTGCGCGCACTGTTCCCCCAGGGCGCCAGCGGCGATCGCCGCGCGGTCGTCACCGCCCTCGTCGACCTCTACACCGGCCCCCTCTTCCGCGCCGCCCTGCACCTGTGGGTGGCCGCCTCCAACGAGGAACCGCTCCGCCCGCGCGTGACCGAACTGGAAGCCCGCGTCGGCCGCGAAACCCACCGCATAGCCGTGGAACTGCTCGGCGCCGACGAGAGCGCGCCCGGCGTCCGCGAGACCGTCCAGGGCCTGCTGGACATGGCCCGAGGCCTCGGCCTCGCCAACCTCCTCACCGACGACGCGGCACGCCGCGACCGGGTCGTGGCGCAGTGGGCGGGGCTGCTGGAGCAGACACTGGACTGATCGCCCAGGTCGGCCGTGCCGGGCCCGTTGTCAGTGGCACGGCTTACGGTTCGGGCATGGGGGACACCTACCAGACGATCGTCGACCGTTACGCGGGTCCACAAGACGCACCGAGCCTCGCCCGGCCCGTGGTGGAGTGGCTCGTGGCCGAGGGCATCGTGCTCGCCGAGGCGGAGCCCGGCTGGGCCCTGGGAGACCATCCGGCCCACCCACCCGGCCCCCACTGGCACAAGGCGGTCACCCACGCCCGCTGGGGCGCTCCGGAGGGCGTCGCCGTCCACACCGAACGGCGCGTCTTCTACAGCAACTTCAACACCAAAAAGGGGGCGACGGCGATCTGCCCGCGCTGCGGGACGGCCGCCGATCCCGACGACCCGGTCTGGTCGTCGCACATATCCACCGTGATGGACGTCTGGTACGAAACGGGCACGGCCGACGCCGAGTGCGCCTCCTGCGCCGAGTCCGCCCCGCTGCCCGAGTGGGACTGGACCGACGACCACCTGGCCTTCGTCCACCTCGGCTTTGCGTTCTGGAACTGGCCCACGCTCAGCGAGGACTTCCGCGCCCGAATGGACGAGCTGCTGGGCGGGCGCCGTACGGCGTTCCTGCCGGGCAAGGTCTGACGCTCCGAGCGGCCCACCGCCTCACGGACTGAGCCGCTCCACCCGCCAGCTCCCGTCCGCCTCCGCCACATACCGCAACCGGTCGTGCAGCCGGTTCAGCCGGCCCTGCCAGAACTCCACCGACTCCGGCGCCACCCGGAAACCACCCCAGTGCGGCGGCACCGGCACCTGCTCGCCCTCCGGATAGCGGGCCGCCAGCTCTGCGTACGACGCGTCGAGGTCGGCCCGGGTGGCGATCACCGACGACTGGGCGCTGGCCCACGCGCCGAGCTGCGAGCCGTGCGGCCGGGTCCGGAAGTACGCGGCGGTCTCGTCCCGCCCGGTACGCCGCGCCACGCCCCGCACGACGACCTGCCGGGCCATCGGATGCCACGGAAAGAGCAGCGAGACGTACGGATTCTCGGCGAGATCGAGGGCCTTGCGGGAGTCGTAGTTGGTGTAGAAGACGAAACCCTGCTCGTCGAACTGCTTCAACAGCACCGTACGGGAGCTGGGCCGCCCCTCGGCGTCCGCGGTGGAGACGACCATGGCGTTCGGCTCGAAGAGCTGGGCCTCGACGGCCGCGTCCTTGAACCAGCGGGCGAACTGCTCCACCGGCGTGGCGGCCAGCTCGGCCTCGGTGAACCCCTCGGCCCGGTACTGCTTGCGCATCGCGGCGGGGTCGGGAACGGGGCCGGGAGAGACGGCGTCTGCGTCGGTCACAAGGTCATCCTGCCGTATGCCCCACCACCGCACCCCACCCCACCGGAGGTGGCACTGAGTGCCGCAACCACTCCCCAAAGGTGGCACTCGGGGATATGGTGCAGATGCCATCCCAGTGGGGTGGCCGCCCGCCCCACGGGGCATCACTGGGGTGACTGCCCACGACCGCGAGTCCCCCGGGACCGTGGATCCACCGGTGCCGTCCGTCGCACACATCACGAGGAGCCGCCTGATGTCCGACTTCGTACCCGGACTCGAAGGAGTCGTCGCGTTCGAGACGGAGATCGCCGAACCGGACAAGGAGGGCGGCGCCCTGCGATACCGGGGCGTCGACATCGAGGACCTGGTCGGCCATGTCTCCTTCGGCAACGTCTGGGGGCTGCTCGTCGACGGGGCCTTCAACCCCGGCCTGCCGCCCGCCGAACCCTTCCCGATCCCCGTCCACTCCGGCGACATCCGCGTCGACGTCCAGTCCGCGCTCGCCATGCTCGCGCCCGTCTGGGGCCTCAAACCCCTCCTCGACATCGACGCCGAGCACGCCCGCGAGGACCTCGCCCGCGCCGCCGTCATGGCCCTCTCCTACGTCGCCCAGTCCGCCCGCGGCCAAGGCCGCCCGATGGTCCCGCAGCGGGAGATCGACAAAGCCCAGTCCGTCGTCGAACGCTTCATGATCCGCTGGCGCGGCGAACCGGACCCCAAGCATGTGGCGGCCGTCGACGCCTACTGGACCTCGGCCGCCGAACACGGCATGAACGCCTCCACCTTCACCGCACGCGTCATCGCCTCCACCGGCGCCGACGTCGCCGCAGCCCTCTCCGGCGCCGTAGGAGCCATGTCGGGCCCGCTGCACGGCGGCGCCCCCTCCCGCGTCCTCGGCATGATCGAGGAGATCGAACGCACCGGCGACGCGGAGGCCTACGTCAAACAGGCCCTCGACAAGGGCGAGCGCCTCATGGGCTTCGGCCACCGCGTCTACCGCGCCGAGGACCCACGCGCGCGCGTACTGCGCCGCACCGCCCGCGAACTGGGCGCACCCCGCTTCGAGATCGCCGAGGCCCTTGAGAAGGCCGCCCTCGCCGAACTCCACGCCCGCCGCCCGGACCGCGTCCTGGCGACGAACGTCGAGTTCTGGGCGGCCATCGTCCTGGACTTCGCCGAAGTCCCGGCACACATGTTCACCTCGATGTTCACCTGCGCCCGCACCGCCGGCTGGTCCGCGCACATCCTGGAACAGAAGCGCACCGGCCGCCTGGTCCGCCCGTCGGCCCGCTACATCGGCCCCGGCACCCGCAACCCCCAGGAGATCGAGGGCTACGACGACATCGCGGGCTGAACCGCACGACGGGCCGCGCCGCGGGCCGTGCCGGTGATCACGCAGCCGGCGATCACGCAGCCGGTGATCACGCGGGGCTGAGCAGCTCCGCGTGATGCCGCTCGGCCACCAGCGGGTGCGCCCGCAACTTGCCCTTCAGCTCGTTGAAGCCGTACTCCGCGAACAGCGGGTTGGCCGGATCGTCGGTCACACCGGGCGCGGCGGAGGCGTGCGGGAAGGGCAGCGGCTCGACCCGGGCGTCCAGCCGCGGGTTGTAGAAGAACGGCACCGAGAACCGCTCCACCGCACTCGGCGGCGACACGACCCGATGGTTGGTGGCGAGCAGGTACCCGTTGGTCGCCACCTCCAGGAGCTCCCCGAGATTCACCACGAAGGCCCCCTCCAACGGCGGCACATCATGGAACAGCCCGTCCTCCCTCTGCACCTGAAGCCCGCCCACCCGGTCCTGAAGCAGCAGCGTCAGGAACCCGTAGTCCTTGTGAGCCCCCACCCCCTGACCGCCCCCGTCCCCCGCACTCCCCGGATACCGCACGAGCTTCAGATGCGGATGCGCCCGCTCCCCGAACACCGCGTCGTAGAAGTCGACCGGCGCGCCGATCGCGGCGAGCAGCTCGTGCAGCAGCCGCTCCGCGACACCGCTGAGCCGCTCGACCCAGGCAAGCGCGGCACTCCGCAGCTCCGGCAACCCGTCGGGCCACTGATTGGGCCCCTGAAGCCACCAGTACGCGGGCTCACCCGGCCCCGGTATCCGCGCCGGCCGCTCCGCCCCGATGTCGAGCTGATCCCGCCAGTCCTGCCGACCGCCGGTCCGCTCGTCCCCGGTCCGCGTGTACCCGCGGAAGTGCGGCGAGTTCACGTTGTCGATCGCGAGCCGCTGCTCCTCGGGCAGCGCGAAGAACCGCCGCATGGCGGAGAGCAGCTCCTCCGTCTCCTGAGGGCTCACCCCGTGCCCGACCAACTGGAAGAACCCCACGTCGTGCGCGGCACTGTGCAACTGCGCATGCAGCAGCGCCCGCGCCTGGGGCCCGCGGTCGGCGGCGGAGAGATCGATGATCGGCAGTTGCTGATACGACGGGTGCTGATACGACGATTGCCGATACGACGGGTTCGTCGCGAGGGGTGTCACGTTCGTCATGATGCGTCCGTGGGTGTGCGGGGCCCGCGGCCGCCGTGGGTGGGGCGGCGCACGGGTGCCAGGCGGTCAGAGATGAGGAAAGTGCGAAAACGCGGGCGGCGGTGAACCGCGAAGGGGCTGGACGGGCTCAGATGGAGCGTCGACAGCCCATGCTCGTGACGCGGACGTAGTCCACATGGCGGCGTCGAACAAGCGAAAGCATGCGCCCAGAGTACTGCCTGCCAAAAAATCCGCACGTGTCCCGCCTCACGCCCCGCAAACCTTGCGGACAGAGGCCCGGAAAAGCAGACGACCCGCGAGTCGGGTCCTCCCAGAGGAGGGCCGGCCGGACGTACCGGCGACTCGCGGGTCGGGTGACTGCGTTGAATTGGCCGGTTGCGCGCTACTCACACGCGCTGGTCCGGCACCGCACTCAGTGGGCGACGGGCCATTAGCCCGCAGCCACCTCCGACGTCCGGTGTGCATACATGCTTCGGACCACCTCCCTTCATTCGGTACGCCACACCCTAAGAACCCCTCGCCGGTCGCTCAAGTGTTTTTTCTGGGATGTTGACCCGGCGGACCGGGAGGCATCGCGCGCGTGCCGGCCGTCAACGAAGGCGGGCCGCGGTTCGCGCGCGCGTGGGTTCGTCGAGGTCGAGCGGTATGTGCTCGACGGCGAGACGGCGGAATGGGTCGACCTGCGGCTCATGCCCCACCCTGACCAGAGCCCGATGCAACGATTCCTCGGCAATCTTGCGGGAATCATATGTGGGCTGCGTCACGTTCGAGTTGAATGAGGGCAAGTGAGCGAACCTGCAGGGGGTCCAGGTGAGTGCTTCCCGGCGTAGTGGGACCACCGACGAGCTGGGGCCGGACGAGCCCGAGCAGCCCGAGCGGTCGGGCGAGGACGGCCCGGAGACCCCGGAGGGCGCGCACCCCGGGGCCGGACCGGTCGGCCCGGACGGCGCCGACCTGCTCGCCGCGCTCCTCGACGGCATGGACGCGGCCCTGTGCGCCTTCGACGGCGACGGAGTGGTCACCCACTGGAACCGTGAGGCCGAGCGCATCCTCGGCTGGAGCGCGGCCGAGGCCGTCGGGCGGCACGGCTTCGCCGGCTGGGCCGTGCGCGAGGCGGACGCCGAGGACATCGAGGGGCGGCTGATGGCCGCCATGCACGCGCCGGGCCGTCAGGTGCACGAGTTCGCGCTGCTGACGAAGGACGGCGGCCGGGTGCTCGTGCGGACGCAGTCCGCCGCCGTGCGCGGGCCGGACGGCAAGCCCGCCGGGCTGTACTGCGCCTTCAGCGAGGTGCATGCGCAGATCGACCTGGAGCGTTCCATCGCGCTCAGCGAGGCCCTCTTCGACGACGCCTCCTGGGGGGTGGTCCTGGTCGACGCCGACCTGCGCCCCGCCGTCGTCAACGCGCACGCCGCCCGCGCGCTCGGCACGGGCCGTACGGCCGTGCTGGGCCGCCCGCTGGGGGAGCTGCTCACCCGGGGCGCCGAGGAGCTGGAGAACGTGCTGACGCACGTCCTCGCCGAGGGCGCCCCGCCCGCGCCCGCCGAGCTGTGGGTCGGGGTGCGCACCCCGGACGGCGAGAAGCGGCGCTGCTGGCGCAGTGGCTTCCTGCGGCTGGCCTCGCCGCTCGCCGAGGAGCCGGTGCCGCTCGGGGTCGGCTGGCTCTTCCAGGACGTCACAGAGGCCAAGCAGGGCGAGCAGGAGGCCGCCATGCTGCGCTTCCGCGCCAACCAGCTGCACCGGGCGGCCCGCGCGGCCGCCGAGTGCGAGGACCCGGCCGAGGCCGCCACCGTCCACCTCGACTTCGCGCTCGCCGGGTTCGCCGACCACGCCCTGGTCGACCGGGTGATGGGTGAGGCGTCGGCCGATGTCGAGGGGGCGGCGCCGGCGCGGCTGATGCGGGTCGCGGCCACGCCGTCGGGCGGTCCGGGCCCCAGCGCGCTCACCGGACACGCGGGCCTGCCCGTCCGCTACGGCGACGGGCATCCGGCGCTGCAGTGCGTCGCGCGGGCCGGCTCCGTGCGGGCGGGCGTCGGCTCCGTCCCGGCGGACGAGGCCCGGGAGTGGGCGCGGGCGCGTCAGTGGCCCGAGGACACGGTGTACGCGCTGTGCGCGGTGCTGCGCAGCCGCGGCCGCACCATGGGCGTCGTGACGTTCCTGCGGGGCGCCGGCCGCACCGCCTTCGAACGCTCCGACGCGAACTACGCCGAGGACGTCGCCGTGCGCATAGCGACGGCCCTGGACCTGGCCGACCTGGCCGCCCCGGCCGACCGCGGCTGACACGCGCGCGTGCCACGGTGCGTTCAGCGGCGGTAGAAGATCCGGTCCCGGTACTCCTCCATGATCCGTCCGTTCCAGTCGTGGCCGCCGTCGACGTTGCCGGAGCGCAGGAGCGGCGGCTCGATGCCGCGGTCGGCGAGGGCGCCGGCCGCGGTGGCCATGACCGCCTGGAGGAGGGCGGCGGTGACGACCGTGGAGGCGGGGGCGAACGGCGAGGGTACGGCGTCGAGGGTGAGCTCGGCGTCGCCGACGGCGATCTTCGAGTCGAGGACGATGTCGCAGTGGTCCTTGAGGAACGTTCCGGAGGTGTGCCGGGACGTCGTCTGTGAGGCGTACGCCACCGAGGTCACGCCGATGACCTTCACGCCCAGGTTGCGGGCGTTCTGGGCCATCTCCACGGGCAGGGCGTTGCGGCCGGAGAGCGAGACGATGACGAGGGCGTCGCCCGCGCGCAGGGGCGAGGTGTCCAGGACGGCGCTCGCGAGGCCGTCGACGCACTCCAGGGCGGAGCCGAGGGTGGCGGGTGTGACGTCGACGCCGACGACGCCCGGCACCGCGAGCAGGTTCATCAGGGCGAGGCCGCCCGCGCGGTAGACGATGTCCTGGGCGGCGAGGGAGGAGTGGCCGGCGCCGAAGGCGAAGAGGCGGCCGCCGTCGGCCACGGTGTCGGCGAGGAGCGTTCCGGCGGCCTCGACGGCCTCGGCCTCCTCGTCGCGGGCCCGCTGCAGCAGCGTGATCGCGGCGTCGAAGAACTGGGCGGCGAGCTTGCGGTCGCTCATCCGAGGGGCCCCTTTGCCGTGTCGGGTCCGGGTCCGTTCCCGGGTCGCGGATCACCGTGCGGTCTGGACCAGCGCCCTGTCAATACGACGGGGACGGTGAGGGGGACGAGGGCGCAGAGGCGGCCGGGTACGGCGGTGGAGCGGAGGCGGCGACCGTCCTCGCTCGGCCGCCGCGCACCGTGCCGCGCACCGTGCCGCGCATCCTGATGTAACCGCCCCGTTTCAGCGGCGCGGCACGCTTGTCAGTGGTATCCGGCAGAATTGACTACAGGGCCAGCGCACGCGCCGGAGAGCCGTCCAGCCTTCGGCAGAGCTAATCGAGGGGCTACGAATGTCCGGACTGATCGACACCACGGAGATGTATCTCCGCACCATCCTCGAGCTGGAGGAGGAAGGTGTGGTCCCCATGCGCGCCCGGATCGCCGAGCGGCTCGACCAGAGCGGTCCGACAGTCAGCCAGACGGTCGCGCGGATGGAGCGCGACGGCCTGGTCTCCGTGGCCAGCGACCGGCATCTGGAGCTCACCGACGAGGGGCGCCGGCTGGCCACGCGCGTGATGCGCAAGCACCGGCTGGCCGAGTGTCTCCTCGTCGACGTGATCGGCCTGGAGTGGGAGCAGGTGCACGCGGAGGCGTGTCGCTGGGAGCACGTGATGAGCGAGGCCGTGGAGCGGCGTGTGCTGGAGCTGCTGCGGCACCCGACCGAGTCGCCGTACGGCAACCCGATCCCGGGTCTGGAGGAGCTGGGCGAGAAGGACGGCGCGGACCCGTTCCTGGATGAGGGCATGGTGTCGCTGGCGGACCTCGATCCGGGCGCCGACGGCAAGACGGTCGTGGTGCGCCGTATCGGCGAGCCGATCCAGACGGACGCGCAGCTGATGTACACGCTGCGCCGCGCGGGCGTGCAGCCCGGCTCGGTGGTGAGTGTGACGGAGTCGGCGGGCGGTGTGCTGGTCGGCAGCGGCGGCGAGGCGGCCGAGCTGCAGTCGGACGTGGCGTCCCACGTGTTCGTGGCGAAGCGCTGAGCATTGTTCAACTCATGGGGCGCGTGGGGCAGTTGTGTCGTGCTGTCGATGTCGTCGAATCGCAGATTCCCTGTGTCGAATGGCAGCGCGCACGCGCTTCCCGTGCCACGCTGTCGCGTGAGGCATATGACCTGAGGGGGGCGGGGATGGTCTGCCGCAAACGAACGGAGGGCCCCGGTGCCGTGTGGCACCGGGGCCTGTCCTCCCCTTTTTCGACCTGGAGCCCCGAGCTCTCAAGGTCGTTCCCCTCGGACCGGTTTCCCCGACCGGTCCGCCTCCCGCTGAAGGTCTCCCCTCGGCAGCGGCGATCATTCCTTGAACCAGGTCACTCGAACGAGGGGTGTTGCTTGCGGAGAGTGCCTATCTCGAAAGGGCATTCGATAGCCTGCGTGTGATTCGAAGTCTGACGACAGCACAACGGTACGAGGGCCAGGGGGGTGCCAGGAACTGTGGCGCGACGCATCGACGTGACCGGGGCGGGCGGCGTACGCCTGGCGGCCTGGGAGTTCGGGGACCCGCCCAAGGTGATCCCGGCACAGTCCGCGGGAGCCCCGAGCGCCGCGGAAGCAGGGGAGGACGGTTCCTCGGGCGTCCTGTTACTGCACGGCCTGATGGGCCGGGCCTCGCACTGGGCGTCCACCGCCCGCTGGCTCTCCGAGCGGCACCGCGCGGTCGCCCTCGACCAGCGCGGCCACGGCCAGAGCGAGAAGCCGCCGGAGGCCGCCTTCACCCGCGAGGCCTACGTCGAGGACGCGGAGGCCGCCCTGGAGCAGCTCGGCCTCGCCCCGGCCGTCCTCATCGGCCACGCCATGGGCGCGCTGACGGCCTGGCAGCTCGCCGCCAAGCGGCCCGACCTGGTGCGCGGCCTGATCGTCTGCGACATGCGGGCCTCCGCGCTCGGCGCGGCCTCGCAGCGCGAGTGGGGCGACTGGTTCAAGTCCTGGCCGGTCCCCTTCGCCACCCTCGCCGACGTCCGCAAGTGGTTCGGCGAGGACGACCCCTGGGTGGAGCGCCCGAACCCCTCCCGGGGCGAGTTCTACGCCGAGGTCATGCATGAGTCGCCCGACGGCTGGCGGCCCGTCTTCGAGCCCGACCAGATGCTGAAGTCCCGCGAGACCTGGGTCTACGACGCGCACTGGGAGGAGCTCACCCAGGTGCAGTGCCCGGCGCTGGTCGTGCGGGGCCTCGACGGTGAGCTCGGGCGGGCCGAGGCCCAGGAGATGGTGCGGGTGCTGCCCCGCGGCGAGTACGCGGAGGTCTCCGACGCGGGGCACCTCGTGTACTACGACCAGCCGGAGGCCTGGCGCTCGGCGATCGAGCCGTTCCTCGACGCCGTACTCACCCCCCACACTCCCTGAGAACCCCGTCTCCTCCCCCTCCCTCCCCGGGGCCACCTGTGCCGCGGCCGTCGCTCGCTCACCCCTTGCTGACCGCCGTCAGGATCTCCGGTAGCCGTTCCGCCGTCCTCGGCGCCGCCAGCCGTAGTCCCAGCACGGTGACGCCCACGCCGTACACCGCGCCTCCCGGCAGCAGCAGCCAGGTCCAGGCGTCCGCGCCCGCGCTGACGTTCAGCCAGATCGTCAGCGCGATGACGGGCGCACACAGCAGGGCCGCCGCGACCATGCCGCCGAAGATCGCGATCCAGGCGAGTCCGGCCTGCCCGGGAGCGACGTTCTTGTGCCCCTCCTGCGGGATCGAGTAGGGAAAGCGCGCCGAGGTCCAGGCGCCCGTCGCCAGCATCGCGCCGAGCAGCGCGAACGACAGCCCCAGCGCCTCGGGCAGCTTCGGCCAGTCGCCGAGCAGCGCCGTCGTCAGCACGGTCACCAGCGTCGCGTACGGCAGGGTGATCACCAGCAGGGCCAGCGCCCGCGCCCGCAGCTCGTCGTAGGCGTCCCGGGACGAGGAAATGGTCAGCGCGACCATCCAGAACGCGGACGTGTCCTGCCCGAACTGGTTGTACATCTGAATGCCGAGCATCCCGGCGGCGAAGCAGGCGAAGTAGATCGAGCCGGTGCCCTGCACGGCGTTGAAGACGGGCACGATCAGCCCGATGGCCAGCGAGGTCACCCAGGCCGCCTTCGTCTTCGGGTCGCGCCAGATGTAGCGCAGGCTGCGTTCCATCACCGGCCCGGTGCGCCCGCCGGGCAGCAGCCGCGCCGGCCCCGCCGGCCCCGTCAGCCCCGCCGCGCTTCGTCGTTTCCGCGCGGTCGGCTCGGCGGCCTGGAGAGTGGAGCCGTCGGGCGAGGTCATCAGCCGCGTCAGAGTCCGCGCCCACACCCCCACCAGCAGCGCCAACGCCGCCGCGCTGACGGCGATCTGCGCGACGGCGACCCCGTACGCCCCCTCGCTCACCGAGTCCACCGCGCCGACCGCGGAGGCGGGCGGCAGCCACCGCAGCACGTCCGCCACCGGATCGAGCTGCCCCAGCCCGGACGTCCCGAGCCGCTGCGCCCCGAAGTTGACGACTTGCGCCCCGACCGCGATCACCAGCCCGCTCAGCACCGCCAGATCGCGGCCCTTGCGGCTGGACAGCAGCCGGATGTTGGCGGCGGCCACGGCCCGCGCGAGCGCCACACACACCAGCAGCCCGAGTACGACGGCGAGGACGGCCACCGCCCAGGCCGCCGCCCCGTGCGCCACGGCCACCACCGACCCCACCAGCATCAGCAGCGTGAACAGTGGCCCGATGCCCACCAGCGAGGCCGCCAGCAGCGCCCGCACCAGCGGCCGGGGCCGCAGCGGCAGCATCACCAGCCGGGTCGGGTCCAGGGTCTCGTCGCCGCTGGGGAAGAACAGCGGCATCACCGCCCACCCCAGCCCCAGCACCGCCCCCAGCAGCACCACCAGCGAGACGGCGTGGTCGTGTCCGCGCAACGCGATCAACGCGATCAGCTGCAACGCGGCGAACAGCAGAGTGACGACGGCGGAGGCGACGTAGGCGGCCCGCCGCCCGGCAGACTGCCGCAGCCCGCCTCGAAGCAGCGACAGCTTCAGCCGGACGAGGGTGCCGGTCACGCCGCTCATCGGGCGGCCCCGCCGCCCAGCCAGTCGAGGTCGGAGCCGGTGTCCCGCCCGTGCGCCCCGACCAGTTCGAGGAACGCCTGCTGCAAGGAGGGGGACGACCCCCGCACCTCCGCCAGCGTCCCGTGCGCCCGGATCCGTCCCGCCGCCATCACCGCCACCCAGTCGCACAGCGACTCGACGAGCTCCATCACATGGGACGAGAAGACGACCGTTGCCCCGGACGCCGTGTACCGCTCCAGCACCCCTCGGATGATCTGCGCGGACACCGGATCGACGCCCTCGAAGGGCTCGTCGAGGAAGAGGACTTCGGGATTGTGGAGCAGCGCGGCCGCGAGCCCGATCTTCTTCCGCATGCCGGTCGAGTAGTCGACGACGAGCTTGTGCTGGGCGCCGGCCAGGTCGAGGACGTCGAGCAGCTGCGTGGCCCGCTTGTCGACCTCGGCGCCGGGCAGCCCCCGCAACCGGCCGGTGTATCCGAGCAGTTCACGCCCCGACAGCCGCTCGAACAGTCGTAGTCCCTCCGGCAGCACCCCGATCCGCGCCTTCACCGCCACGGGATCCCGCCACACGTCGTGCCCGACGACCTCGACGGATCCCTGATCCGGCCGCAGCAACCCGGTCACCATCGACAACGTGGTCGTCTTCCCGGCCCCGTTGGGCCCGACCAGCCCGATGAACTTCCCTGCGGGCAGATCGAGATCGATTCCGGCGACAGCGACCTGCTGACCGAACCGCTTCCAGAGCCCACGCACGCGTACGGACGTCATACAGGGAACCCTACGGCGCGCTGTTGATCATGTGTCGTCAACGATCCGCTGCGAAGGACGTGTTGAAGCCATTGAAGCCATTGAGACGATTGAGGCCGTTGACGCTGTTGATGATCCGGAGTTGACGATCCGGCGTCAGCGATCCCTGCCGCACGCGTAGGCCAGCGGCGAGATCAGTTCCTCCGCGTCCGGCAACCACCGGTTGGCGGCCGTCGGCCGGCAGGCCCACTGCACAGCCCCCCTCGACCCGAACCGGGTGGGCGGCGCGGCGACGAACGTCCCCTCGCCCAACGTCACCAGATCCAGGGCCCCCAGCGACCAGCCCAGCTTGCGCACCAGGTCCGGCACCTTCGCCGACGCCCCCGGCAGCACGAAGAACTGCATCCGCCGGTCCGGCGTCAACGTGACAGGACCGAGCGTCAACTCCATCCGCTCCATGCGCGCCAACGCGAGGAACCCGGCCGTCTCCGGAACGGAGATCGCGTCGAACGTACGCCCCGTGGGCAGGAGGATCGAGGCGGTCGGCTGCTGCTGCCACATCCGGCGCGCCACCGTCGCACTGCCGGTGGCCTGCGTCTCCCAGTCGGGGCGCGCAGGGTGCGCACCCGGCGCGTCGCACGCCGCTTCCCCGCAGGAGCAGCGCTGCACCCCGTCGACGGGTTCCAGCCAGGTGCCGGGGAAGACGTCCCAATGACGTTCCTCGGCATAGCGAACAGCGGTCTCGAGCAGCGATTCCCCGCGCTGCTTCGGGATTTGAGTGGCTTCGGCGCCCGCGATGGTCTCTTCCACGATGAGCACAACTCTAGCGGTCACCAGGGGTTACGCCCGCCCGTTTGCGCGGGGGAGGAGCATCGATTTCCCGTCCGGGGCGCATGGGTGCATGTGCGGGGGCGCGCGGCAGGAACGGGCGCGGGAGCGGGTAGTCACGGTAGGGGCGGGCTTCCGTCGGTAACCCGGAAATACTCGGCAATCCTCGCATGCATCGCATTTTCACCATGTCCGTGGGGCATTGATCTTCTCGGCCGGAACTTTTCGGTACGGAACTCCACAGGGGGTAGTGCCAATGGCCGCAAGGCCGCTAGTCGCGCGGCAGCCGAACGAACGGCTGCAGGCGCTCATCCAGGAGGCGGGGTGCTCGAACGCCGGGCTCGCCCGCCGCGTCAACATGTGCGGTGCGGAGCACGGTCTCGACCTGCGCTACGACAAGACGTCCGTGGCCCGTTGGCTGCGCGGACAGCAGCCGCGCGGACGCGCCCCGGCGATCATCGCGGAGGCGCTGGGCCGCAAGCTCGGCCGTGCGGTCACGATCGACGAGATCGGCATGGCCAACGGCAAGAACCTCGCCTCGGGTGTGGGTCTCCAGTTCTCGCCGACGGTACTGGGGGCCATCGAGCAGGTCTGCGAGCTGTGGCGCAGTGACGTGGGCCGGCGGGACTTCCTCTCCGGCTCGTCCGTGGCCGCCTCGGCGTTGGTCGAGCCGAGCCGTGACTGGCTGATCTCCTCGCCCGACGCGCAGGTGGCGCGCTCCGCCGGCCCCCGGGTGGGGCTGTCCGACGTCGCGGCCGTCAAGGCGATGACGCAGGCGCTGGTCGACCTGGACCACCAGTACGGCAGCGGGCATGTCCGTCCCGTCGTCGTGCACTACCTCAACAGCGTGGTCTCGGGGCTGCTGGCCGGCTCCTACCGGGAGGCGGTCGGGCGGGAACTCTTCGCGGCCGTGGCCCGGTTGACGGAGCTCGCCGGGTACATGGCCGTCGACACCGGCCAACCGGGCCTCGCCCAGCGCTACTACATCCAGGCCCTCCGGCTCGCCCAGGCCGCGGGCGACCGAGGGTACGGCGGATACATCCTCGCCGCTTCCATGAGTCATCTCGCCGCCCAGCTCGGAAACCCCCGCGAGATCGCCCAGTTGGCGCGCGCGGCACAGGAGGGGGCGCGTGGACGTGTGACGCCGCGCGCGGAGGCGATGTTCCTCGCGGCGGAGGCGCGCGGGCACGCGCTGATGGGTGACGCGCGCGAGGCGCAGGCGGCGTCCGGGCGGGCGGTGTCGGCGCTGGAGGCGGCCGATCCGTCCGCCGGGGACGACCCGGTGTGGATCGCGCACTTCGACGAGGCCTATCTGGCCGACGAGTTGGCGCACTGCCACCGCGACCTGGGCCAGGCCGAGGCGGCGGCGCGCTGCGCGCAGCAGTCCCTGGCCGGGCATCCGGAGAGCCGTGCGCGCCGGCGCGCGATCGGATACGTCCTGCTGGCCACCGCGCAGGTGCAGCAGCGCGAGATCGAACAGGCCTGCAACACCGGTCTGAAAGCGGTCGAGTTGCTGGAGACGCTCCGCTCGAACCGGGGCGCGGAGTACCTGGAGGACCTCCAGCAGCGACTGGAGCCGTTCCGGGACGAATCGGTGGTGAGGGAGTTCGGGGCGCGGCTGGAGTTGCAGACCGCGGCGTGAACGGACGGGGCGCCGCTGCGTGAACGTGCGGGAAACAGTGAGGTCCCGCACGGCAGGCCATGGAAACAGCGCACGGCGCTCCGGATCTGTTACCGACGTCACTGTCGGCCTCACCGGGAGGGAGATCACGTTCTGAGCTGCGTGGCACGGGGTTCCGGGGACCCGGTAGCGTGAGCCGACGATTCCGAAGGTCCCCCATTCGTAGGAGTCCCGGTGACGCAGAGTGGACAGGGCGAGGAGCCCTCGGCGCAGCCCGCGCGCGAAGGCATCGTGCTGCCCTCCGACGGTGGGGAACCCCTGCTGCCGGGAATGACGACGAGCGCCCCACGGCGGGTCCCCCGTCCGGAACAGCCGCCCGCACCGACGTCGGACGACCATTCCGGCCAGTACGGCGCTCAGCAGCACGACCGGCAGCCCAGCCGGCAGCCCAGCCAGGAGCACGGTCAGCAGCAGTACGGCGGCCAGCAGCAGTACGGGCAGTCCGAGTACGGGCAGCAGCAGTACGGCCGACCGGAGTACGGGCAGCAGCAGGCGCCGGCCGGTGGCCAGACCTGGGGACAGCCCTGGGGTCCCGACCAGCAGACGCCCGCCCCGCAACAGCCGTCCCCGGGCTGGCCGCTCCCCGCGGACCAGACGGACCAGACGGACCAGACGGACCAGACGGACCAGACGGACCGGTCGAACCAGTCGGACCAGAGCGGCCAGGCACCCCAGCAGCAGCATCAACAGCACCAGCAGCTGGACCAGTGGAACGCCCCGCAGGCGGCCCCGTGGAGCGGCGGCACACAGCCGGGCGCGGGCCCTCTCCCGCCGGAGGGCGCACCGGCCCCGGCGTATCCGACGTACGGCCAGGGCACGCCGAGCGCCCCCCTGCCCCCGGCCGCTCCCCCCGCCGCCTCTGCCGCCGCGGCGTCCACCGCGGCTTTCGACGACGGCGCGACGCAGTACATACCGCCGATACCGGCGGCCCCGACTCCGGCGTCCGCGGTCGACGAGGGCGCCACCCAGTACCTGCCGCCCGTTCCCGCCGCCGCACCTGTCGACGAGGGCGCGACGCAGTACCTGCCGCCGGTCGTGCCGGGCGCACTGCCGCCCGAGACCCAGGCCGAGTCGACCCATTTCCTGGGTCGCACCCCGCAGAACGGGCCCGCTCCGGGCCCCGGCCCGATGCCCGCCCACGGCACCCAGCCGGGCGCGCAGCCCGGCACGCACTCCGACGCCGAGGCCACGCAGTACCTCCCGCCCGTCCCCGCACAGGCCGGCGGGGACCGGCAGCCGCCCCCCGAGTTCGAGAACCTCTTCCGCAGCGGCCCGGGCAGCGAGAGCCCGGCCGGGTCCACGCAGCAGCTCCCGCGCTTCTCCGAGCCGGAGCCCCCCGGATACGGCGGCCATGGCGGCTACGGCGGCCCGCAGGGCTACGGCGCCGGTGCCGGGCCCGCCGCCCGCTCCCCGCAGCCCGCCTACAGCCCGCCCGGTGACCCGGCCGCGGGCAGCCGGCGCGGGGCGCGTGACGACGACGGCGGCCGGGGTGGCCGTAGCGGATCGCGGGTGCCGTTGTTCGCGGCGATCGGGGTGGCCCTCGCGGTCGTCGGGGTCGGCGCGGGCGCGCTGCTCTCCGGCGGGGGCGGCGGCAAGGGCGACGACAACAAGACCGTCGCCGCGTCCGCTCCCGTGACCGGCGGGTCCGCGTCAAAGGGCGCCGGTGCGGCCGAGCAGCAGGCCGTCGCGCTGGACAAGCTGCTGGCGGACAGCGGCAGCAGCCGGGCCAGCGTGATCAGCGCGGTGGCCGAGGTGAAGTCCTGCGGCAACCTCGCGCAGGCCGCCACGGATCTGCGGGCCGCGGCGAAACAGCGCACCGACCTGGTGACGAGTCTGTCCGGGCTGAAGGTCGACCAGCTGCCGAACCACGACGCGCTGACCACCGCCCTCACCAAGGCGTGGCAGGCGTCCGCGTCCGCAGACGACCACTACGCGGCCTGGGCCGACCAGGTCGCCGGCAGCAAGAAGAAGAGCTGCAAGAAGGGCTCGGCCCGCACCACCTCCGAGACGCAGGCCGGCAACCGCGACAGCGGCACCGCCAGCGCCCAGAAGGCGCAGGCCGCGACGTTGTGGAACGAGATCGCGAAGACGTACGGCCTGACCCGGCGCCAGCCCACCCAGCTCTGACCGGCCCACCCAGCTCCAGCCGGTTCACCGAGCTCCAGCCGGTTCACCCAGCTCCAGCCAGGGGGAGGGGGCGGTTCGTCAGGCGACGTCCGCCTTCTCCAGGGTCTTCGTCACGTCGGTGAAGCCCTTCTTGGCGGCCACCAGCCGGCCCTTCTGCACGGTCTGGAGGGTGACGTCGGCGTTGACCAGGCGGGGGAAGCCGATGGAGGCGAGCCGGTCGGTGAACTGCCAGCGGAGCGTCGGCGTGAGCCCGCCGGTGGTGATCTTCAGCCCGTCGTCCAGGGCGCCCCGCACGGAGGCGGAGGTCACCTCGCCGTCGCCCAGCGACTCCACGGCCTGCCGGAACACGTTGTAGGCGATCCAGGTGGTCTGCACTCCGGTGTCGCCGGCGTCGATGCGGGTGTCGGAGAACGCCTCCTCGCTGATCACCTTCTTCATCGGGTTCCAGGCGGGGTCGCTCGCCACGGGGTACCAGCCGGTGACGTAGGACCCCTCGTACGGCCCGGAGCTGCCGCCGGCCGCGTCGATGACCGTCTGGTCGACGCTGCCGAGGACGGTGGCGGTGTTGACGTCGGTGTAGTCCGTGCGGGCGCGCCGGAAGGAGTCCATGAAGGTGCTGGTGCGGTCCCCGAGGGCGGGCACCACGCACCCCTTCTCGTTCCTCGCGCTCTTGCCGTCGGTCGCGTGTTCCAGGGCGGTCTCGGACTGTGCCGAGTACTCGGTGGAGTCCTCCGGCGCGCGCTGGTCCTTGGCCTTGTCGTGGCCGCCCGCGGTCAGCCCGGCGTTGAGCATCGTGGGCAGCGCGTCGCCGGCGATGGTGTCGGGGCGGACCAGGGAGACGGGACCGCAGGTCGCGGCCAGCTCCTTGCCGAGGCCGGCCAGGAGGGTGGGCTGGCCGCCGTTGACGGGGTAGGAGAGCGGGCTGGTGAACTCCGCGTTCGTGACGCCGTAGCCGCCTATGTAGGGGATGCCGGCGCCCTCCAGGTAGGGGAAGAAGGCGTCGGAGTGCTGGCTGTAGGAGCCGACGACGGCGACCGCGTCCTCCTTGACCGCCCGTCGGGCGCACTTCGCGGCGGACACGGTGTCGTTGTGTTCGTTGCAGGTCAGCACCTTGAGCTTGCGGCCCTTGAGGCCGCCGCTCGCGTTGATCCAGCGGGCGTAGGCGCGGGCGAAGGCGGGCATGCCCGGCTTGTTGGTCGCCGACGTGCCTTCGGGAGCCCATGTCATGACGACGATCGAGTCGTCCCCGGAACCCCCCGTGGTACCGGGGACGACCCCACAACCGACGGCGAGTGACGCACAGGCGGCCACGGCGCCCGCCGAGAGGGCGGTTGCTCTGACGGACCTGGTGAAGCGGAAGGACCTGGGGAGGAAGGTACTTCGCAGGGAAGTGCGTCGCTTGCCGGTCATGGACACGCACGATTCCGTCACATAGCCAACCTGCGAGTGACTCACGGTCAACGAGGGGTGACGTCGAGGTGAATTGTGGGGGCCCGTGAGGCTCCTGTGACGGGGAAACGTACGATCGATGACCGTGCAAGGTTCGGAGAACTCTTCCCGTCGCGGCCGTCGCTCCTCCACCATGGGCGGCATGCCACTCAATGACATGCCGTGGTGGCGCTGGCGCAGCAATGTGCGCTCCGCGCTGCACATGCTCTCCGACCCGGTGTTCCAGCAGAACGTCTGGCTGGCCGGCGTCGAAGGGTACGGGGACGTCACCGACGCCGTGTACCGCCTCGTCGAGGACACCTGGCTCGACAACTGGTCCGCCGAGAAGTACGTCGGCACGATCTTCCGCGACTCGCAGGAGGCGGCGCTCGTCGACACCGCCGTGCTGCGCGTGCTGCGGATCATGCACCAGGTCGGGCCGGACGCCCCCGTCTCCGCGTACGTCGAGCACCAGGGCTGGCCGGACGCCGTACGGGCGGCGCGCGACGCGCACGTCCGGATGGCGACGGCCGACGGCGACGAACCCGACGCCCCGCCCCGGACCCTCGAGGTGCTGCACATCATGACCAGGTCGGCGTAGGGCCGGTCCGCGTGGCGGACAGCGTTCTGTTCGGCCGGTAGGGGCATGAGACCCTGTCCTGCATGACTGAGCAGTCCACCCGAGCCGCGGCAACCCCCGCCGATCAGTACGTCCTCACACTTTCCTGCCCCGACAAGCAGGGCATCGTGCACGCCGTGTCGAGCTACCTCTTCATGACCGGCTGCAACATCGAGGACAGTCAGCAGTTCGGCGACCGCGACACGGGCCTGTTCTTCCTGCGCGTCCACTTCTCGGCCGAGCCGCCGGTGACCGTGGACAAGCTGCGCGCGAGCTTCGCGGCGATCGGCGACTCCTTCCACATGGACTGGCAGATAAACCGGGCCGACGACAAGATGCGCATCGTCCTCATGGTCAGCAAGTTCGGCCACTGCCTGAACGACCTGCTCTTCCGCGCCAGCATCGGCGCGCTGCCGGTGGAGATCGCGGCCGTGGTGTCCAACCACACCGACTTCGCCGAGCTCGTGGGCTCGTACGGCATTCCCTTCCGCCACATTCCGGTGACGAAGGAGAACAAGGCGCAGGCCGAGGCGGAGCTGCTGGAGCTGGTCCGGGAGCAGGACGTCGAGCTGGTCGTCCTGGCCCGCTACATGCAGGTTCTCTCCGACGACCTGTGCAAGCAGCTCAGCGGCCGGATCATCAACATCCACCACTCCTTCCTGCCGAGCTTCAAGGGCGCGAAGCCGTACCACCAGGCGCACGCCCGGGGCGTGAAGCTGATCGGCGCGACGGCGCACTACGTCACCGCGGACCTCGACGAGGGCCCGATCATCGAGCAGGAAGTCGAACGCGTCGGCCACGGCGTCACCCCCGACCAGCTGGTCGCCATCGGCCGCGACGTCGAATGCCAGGCCCTGGCCCGCGCGGTCAAGTGGCACGCGGAACGACGAATCCTGCTCAACGGGCGTCGGACGGTCGTGTTCCCGTAGGACAGTCGTTACCTCCCGCCTCGTTTTCCGTTTGATCGAGAGACGGGGAAGGTTTTCCCGTTCCTTTCGATCCTTCGGGTTTACGAGGCGTTACAGAGCAGTGACTTTGAGTCTCCTTTGCCTTTCGATGGCTCCTCGATGGGGCATTCTGTCCGTTTCCTTTGCCTGGCAGGTGTGATTTAAGAGTGGATTTGGTCAACTTCGTGCCGCTGGTAAGTGATTGACGCGTGCCATTTCCCGGGCTTTGATCACCCGTCTGTAAGGATTCTGTGAGTACGGGGTGGGGGCCATGGGGTGGGGCAGGCGTGTGCTGGGACGTAGAGCCTGGCTCGTGGCATCGGTCTTACTAGTGCCCACACTGGGCGCCACGGGCCCCCAGGCGGTCGCCGTAACGCCGCCGGAATCCTCGTCGGTGGCTGCCGATACCAGTGACCTGTTACCCGAGGCAGCGGCCTCGCAGAAGGCCGCCGAGTCCGGCTCACCCGTCGAGGTGAGCGCGGAGACGACCCCCACGCAGCTCGTCACGGCGCAGCCGGACGGCACCTTCAGGGTCGACTTCGATCCGACGCCGGTACGGGTGAAGAAGGCGGCGGGATGGGTGCCGGTCGACACCGGCCTGGTGAAGACCTCTTCCGGAGCCATCGCGCCGAAGGCCGCCGCGGCAGACATCACCTTCTCCGGCGGGGGCTCCCACGCCCCCTTGGCGAGCATCACGCAGGGCGGGAAGACGTACAGCGTCAGTTCGCCGTGGACACTGCCGACTCCCACGTTGTCAGGCTCCGTTGCCACCTATGCAGATGTCATGCCCGCGACGGATTTGGTGGTCCGGGCGACGCCGGACGGCTTCAGCGAGAACCTCGTGGTCAAGACCCGTGCCGCGGCCCAGAACGAGGAACTGTCGAGCATTCGGTTTCCCGTCTCCGTCGTCGGTCTCGCCGCGTATGACACGAACTCCGGCGGAGCCGCGCTCGTGGACGATCAGGGCCGCCCGGTATTCACCACGGGCACGGCGCTGATGTACGACTCCTCGGCGCTCACCGCATCGTCCCAGGGCGCGACCCCGGCCACGGCCTCGAAGGCGCCGCACACCCTCGCGAAAACCGCGTCCGACGAGGTCGCCAGCTCGGGCGGGAACGCGGTGGACGGTCCCGACCCGGGGGCCAGATCGACCGTCATGGATGTGACGGTCTCCGACGACGCACTGACCCTGAAGCCGGACCGGTCCTTCCTCGACAACCCTGACACCACCTACCCCGTGGTGCTCGACCCTCAGACGACGAGCGCGTCTCTCGCGGGCTGGACGACGGTGTGGTCAAGCGCGACGGGGACGTCTTTCTGGAAGACCTCGCATGCGCTCGGGGTCGGCTACGACGCGTGGGTCGACAACAAGAAGGCCCGGTCCTTCTACCAGTTCGACACACACACCCTGGGCGGCAAGAAGATCCTCTCGGCGACCTTCACAGCGTTGGAGGTGTGGTCGGCGAACTGCACTGCCAAGGCAGTGCAGTTGTGGCGCACCGGGGCGATCTCGTCGTCGACGAAATGGTCGGCGCAGCCGTCATGGGCCGCCCAGGTGGACTCGGTCAACGCCGCCAAGGGGTACTCGTCCTCCTGCCCCGGCGGGAACGTCTCCTTCGACGCCACCAGCGCCGTCAGTTACACCGCCGGCCAGTCCTCCGCGACGACGACACTCGGTCTGCAGGCCGCATCCGAGACCGATGCGGTCGCCTGGAAGCAGTTCGCCTCACCGTCGGACACCAAGCCCACCCTGTCGGTGACCTTCGTGTCCAAGCCGAGCCTCCCCACCGGTGTGAAGACGTCGAGCCCGAGCCTGGCGTGTGCCACGAGCCGCGGCACCGCCGCCGTGATCAGGGACACGACGCCGACGGTGACGGCGGCGCCGAAGTCGGCGGACGGTTCGCAGGCGACGTTGCGCCCGAACTTCGAGCTGTACCGGTACGACGCGAACGTCGGGGATCCCTTGGTGGGCGCGGGAAACCCGTCGGCATACACGGCCTCGGGCACGGCGGGGACGTGGACGACAGCGGCGCTGACCAATGGGCAGACGTACTGGTTCCGCGCCCGCAGCCAGTACAAGTACACCTTCAACGGCACGACCGGCTTCATGTACTCGGCCTGGAGCCCCGCCTGCTGGTTCCGGATCGACACCTCGGCTCCCGTCCAGCCGGACGTGGACTCGACGGCCTACCCGGAGTGCACGAGCCCGGACACTCCGGACGACTGCACGGCCTACGGCGGCGTCGGGGCTGCCGCGGCCTTCACTCTCAAGGCCAACGGGGCCGCGGACGTGGTCAAGTACGCCTACCAGTTGAACGACAACCCGGTGCGGACCAAGACCTTCACCGCCGCGACGACCAGCTACGCCTTGTCCCTGACTCCCGATGTCCGCGGCGTGAACACCCTCACCGTCCAGACCTGGGACTCCGCGGGGAACGCCTCGGCCAGCTACACCTACACCTTCAAGGTCGCGCCCGGCGCGGGCCCGCTCTCCCAGTGGTCCATGGACGAGGGCACCGGCACCACGGCGGCCGATGCGGTCGGAGGACGGACCGCGACCCTGTACGGGTCGGCCACCTGGTCCGACCATGCCAGGCTCGGCAAGTCGGTGCAGGGCAACGGCACCTCGTCGTACGCGGCTACGACCTCTGCGGTACTGGACACGACCAAGAGCTTCACCGCCTCCGCGTGGGTCAGGCTGACCGCCACCTCCCACGATTCCGTGGCCCTGGCTCAGGCGGGAACCAACGGATCCGCCTTCGCCCTGTACTACTCGACCTCTGCCAACGCCTGGGTCTTCAACCGGTACGCATCCGATGTCGTGACGCCGACGATCAGCCGCTCGACCTCGACCACCACGCCGGCAGTCGGCGTCTGGACGCACCTGATGGGCGTGTACGACACGCAGGAACAGACCATCCAGCTCTTCGTCAACGGCATCCCGCAGGGCGTGCCCGTCTCCTACACCACCTCCTGGCAGGCCACCGGAGGCCTGCAGATCGCCCGCGGTCAGCACGGCGGCAGCTTCTCCGACTACTTCACCGGCCAGGTCGACGAGGTCACCGTCTGGAACCGGATCCTGTCCGAGGAGGAGATCGCCGATCTCCAGGCCGAGACCGACCCGAGCACCCGCCAGGCCCGGCCGGTTCTGGCCGCGGAGTGGGGCATGGCGGAGACGTCCGGCACCAGCGCCGCCGACTCCTCCGGATACGGTCACACGGCGACCATCGCCACCGGCGGCGCCTGGGCCGAGGACACCGACGGCGGCAAGGGCAACGTCCTCTCCCTGGACGGGACGTCGACGGCAAACGCAACCGCTTCCGGCCCGATCGTCGACTCCCAGGGCGACTTCACCGTGGCGGCCTGGGCCAAGCTCGACGCGGCGGCGCTGTCCGACACGTCCGTGGCGCACCACATGAGGATCGCCACCCAGTCCGGCGGCGTACGCGACTCCTGGGGTCTTTGGTACGACCAGGCCGCGGGCTCCACGCAGGGCATGTGGGTCTTCGGTCGCAGCACTGCCGACACCACCGGCGGTGCCGTTGTGACGGTCCCCGCCGACATCGCCTCGGCCCAGTTGGTCGACCCGGGCGGGTGGACCCTCCTGACCGGCGTCTACGACGGAGCCCACCACCAGCTCCTCCTCTACGTCAACGGGGTCAGGCAGGGAGCCCAGGGCGACACCGACACCGACGACGACACCGGTGACGGAGTCGTCTTCACCTCCCCCTGGCAGGCCACCGGCACGTTCAGCGTCGGCCGCGGGCGGACCGGCACGGGCGCGTACGGCGACTACGCGCACGGCCTTGTGGACGACGTGCGCGTATGGACCGGCGTGATGTCCGGCACCGCGATCGACCAGCTGTACGTCAACGAAGTGCCCAAACCTCTGTAAGGCCGTCCGCCGACGACGGCGGACACGCGACAGACGTTCCGGACTTTCACACGTCACACGATCGGGAGTGCAGTCATGGGTGGGCTACGGCGGACACGGTTGTGGGTCGTCGCTGTCACAGCGAGCGCCCTGGTGGCCACCGGCCTGGGCACCGCCCCGGCCGTATGGGCGACCGAGCGGCACGGGCACAACACGATGGACACGCCCGAGGCCAAGAACGGCACCGCCGTGCCCTTCAAAGCCAAAAAGTTCACGGCCACGGACCCGGCCAAGGCTGCCGCTGCCCGTACGGCCGAGAGGGTCGCGAAGCCCGTCGTCTGGCCGGCCGCGTCCGCAGCCACTCTGCCCGTGGCGGTCAAGGCGGCCCTGGCCAGGGCGACTTCTGTCGGAAACCTCCCGCTCAAGGTGAGCGCCCCGGCCAAGGGGGTTGCCCCGGCCAAGGTGGCGGTCAAGGTGGCCGCGCACAGCACCGCGGCCGCCCTCGGCATCAACGGCACGGTGCTGTCCGTGGCCCGCGCCGACGGCCGTAAGGGCACCGCCCAGACCCGGCTCACCCTGGACTACTCCGGCTTCGCGAACGCCTACGGCGGCGACTACGCCTCCCGTCTCACCCTCGTACGCCTCCCCGCCTGCTCGCTCACCACCCCGGCCCTGGAGAAGTGCCGGACCACGACGCCGGTCGCCACCACGAACGACGTCGAACAGCACACCCTCACCACGACCGCCCCGGTGACCTCCGCCGCCATCACGGCCTTCGCCGCGACCGCCGCCACCGCCACCTCAGGCGCCGGCTCCTACCAGGCGACGTCCCTCAACCCGTCCGCCGCCTGGAACGCGGGTGGCTCCAGCGGCGACTTCACCTGGTCGTATCCGCTGTCCGTGCCCCCGTCCAACGGCGGCCCGGCCCCGAACCTCTCCATCGCCTACGACGCGCAGAGCGTCGACGGCCGGCTGCCGTCCACCAACAACCAGCCGTCCTGGGTCGGCGAGGGCTTCGACCTCTCGACGTCCTACATCGAGCGTTCCTACGACTCCTGCGACGACGACGGGCAGAAGGACAAGAACGACGAGTGCTGGGCGAACGACAACGCCACCCTCGTCCTCGGCGGCAAGTCCAGTCCGCTCATCAAGGACAAGACCAGCGGCGACTGGCACCCCAAGACCGACGACGGAGAGCGGGTCGTCCACTCCACCGGCGCCACGAACGGTGACAACGACGGCGAGTACTGGACCGTCACCACTCAGGACGGCACCCAGTACGTCTTCGGCAAGAACCGCCTCCCCGGCTGGACCACCGGCGCCGCGGTCACCAACTCCACCTACACCGCCCCGGTCTTCGGTGACGACACCGGCGAGCCCGGCTACGACCAGGGCACCGCCTTCTCCGGCCGCGCGCTCACCCAGGCCTGGCGCTGGAACCTGGACTACGTCGTCGACCCGCACGGCAACGCGATGTCGTACTGGTACACCAAGGAGACCAACTACTACGCCAAGAACGGCACCACGACCGACAACGGCACGGTGTACGACCGCGGCGGCTACCTCAGCCGGATCGACTACGGCATCACCTCCTCCACCGTCTTCGGCACCGCGCCCGAGAAGGTCACCTTCACCACCGCCGAACGCTGCGTGGTGACCAGCGGCGAGGACTGCTCCTCGCTCACCTCGACCACGGCCGCCCACTGGCCGGACGTGCCCTTCGACCAGATCTGCGCCTCCGGCAAGGTCTGCAAGGCGACCGGGCCGACGTTCTTCTCACGCAAGCGCCTCACGGGCGTCACGACCAGTGTCTGGGACGCGAGCCTGTCGACCCCGGCCTACCGGGACGTCGACTCCTGGGCGTTCGCCCACGCCTTCCCCGACCCCGGGGACGGCACCTCCGCGGGACTGTGGCTGAGGTCCATCACCCGCACGGGCAAGGACGGCGGCACGACGGCCATGCCGCCGGTCACGTTCGAGGGCATCCAGCTCTTCAACCGCGTCGACACCACGCACGACGACATCGCCGCACTCGTCAAGTGGCGTGTCCGCAAGATCACTTCGGAGACCGGCTCGGTCCTCACGGTCAACTACTCCGACCCGCAGTGCGTAGCGGGCACCACCATGCCGAGCGGCCCGGACTCGGACACCCTGCGCTGCTTCCCCATGTACTGGCAGCCGCCGTACACGGCCGACCCCCAACTGGACTGGTTCCACAAATACGTCATCACCCAGGTCACCGAGTCCGACCCGACCGGCGGGGCCCCGCTGAAGGAGACCGACTACACCTACAACGGCTCCCCGGCCTGGCACTACGACACCGACAACGTCACGGCTCCCGCCAAGCGCAAGACCTGGTCGGTCTGGCGCGGCTACGGCAGCGTCACCTCGACGACGGGTGATGCGCAGTCGACGCGTACGAAGACGGTCTCGACCTACTTCCGGGGCATGGACGGCGACAAGCACTCCGACGGGACCACGCGCACCGCCAAGGTCACCGACTCGACCGGGACGGCGGTGACCGACGCAGACCCGCTGGCCGGCACGGTCCGCGAGGCGATCACCTACAACGGCAGCACCGAGGTCTCGGGCACCATCACCGATCCGTGGATCCGCCGGACCGGCACGGACGGTACGCGCGACTCCGCCTACACCCGCGCCCGGACGGTCCACAACCGCACCGACCTGTCCTCCGGAGGCACCCGCGACACCACCGTCACCACGACGTACGACGACACGACTGGTGCGGCGCTCACGGTCGACGACTCGGGTGACACTGCGGTCACCGGCGACGAGCAGTGCACCCGCACCACCCTCGCCGACAACACCACCGCCTGGTTGAGGGCCTTCCCGGTCCGGGTCGAGACGGTCGACGTCGCCTGCGACGCCACGGCCAACCGACCGAACGATGTCGTCTCCGACGTTCGTACCCTGTACGACAGCCAGGCGTACGGCACCGCACCGACGATCGGCGACGAGACCTCCACCCAGCGGCTGTCCTCCTACAGCGGCGGCAGTCCGGTCTACCAGACGGTCTCCACGAGCCACTACGACAGCCAGGGCCGGGTCGACTCGGTCAAGGACACCAACGCGGCGGTCGTCAGCACCACCAAGTACACCCCTGCCACGGGCGGCCCGCTGACCAGCACGGTCACGACGGACGCCAAGGGCTACTCGACCACGACGAACTTCGACCCGGCGCGTGGCATCGCCACGTCCGTGATCGATCCGAACACCAAGCGGACCGACTACTCCTACGACGCTCTCGGCCGGGTGACCGGACTGTGGCTGGCCAACAGGTCCAAGTCCTCGAACCAGCCCGCAAGCCTCGTCTACACGTACTCGATCTCCAACACCGCTGCCTCGGTGGTCTCCACGGGCAAGCTCAACAACGACGGCACGACGTACGACACGACGTACGCCCTGTACGACGCGCTCCTGCGCCCGCGCCAGACGCAGACCCCGGCACCGGGCGGGGGCCGCGTGATCGCGGAGACGAAGTACGACAGCCGGGGGCTGGCCGTGGAGGCCGACGCCGACTACACGGACACGTCCGCCCCGTCCGGGACGTTGGCGAACATCACGTCAGCCGTCCCTGCCCAGACCCTCACCACCTATGACGGTGCGGGCCGCGCCACGGCCGCCGACTTCTACGCCAACGGCGCCAAGCGCTCGACGACGTCCACGGCGTACGGCGGCGACCGCACGACGGTCACCCCGCCCCAGGGCGGCATCGCCACCACGACGCTCACGGACACCCTCGGCCGCACGACCGAGACCCGGCAGTACGACAGCGGTGCGCCGACGGGCTCGTACACGTCGATCAAGTACGCGTACGACGCGATGAGCCGCCTGAAGTCGGTCGTCGACGACGACGGCAACACCTGGTCCTATGGCTACGACCTGATGGGCCGCAAGACCAGCTCCACGGACCCGGACGCCGGCAGGACCACCACCGCGTACAACGAGCTGGACCAGGTCGCCTCCACGACGACCGCGGTGGGCACCGCCGAGGAGAAGACCCTCAGCTACTCCTACGACGCCCTCGGTCGCAAGACCGACATGTACGACGGCACCACCAAGGACGCCACGCACGAACTGGCCAAGTGGACCTACGACTCGCTCGTCAAGGGACGGCCCACGTCGGCGATCCGCTATGTCGGCGGCAGCTCGGGCAAGGCGTACATCAGCCAGGTCGGGGCCTACGACTCCCTGTACCGACCGACTCTGACCCGGGTCACCATCCCCTCGGTCACCGGCGAGGAGGCCCTGGCGGGCTCGTACACGTCGACGATCGGCTACAACCTCGACGGCACCGTCCAGGTGACCTCCGATCCGGTGGCGGGCGGACTGCCGTCCGAGTCCCTGGAGTACGGCTACAACGACCTGAGCATGCCGACGACGCTGAGCGGCGCGACGGGCTACGTGGAGAAGACGAACTACACCAAGCTCAGCGACATCGCACAGGTGACGTTGGGGGTGTCCTCGGCCGACACCGCCAAGTGGCTCCAGATCACCAACACCTACGAGGACGGCACGCGCCGCCTGCAGCGCGAGCTGGTCACGGACGACACCCACACGGCCCCCGTCCAGGACACCACGTACACGTACGACGACTACGGCAACCCCACCAAGGTCGCCACGCACGCAGACGCCACCGACGACGTCCAGTGCTACCGCTACGACGGCCACGACCGCCTCACCGAGGCCTGGACCGCGACGGACGGCTGCTCGGCCAGCCCGTCGACCGCCGTGCTCGGCGGCCCGGCGCCGTACTGGCAGAGCTTCGCCTACGACGACCTCGGCAACCGCAAGACCCAGGTCAACCACGCGACGGCGACGGGCGGCGACGACAGCACGACGTCATTCGTCTACCCGACGCCGGGCACCAGCCAGGCCCACACGCTGACGTCGTCGACCACGGTCACCGGCAGCACCACGACCAGCGCTTCGTACACGTACGACGCCTCCGGCAACACGCACACACGTGTGTTGGACGGCAGGACCCAGACCCTCGACTGGGACGACGAGGGTCACCTCGCCAAGGCCACCAACGCGGACGGCACCTCGGCGTCGTACCTCTACGACGCGGACGGCAACCGGCTGCTCTCCCGCGACGACTCCGGTACGACCCTCTACCTGGGCGACACGGAGGTGCGCCTCGCCAAGGGCACGACGACGACCACGGGGACGCGGTACTACAGCTGGGCGGGGCAGACGGTAGCCGTCCGTACCAGCTCGGGCAGCCTCCAGTGGCAGGTCGCGGACGCCCACGACACAGCCGAGACCGCGGTGGACGCCACCACACAGGCGATCACACGCCGCCGCCTGGACCCGTTCGGCAACACACGTGGTACTCAGCCGACTTCGGGCTCATGGCTGGGCGACAAGGGCTTCGTTGCCGGTGTTCAGGACACCACCAGCGGCCTGACGCACCTCGGGGCGCGGGAGTACGACCCGACGATCGGCCGATTCGTCTCGGACGACCCGGTACTGGAACTGACGGACGCCCAACAGATTGACGGGTACACGTACGCGGCCGACAACCCCGTCAGCAACAGCGACCCCAGCGGCCTCTACCTGCCGATTGGCTTCAGCGGTGGCGGTGGCAGCGACGACACGGCCTCGTCGTCGAGCAGCAGCGACAGCGGGACTCATCACAGCGGCGGCGGCTCTCACTACCTCGGTAACGGTCATCACCACAGCTGTGGCTTGTCCCTCTCCTGCCACGTATCCGACCTGGCCCACAAGGCCTACCACGCCGTCCAGCGGCACCCGGTAATCGCAGCCGTGGTGGCCACGGCCGCGGTCGTGGGCGTCGTCGCCTGCGTCGCGGCGACCGCGGGCGGCTGCGCGGCCGTGCTGGCAGCGGGCGCCGAGGGCTTCACCGCGGGCGCGGAAGCAGGCAGCCTCGGAGGGGCCGTAGTCGGCGCGTCCGTGGGGGTGGCGGCCGAAGGCGGCTCTGTCA
This sequence comes from Streptomyces sp. NPDC031474, assembly GCF_055581185.1. Lineage (NCBI taxonomy): Bacteria > Bacillati > Actinomycetota > Actinomycetes > Kitasatosporales > Streptomycetaceae > Streptomyces > Streptomyces sp. NPDC031474. Next base: position 82,453 of record NZ_JBVIJX010000005.1, read on the forward strand.
TTGCGGGGTCGATGGGCATCGCGGGGGCGGGGGCGGCGGCCGTCGCGAAGGGTACCGAAACGGCCTCCGCGGCCAAGGCGGCGACCAGATCCGGGGCCAAGGCGGCGGACACGGCGGCGGAGGGGACCGCCGCCGCGGGCGCCGCCAGGGGCGGTCAGCGCGCGGAGACGGCCGCACCTCGCAGCGGCGCTGCCAAGTGCGACCACAGCTTCCTGCCCGCGACCAAGGTCCTCATGGCCGACGGCCACGAGAAGCAGATCAAGGACATAAAGGCGGGCGACAAGGTCCGGGCCACCGACCCCGAGACCGGTCAGAGCCAGTCCCGCACCGTCGAGAAGCTGATCACCACCAAGTACGACAGGGACTTCGCCACCATCACGATCCGCGACACCGACGGCGGCAAACCGTCGAAGATCGTGGCCACGGTGACCCATCCGTTCTGGGTGGAGTCCAAGGGCGAGTGGGTCGACGCCGGCCACCTCAAGCCTGGGATGCGACTGCACACCGCCTCGGGGCTCGCAGTCGCGATCTCCTCGGTCAAGATCTGGCACGAGGAGCATCTCACCCATGATCTGACTGTTTCGGTTACGCATACGTACTATGTGCTGGCTGGGGCAACGCCGCTTCTGGTTCACAATTGTGGGGGGACTGCAACGGTTCGGTGGGATCCCGATATGGGTCACGCCACAATCCGGGTAGAAGCGCCCGGGGGGCAACCATTGGAGACAGAGCAGCTGATTAATGGTGTGGGGCATAACGGGAATTTCAACGGCTTGCCAACTACGGGCACGGTTGCTGAAGATCTTGGCCCCAACACCATTGAGCTCGCATTCCATCTGCCGGATGTTCAGGCTGCGCTGCGTGCACAGATGGAGACCATCGGCGCAGACCTCGGGCCATATGATGGAATCCACAACAGTTGCGTGACCTACTGTGTTGGAATTCTGAGAGATGGCGGGGTTGACATTCCTGAAGGCGCTCGCGGAATGGTTAGACTGAAACGAATGTTGGAGTGATTATAGGTGTCCGGCCATTCAAGTCAGAATCAGGTATTGGCGGAGATTATCGTGAGCGAGAAGGTGGGTGGGCTCCACCTTCGCCGAGTCGGTGAGCTTTTGATCGCTCGTGAACAGATGAACTCTTGGCTTCACGAGTACGGGAATCGAAGGCTGTCCCCAGATGAGCTTTCTGAAATCGTCGAGCGGGTCTTGGAACTTGAAGAGGCATATACCCAAGCCTGGCGCGCATGCGAGGCTGGTGAACAACGATGGCGCCACTCTGAAGGCCTGGTGACATTGGAGCGAGCATTGAAGCAAGCCGCTGATTACTTCCGCGAATTCGGACCTGTCGTCTAACGTCGGCCGTTGTGCCGTTAATTTGCGTTATTTCGCGCGTTTGATAAGTCAACTCGTCGGGGATAAAGGAATAGTTTCGTATGGGCGGGTCTGCGACCGTGAACCGTGAGGGAGTGTTGGGCGTTCCCTCCATGGTCGTCAGGGCGATGGGGCGGGAGTGGTACCGAGAGCATCTGGCAAGCATGGATCCGTTGTGGGGTGCACGGCCGGAAGGGGCGCAGGTCGAGTACGTCGCGGACGTGGGTGGGGTGGTTCGCGCGAGCGGGAATCCGGTGCTGGTGCTGGCCCCCAACGGACGGAGGATCGCTGCACGCGTGGTGGATACGGTGATCGCGACCGTGTTCGCGTGCCTCGGCTTCTTCGTGGAGGTCGCCTCGACCGACGGCATTGCGCTGTTGGTTCTTATGCCAGTGGGGTTGGTGGCTGGTGGGCTGCTCTACTACATGCCCTTGGTGCACTGGTGGGGGACGACCGTCGGCAAGCGGATCTTCGGGTTGCGGGTTGTCCGGCTGTGGTCGGACGGGACCCTTCCGCCTTCGTGGAAGGACGTGTTCATCAGGGAGTTCGACCGGGGGGCTTTTCTGGCGATTCCGGTGCTGAACCTGCTGGTCGGCGCGATCCTGCTGGCGCAGATGGCCAAGGACCGGGGGGCCTACCATCAGAGCAAGTCGGACCGTTCCGCCCGAACGGCAGTGGTGCGGTGGCCGGCGTATGTGGGAGGGGATCGATGGGCGGGGAAGTAAAGGCAGTTCGGCGTTCTGCGGGGACGGAGACTGCACTGGATGTGCTGCTGCGTTGGGCCTGGATCCGGCGGCGTACGCCTGCGCAGGACATCGAGGACTTCAAAAACGGGCAGCCGCTTCAGGTCGTGGGGTTCACCAAGAGCATCGGTGGGGCGGCTGTGGCTTCGATCGGCAGGGGCAAGGAGATCGCGCGGACCAGGCAGGGTTACCTGCGTCTTGCCGTGGGGGAGGACCCGGTCTGGGCTGATCGTCGGGGTGGGAGGAGCGCGACCCTGAGGCCACCCTTCGGGCTCAAGCCCACGGGCGAGAAGGTGCCTATGGCACCGAAGTTCGAGCGCTATGAGCTGGTCACGGCCGACGGGACGTACGACGTGGCTGTCCCGAAGAAGGACGGCGAGCTTGTGCGGTACGTTTTTGGTCTGGTGCAGAGCTGAGAGGTTCTCGTAGACGCCGACTGGACGTGAGGGCTTCTACGCGTACCGCCGGGCGCGGGGTCACAACTCCCCGGCGATGACGCCTTCCCGGAAGGCCGTCCACTCCGAGGCGGTGAAGCGGAGGGGGGCCCGGCCGGGGTTCTTGGAATCACGGACGGCCCTTGCGCCGTCGGGGAGTTGGGCGACCTCGACGCAGTTGCCCTCCCCGCCGCTGGCTGATGCCTTGCGCCATATCGCCGTGGTCAGGTCGACGGCGTACAGGTCCGACTTGGTGTTGTCGCTCACTTGCGCTGCTTCTCCTCGATGCGGGCGATCAGTGCCAACGAGTCATCGGTCGGCAGCGCTGCCGCGACGATGCGTTCGAAGGCGTCGGCGAAGGTTCGAACATCGCCGACGCCCTCAACGTAGGACGAGCCGATGAGATTCTCCAGTAGCACTACGGCGGGCATCGGTGAAGGGAAGCTGACGAGGCTGAACCCGCCGATGTTTCCCGGGTGTGCCGTCGCGTCCAACGGCATCACCTGGAGCGTGACATGGGGCAGGTCGGCGACGTCGAGCAGCCGTCGCAGCTGGTCGCGCATGGTCGTGGGGCGGAGGGCGAAGCGCTGGTGCAGCGCCGCCTCGTGGATCACGGCCCAGAGTTTCAGCGGGCCATCGGGCCGGGTCAGAACGGCCTGGCGGGCCTGGCGCACTTCGGTGAGTGCCAGTACCTCCTCCGGCGTGCGGGTGATGGCGTGAGTCGCGATGCTCTCGCGCGCGTACGCGGCCGTCTGCAACAACCCCGGGATGAGTAGCGGCGAGAACTCGCGGATGCTGTCGGCGTCCGATTCGAGCGAGATGTAGTCCGCGTAGGAAGGGGACACGATGCCGCTGTACGTCTGCCACCAGCCCTGTTTGCGCGCGTCCTTGGCAAGGGCCTCCAGCGCCGAGACGACTTCCGGGTCGAGCACTCCGTAAGCCTTGAGTAGCGGGGCGACCTCGGTGGGCCGGATGTAGCCGTTCGCTGTCTCGATGCGGGAGAGCTTCGGGCCGATCCAGCCCATCGTCTGTGCCGCCACGTCGAGGCTCAAGCCGGCCGCGTTGCGGTACTGCCGCAGGGTCTGGCCGAGGCGTCGGCGGCGGACGGTCGGTACAGGGCGCACGTTTGGCATGGCGACAGCATGGCACCGCTGACGATGTCGTAGCGACGGGAACAAAGAGTCGGTTATGCATTTCGGGTGACAAGGTTGCGAGGCAATGTGTGAAACCGTCACTCTGGAGCAAGTCGACGTGCACCGGCCGCATTTGTCGGCCTGGCACGCCATGACCGCAAGGAGGCGGCATGCACTCTGTTTCAACCCCCACCCTCGCGCCCACCCCCAACCTCACCCCCGGCTATTACCTCCGCCCCCGCCCCCAGGGCTTCGCCGCCCACATCTGTGCGTCGCAGCAACACCTCGGCGCAGTAAGGGCGTTGACCGGCGCCGAACTGCTCGCTCATGGTGTCGACGCCGACGTCGTCCACTCCGCGCAGCTTGTTCTCTCCGAGCTCGTCGGCAACTCGGTGCGGGCCTGCGGTGAACACGTGCCGCTCGTGGTGGAGGTGTACGTGACGTCGTACGGCATCGCCGTGAACGTCCACGACCCGGACCCCGGTGCTCTGCCGAGGCGCAGAGCGACGCTGCTCGACAGTGCGGAGGCGGAGAGCGGGCGGGGACTCGGGATGGTCGACCTGCTCGCGCCTGGGTGGAACGTCCGGAGGTCGGCGATCGGGAAGCAGGTTCGGTGCCGAGTGGCAGCGGAACCGGCGTGGGGCTGAGGGGCGTTATGCGGTTCGTCTGTCCGGAAGCGCACCGTCCCTGCGGACGGCAATGACACCGGACGGCGTGCGTCTCCCCCCCCCGCATCCGCCTACATCCTGCTCAGCGCCGCCGCCGCGAACAGTACGTCCCTGATTGCGGCGCGGTCGCCCAACTGGCCGGCCGCCGCCTCCTCCGGGGATACGTGGCCTGCGGCCAGGCGGCAGAACTCGACGTCGTCCAGGGCCACGTGGGCCACCTCGTGGTCGGCGGAGCCGACCGCGCCGGGGGAGTCCAGGGGGATCAGCCACTGGCCGCCGCCCGAGCCCTCGATCTCCAGGCGCAGGCTGCGGCCGGGGCGGCCGGCGGGCACCAGGTGGCGGGTGTGCGAGGGGGTGGCGAGGCCGGCCCGGCGGCGGGCCGCGAGCGTCTCCGGGAGCATCCGCGCGGCGAGGTTGATCATGCCGTGTAGGTGGCGTGGGGCGGGCGGCGCGTAGGGGTAGTCGACGGCTTCCGCGATGTCCTCGGCGTGCACCCAGCACTCGAAGGCGCGGTCCAGCATCGCGTCCCGCAGGGGCAGCTCGAAGCCGCCGTACGAGACGGGCAGGGTGCCGGTGCTGGTGTCGGTCCCGGTGTCGGTGAAGGAGACCATGCGCACGAGGCCGTGGGCCTGTTCGCGCCAGGGGGTGCGCACGGAACGGGTGGGCGGGAAGTGCGAGCCCGCCCAGAACGCCTCGGTGCGGCGGGCGGGAGTGTCCAGCGGGCGGTCCACCGACCCCGCCCGCTCGCCCGTCTTCTCGACGGCCTCCAGCGGGTCGTCGAGACCCAGTGCCACCGCTACCAGCCCGTCCACGGCGAGCAGGTGGGCGATGACGCCGGCGACGGTCGTCCGGCGGTAGGTCTCGCCGTCGCCGCGGAACCAGCGCAGCCGCACGGGCGCGTGCCACTCGGCGTCCCCGAAGTCCTGGAGCAGCGCGTCGAGCCGCGCGGTCTCGGCGTCGTAGGACGCGGCCCAGGCGGGCACCGGGATACGGGGCGGGCGTCGGTCCAGGCAGCCGTCGAGGACGCGGGTGCGCAGGCCGGGATCGAGGTCGAGGCTCTCGGGGCGCTGGAGCAGGCCGACCGCCTCACGCAGTCGCCGTGCCTCGTCGGCGCAGGCTCCGCAGTCGCCGAGGTGCTCCTCGACGGCGGCCGTCTCCTCGGCCGAGCAGGCGGCCAGCGCCCATGCGCCGAGCAGGGACTTGAGCACGGGGTGTTCGAGGGTGAGCGGTGGCGGTGCCGGGGAGGCCGGCTCCTCCAGTACGGGCAACGGCAGGCCGCTGTCCTCCACGGAGGCGCGGGGGAGCGGGATGCGGGGCGTGGGTGCGGGCGCGGGGGTGCCGTCCTTGGCGTTCGTGTCCACGCTCTCCTCGTCCGTTCCCTCTGTCTTCCCCGTCTCATCGCGGGCCTTCGCGTCGCCCCTGTTCGCTCCGTTCTCCCCGTTCCTGCCGTTCTCCCCGTTCCTCCTGTCCTCCTCGTTCTCGCCGTCGTACGGCTCGAAGCCGTTCGTGCCGCTCACGCCGCACCCCCGTAGCCGGGGGGTGCGCCGGGGGACGGGGCGTCGTGGGCGGTGGAGAGGAGTTGCAGTCCGAGGCGGAGCCGGCGGCGGGCCTCGTCCTCGGTGACGCCGAGGTCGGCCGCGGTCTGGCGGTAGTCGCGGCGCTGGAAGTAGGCCAGTTCCAGGGCGGCGCGCAACGGGGCGGGCATGGCCTGGACTATGTAGTCGGCGCGGGCGGCGACGGAGGCGTGCCGCACCCTGCGCTCCAGTTCCTCGGTCGCCTCGGCGGAGCCGTGGCCGGTCTCGGCCAGTGCGGCGGTCTCGGTGGCGTGCAGTCGCTGTACGGCGAGGCGGTGGGTCAGTGCGGCGACCCAGGTGCGCAGGGGGCCCTGCTTGGGGTCGTAGGCGTCGGGGTGTTCCCAGACGTGGGCGAAGACCTCGCGGGTGATGCCGTCGGCCGCGCGTTCGTCTTCGAGCACGCGGTGGGCGAGACCGTGCACGAGTGAAGCGAAACGGTCGTAGAGCTCGCCGAGGGCGGCCGCCTCACCGCGTGCGAGTCGCTGCTGCATCTTGCGGTCCCAGCGGGGCGGTGCGTCCCTCTTCGCCATGCGGCCCCCTCACCCATGCCCAGGCACGTGCTCGTGTCGTCGGCCGTGCCTGTGTCCAGCCTGCGTCCACCGTCACCTCGAATGTAGTCGGCACGTCCGGTTATGCACGCCCCTTTGTTTCAATGTGCGCCCCCTGTCCGTGAGTGCCTGGTATGGGCCGCGCCTACCCGACAGTTAAGGATCGAACCGGACTGGATATGACGGAAACAAGCCTCCTTCCTTTGGTTTCTGTTTTTCCTTCGGTGTTTCGGGGCACGGCCGCTGGGCAGCCGCGCTGCAAGGAAGCGAAGGGACAGCTTCCGTTTACAGCGAGCTACAGCGAACGAAGGGCGTGGTGGTGGCCTTCAAAGTGACCGGCGGCGAGCAGGGCGGATGGGCCGTGCTCCATGTGTCGGGCGAGCTGGACCTGGTGACGTCGCCGGTGCTGCGGCAGCGGGTGCACGACGAGGTGGCCGAGGGCCGCCACAGTCTCGTCCTGGACCTCTCCGAGGTGTACTTCTGCGACTCCAGCGGCGTCGGCGTGCTCATCGCGTCCCGCCGTCTCATCCGCTCCTGCCGGGGACGGCTGCGCCTGATCCTCCCCGCGCGGGGCGCGGCCGAGGACTCGCACGTCAACCGGGTCCTGGGCGCGCTGGGCGTCCGCCGCCTCTTCGACGTCTACGGGGACCTCGCCGACGCCGTGGACGACGGGACGGAACCGCTCTCGGCGTAGCGGGAACCCGCTCGGCGTAGCCGCAACCGTGCCATGCGCAGCCGGAACCCGCTCACCGGGGACCGGCGAGAGTCCGGGGTCCGCTCTGCCACACCCGCGTACCGGAACTCCCCCGGTCTGGGTACAGACGTCGCCTTCCCGCTGTCGGGGCGTCGCCGGCGTCGTACGCTCCTGCCGGAAGTATCCCCACGTGATGACGTAAGGCGGCCGACAAGACATGGTCAGCAGTGAGTACGAACGCAGGATCGCCGCCCGGTTCGCCACCTTCGACCAGGACGGCAACGGCTACATCGACCGGGCGGACTTCGGTGCGGCGGCCAAGGCGCTGCTCGCCGAGTTCGACGTCGCGGCCCGCTCCGACAAGGGACAGGCCCTGTATGCCGGCGCCGAGGCGTTCTGGCAGGGCATGGCCGGCATCGCCGACCGGGACGGCGACCAGCGCATCACCCGGGAGGAGTTCGTGAACGGCGCGGTCAAGCGCCTGCGCGACAACCCGGAGCGGTTCGCCGAGATCGCCCGCCCCTTCCTGCACGCGGCCCTGGACATCGCCGACGCCGACAGCGACGGCCGGGCCACGGTCGCGGACACCGTACGGGTCCTCAAGGCCCTCGGCGCTCCCGACGAGGTCGCCCGCGGGGCCGCCGCGGTTCTCGACGCCGACGCGGACGGCAAGGTCGGCGAGGCGGAGATCGTGCCCGCGTTCGCCCGCTACTTCACCGTCCCCGAGTGACACTCACCCGGAGAAGCGCTCCCGCAGCTTGTACTTGAGCACCTTCCTGAGCGTGTCGTTGCGCGGAAGGGCGTCCACCACCTCCAGCCGCTCCGGCAGCTTGTGCACGGACAGTCCGGCCGCGCGCAGATAGGAGGCGACCGCCTCCAGAGTCAGCGGCTCCCCGGCGTCCGCCGCCCGCTCCACCACCGCGCACACCAGTTCCCCGCGCTCCGTGTCCGGCAGGCCGATCACCGCCACGTCCCCGACGGCCGGGTGGGCGGCGAGGAGGTCCTCGATCTCCTTGGCCGACACGTTCTCCCCCTTGCGGATGATGACGTCCTTCAGCCGCCCGGTGAGGACCAGGTGACCGCTGTCGGTCACGTGCCCCAGGTCGCCGGTGCGCAGGAACCCGTCCGCGTCGAAGGCCTCGGCGGTCTGGGCGGGGTCGAGATAGCCCCGGCACACGGCCTCCCCGCGCAGCCGCACCTCCCCGCCCTCCGCGATCCGTATCTCCATGCCCTCGGGCGGCCGTCCCTCCGTCGTCGCGAGGTTCTGCGCGGTGTCGTCCGGCGCGCCCATGGTGATCATCGGCACCTCGGTCATCCCGTACCCGTGCGTGAGCTGCACGCCCATCTCGCGCACGACGGCGTGGTACACCTCCGGCGGCTTGGGCGCGCCGCCGCCCGCGAGCAGCCGCAGGGTGGGAATCACCGGTACCCCCGGCTGCTTGCGCTGCTCGGCGAGGAACATCGAGTAGAACGCCGTCGACCCGCCCGCGACCGTCACCCCGTGCCGTCGGTAGCCCTCCAGCGCGTCCGGCAGCGCGAAGTGCTCGAACATCACCGCCGGGAAGCCGTACAGCAGCAGCATGACGGTGTAGTCGGGGCCGGCGATGTGGGCGTACGGGAACGCCATGGAGCCGACGTCGTCCGCCGACAGGTGCAGCGCGTGCGCGAGACACGATCCGCCCGCGATCAGCGAACGGTCGGTGTGCAGCACGCCCTTGGGGTCGGAGGTGGTGCCCGAGGTCCAGTAGATCCAGCGCACCGAGACGCCGTCGGCGGGCGGGGCGGGGAGGACCGCAGGATCCCCTTCGGGGAGGTCGTCGTACGCCTCGAAGACGCCCTTCGCGCCGAGCCGTCGCGCCATCTCGGTGTGGTCGAAGCCCCGCCACACGCCCGGCACCGCGAAGAACTCCGCCTTCGACTCGCGCAGCGCGAAGCCGACCTCGCGGTCGCGGTAGAAGGGGATGACGGGTGACTGCACGGCCCCGAGGCGGGCCAGGGCGAAGGACAGGACGGCCGTTTCGAGGCGGGTGGGCAGCTGCCAGGCGACGACCGTGCCGGGGCGGACGCCCAGGTCGTGCAGTCCGGCCGCCGTCCGCTCGGCACGCGCGCGTAGCTCGCCGAAGGTGAGCGCGCGGTCGTCCTGGAGGAGGACCTGGCGGTCGGGGGTGAGGTCGGCGCGGCGGGCGAGGAGCTCCCAGAGGGTGCGGGACGCGCTCAGCGCGCGGGCGGTGTCGGTCACGGCGGCCCCCTAAAGCTGACGGCCTGTCAGATCGTGGGCAGAGCGTAGAGCCCGGTGCCTTGCTGGTCCAGGGGGGTCGCACTAGCCTTCTTGGTACACCGAATCTGACGGTCCATCAGATACGTCCATCAGATACATCCGACCGATACGTCCATCAGATACACCCGATCGATACGTCCATCGGATGTGAGTGGATTCATGAGTGGATTCATGAGTGGGGGTCCCATGACCGAACTGCCCCGCATCATCAGCGTCGACGACCACGTGATCGAGCCAGCGCACCTCTTCGCGACCTGGCTGCCGCGCAGGTACCGGGACCGGGGGCCGCAGCCCCTCACCGCCGGGATCGGCGAGCTCGCCTACGTCGCCGGGAAGTACCAGATCACGATGGACCCGGACGGTCAGCCCACCGACTGGTGGATCTACGAGGACCTGAAGTTCCCGTACAAGCGCAACATCGCCGCCGTCGGCTTCGACCGCGACGAGATGACGCTGGAGGGCATCACCCGCGAGGAGATGCGGCGCGGCTGCTGGGATCCGAAGGCACGCCTGGCCGACATGGACCTCAACCACGTCGAGGCCTCCCTCTGCTTCCCGTCCTTCCCGCGCTTCTGCGGGCAGACGTTCGCCGAGGCCCACGACAAGGAGGTCGCGCTGGCCTGCGTGCGCGCCTACAACGACTGGATGGTCGAGGAGTGGTGCGGGGGCAGCGGCGGTCGGCTGATCCCGCTGTGCCTGATCCCGCTGTGGGACGTCGGGCTGGCGGTCGCGGAGATCCGGCGCAACGCCGAGCGGGGGGTGCGCGCGGTGACGTTCTCGGAGATCCCCAGCCATCTGGGGCTGCCGTCCATTCACTCCGGGTACTGGGACCCGTTCTTCGCGGTGTGCGAGGAGACGGGCACGGTCGTCAACATGCACATCGGTTCGTCGTCGCAGATGCCGGCCGCCTCACCGGACGCCCCCCCGGCCGTCCAGGCGTCCCTGTCCTTCAACAACGCCATGGCCTCGATGATGGACTACCTCTTCAGCGGGGTCCTGGTCCGCTTCCCGCGCCTCAAACTCGCCTACTCCGAGGGCCAGATGGGTTGGATCCCGTACGCCCTGGAGCGCGCCGACGACGTCTGGGAGGAGCACCGCGCGTGGGGCGGGGTCCGCGACCTCATCCCCGAGCCGCCGTCCACGTACTACTACCGGCAGATCTTCTGCTGCTTCTTCCGCGACAAGCACGGCGTCGCCTCGCTGGACGTCGTGGGGCGCGACAACGCGACCTTCGAGACCGACTACCCGCACGTCGACTCGACCTTCCCGCACACCAAGGAGGTCGCCCTCGACCACGTCAAGGGCCTCGACGACGAGACGGTCTACAAGCTGATGCGGGGCAACGCGATCCGCATGCTGGACCTGGACCTCGACAGCTGATGGACCTCTCGGACAGCCCCGAGGACGCGGAGTTCCGGGCCCGGCTGCGGGACTGGCTCGGCAAGGCGCTGCCGACGCTCCCGCCGAAGCCGTCCCCGGACGACTGGCCCGGCCGCCGCGCCTACGACCTCGGCTGGCAGCGCAGGCTGTACGAGGCGGGATACGCCGACGTCCACTGGGACGCCTCCCCGACCGTCCGGCTGATCTTCCTGGAGGAGACGGAGAAGGCGGGCGCACCCTATGTGGGGGCGGGGTTCGTCGGACTCCTGCACGCCGGGCCGACCATCGCCGCCGAGGGGACGGCCGGGCAGCGCGCGCGCTGGCTGCCGCCGATCCTGCGCGGCGAGGAGGTGTGGTGCCAGGGCTTCAGCGAGCCCGACGCCGGCTCCGACCTCGCGGCGTTGCGCACGCGCGCGTGGCGCGACGGCGACGACTACGTGGTGAGCGGCTCCAAGATCTGGACCTCGCACGCGGAAGTCGCCGACTGGTGCGAGCTGTTGGTCCGCACCGACCCGGGCGCGCCGAAGCACAAGGGCATCACCTGGCTGGCGATGCCCATGGACGCGCCCGGCATCACGGTGCGGCCACTGCGCACCCTCGCCGGGTCCGCCGAGTTCGCCGAGGTGTTCCTCGACGAGGTGCGGGTGCCGGGGGCCAACAGGGTGGGCGAGGAGAACGACGGCTGGCGGGTGACGATGGTGACGCTGTCCTTCGAGCGCGGCACCGCCTTCGTCGGCGAGGTCGTCGCCTGCCGCCGGGTGCTGGGCGAACTCGCCCGCGAGGCACGGAGCAACGGCCGCTGGGACGATCCCGCGCTACGGCGGCGGCTGGGCCGCCTCAACGCCGAGTTCAGGGCGCTGTGGCGGCTGACGCAGTGGAACGTGAGCGAGGCGCAGGCCACGGGGGGCCTGCCGGGCGTCGGGGGTTCGGTTTTCAAACTGAGGTACTCGCAGGCGCGCCAGGACCTGTACGACACCGCGGCCGACGTCCTGGGCGACGCCTGTCTCGACCTCGACCACCCCTGGGTCGGCGACCGGCTCTCCTCGCTGTCGTACACCATCGCGGCCGGCACCTCGCAGATCCAGCGCAACATCGTGGCCGAACGGATCCTGGGGCTGCCGAAGGGGCGGTGAACTCTCTGCCATGCGTTTCCAACTGACGGAAGATCAGCGAGCGCTGCGGGACGGCGTACGGGGGCTGCTTGCGCGCCGCTTCGACCGTACGGCGCTGCGGGCCGCCGTGGACCGGCCGGGGCGGCTGGACCGGGCGCTGTGGCGGGAGCTGGGGGCGGCCGGGTTCTTCGCACTGCGGCTGCCCGAGGCGGACGGCGGGGTCGGACTGGGCCTCCCCGAAGCGGTGTTGGCGTTCGAGGAGGCGGGCCGAGCCCTGCTCCCCGGCCCGCTGATCGCCACCCACCTCGCGGCAGGACACGTGCCCGGCGCGGCCGAGGGGGAGGCAGTCGTCGCGGCGGTGGACGGCGGCGGGATGGTGGAGTGGCTGACGGAGGCGGACGTCGTCCTTGCGGGTGGCGGGGGTGGCGGGGGTGGCGGGGGTGGCGGGGGTGGCGGGGGCAGCGGGGGTGCTGGGGACGCCGGGGGAGTCGGGGGAGCCCGGGGAGCCGGCGACTTCAAGGATCTTGAGAGCCTCACGGGTCTCACGGGCCTCAAGGGCCTCAAGGGCGTGAAGGACGTCGAGGGGGCCGTGCGGGTGCGGTCGGTGGACCCGCTGACGCCGCTGCACCGGGTCAAGGCGGGCGGCGCGGGTGCATCGGTCGCCGTGGACCCCGTCGCCGTCCTCCTCACCGCCGCGGAGCAGGTCGGCACGGCCACGCGCGCGTGCGAGCTGGCCGTGCAACACGCCCGGGCGCGTGAGCAGTTCGGACAGCCGATCGGGGCCTTCCAGGCGGTCAAGCATCTGTGCGCGGAGCTGCTGGTGCGGGTCGAGGTGGCCCGCGCGGCGCTCTACGCGGCCGCCGTCACCGCCGACCCGGCCGACATCGCGGCGGCCCGACTCCTCGCCGACGAGGCCGCCGTGCGCGGTGCGCGCGACTGCCTCCAGGTGCACGGCGGCATGGGTTTCACCTGGGAGTCGGACGTACATCTGCTGCTCAAGCGGGCCTGGGTGCGCACCCGACGTGCGGGATCCGCTACGGAGAGTGAGGAACTGCTCGCGGATGACCTGCTGTCAGGGGTGGGTCGTTGACCGCGTACGACGCCTGCTGCCTGCGGTGACGGCCGGGGGGCCGGTCGGACGGTCGTACGGATGTCGCGGATTGTGGCATACCGGAATCACGGAGCGTTGATATCGGGTTGTGTCCGATGCGTGACCCGTCACGGCCCGGAGTCGGAGCGTCGCTCCGGTACCTTCTGTGGGATGCGAGTGGTTCCGAGCATGAGCCATGCCGGCGGTGCCCCTGGGGCGGTGCCGGATTCGGCGGTGCGCGCCGCCACTTGCTGGGCGGACGGGCAATTGGCCCCCGCCTGTTCGACTCCCCGCGACGAGCGTCGCACAGTATGCCGCACGGGTACTCCTTCGCGCTGGAATATGCCCGAAGCGCTTGTTGAGGTGACTGTACGTCAACCAAGCTGTCTCGTAAGGGATTCACGTTCCGTCACCCTGCCTCTGGCTGTTGTTCTGGCCATGCAGAAAATGGCTACGATCGTGGCCCCCGTCGTCATGGTGCTCACGCGGCTCGCGTGGCTTGCGTGGCGCACGGCCATGTGTCCGCCGGTTCGGATGGTGTGAGCGGTGCAGGTGCTTAAGGTGCAGCTGGAGATCCGGCCCGACCCCGCCGAGGTGGGGCGCGCCCGGAGGTGGGCCCGTTCGCGTCTTGTCGGGTCCGGGATAGGGGACGAGGAGCCGCTCGCCGAGACGCTGATCCTGCTCGTCTCCGAACTGGTCACCAACGCCGTGGTGCACACCGGCTGTCCGGCCGTGCTGCGGCTGTCCCTGCCGTCCGTGTCGGAGGGCGAGGCGGCCGACGACCCGGCCGAACCGTCCATCGTCCGCCTGGAGGTGGCCGACACCAGCGACCGGGCCCCCGTGCCCCGGTGTGCCGGTGACGACGCGACCGGCGGCCGCGGCCTGGCCCTCGTGGACGGCCTGGCGGACCGCTGGGGGTGGAGCGTCGAGGGCGCGGGCAAGCGGATCTGGTGCGAACTGGACCGCTGCGCCGGGTCCGACGAGGCCGCGGTGGGCCACGGGGCCGCGGTGGGCCACGGGAACGCGGTGGGCCACGGGGACGCGACGGAGTGCGGGAGCGCGGCCGGCCAGGAGTCGGCCTGCGAAGGGTTCGCCTTCGAGGTGGTCTGAGCGGCCCGGGTGTTCCTCGGGGTCCTCCCTCCTGATGGGCGCACGGCGCGGGAGGTTCGGCAGGTTGTGGAGCACGGGCGCAGAAAGCGCTGTCGGCCTTGGCGGTCATGGGTCGGTGCGCCTGGTTGTGCTTCCGTGCGCGGTCATCGCAAATGGGGCGTAAGTAATAAATCTCCGTTCGGGTGTTGACGTGACGTGTCCGTTTGATCACGCTTGTGGTCAGCGATTCGCCGTGAGGGGACGACGAGGGCTTCGGTGACGGAGGCCCTCGCCGAGTGTGGGTCGCGATTCGGCGTCGGTTCCCTCAGGGCCGAGGGGAGTCGATGGGGCCCCCGCTCGAGGGAAGCCGAGAGTGGGGGGTACGCCGAGTCGGATGGCGGTGCGCGGTGCCGTGCTCGGGGCGGGCAGCTGCGCGCCGCCAGCCGACGTTGTACGTGGATGTCGGGGACTGTGAGGGTCGGGGGTCCGGGGGACGGGGTTCGCGGGTCGGGGGTTGAGGGTTCGAGTGCTCGTGGCGTGGCGTGGCGTTCGCGGCGTTCGTGGCGTTTGTGGTGTTCAGAGAACGGCTACCGGGGCCACCGGAGTTCCCGTCCCGCCGACGAACGGCTCGGGCATGGCCGACAGCAGGAACGCGTACCGGCCGGTTTGTCCACAGGCTGTGGACAACTCTTCGAGATTCCAGTTCTGGCCCTGCAGCATCCCCATCTCCACGAGGTGGAGCGCGTGCACGGGCAGCCACAGATCGTCGATCTCGGGCGGGAAGATCTCGAAGGTCAGGGTGTCGTTGGCGACGGCGGCCACATCGCGCGCGTGGAACCACTCCGGGGTGCGGACCGACAACCCCGGCGAGGGGAAGCCGTACCCCTGCTTGTCGCCGGCCAGATAGACCTGGACCTGCCCGGTCCGTACGAGCACGATGTCGCCCGCACGCACGCGCGTGCCGCCCAGTTCCTCGGCCGCCTCCAGGTCCTCCGGGGTGACCGCGTGCCCGCCCGCCAGCCGGTCGACGCCACGCGCGCGTGCCACGTCGAGCAGCACCCCGCGCGAGACGACGTGCCGCGCCTTGTCGATGCCGCTGAACTCGGCCCCGCCGTGCGCGGTGACGGTGGTGGCAGGACGGCCGTTGTAGAGCTTCCCCGAGTGCGAGACGTGCGTCAGCGCGTCCCAGTGGGTGCCCGCCTGAAGGCCCATCGTCACGGCGTCGTCCGAGCACGCCACCGTGCCCGGCCCGAAGATCTCCTGGTTGATCTGCACCATGGCGTGCAGGGGGTTGACCCGGCCCGGGATCAGCCCGCTCTGCACGCCGTCCTCCCGCAGGGGCAGCGCGAGCGGGACGCGGCGGCCGGTGCGGACCTCGGCGACGGCCGCGCGGACGACGTCGTCGGTGACGAGGTTCAGCGTGCCGATCTCGTCGTCGGCCCCCCAGCGCCCCCAGTTGTTGACGCGCTTCGCGATGTCGTGGAACTCGACCGGCAGTGTCATTCCATGCCTCCCCGGGGCTTGTCCCCGACCGACTGACGGGTCAACCTGTACCTCGCAACCCAAATCTAACGGTCCGTCAGAAACTGTGGGAGGGGGCCGGGCGTGGGGAACTTCTTGGCCGGCAAGGTCGTCGCCGTCACGGGGGCAGGGCGTGGCATCGGACGGGCGGTGGCGCTCGCGGCGGCAACGCAGGGCGCGCGGGTCGTCGTCAACGACTACGGCGTGGGTGTGGACGGTGCCGCGCCCACGAGCGAGGTCGCCGAGTCAGTCGTCAAGGAGATCGAGGCGGCGGGCGGCGAGGCGGTCGCCGTCGCCGACGACATCTCGACGATGGCGGGCGGACAGCGGGTCGTCGACACCGCGCTGACGTCGTACGGGCGGCTCGACGGGGTCGTGTGCGTGGCCGGGATCCTGCGCGAGCGGATGCTGTTCAACATGTCCGAGGAGGAGTGGGACCCGGTCGTCGCCACCCATCTGAAGGGCACGTTCACCGTGTTCCGGGCGGCGTCGGCGGTGATGCGGGGGCAGCGCGCGGGCACGTTGATCGGGTTCACCAGCGGCAACCACCAGGGCTCGGTGTCCCAGGCCAACTACAGCGCGGCCAAGGGCGGGATCATCTCGCTCGTACGGAGCGCCGCGCTCGGCCTGCACCGGTACGGGGTGACCGCGAACGCGGTCGCTCCGGTCGCGCGGACGCGGATGTCCGCGGGGGTGCCCATGGAGTTGACGGAGATCGGGGAGCCGGAGGACGTGGCCGCGTTCGTGGTGTACCTGCTGTCGGACCGGGCTCGGGACGCGGGCGTGACGGGGCAGGTCTACACGGTGGCCGGGCCGAAGATCGCGGTGTGGGCGCAGCCGCGGGAACTGCGTGCGGCGTATGCGGAGGGGGCGTGGTCGCCGGAGCGGATCGCGGAGGTGCTGCCGGGGACCGTCGGGGTCGATCCGATGCCGATGCTGGAGCGGTTGGAGGAGATGGCCCGGGCCGCGCGGGAGGGGAGCCGGCCGAACGCCCAGTAGCTCGGGGAATGTGCCGTCCGGCGACTGCGGGCCGGTCGCGACTGGTCGCGGCTGGTCGCGCCCACGCGGCGGAGCCGCACATCGGTACAGTCCCGCGCCCCTGGGGTGATCGTCGCGACCAGCGCCGAGAGGAGAGCTCCGTGAACTTTGGATTCACCGCCGAGGACGAGGCGTTCCGTGCCGAAGCGCGTGCCTGGCTCAAGGCGAGCACCCCGCCCGCGGGCGACCGGCGCTCCTGGGAACGCACCCTCGGTGCGGCCGGATGGATCGGCCTCGGGTGGGGGGAAGGCGGGTACGGGAATCGCAGCGGGAGTCTTACGCATCAGGTCGCCTGGGCCGAGGAGTACGCCCGCTCGGGGGCCCCGCCCCGCTCCGGGCACATCGGGGAGAACCTGCTCGCGCCGACCCTCCTCGCGCACGGCACGGCGGAGCAGAAGGCGCGCTTCCTGCCGCCCATCGCCGCCGGCGCCGAGCTGTGGTGCCAGGGGTACAGCGAGCCGGGCGCCGGGTCGGACCTCGCCGGAGTCCGTACGAAAGCCGAACTCGCCCCCGACGGGCGGTCGTATCGCGTCACCGGGCAGAAGATCTGGACCTCGCTCGCCCATGAGGCCGACTGGTGCTTCGTGCTGGCGCGGACCGACCCGGAGTCCACCCGTCATCGCGGGCTGAGTTTCCTTCTCGTGCCCATGGACCAGCCGGGGCGGATCGAGGTGCGGCCCATTCGGCAGCTGACCGGGACCAGCGAGTTCAACGAGGTCTTCTTCGAGGGGGCGCACGCGCGCGTGGAACACGTCGTGGGCGCGCAGGGCGACGGCTGGCGGGTCGCGATGGGTCTCCTCGGCTTCGAGCGCGGGGTGTCGACCCTCGCCCAGCAGATCGGCTTCGCCGAGGAGTTGGGGCGGGTGGTGCGTACGGCCGTCGAGACGGGTGCGGCCGACGACCCCGTCGTACGCGATCG
This sequence comes from Streptomyces sp. NPDC031474, assembly GCF_055581185.1. Lineage (NCBI taxonomy): Bacteria > Bacillati > Actinomycetota > Actinomycetes > Kitasatosporales > Streptomycetaceae > Streptomyces > Streptomyces sp. NPDC031474. The sequence goes on from NZ_JBVIJX010000005.1 coordinate 100,047, forward strand.
GCTGGTGCGGCTGTGGGCCGAGCTGCGCACCATGCGGTGGAACGCGTTGCGGACGCTGGGGGGCTCCGGCGGGCCGGGCGCGCCGAGCGTGGCCAAGCTGCTGTGGGCGGGCTGGCATCAGCGGCTGGGGGAGGTGGCGGTGCAGGTACGGGGGGCGGCGGCGGGCGTCGGACCGGTGGACTGGTCGCCGTCCTCGCCGTACGAACTCGACGACGAGCAGTACCTGTTCCTGTTCTCCCGGGCCGACACGATCTACGGCGGCTCGGACCAGATCCAGCGCACGATCATCGCCGAGCGGGTGCTCGGCCTGCCCAGAGAGCGCAAGGGGGTCGTCTGATGCGAGGCGTGGTGTTCGACGGGAAGCGGGCCGAGGTCGTCGACGATCTTCAGGTGCGGGATCCGGGGCCGGGCGAGGTGCTGGTCGCGATCTCGGCGGCGGGGCTGTGCCACAGCGACCTGTCGGTCGTCGACGGGACGATTCCCTTCCCTGCTCCCGTCGTCCTCGGGCATGAGGGCGCGGGCGTGGTGGAGACGGTCGGCGCGGGCGTCATACATGTCGTCCCCGGGGACCATGTCGCGCTGTCCACGCTCGCCAACTGCGGTGCCTGCGCGGAGTGCGACCGCGGTCGGCCGACCATGTGCCGACAGGCCATCGGACGCCCGCAGAAGCCGTTCACGCGCGCGGGGAGTCCGGTGTACCAGTTCGCGGCCAACTCCGCGTTCGCCGAGCGGACCGTCGTCAAGGCCGTGCAGGCGGTGCGCATCCCCAAGGACATCCCGCTGACGTCGGCCGCGCTCATCGGATGCGGGGTGCTGACCGGCGTCGGAGCCGTGCTCAACCGCGCGCGGGTGGGGCACGGGGAGAGCGTCGTCGTCATCGGGACGGGCGGGATCGGGCTCAACGTGCTGCAGGGGGCGCGGATCGCGGGGGCGCTGCGGATCGTCGCGGTGGACTCCAATCCGGCGAAGGAGGCGGTCGCGCGGCAGTTCGGGGCGACCGACTTCCTGACGTCTGCGGCGGGCGTGCGGGATCTGCTGCCGACGGGTGCGGACCATGTCTTCGAGTGCGTCGGACGGGTCGAGCTGATCCGGGCTGCGATCGACCTGCTCGACCGGCGCGGGCAGGCGGTGCTGCTCGGGGTGCCGCCCGCGACCGCCGAGGCGTCCTTCCTCGTCTCCTCGCTGTTCCTGGACAAGTCGATCCTGGGCTGCCGCTACGGTGCCTCACGGCCCCAGCGGGACGTGGCCCTCTACGCCGAGCTGTACCGCGAGGGCCGACTGCTGCTCGACGAACTCGTGACGCAGACCTATCCGGTCGAGGACTTCGAGAAGGCGGCGGCGGACGCGGAGGCGGGGCGGGTGGCGCGGGGGGTGCTGACGTTCTGACGTTCTGGCGTTCTGGCGTTCGGACGGCTGTCCCGTTCGACCGTCCGTCCGGGTGGACCCTGACGAGTCATCAGGGTCGGTTCAGGGGTGCGGCAGGGGAGTCACTGATAGCGGGTGGCCGGTCATGGCCAGCACACTGTTGATCATGTCGAACACTGCCGATGGTCCCCGCCCGTCTCTCGCCCGCCGCGTCGCGGTCACCCTCGCCGGCGCCGCTGCCCTGGCAGGTCTTGCGGGCGTGTACACGCCGAGTCCTGCGTACGCCGAGCCGAGTGCCGCCGCGGCCCCGTCCGCGGTCGATTTCAGCGACTGCCCGGCCCTCCCCACCGGGGTCGACCCCGCCCGCTGGAGATGTGAAGTGCACACTGCGGCACCGAAGTTGACGATGGGCAAGATCAGCGTGACTCTCGCTCCGATCACCATGACGCATGCCGAGGGGCCCATGCCGGACGGTAGCGATGGGCAAGTTTGGGGTGCGATGCACGGTGCAGCGACCGCCGTTCCAGGCGGACTGACAGGCAGTGCGGCCGGTGAGCACTCGCGGCAGCCTCGATTGGCGATCAAGCCGGAGTACGGTGGCCGATCCGACTTCTATACCGGGCAGTTCAGCCTGCGCTTCCGGCTGCTGAGCCCGCTGCTGCCACCGGGATGCATCATCGGGGCGAGCGCGCCGGTCGACTTTCAGCTGAAGCGGTCGGGCCCTTCGCAGTGGGTCTCACAGGATCCGCCGGTGATCAAGTTCTCGGCGTACGATGACGCCTTCGTCGCCCCCGCCGCTGAAGGCTGCGGGCTGCTGACAGTGCCACTCAACCGGCGGCTCGGCCTGCCGGCGTCGAGCGAGAATCTGATGGCGTACGACGCGACCTACACCTTCCGGATGTACGACCAGCTGCCGACGCTCTGATGGGCGGCGCAGGCGGGTAACGGTCTTCGAAGGACAAGAGGCCGTCGCGCCGGTACTCGCCCCGGCGGGGTTGTCCACAGGGTCGGGAAACCCGTGGGCCGTGTCAGGGATACCGCCTACGGTCGGTTCATGAGTTACCGCGATGTCGTCTCCCGACAGGTGTTGATCTGGGCCTGTACCGCCGTCGGCGCTCGTATGCCGGTTGCCATGGCCCCGTTGGCCCTGGTGTTCCTGGTGCGCGAGCGGTCCGGCGGCTACTCGCTGGGCGCGATGCTCGCGGCGGCGTATGTCATCGGCGAGATCGTGGGCGCTCCGGTTCTCGGGATGCGGCTGCGGCATGAGCGGGCCCGGGTTCATCTGGCCGTCGGGCTTGGGTGCGGGGCCGTCGGGTTCGCGGGACTGGGGGGCTTACCGGGCGCGCATCCCGCTGTTCTCGGTGGGTTCGCGCTCGTGGCCGGGGCCGCTCCGGCCGCCGCCACCGGCGGGCTGCGCACGCTGCTCACCGCGTTGGTCCCGGAGCGGTCGGCGGCGCAGGCGCTGTCGGTCGAGTCGATGCTGACGGCCGGTGTGTGGGCCGCCTCGCCGGCTGCGGTCGCCGGGCTGGCCCTCGGCGTCGCGCCGCGCGTCCCGTTGCTGCTGGCCGCCGCCCTGATGGCGTCGTCGGTCGCGGGCCTGTGGTTTCTGCCGGCCGCCTGGGGTGCGGACCACACCGGCGGTGGCGGGGCGCGACTGCGGGTGCTGGCCGGGGCCTGGCCGGTGTATGTCACGGGCGCGGCGAGTCTGACCCTGCTCGGGCTGGCCGAGCTTGTCCTGCCGGCGTTGCTTGAACAGCGGGGGGTGGGGGTGGGCTGGTCCGGGCCCTTGCTGACCGGGATGGCGGTGGGCGGGGGGCTCGGCGGGTTCGTCTACGGGCTGCGGACGTGGCCGGGGCTGCTGCGCACCCGCAGTGTGGTGCTGATGGCGGGGACGTCGGTCTGTGTGACCCTCGCCGCGTTGATACCGGGCGCGGTCGGGATCGCGGCGGCGCTGGCCGTGGGCGGCACGCTCCAGACGGGCGCGATGCTCACCCGCAACCTCTCCCTGCGCGAGGCCCTGCCGCCGGGTGCCCTGGCCGCGGGCTACTCCGTCATGTACGCGGCGGCGGGGGCGGGTTACGCGGCGACGGGGTCGCTTGCCGGCGCCCTGCTCCAGGTGGTGGCGCCGTCGACCGCGATCCTGGCCGGGGTGGTTCTGACCCTGGCGCTGACCGCGCTCGGCTGGTGGGGCGAGACACGGCACGCCGACCGTTCAGCGCAGGGTGCCGATCCCGCCGCGGCCTTCGCCGCCCCCGCCGCCTCCGCCGGTTCTGCCGCTCCCGCCGGTTCCGACGGCTCGGCCGCTTCTGCTGCTGCCGTTTCCGCTGGGTCCGCTGGGTCCGCTGGGTCCGCTGGTTCCGTTGCTCCAGTTGCGCCCGGTCGTGCCGACTCCCGGGCCGTCGACTCCGGTTCGGAAGGTGCGGCGGTACGTGGTCGGAGTGACCCCGAGGGCCGCCTGTAGGTGCTGGCGCATCGACTGGGCGGTGCCGAAACCGGCGTCCCGGGCGATCTGGTCGACGGACAGGTCGCTGGACTCCAGCAGGTGCCGGGCCCGTTCGACGCGCTGCTGGGTGAGCCACTGGCCGGGGCTGATCCCGACCTCTTCGCGGAAGCGGCGCGTGAAGGTCCGCACGGACATGGCCTCCTGTTCGGCCATGTCGCGCAGCTGGATCGGCTCATGGAGGCGGCCCAGCGCCCACGCGCGGGCGGCGGTCGTGGTCGCCGTCTGCGGATCGGGCACGGGGCGCTCGATGTACTGCGCCTGGCCGCCGTCGCGGTACGGCGGTACGACCGTACGGCGGGCGACGTCGTTGGCGACGGCGGTGCCGTGGTCGCGGCGCACCATGTGCAGGCACAGGTCGATGCCGGCGGCGACGCCGGCGGAGGTGAGGACGTCGCCGTCGTCGATGAACAGGACGTCCGGGTCGACGTCGATCTGCGGGAAGAGCTGCTGGAGGCGGTCGGAGTCGGCCCAGTGCGTGGTGGCGGGGCGGCCGTCGAGGAAGCCGGCGGCGGCCAGGACGTACACGCCGGTGCAGATGGAGGCGAGGCGGGTGCCGGGCCGGATGTGGGCGAGGGCGGCGGCGAGGTCGTCGGTCAGCACGCCCTCCTCGAAGACCGGGCCGAGTTCGTAGCTGGCCGGGACGATCACGGTGTCGGCGGCGGCCAGGGTCTCGGGGCCGTTCGCGACCATGATCGCGAAGTCGGCGTCCGTCTCGACGGGTCCCGGTGGCCGGATGGAGCAGGTGACGACCTCGTACAGGTGCCGTCCCTCGGCGTCCTTGGGACGGCCGAAGATGCGGTGCGGGATGCCCAGCTCGAAGGGGAGGAGGCCGTCGAGGGCGAGGACGACGACGCGGTGGGGGCGGAAGCCGTGCTCCGTGGGACGACGCATGGCCCGATCCTAGCGAATGCTGTCGCTCGGGCCACTCGTTGGGAGAAGACGGACATCGGATGCTGTGTGACGTGACCCAGACAGCCGAAGCCCCTGAAGCCTCCGGAGCCTCTGAAGCGCCCCGAGCCTCTGAAGCTCCTGAAGCGCCCGGAGCCTCTGAAGCCCCGTCAGCCCCCGAGGCCCCCGAGGCGCCCGCGGCCCCCGCGGGGCTCGGGCGGAAGCAGCCGTCCCGTATCCGCGTCCATCGCGCCTGGTTCGTCGCCGCCGTCACCTTCGTCACGATCATCGGTGCGGCCGCCTTCCGGTCGCTTCCGGGGCTGCTCATCGATCCGCTGCACGAGGATTTCGGCTGGTCGCGCGGCACGATCGGCGCGGCGGTCTCGATCAACCTGGCGTTGTACGGCCTTACGGCCCCGTTCGCGGCGGCGCTGATGGATCGTTTCGGCATCCGTCGGGTGGTCGCCGTGGCCCTGACCGTGATCGCGGTCGGTTCGCTTCTGACCGTGTGGATGACGGCGGCCTGGCAACTGCTGCTGTACTGGGGCCTGTTGGTGGGTCTGGGCTCGGGCTCGATGGCGCTGGCCTTCGCGGCGACGGTCACCGAGCGCTGGTTCACAGCACGCCGGGGCCTGGTCAGCGGCATCCTGACCGCGGCCTCCGCCTCCGGCCAGCTGATCTTCCTGCCGTTGCTGTCGTGGATGGTCACGCGCTACGACTGGCGTCCGGCGGCCGTGACGGTGGCGCTGGCCGCGCTCGCCGTCGTCCCCTTCGTGTGGCTGCTGCTGCGGGACCACCCGGCCGATGTCGGCCAGAAGCCGTACGGGGCACAGGAGTTCGTGCCGAAGCCGTCCCCGGTGCAGGGCGCCGCGCGACGCACGCTGCGGGTGCTCTTCTCGGCGGTCCGCACGGGGCCGTTCTGGCTGCTGGCCGGTACCTTCGCGATCTGCGGAGCCTCGACGAACGGCCTGATCCAGACCCACTTCGTCCCGGCGGCCCACGACCACGGCATGCCGGTCACGACAGCGGCCTCGCTCCTCGCGGTGATCGGCGTCTTCGACGTGGTCGGCACGATCGCCTCCGGCTGGTTCACGGACCGCTTCGAGCCGCGCCGGCTGCTGGCGGTGTACTACGCGCTGCGCGGCCTCTCGCTGCTCTTCCTGCCGATGCTGCTGGACCCCTCCGTGCGCCCGCCGATGATCTTCTTCATCGTCTTCTACGGCCTCGACTGGGTTGCCACCGTCCCGCCCACCCTGGCCCTGTGCCGCGAGCACTACGGCGACGACAGCGCGATCGTCTTCGGCTGGGTCCTCGCCTCCCACCAGATCGGCGCGGCCCTGGTCGCCTTCCTGGGCGGGTTGGCGCGGGACGCCTTCGGCTCGTACGACGTGGTCTGGTACGCGTCGGGCGCGTTGTGCGCGGCGGCGGCGCTGATGGCACTGGTCATCCGGCGCCGCGCCCCGCTCACCGCCCCGCTCACCGCCCCGCTCACCGCCCCGACACCGTCCTGAGACCGCCCCCCGGTCCCGCCCTGCCCGGCCTCGCCCCGCCCTGCCCGGCCTCGCCCCGCCCGACCGCGACGCTGCCGGGTCTCGCCCTGCCCGGTCTCGCCCCGCCCGACCGCGACGCTGCCGGGTCTCGCCCTGCCCGGTCTCGCCCCGCCCGGTCTCGCCCTACCCGACCGCGACGCTGCCCGGTCTCGCCCTGCCCGGTCTCGCCCTGCCCGGCCTCGCCCTACCCGGTCTCGCCGTGCCCGACCGCGACGCTGCCCGGTCCCGCCCCGCCCGACCGCGACGCTGCCCGGCCTCGCCTCGCCCGACCGCGACGCTGCCCGGTCTCGCCTCGCCCGACCGCGACGCTGCCCGATCCCGCCCCGCCCGGTCCCGCTCCAGCCGTGCCCGTGCGCCGCCCGCGGCTGTCGTCGCCGCCGTGGGGGCGGCTTGGGTTGTCATGGGGCGAGGATGATTTTTCCGGTGGTGCGCTTTTCCTCTATCGCGTGGTGGGCCGCGGTGGCTTCGGTCAGGGGGTATACGCGGTCGACGGTGATCTGGAGGCGGCCCGCTTCGATGCGGTCGGTGATCTGTTCCAGGACCTCGCCGGAGGGCTCGGCGGTGACCCAGACGTAGCGCAGACCGCGGGTGGCGGCCTGCTGTTCGTCCGTTCCCGGGTCGATCGACGCGCCGATGAGCAGGCCGCCCGGCCGGAGCACGTCGAGGGAACGGGGCCCGTACGCACCGCCGACCAGGTCCAGGACGACGTCCACGGGGGCGACGGCGGTCCGGAAGTCGGTGGCGGTGTAGTCGATCAGTTCGTCGGCGCCCAGTTTGCGCAGGAAGTCGTGGTTGGCCGCCCGCGCGGTGCCGATGACATGGGCTCCGAGCTCCTTGGCGAGTTGCACCGCGACATGGCCGACGCCGCCCGCCGCCGCATGGATCAGCACCCGGTCGCCGGGCCGGACCCGCGCCAGCACGGTCAGCGCCTGCCAGGCGGTGAACGCGACGAGGGGTACGGCCCCGGCGTGCACCAGGTCGAGGTTCTTCGGCGCGGCCGCCAGCGCGTCGGCCGGTACGGCGGTGAACTCGGCGTACGCGCCGCGCCCGGTGACCGCGAGCATGCCGTACACCTCGTCGCCCGGCGCGAACCGTGTCACGCCCTCGCCGACCCGCTCGACGACGCCGGACACGTCGTTGCCCGGCGTCCACGGCAGGGTGACCAGCCCGGGCACGCCGCCGGCCCTGAGGACCGCGTCGCCCGGGTTGACCCCGGCGCCGGCGACCCGCAGCAGCACCTCGCCGGGGCCGGGTTCCGGCACGTCGGTCTCGGTGTGGACGAGCACCTCGGGGCCGCCGAACGCGGACTGGACGATGGCGTGCATACGGGCGGACATCAGGACTCCTCGTCGGCGGGGTGCGATACGTCCCATCGTCGGCCTGTGCGATGTCCGCGCGGAAGAAGGCACTTGTCTGATATCGAGGTTCTTCATGGATACCGGCTTCGACCTGAGGAAACACGGTGGCGTGGACGTCTTTCTCCGCGACTGCCCCACCCGCGCCGTGCTGGAGTTGATCGCGGGCAAGTGGACCATGCTGGTGCTGGTGGCACTGGAGGACGGCCGGCCCATGCGGTTCGCCGAACTGCGCCGGCGGCTGGACGGCGTGACACCGAAGATGCTGACCCAGACCCTGCGCTCGCTGGAGCGCGAGGGCCTGCTGACGCGCAGCGTGTACCCGACCGTGCCGCCGTGCGTGGAGTACCGGCTCACCGGGCTCGGGCGGGAGGTGGGCGGACTGATCCAGAGCATCACCGACTGGTCGCAGACCAACATCGACGCCATCCGGGCGGCTCGCGAGGACTTCGACGAGCGGGCGGCCCGTCAACCCCCGCGGGCGGCCTACTGACCGTCCCGGCTCGCCGACGCGAGCGCAAGCACCGCGTCTGGACGACTACTCCACGTATCATATGGCTACATTCCGTGACGTACGGCTGTGCTGCCCGTCTGTTGCCCGTGGAGGCGATTCATGACTTCTCTGGACCGTCGTGGTGTGTTGAAGGGCCTGACGGTCGCCGCCGCCGGGGCGACCGTGACCGGCGCGGTGACGGGGTCGCCCGCGGCGGCGGCGCCGCACGCGGCGGCGGCGGGGCAGGCTGCCGCCGTCCCCTTTCCGCAGCCGGCGATGCGCAGGACGTCGCCGTCCACGGGGAGGCTGACGACCCGGTTGACCGTCCGGTTCACCGAGCTGAAGATTCCCGGGGTCGGCAAGGTGCTCACGCGCACCTACGAAGGGTCGGTCCCGGGGCCGACGCTACGGGTGCGCCCGGGCGACTCGCTCGAGATCACGCAGGTCAACGCGTTGCCGCCGAACACCGGGCCGCACGAGGACGACGCCAACATCCCGCATCACTTCAACACCTTCAACCTGCACACGCACGGGTTGGAGGTGGACCCCACCGGTGACGCCGACAACGTCTTCCGTGCCTTCGAGCCCGCCGAGACGCCCGGCGACACCACGACCTACCGCACCGTCATCAACGTCCCGGAGGGGCATCCGGCCGGTACGTTCTGGTACCACCCCCATCATCATGGATCCACCGCGACCCAACTGCTCAGCGGCATGAGCGGCGTGATCATCGTCGAGGGCGACATCGACCAGGTGCCCGAGATCGCCGCCGCCAAGGACGTCGTCGTCTGTATCAGCGAACTCAAGGTGTCCGCCGGACGGGTGCCGGATCTGACGTCGCAGGCCACCTGTGACGACACCCCCTCGACCTTCCTCGTCAACGGCGCACTGAACCCCGTGCTGACCATCGCCCCGGGGGAGGTCCAACGCTGGAGGGTCGTCAACGCCGGGCCGGTCAGCGCTCACTTCCTGAGCCTGAGCGGGCACGAGATGCACCAGATCGCCTGCGACGGCATCACCTTCATGAACCCCGTCACCACCACCGGACTGACCCTGCCGATGGGCGGGCGAACCGATCTGCTGATCCGCGGCGGCAAGCCCGGCACCTACAGGTTGACCGGCGGCGGCGCCTCCGGGCCGCTGCTGACGCTCGTCGTCACCGGCGAAGCCCGCCCCAAACCGATGCCGCTGCCGAAAAGCCTGCCCGGCCGACCCACCGACATGCCCGAGCCGACCCGCAACCGCACCCTGATCTTCCGCACCGACGAGGACGTCTTTCCGGGCCCCTTCCCGAACGCCTACCGCATTCTGGGCGACGGCGAGACCCCGCCCGCCGACCCCGAGGCCGGCCGACGCGATCTCGCCTGGGGCCGTTTCTCACCCGACTACGTCAACCAGCGCATCCGCCTGGGCGAGGTCGAGCAGTGGACGGTCACCAACGACTCCCATAGTCGCGGTCACGGCCATCACCCCTTCCACCTGCACACCAACCACTTTCTCGTCACCGCCGTCGACAACCGCCGCCTGGCCACACCTGTCTGGCACGACACCGTCGACGTCCCACCGGAGGGCACGATCACCTTCCTGCTGTGCGCCCAGGACTTCACCGGCCGCGCCATGCTGCACTGCCATCACATCGAGCACGGGGACGAAGGCATGATGCAGATCATCGAGTACGTGCGCTGACGCCGAGGGGCGGCGGAGCGGTCAGAGGAACCGGCCCTTGTGGAACAGCAGCGGCTGCTCGTCCGTGCCGTCGCCCGCGCCCAGGGCGTTCACCCGGCCGACGACGATGAGGTGGTCGCCGCCTGTGTGGACGGCGTGGATCGCGCAGTCGATCCAGGCGAGGGTGCCGGCGAGGCGGGGGGCGCCCGACACGGGGGCGGCGTCGTGGTCGACGCCCGCGAACTTGTCGGTGCCGCTCCTCGCGAAGGCACGGCACAACGGGCCCTGCGCCGCGCTCAGCACGTTGACGCAGAAGGCGCCCGCGCGGGCGATGCGCGGCCAGGTCGTGGACGTCCGCCCCACCATGAACGCGACGAGGGGCGGATCGAGGGAGAGCGAGGAGAACGACTGGCAGGCGAAGCCCGCGGGCCCGTCCTCACCCTCCGCGGCAGGCGCCGTCACCACCGTCACGCCCGAAGCGAAGCTTCCCAGCACGCGCCGGAACTCACCCGGATCGACCGGCGCCCGCTCATCCTCCCGGACGCAACGCAGTTCGGGCCGGGGCAACGCCTCGACCGGCCCCGCCCTCAGGTAACGAACGGCGGCTGCCGCCATCCCCGCATGTCCCATCACACTCCCCATTGAAGCTGACGGCATGTCAGATGGGAAGGGGTGCGGGGCGCGGGAGGACCCGGCGGTGCGCTTGCGTACGCTGCGGGCATGGGGTGGGGGAACGGGCGTACGAACACGGGGTGGAAGCGGGCGGAACCCGAGGTGGTCGCCGCCATCGCGGCCGGGGCGGCATAGCTCCCGGCCGCCTTTCTCCTGTGGTGGTTCCACAGCCTGGCCGCCGACGCCTACGGCCGTGACTACGGCGGCGGCTTCGGCCTCGCCTGCCTGTTCCTCTTCGCGCCCGTGTATCTGCCGGTGCTGGGTCTGCTGCACGCCTGGACACAGACCCTTCCGGGCGTCATCCTCGCCGACCTCGCCCTGGCCCGGCTCCGGTGGCCGCGCTGGGGACGGCATCTGCTGGGTGTCGTGCTGGTCGGGGCGGGGTGGGCCGCGGTGACCGGCCTGCTGTGGGACTGGCCGTTCCTCGCCGTCGCCCTGGTGCTCGCGGCGCTCGGAGTCCTGCCCGTCCTCGCGATGGCGTACACGCGGCGAAAGACCCTCCGGAGCACCTGGAGTGCCTGGAGCACCGGGGGCGTCTGGTGGTGGGCGGGGGTGGGCTCCGTCGCGCTGTTCGTGCTCGCCTTCGCGGGCGCGGAACTGGCCGACGCCACCGGCCTGATCGAGGAGTACGAGCCTCCGGAGCTGTCCGCCGCGAAGGTCGCCGGTGTCTGGCGCGGCGACGACGGGGCGGAACTGCGGCTCCTGCCGGGCGGACGCGCCGAGTTGGCGAGGATGCCCGCCGAGAGCGAGTTCGGGTCGGACGAGGACATGGCCGTGTGCGACGGCGCCGGCACCTGGACATATGCGACGGAAGGCCGGTACGAGACTCGGGGGCAGGTCGTCGTACGTCTGAGCGCGGGCAGTGGCACGGGCAGCGGCTGTGGGGACGAGACGACCTGGAGGGTCAGCGGGACGGATCGTGCGCCCGAGCTGTTCGTGATCTTCGGGGATCCGGACGACGGCGAGCTGCGGATTCTGAAGCGGGCCGCCGCCCGGTAGCTGTCAGCGGCCCCTGAACTCGGCTGCCCGTCGCTCCACGAAGCTTGCCAGTCCCTCTTCGGCGTCCGCTGTCGTCATGTTGATCTCCTGGGCGGTGGCCTCGGCGGTGAAGGCGGTGCTGCGGTCTGTGTCGAGGGACGTGTTGATCAGGTGTTTGGTGAGGGCCAGGGCGCGGGTGGGGCCGGCGGCCAGGCGGGCCGCCCACTCGGCTGCCGTCTTGTCCAGCTCCTCGTCCGGGACCACCCGGTTGACCAGGCCGAGGCGTTCGGCGTCCGGCGCGCTGAGCGCGTCGCCGAAGAACATCAGCTCCTTCGCGCGCCGGGGGCCGATCAGGCGGGGGAGGAGATAGGCGCCGCCGGCGTCGGGGACCAGGCCGCGGCGGACGAACACCTCGATGAAGCGGGCCGATTCGGCGGCCAGGACCAGGTCGCAGGCGAACGCGAGATGCGCGCCCAGACCGGCCGCCGTGCCGTTGACCGCCGCTGTCACCGGTTTCTCGCAGTCCAGGACGGCGGAGATCAGGCGCTGGGCGCCGAGGCGGATGGTGCGGGCCACGTCGCCGGCGACGCGTTCGCCCGCCGGGGAGCCGCCTCGCAGATCGGCTCCCGCGCAGAAGCCGCGGCCGGCGCCGGTGAGGACCACCGCCCGGACGTCCGGGTCGGCCGAGGCCTGCGCGAAGAGGTCGATCAGGTGGTCGCGCATGTCGGGGGTGAGGGCGTTGAGGGTCTCGGGGCGGTTGAGGGTGATGTGAGTGACCTGGTGGTCGGTCTTCTTCCCTATCCAGGGCGGGACGGCGGGCCTCACCGGCACACCGCCAGCGCGTCCAACGCCACCGCTCCCTGGCCCCAGGGCAGTACCACCAGCGGGTTGATGTCGAGCTCGGCCAGGTCCTCGCCGAGTTCGAGGGCCATGCGCTGGACGCGCAGGACGACCTCGACGAGGGCGTCCAGGTCGGACGGCGGGCGGCCGCGGACGCCGTCCAGGAGGGCCCGCCCACGCAGTTCGGCGAGCATGGCGCGGGCCTGGTCCTCGCCGAAGGGCGGGACGCGTACGGCCACGTCGTGCAGGACCTCCACCAGGACGCCGCCGAGACCGACCGTCACCGTCGGACCGAACAGGTCGTCGTGGGTCACGCCGACGACCATCTCCACGCCCCGCTCGACCATCTGGCACACCAGGACGCCGTCCAGGGACACGCCCTCGTAGCGGGCGATGTCGGTCAACTCGCGGTAGGCGTCGCGGACTTGGCTGGCCGAGGTGAGGCCGATCTTCACCAGGCCCAGCTCGGTCTTGTGGGCGATCTGTCCGCCGGACGCCTTCATCACCACCGGGTAGCCGACCAGCGCCGCCGCCCGCACGGCCGCCGCCGCGCTCGTCACCAACTGCTCGCGCGGGACCCGGATGCCGTACGCCCGCAGGAGTTGCTTCGCCGCGTGTTCGCTGAGCTGCTCACCCGGCCGCATCAGCAGCCGCGCCTTGCGGAACGACGGCGACGGGGTGCGCGGGGCCTGGTCGAAGGGGGAGTGGTAGTCGCTCACGAAGCGGTGGTGGTCGAGGTGGGCGCGGACGGCGGTGATGCAGCCCGCGAGGGTGCGGAAGGTCGCCACCCGGGAGGAGCCCAACAGCACGTCACGGTAGGCGGGTTCGGTGCCCACCGGGGAGCCCCAGACCGCGCACACCAGCTTGTCCGTCCGCTCCGCCGCGTCCACCAGGTCCTGGACCAGGCGGTCGCTCAGGGGCGGGAACGGGCCGGTGATCGGGCAGATCAGCACGCCGACCGCCGGGTCGTCGAGGATCGCGTCGATGATCTTCCGGCCGCGCCAGTCGCCCACCGGGTGGCCGCCGTTGTCGACCGGGTTCGCCACGTTCAGGTACTCGGGGATCCACTGGTGCAGCTCGGCCTGCTTGGCGGGCGACAGCGGCGGCAGCTGTAGGCCCGCCGCCGTCGCCAGGTCGGCCGCGTGGGCGCCGGTGCCGCCCGAGATGGAGTAGACGACGACGCCGTCCGCCTGCGGCGGGCGGGCCCGCGCCAACAGGGCTGCGGTGTCCTGGAGTTCGTCCAGGCCGTCGACGCGGATCACGCCGTACTGCCGCATCGCCGCGTCGACGACGTCGTCCGCGCCGGTCAGCTTGCCGGTGTGGGAGGCGGCGGTGCGGGCGCCCGCCTCGGTGCGGCCCACCTTGACCGCGACGACCGGCACCCCGCGCCGGGCCGCCCGGTCGGCGGCGAGCAGAAAGGACCGGCCGTCCTTCAGGCCCTCCACGTAGCAGGCGATCGCGCCGACCTCCGGGAGCTCGGCGAAGTAGGAGAGGAAGTCGGCGGTCTCCAGGTCGGCCTCGTTGCCGGTCGGCGCCCAGTGGGAGAGGCGGATGCCGAGCTCTTGCAGGGCGAAGACGGGGCGGCCCTGGTGGCCGGACTGGGTGATGAGGGCGATCGACGGGCCGGTGAGGTCGTCCCGGAAGCGTTCGAAGGCGTTGAGGTTGGTGTTGGGACCGAGCAGCCGTAGGCCGGTACCGGACCGGCCGGACCGGGCGACCGCCGCCGCGAGGCGTTCCTGCGCGAGCGCGCCCTCCTCGCCCGTCTCGGCGAACCCGGACGCGAAGACGACCGCGAACTTCACCTTCGTCTCGGCGAGTTGCTCGATCACCGGCAGCGGGTCGGCGACCAGCAGCACCGCCAGGTCGACCTGCTCGGGCAGCTCGGCGACGGACGGGAAGCAGGGCAGTCCGAAGACGCTCTCGCGGGTGGGGTGCACGGGATGCAGCCGCGCCCCCACCCGCTCCGCCCAGTCCACCAGCTGCCGGGTGACACCGGTGTTCGGGCGTCCTTCGGCGTCCGAGGCGCCGACGACCGCGACCGACTCGGGCCGGAAGAACCGGTCCAGGTCGGGAACGGCCGCGTAGAGCGGGCGGCCGCTGACGTCGAGGTCGTCGGCGTCGGCCGGCCGGCCGTGGACGGCGGGCCCGGGCTGCTCGCCGCACGCGATGACCCGGGCCCGGCGGGAGTCGGTGGTGAGGGTGCCGTGGGTTGATCCAAGCATCGGTCCGCCCCGCTCCTGTGTGACTGTCATGGATGACTGCCATGAGTGCCTGTCATGGGTGACCGCCAAGTAACTGACGCTCTGTCAGATTACAGAACTGACGGGATGTCAGGAATGGGCGTGCACACAGAAAGGAACGGACCTGCGCGAATCGCAGCCTGCGGTAGTGCCGCGCCACCGCCGCAAGTACCGCCGCAGTACTGCCTGCGGCGCCTTCTACAGCGCCGCCAGCACCTCCTTCGCCACCCGCTCGCCCGATCGCACCGCTCCGTCCATGAAGCCCATCCAGTGCAGGGACGTCTCCGTCCCGGCCCAGTGGATCCCGCCGACGGGCGCACGCAGCGCCGGACCGTACTGCGTCAGGACGCCGGGCGCGGCGATGGAGACGGGGCCGCCGCGGGTGTAGGCCTCGTTGTTCCAGCGTTGCAGCACGAAGGAGGTGGGGGAGGCCGCTTTCTCGCCGAAGTACGTGACGTAGTCCTTCAGGACGGCCGCCCTGACCTCCGCCTCGCTCGCCGCGTCGTACGCCCGCGCCTCGTCCGCCTCGATGAAGCCCATCAGCGCGCCGTAGGAGGCGTCGGGCGGGGAGTTGTCGAAGGTGGAGCTGACCACTCCGGTGTCGCTGACGACCTGGCCGTTGAGGCCGTCGGCCCGCCAGAACGGGGTGTCGTAGATCGCGATCGCCTTGCCGACCGAGGCCATCGGCAGGCGCTGGGTGAGCTGGTCGCGGGCGGCCGGCAGAAGCGGGTCGTACGTGATGCGGGCGGCCAGCGGCGGGGGTACGGCGACGACGACCCGCTTGGCGGTGACGGTGATGCCGTCGGCCGTCACCACGTACTTGCCGCCGGACCGGGCGACCGTGCGCACCGGCGCCTTCAGCACCACCCGGTCGCCGAGCGTGGCGGCGAGCTTGATCGGCACCTGCTGGGAGCCGCCGACGAAGCGCTGTTCCTGGGCGCCGTTCGCGGTCTCGGTGAGGCGTTCCAGGGTGCCGGGGGTCGTCTCGTTGCCGGCGGCGGCGATGTAGAAGAGGACGAACAGCAGGGAGAGTTCCCGGGGTTCGGCCGAGAAGATCGAGGTGCAGGCCACGTCCAGGAGGAACTTCGCCGACGGGATGACGGCGTTGGCGCGCAGCCAGGACTCGAAGGTCTGCCGGTCCCACTCATCGGCCTTGGCGGCGGTCCAGGGCGCGTCGACCGGCACCTGCTTGGCCATGTCGTCCAGCGAGGCCTGCACGATCGCGGCGTTGGCGAGCCCGGCCGCGTCGACGGGCGGAACCGAGCCGAGGAGGCCGTCGGTGGCGTACGGCGTCTTCTTGCCGTCCTTGTAGAGGAGGTTCTTGCCGGTGTTGTAGGTGGGGAAGGTGGCGACGCCGAGGGAGTCGGCGAGCGCCTTGATGCGGTCCTGGGTGGGGCCGATGAACTCGCCGCCGCCCTCGGTGACCCCGCCGTTCGCGAGGGCGAGGTTCAGGACCCGGCCGCCGACGCGGTCACGGGCCTCCAGGACGGTGACCGTCTTCCCGGCGGCGACCAGATCGCGGGCCGCGGTGAGGCCGGCGAGTCCGCCGCCGACGATCACGACGTCGACGTCCCGGCTGGTGGCCGTGGTGGCCGCGGACGCCGGGGTGGCGGCGGCGGTCGCGGTGAGGGTGGTGGCGCCGGCGGCCACGGCGGCGGTGCGGCCCAGCAGGGAGCGGCGGGACATACCCGGGTCGTTGCTGGGGGAGTGCTGTCTTTCACTTGCCACGTGCGTCCTCCGTCAGATGCGAGAGGTGGGGTGGAGTCAGAAGGTGGAGCCGGAAGTGGAGCCTGGAAGTGGATCCGGAAGGCGGATCCGGGAAACGGATCCGGAAAGCGGGTCCGGAAAAGCTGAACAGGGCTCACATTCTGCTGCCGGGCGAGGGCATGCCACAACGCTCTCGGCACATCTGACACACGTGTAACTGGCAGAGGAATGACCGGAGTTACCGGGAGTAACGGGTGGTCACCGAAGTTGCCGACGGACGGCCTTCGCGATCTTCTCCGCGTCGATCGCCAGCTCGCGGAGCGTGCCGCTGATGGGCGTGGTGAAACCGGTGAAGTACAGGCCGGGAGCGTCCTTCGGGGTGCGGGCGCCGTGGGCCACGGGTCTCCCGCGGTCGTCGAGGACGCCGAGATGGCCGACCAGCCCCTCCAGGGCGCGGACGTATCCGGTGGCGGCGACGACGGCTTCCGGCGAGATCCGGGCGCCGTCGGCGAGCGCGATCTTGCCGCCGTCCTCGAAGCTCTCCACGGCGGCCACGATCTCCACCCTGCCCTTGCGGACGGCGTCGATCAGACCGACGTCCTGCACCGGGATGGCGCCGTCCTTGACGCGGGAGTAGAGGCCCGTGTCGGGGCGGGGCAGACCGTGCGCCGACAGGTCGGGCACGCTGAGCCTGGCCATCGGCCGCGCGAGCCGGTCGACGAGGCCGACCGGCAGCCGCCGTACCAGGACCGCCGTGTACTGCGCGGCCCACCCGGCCGTCGAACGCCGCACGATGTGCGGGACCGTGCGCACGGACAGCCGCACCCGGGCCGCGCCGCTCTCCACCAGGTCGACGGCGATCTCGGCGCCGGTGTTGCCGACGCCGACGACGAGGACGTCCCGGCCGGCGTACTCCTTGCCGCTGCGGTAGCCGGACGCGTGCGCGAGGTCGCCGGTGAACGTCTCGCGGCCGGGCCAGTCCGGCAGGTGCGGGGTGTGGTTGTAGCCGGTGGCGACGACGACGGCCGAGCCGACGAGCTCGCGCCCGCCGGTGGCGTGCAGCAGCCAGCCGGCGCCGTCCGGGGTGCGCTCGACCCGGGTGACCTCGACGCCGGTGACGATCTCCAGCTCGTGGACCTCGGCGTACTTCTCCAGGTATCGCACCACGTCGTCGCGGGCCGCCCAACGGCCGAACCGGCGCGGCATCTTCAGCCCCGGCAGGGCGGAGAGACGGCGGGTGGTGTGCAGATGCAGCCGGTCGTAGTGACGCCGCCAGGACGCGCCGACCCCGTCGGCCTTCTCCACGACGACGGCGCGTATGCCCTGGGCACGCAGCGCATACGCGGTGGCGAGACCGCCGGGGCCGCCGCCGATGACGTAGACGGGGCGGTCGGCCGGGTTCGCGGTGGTGATCGTCCGGGGGGCCGGGCGGGGTGCGGAGTCTTCCATGAGCGCGAGCGTAATCACGTGCGCGATTGATGGGTCTCGGTCAAGAGGGGAATTGGTTGCGGATCGATCACGTGTGGGGGAGGTGTGGGTGGGGCTTGTGACGTAGGCCACCTGGTTGTGCGCGAAGCGCGAAGGGGAAAGGCGGCGGGCCGGTTGCGCCGGGTTCCCGGATCTCATTGTCTGACGTACCGTCAGATTCATGACGGCACAGCGCTACGACGTCCCCGAGGCCGACGTCTTCACCCGCACGTACTGGGACGCGGCGGCGGAAGGCCGGCTGCTGATCCGGCGCTGCGGAGCGTGCGGGCGGGCCCACCACTACCCCCGGGAGTTCTGCCCGCACTGCTGGAGCGAGGACGTGACCTGGGAGGACGCGAGCGGCCTGGCCACCCTCTACACCTGGTCCGTCGTCCACCGCAACGACCTGCCGCCCTTCGGACAGCGGACGCCGTACGTCGCGGCGGTGGTCGACCTGGCGGAGGGACCGCGGATGTCCACGGAGGTGGTGGAGGCCGGCCCCGGGGAGTTGCGGGCGGGGCTGGCGCTGGAAGTCGTGTTCCGGGAGGGCGTGCCGGTGTTCAGGCCAGGGGCCTGAGCGGGCGGGTGGTGCGTAGGGCCTTCGGGCTCTCGGGCGTTCGGGTCTTCGGGCTCTCGGGCGTTCGGGCCCTCGGGCGCTCGGGTCTTCGGATGTCGAGCGTTCGGCCGGGTGTTCAATGAACGGATGACCCGTATACGTCAGCCGTACGCGGCTCCCCCGCCAGCCCCCGTACTCGACGGCCATGGCCTCCGTCTCCGGCTCTGGAACCCCGAGTCCGCCGCCGACGTGGACGCGTGGCTGCGCGGGCACCTCGACCCGGAGTTCACGCGGTGGAACACCCCGCTGCGCACCGTCACGGACATCGACGGCGCGCTGGAGTCGCTGCGGGCGAAGGTGGCGGACGCGGCCGCGGGGACGAGCGTGAACTTCTGCGTGACGGACGACGAGGACGGAACGATCCTCGGATCGGTGTCCGTGAACATGATCGACCGGATCCAGAGCTCGGGCAACGTGGGGTACTGGATCCTTCCTGAGGCCCGCGGCAGGCAGGTGGCGACCCGCTGCCTCCTCCTCGCTGCCCGCTGGGCATTCGACGAAGCGGGCCTGCACCGCCTGGAGTTGGGCCACGCGCTCGGCCACGACGCGTCGTGCCGGGTCGCCGAGCGGTGCGGTTTCCCGTACGAGGGGACACTGCGCGGCGCGATGTGGGAGTCGGGCCGCAGGGACGCGCACCGTGACGTCCATCTGCACGGACGCCTGGCGACGGACCCGGAGCCGGAGTTGGAGCTGAAGACGGCGAGGGACCCGGAGCCGGAGACGCCGTGAACGCGGCGTAATCCGGAGGCGGTCACCGGCGCCCGCGCGCGACGATGAGTCATGCGCCCCGACGACTGGCACCTCACCCACGACCTCGACGCGTTCCTCGACCGCGCCGGTGACTTCCTGCACTCCCGCCCCGCCCTGCACACGGTCCCGCTGACCGTGACCAACGGCCTGCGGCGCAGGGGCCTGCACGTGTACGGCGACGCGGATCCCCTCTTCGGCACGCTGGACGCGGGGGACGGCGGGATCCGCGCCGTGTTCTTCCGCACGCCCCCGCACCGGATCTACCCCACCTCCCTCACAGCGGAGGAGGCCGACGCCCTGGCCGCGAGACTGGCTTCCCTCGGTCACCACCTGCCCGGCGTCTCCGCCGACCGCGACACCGCGGCCGCCTTCGCGCAGGCGTGGCAGCGGCGGACAGGTGCCGAGCCACACTTGTACGAACGCCAACGCCTCCACCGCTTGGGCGAGTTGACGTCCCCGAAGCCGTCCCCTCCCGGCCGCGCGCGGGTCGCCACCGCGGCCGACCGCGCCCGACTGGTCCGCTGGTACGACGAGTTCATGGACCAGGTCGGCGCGGGCACCGCCCAGGACAGCGGAGCCTGGGCCGACTCCCGGATCGCCTACGGCGGAATCACCCTCTGGGAGACGCCCCACGGCACCCCCGTCTCCATGGCCGGCGCGACCCCGGAGGTGGCGGGCCAGATCAGGGTGGCCCCCGTCTACACCCCGGCCGAGCTGCGCGGCCGGGGCTACGCGGGCGCGGCGACGGCCGAGGTGAGCCGCGCTGCGCTGGCCTCGGGTGCGGCGGAGGTCCTCCTCTTCACCGACCTGGCGAACCCGACGAGCAACGGCCTCTACCAACGGATCGGCTACCGTCCGGTGGCGGACTTCGCGGTGTACGAGTTCTCGTCCTTGCCTTAGAGCAGGTGGTCCGCCTTGCCTGCCTTGATTTCGAGGATGAGGGCGCGGAGGGCGTCGTGGGTGTCGGTGAGGGGGGCGTCTTCCTGTCCGGCGACGGCGATGTAGGCGTTGCCGGCGGGGTCGGTGCCTATGCGGAAGCAGTTGGCGCCTTCGGCGCAGTAGGGCTCTTCCCAGGTGATCTGGTTCATCGGAGGCTCCTCAGAGGTGGCTGGCGATGTTGCGCATGAAGTCGCGTGACTCAGCGGACGGCAGTGATGCCGCTTCCATCCAGTCAAGGTGCGCGCGGTATTTGTCGAGCTGGGACTGACCGTGCAGGAACTCGGGTCCGTGGGCCGAGTCGAGTTCCACGGTGTCGAGTTGAGGCACCGGTCCTCCCGCATAGATCACGGCTTGCCCGGCTCCGGGGAAGGCTCCGGCCCGGAATGGGATCACCTGTACCTCGATGTTCTCCAGCTCGGACAGTTCACAGAGGCGTTCGAGCTGGGCACGCATGATCTTGACGCCGCCGAACTCGACGCGCAGGGCGGCCTCGTGCACGTATCCGACGTAGGTGACGGGATTGTCGCGGTGCAGCACCTGCTGGCGTTGCATGCGCAGGGCCACGCGAAGTTCGACCTCACCCGGCGACAGGGGAGGCAGGGCGGCGGCGAAGAGTGTGCGGGCGTAGGCGTCGGTCTGGAGGAGACCCGGAACGTGCATGGCCAGGCCCGCCCGTATGTGCCGGGCATGCCATTCCAACTCCGCGATGTCCATGAGGGCTGCGGGGAGTTGGCCCCGGTAGGTGTCCCACCAGCCCCGCGTGTTGTCGGCGGCCATGTCGGCCAGCGCGTCGACGTACGCGTGGTCGCGGCATTCGTAGTTGCAGGCGAGGGTTCGTAGACGTTCCGGCGTGATGATCCGGACGCCGGCCTCGATGTTGGAGATCTTCGTCCGGTCGGTCCCGAGGACCCCTGCGGCGTACTCCGTGGTCACCTGTGCTGCGAGACGCATTTTTCGCAGCTCGGCGCCCAGTCGCTTCTGGCGCTCGCTGGGTGTTGCCCTTGGCGGCATGTGTCAGTTCCTCCAGTGGTCGCGGCGTCAGTCTGCCCCCTTTTCGCTGCACCGGTCCACCCGTATTGGTGGCAAGTCCGTTGATTCAGTGGCAATTTTCCACGCGCTTCCCCTACAGTCTGCAACAGGTCGACCACAGAGCCGTTACAGCCGTCCCGGAAGCGCATCACGCGGGTCCGCCCGTCGTCTCCTCCCCTGGGAGGGGTGGGCCCGCGTCAGGGTGACAGGCCACCGGGGTCTTCAACCTTCCCCTCGCACAAGGGAGTTGCCGTGCATCTCGATATCGCGTCCTGCCAGTCCCCGACCCTCGCCCCCGTCGATGCCCCCTTCTCTCCGACACGCCCGGAGGCCCTCGCCTACAGCCTCACGCTGCCCGCCACCCCACGAAGTCCCGGTATCGCCCGCGCGGCAACCCGGGCGATCCTCCACGCGCACGACCTCGCCGAGGCCACCGACGCGACCGTGCAGGTCGTGAGCGAACTGGCCGCCTGTGCCTGCCGTTTCTCCTCCACGGCCAACGTCTACGTGTCACTCCGCTATCGCGACGAAGCCCTGCGCGTCACCCTCTACGACGGCCACCCCCGCCACGCCCACGTCCGCCTGGGCGCCGCCTGCGACCTGTCCCGACGCGTGTCCCTGCGCGTGCTGGACCGCGTCGTGCAAACCTGCCGCGGGGACTGGGGGATCGGCGGCGGCCGTGAACCGGGCGGCGGCACCCGCATGTGGGCGGTACTGCCACGCGCGGGAGCCTGCGCCTACCTGCGCGACGGACGCTCGTATGAGTGACGAGGCCCCGGAAGCGAGATCTTTGCCGCACGGGCTGGTTGGGTTCGCGGAGTGACCAAGCCCTACGTGATCGAGTTGGAGCCGGAAGTGCGGGCCTGGCTGGCAAACCTCTCTCCGCAGCACTACCGACAGGTGGAGGAGAAGGCCGACCTTCTTGCCCGGTCTCCGACAACCCTGGGGGAGCCACACTCTCGTAACCTGGGAGACGGAGTGCGAGAGCTGCGGTTCGTCCTGGGCGGTAATGCCACGCGAGTGACGTACTGGCTGGCATCCGGCCGTCGGATCGTGCTGCTCACCGTCTTGAGAAAGACCAGGATGCGGGAGGAGGCCGAGGTGAAGCGCGCCATGCTGGCGAAAGAGCTGTGCGAGGCCGAGCATGGTCCCGCACACGACGAGTTCACTCGTGAATTCCGGGAGGACCTGTGAGTCACACCCGCTGGAAGCTGTCGCGGGAACGGCGGGCTGCCGAGGGCCATGTCGAGCCTCCGGAGGTCGTCGCCGAGCGGGAGCAGATTCGGCTGGCGCTCGCCTTGGGGCAGCTGGTGCACGATCGTCGCGTGGCCCTCGGGCTGACTCAGGCAGGGCTGGGCGAGCGCCTTGGGATGGCCTCCGGTGACGTGGAGACCATCGAGCTCGGCGGGAGGCTGCCGCTCACGGCGGACCTGCTGGTCAGGCTGGCGGCGGCGCTGGATGTCACCGTGGACCTGCGTGTCGTCTCCGACGGGCACAACACGGTGGCGTTCGAGGAACGCGCCGCCTGATCCCTTACGGCCAGAGCAGCTCCCTGGTCCAGCTTTCTGCTGCCTGCCGCCGGTATGCCAGTCGTACGTGCCGTCGCCGCGCGTCGCCCTGGAAGAACTCCGCCGTGTCCGGGCGCAGGCGGTACAGGGTCCAGGTGGGGGACTCCGCCTTCGGCTCCCGGGATGCCCGGTTCCAGGCCTCCTCCGATGCCGCCGCCAACTCCTCCAGGGAGTCCAGCACTTCACTCTGGCGGCCGGTCAGCGCAGCGGCCAGCGCGCCCGTCGAGCGGACGTGCAGGTCGGTCTGCGCCTCCTCGGCCGGAGCCACGGTGACCGGGCCCCGGAGGCGGATCTGCCGTCCGTGTACCGGCCAGTAGAAGGTGAGCGCGGCGTAGGGGCGGGCGGCGAGGTGCCGGCCCTTGCGGCTGGTCGCGTGGGTCGCGAAGGACCAGCCGTCCCCGTCGGCGCCGTGCAGCATCACGATGCGGGCGTCGGGCAGGCCCTCCTCGTCCGACGTCGACAGCGTCATCGTGTGCGGCTCGGTCTCACCGGCCGCCACCGCGTCCGCGAACCACTCCGTGAAGAGGGGCAGGGGCTCCTCGGGAGCGGTCGTCGGGTCGAAGGGCGGCAGGGTCGTCGTCTCCGGGTCCCAGACCCGCAGCGACCTGAGCAGCTCATGAAGATCGGTGGTCATGTACCGAGTATCAGGTCAGTGCCGGGCGAACTGGACCCGCGTCGACTGCACCGTCTCCGGTCGGACGGCGATCCCCTCGACCGTCAGTTGTTCCCCGTAGATGTCGGTGAGCCTGATCGTTCCGCCGCATCCGCGGCCCTGTTCGGAGAGGAAGTAGTTGTACCCGGTGCGGGGCAGCGCGAGCCAGGAGCCGTTCGCGCGGACCTCCAGCCGGGCCAGCGGGTTGCGGTGGCCGATCGCCTGGATGCCGCACCAGTACTGGGTGGAGCCGGTCTTGTAGCGGATCGAGATCGTGTCGGACGTGGCCGGGCTCAGCAGGCTCCAGGTGACCGGGATCCGGCCCGCCGAGAGAGGAGCGAGCTTGGCGAAGGCCTGTCGGCTCAGATCGAGTTGGCCCGGCTGGCAGGGCGCCGGGCACTCGTTGGTGATCCGCACCGTGATGGACGCGCCGCCCCCCGCACGGACCAGGACGTACGCGCCGCACGCCTTCGACGTCTCGTAGTCCGCCGTGTTCATCGCCGCGGTCATGACGTCCGAGGTCGGGCCGTAGGAGCAGGCGCCGTCGCCGTTGCCGATGTCATAGGAGGTGGCGATGCCCTGGTAGCTGGTGCCGGGCTGGATCCGGCCGGCCTGCGGGGCCGAGCCGGACGCCGTCCGGGCGGCGGGCGCGGCGGGCGCGGCGGGCTTGGCCGCGGGCCGCTTGGACTTGGACGGGGTGGCGGACGGCGATGTCGTCCCGCCGGCCGTCGGGCTCGTCGTCGGAGACGCCGTCGAAGGCTTCGGTGACACGGATGCCGCCGTATCCGCCGCCGTCGGCGACCCGTCCGCCTGGGCGCCGGCCACCGGCTTGACCGTGCCCGCCCCGTCGCCGCCCCCGCCGTCGGGGCGGAAGGCCACGACCAGTGACACGACGAGCGCGACGGCCGCCACGGCGACCACGGTCACCGTGGGGACACGGCCCGTGCGCCTCTCGGGGCGGCGCTCTGGGCGGCGGGATCGTCGGTGCGAGGAGGGTGCCACGGATGAATCCTTACGCGGTTCGGCGGAGCACGTCCGGCAAACGAGACTTCCGGAGACGGGAGCCACCGGCGTCGGAATCCCCCGGGGGCGGAAGCTTCCGACCTGTCAGTGGCCGCCCAACCCGAAAAGGTTGCCGGTCATCCCATCCCGTCCGAGGCCTTCGTCTCACGTTTCGTCGCGGTGGGTGAGGCGGCCGTCGGTGAGTCGCCAGTAGTGCTGGTGAGGGGTCAGTCGCCAGGTCTCGTCGGCGGTGATCGCACCCTCGATCCAGCGCAGAAGCTGGGGGAGGGCCTCGGCCCGGAGAAGGGCGCGGGTGGCGGCCCGTTCGGCGGCGGCGACCGGGTGGACGCCTATGCGGACGCCGACTGCGTCCGGGTGGACGCCGCGGCCGTAGTTGCGGGGGTGTGGAGCGATCCATGCGGCGCCCAGGACGATGGTGCCGCTGCCGTGCCCGGTGAGGAACTCCAGGTCCGTGACGTGGGCCATGGCGGCGCCGAGGAACTCGGTGATGTCGGTGGCGGTCAGGGGCCAGGCGCGGTCCCTGGGCAGTCTTCGGTTGCGTGCGGACATGGGGAGAAGACTGGCAGGAGCTTCCGGCCGGGTCTTCGTGCGGGTGGGAGCCGTCGCGGACGTCAGTCCCGCCCGAGCACCACCGTCCCCGACGAGCAGAACCAGCCGCCGGTCCCGGAGGCCACTCCGAGGCGGGGCAGGCCGCCGTCGCGGCGCCGCACCTGACGTTGCCCCGCCTCCCCCCGCAACTGCCGCACCGCCTCCACCAGCAGGAACAGCCCCCGCATCCCGGGGTGTTGGGCCGACAGGCCGCCGCCGTCCGTGTTCACCGGCAGCTCCCCGCCGGTCAGCAGCCGGCCCTTCTCCACGAACGCGCCGCCCTCGCCCTTCTCGCAGAAGCCCAGGTCCTCCAGGGTCACCAGCGTCATGTAGGTGAACGCGTCGTAGATCTCGGCGAAGTCCATCTCCTGCGGGCCTGCCCCCGCCCGCTCGAACGCCAGCCGGCCGCTCACCGCCGCCGGGGAGACCGTGAAGTCGTCCCACTCGGACATCGAGGCGTGCGAGACGTGCTCGCCCGTCCCGAGGATCCACACCGGGGCCGTACGGCAGTCGCGTACGTACTCCTCGGCGGCCAGCAGCAGCGCCGCGCCGCCGTCGGAGCGCAGGCAGCAGTGGAGCTTCGTGAACGGGTCGGCGATCATCGGGCCCGCCAGGACGTCGTCGACGGTGATCGGGTCGCGGAACATCGCCTCGGGGTTCAGGGCCGCGTTCGCCCTCGCCTGGACCGCGACCTGCGCCAACTGCTCGATCGTCGTGCCGTATTGGAGCATGTGGCGGCGGGCGGCCATCGCGTACTTGGCGATGAGCGTGTGGCCGTAGGGGACCTCGAACTGGAGCGGGCCGCGTCCGCCGAACGCGAAGGTGCCGGTGCGGCGGCCCGCCCTGATGTCCGCGCGGGGCGTCGAGCCGTAGGCCAGGAGCACCGCGTCGGCGTGGCCCGCGGCGATCGCGTCGGCCGCGTGGGCCGCCATGACCTCCCAGGTAGCGCCGCCCACCGAGGTGGAGTCGACCCAGGTGGGGCGCAGGCCCAGGTAGTCGGCCAGCTCGACGGGGGCGAGCGTGCCGAGGCCCGCGGAGGCGAAGCCGTCCACCCGCGAACGCTGAAGTCCCGAGTCCGCGAGGGCGCGGCGGGCCGCCTGGGCGTGCAGGGCGTACGGGGTCGCCTCGTCCACCCGCCCGCAGTCGGAGAGCGCCACGCCCACCACAGCCACCTTCCGGCTTCCCGCGGCCATGAGCGGCCACCTCCCTCTTCCCTCTGTGCATCTCGTTCCCGGACTCCTAATATGACGGACCGTCAGATGTGGAGGGAAGTGCCATGGACCCCAACTTCACCGCCGAGCAGGGCGAGATCCGGCGCACACTGCGCGAACTCCTCCACAAACGCTCCGGCCCGCACGACCTGCGGGCGGCCCTCGACACCCCCGACGGCCACGATCCCGCTCTCTGGACCGCCCTCGCCGAACAGCTCGGCCTGCCCGGACTCGCCCTCCCGGAGCCTTACGGCGGTGTCGGCTGCCCCCGCACCGACCTCGCGCTCGCCGCCGAGGAGACCGGCCGGGCCCTCGCGCCCTCCCCGCTGCTGGCGACCTCCGTCCTCGCCGCGCCCCTGATCCTCGCCCTCGGCGCCGACGCCCAGCGCGCCGGCCCGCTGCCCCGGATCTCCGGCGGCACCCTGACCGCCGCCCTCGCCGTCCCGGCCCCCGCCCTCGCGACCGCCCTCGGCCTGACCGGCCCGGGCGGCGGCGACTGGTCCGGCGGCGGGCGTGCGGGGGGCGTCCAGGCCCGCCGCACGGAGGACGGCTGGCGGTTGTACGGGGAGGCCGCGCAGGTGCTGGACGGGCACAGCGCCGGGCTGCTGGTCGTCGCCGCCCACACCGGGGGGTTCGCACGGTCGCGCACCCTGCTGTTCCTGGTGGCGGGGGACGCCTCCGGGCTCGTACGGACCCGGCAGACGGCACTTGACCCGACCCGCCCGCAGGGGCGTGTCCAACTCCGTGACGTGCAGGCCGAGTTGCTCGGCGAGGAGGAGGCAGCGGCGGATGTTCCGGCGGCGCTGGCCCGCGCCGGTGATTTCGCCGCCGCCTTCGTCGCCTGCGAGGCCGTCGGGGCCGCCGACCGGGCGCTGGAACGGACCGTCGAGTACCTCAAGCAGCGGGAGCAGTTCGGGCGGGCGATCGGGTCCTTCCAGGCGGTGCAGCATCGGCTGGCGGATGTGTACGTGCAGGTCCAGGCGGCCCGGTCCGCCGCCTATTACGCCGCCTGGGCAACAGGCCAGGACGGGCGGCAGGACAGGCAGGACGGGCAGGGTGGCGGGGGCGGTCAGGACGGTCACGGTGAGCGGGTCGGGGGGCTTGCCCTCGCTCAGGCGCTGGACGCGTTGCGTCGTGCCGCCGCCGAAGGTATCCAGTTGCACGGTGGCATCGGGTTCACCTGGGAGCACGAGGCGCACCTGTACTTCAAGCGGGCCGCCGGCGACGAGCTGCTGTTCGGGCCCGTGCACCGGCTCCGTGCCCATGCCGCCGGGCAGGCCCGGCTCTTCGAGAGGGCGGAGGTGTCGGTGTGATCGGCGTCCGACTGGTGCAGAAGGTCTCCTCGACGCGGGCGTTCGCGAAGGTCGCCCCGCATGTCGTCCCCGCCCTCGACCGGGCCGTCCACCGCCTGACCCGGGGGAAGGTGCTGCTCAGCGCCCAACTGCTGCCGGGGGTGATCCTGACCTCCACGGGGGCGAAAAGCGGGCAGCCGCGGCGGACGCCGCTGGCCTGCATGCCCGAGGAGGGCGGCGGGAGCTGGGTGCTGATCGGCTCCAACTTCGGCCGCACCGGGCATCCCGCGTGGACCGCCAACCTCCTCGCCCACCCCGACGCCGAGATCAACTGGAAGGGCACGGACGTTCCGGTGACGGCCGTGCTGCTGACGGGAGAGGAACGGGCGGCCGTCTGGAAGGAACTGCTGGCGTTCTGGCCGCCGTACGCGACGTATCAGGCGCGCGTGGAGCGGGAGATCCGGCTGTTCCGGATCCTCCCCAGAAGAAGCTAATGCGGCAGGCGGCAGCTCACTGGTGTGAACTGCCGCCTGGCAGACAGGACGTGACGGTAACTGACGGTAAAGGGAGTGGGGCCGGGCTACTTCGTCGGCTTCTTGCCGGTGATGCCCAGGTGCACCAACAGCGCCAGGTTCGGCTTGAGTTCAGCCTGCTTGACACCCCACGTCGTGAAGCCCTTCTGATGCGAGGCGACCGCCGCGAGCATCGCGACGAGCGCACCGGCGACAGCGGCCGGGTTCACGTCCTTGTCGACCCTGCCCTTGGACTGCAACTCGGCGACCGCGTCCGACAGGGAGTTGTTCACCGAGTTGAGGATCTTCATACGGAGTTTGTAGAAGCGTTTGTCGCCCTCCGCCGCGCCGAGATCGACGACTCTGAGGATCGCGTCGTTCTTCCGCCAGAACTCAAGGAAGCCGTCGACGAGCTCCTGCGCCGTCTGCCAGCCGGCCTTGCCGACCCACGACCGGCCGGCGACCAGCTCGGTCAACTCGGCTCCCTCGGCGGCCATTTGCTCGGCGATCTCCAGGACGGCGCCCTCGACGTCGGGAAAGTACTGGTAGAACGTCGCGGGCGAAGTACCGGCCCTCCGGGCGACATCAATGACCTTGACGTCCCGGTAGGGAGAGGAGCTGAGCATCTCGCTGAGGCAGTCGAGCAGCTTCTGCCGCGTCGCCTGCCCGCGCCGACCGGCCACGCGGCCGTCGACGGTACGCACTTGTCCTGTCATGCCGTCAGCTTACCGAGGGGTGATCGGAGCGCTATTCGGCCGACTGCAAATGGGGTGCGCGGGGGTAAGGAGACGGGTGTGCCTGGTCGCGCCGGGTCTGCGCGCCGCGTGAACCGCCGTTAGTTTGGCTGTATGGCCGAAAACAGGGCATCGGTGTACGCGGCGGGACCCCCCGGGGGATTCCCGGAGGGCGTCCCCTGCTGGGTGGACGCCCAGCTCCCCGACGTGGACGCGGGCAGGCGGTTCTACGGTGAGCTCTTCGGGTGGACCTTCGAGGAGCGGCCGGAGGGCCAGGGCGGCTCCGTGTGGGCCCGGCTGGACGGTGAGCCCGTCGCCGCGCTCGCCCACAAGACGGACGGCCGCATGCCCACCGTCTGGACCGTGTACTTCGCGACCCCGGACGCGGAGTCGACCGCCCGGCGGATCCAGGCGTCCGGCGGGCAGGTGGTGATGGCCCCGCTGCCGGTCGACGGGCTCGGCACCGGCGCCCTCGCCGCCGACCCCGAGGGCGCCGTGTTCGGGCTCTGGCAGCCCGGCAGCCACCGCGGCTTCGGCGTGCGGCACCGGCCCGGCGCCTTCGCCTGGGCGCAGCTCTACGCCCGCGACACCGAGGCCGCCAACACTTTCTACGGGAACCTCTTCCACGCGGCCCTCTTCGGCCCCGGCGCCGCCCCCGACTTCGGCCGCGCCCCGGTCGGCGACGTCTTCCCCGAGGTGATGCCGCCGCACTTCCTCGTCCACTTCGGCGTCGAGGACTGCCAGGAGGCGCTCGGCGCGGTGAGCCGGCTCGGCGGACGGGTACAGGCGGGGCCGTTCACCGCCTCGTACGGCACGGTGGCCGTCGTCAGCGACAGCCAGGGGGCGTCGTTCGCACTGCTCCAGCGCTGAGCGCGCGCTCAGCAGCCCGCTCTCACCGGCCGCTCACCGCCCGGTCACCGGCCCCACGCCGTCCCCTGGTCGGCTCCTCACCGGCAGGTTTGTCCCTGGGTGAGTATTTTTTGCCCGGATATGAAATAAGACACCCCGATTGCCCCCGGGTTCGCAACCAGCCGCCCGGCCAGGAAGAATCGGGGTGCGTGCCGCCATGGCGGTGCGGTGGTGAGACGCTGCACGGGGCCGTGTACACAAGTGGGTGACGCGGCTCGTACGGGGAGGTGGCAGGCAAGTGGTGGATCAGCTGACGCAGCACGATCCTCGGCGGATCGGGCCGTTCGAGGTGCTGGGACGGCTGGGTGCCGGCGGCATGGGGCTGGTCTACCTGGCCCGCTCGGCCTCGGGCCGGCGCGTGGCGATCAAGACGGTCCGTACGGAACTCGCCGAGGACCAGCTCTTCCGGGTGCGCTTCACGCGCGAGGTGGAGGCGGCCCGGGCGGTCTCCGGCTTCTACACGGCCGCGGTCGTCGACGCCGATCCGCGCGCCGCCGTGCCGTGGCTGGCCACCGCGTACGTGCCCGCGCCCTCCCTCGAAGAGATAGTGAACGAGTGCGGGCCGATGCCGGCCCAGGCGGTGCGCTGGCTGGCCGCGGGCGTCGCGGAGGCCCTCCAGTCGATCCACGGCGCCGGGCTGGTCCACCGTGACCTGAAACCGTCCAACGTGCTCGTGGTCGAGGACGGCCCGCGCGTGATCGACTTCGGTATCGCCTCCGGTGTCTCGAACACACGTTTGACGATGACGAACGTCGCTGTCGGCACCCCCGCCTACATGTCCCCGGAGCAGGCGAAGGACTCGCGCAGCGTCACCGGCGCCAGCGACGTGTTCTCGCTCGGCTCGATGCTCGTCTTCGCCGCCACCGGCCATCCGCCCTTCCACGGCGCCAACCCGGTCGAGACCGTCTTCATGCTGCTGCGCGAGGGCCCGGACCTGGAGGGCCTCCCGGACGAGCTGCGGCCGCTCATCGAGTCCTGTATGCAGATGGAGGCCACGGCCCGCCCCAACCCCGCCGATCTCCAGGCCCAGCTCGCCCCCCACCTCTTCGGCTCCGGCTCCGACGACAGCGGTACGGCGTCGGCGTGGCTGCCCGAGAAGGCCGTCACCCTCATCGAGACGCGCCGCGGCGGCCGTCCGGCGCCGAAGCCGGCCCCCGCCGGCCCCCGCAGCGGCGGCGGAGCGGGCGGTGGCTTCGCGGGCGGCAACATCGGCGGAGGCGGCAACGGCGGCGGTGGCGGTGGCGGTGGCGTGGCCATGGGCCGCGGGCCCGCCGCGCAGGCCGTACCGCCCCCGCCGTCCCACGACCCCGTGGTCCTCTCCCGCCCGACGCAGCCGCCCGCGGCCGTCGTCGTCGGCGCCCCCGACACCGGGCCCGTCCGGCTGGCGGGCGCGGCCGTGCCGATCGGCCCCGGTCCGCGCGTCGCCGACGTCCGCGCCACGGCCGCCGTGAAGGCGCCGGTCGCCGAGCCCGGCCTGGTCGCGAACTGGTCCCGCCTCCACCCCGGCGTCAACGGCGCCGACACCGCCCTGCCCGCCGTCCAGAGCGCGCCCCCGGAGACCCCGGCGGGCTGGCGGCCCTGGCGGTTCCGCATGTCGAACGACGTGTGGGGCACGCCGTCGGTCGCCGGGGACCTCGTCTACGTCACCTCCTTCGAGGTGCACGCCCTGGACGTGGCCACCGGCCGGCGCCGCTTCAAGACGCGGGACGTCGCCTGGTCGATGGCGGTCGCGGACGGCCGCGTCCACGCCTCCGACGGCCCCACCCTGTTCGCCCTGGACGCCCGCGAGGGCGGCGACCTGTGGCGGCTGTCCACGGACGCCTGGGTGTACTCGCTCAAGGCCGACCGGGGCACGGTCGTCACCGGCACCCGCGGCGGCGGCGTCCAGGCCTGGGAGGCCTCGAACGGGCAGAAGCTCTGGGAGATCAGCGGCTGCCAGACCGACTTCGAGTCCCCCGAGGCCGGGCCGACGCTCCACGAGGGCACGGTCTTCGTCTGGCAGGACGCCCGGCTCAGAGCCCTCGACGCCCGTACGGGTGACGAACGCTGGTCGTACCCCATCGGCGACACCGCCTCCTGCGGCGGCGTCCCGGTCCGCGTCACCCCCGCCCCCGACGGCTACGTCTACCTCTCCGCCGGCACCCGCGTCCTCGCCGTCGACGTCGCGAGCGGCAGGGTGCGCTGGCACTTCGAGGCTCCGGCGGTGTTCCTGTCCGCGCCGACCTTCGTGCCCGGCCCGGCCGTCACCGGCGGCGGCGTCTACCTCGCCGACTACCTCGGCACGGTGTACGCCATCGACGCCACCGACGGCCGCGACCGCTGGCGCATCGCCACGGAGTCCCGCGCGTCCGTCGACCCCGTCCTCGTCGCCGCCGGCCATGTCCACGTCGGCAGCGGCAAGGGCCTGTACACCCTGGACGCCGTCACGGGCACGCCCAAGTGGCGGTTCCAGGCGGGCGGCGACATCGTGGGCGCCCCGGCGGTCGCGGAGGGCCGTATCCACTTCGGCTCCACGGACCACCTCCTCTACACCCTGAAGGCCGACGACGGCCGGCTGCGCTGGAAGCTGGCGACCGGCGGCGAGATCACCGGCTCCCCGGTGGTCCGCGACGGCGTCGTGTACGCGTGCAGCAAGGACCGCTGCGTGTACGCGCTGGACGCGGAGAAGGGCACGGGCACGGCCCGAACGGCGTAAACCACCGGTACCGGGACCTGTGCCGATGGCTTACGCCGGTCCGGGTACCGGGACGGCCGTCGTGCCGGGTGCACGGAAGGGGATCCAGACGGCGGCCGCCACCCCAGACGCTACGCCGGGGATGGAGCGGTCGCCAGGTCGACCTGTCCGCCCCGGGCGGCGCGACGAAGGTCGACCACTGCGACCCGGAGCCGTACGCGACCCGGAGCCGTACGCACCCGCCGGCTCCGGCTGACAGCCGCTCACCGCACCCGGAACCCGCCGCCCCGCCGCCCGGCGAACAGCTCCGCCTGCTGCTCGGTCGGCAGATTGCCCAGGGAGATGAGGTGCGGGGCCTGCGCGTAGGCCATCGCGCGGGCCGCCTCCTTCGCCGCCCACAGCGCCCGTACGGTGCCCTGGACGCCCGCCGGGGGATACCCGGCGACGACCGCGGCGCAGGCGACGGCGGCCTTCAACGCCCCGCCCGTGTCGGTGAGTTCGGAGACGAGTCCGACGTCGAAGGCACGCCGGGCGGAGATCCGCTCCGCCGTCCCCATGAGCATCATCCGGGCGACCTCCCCGTACGGCATCCGTTGCGCGAGGAGCACCGACTCGTACGCGCTGACCATGCCGTACGTGGTGTGCGGGTCGAAGAACACGGCGTCGGCGCCGGCGACGACGAACTCGCACTCCCCGAGCAGATAGAAGGCGCCCCCGCAGGCCATCCCCTCCACGGCGCCCACGACCGGCTTCCACAGGTCGTTCGCCTTGGGGCCGACGGTGAGCAGCGGATCGTCCTGCATGTAGGGGGAGGCGGGCTGCGGCACGACGGCGTCCCGGTCGAGCCCGCTGGAGAACGCCCGCCCGCCGGCGCCGGTGAGGACGACGGCCCGTACGGAGTCGTCGAAGCGCAACTCCCGCCAGATCTGGTGCAGTTCACGGACCGTGTCGAGGTCGATGGCGTTGAGCCGGGCCGGCCGGTCGAGGGTGACGACGGCCACCCCGGTGTCCTTGTCGATGTCGAGACGCACCTTCGCGGCCGCGTTCACGGCCGCACTCACTTCCGCACTCACGGCCGCTCCAGGACCCACTGGGGCAGGCCGTCACCGTCGAAGACGGCCTGGACCCGGGCGCCGATCCGGACGCGGCTGAGGGAGACGGAGTTCAGAGGCGCCCCCGGCCCGCTCACCAGGTTTCCCACCAGCCGTATCCGGGGCGCCTCGGCCAGTTCGACGAGGATCACGTTGTACGGGGCCTGCGCCGCGTAGTCGGGGAGGAGGGGCGGGTGCGGGACGACGTAGGACCAGATGCGGCCGCGGCCCGACACCGGCCGCCACTCGCTCGCGAAGGACTGGCAGTGCGGGCAGCAGGGGCGGGGCGGGAAGCGTGGTTCGCCGCAGTCGGCGCAGGCCTGGACGCGGAGTTCGCCCTGGGCGGCGTACCGCCAGAAGGGGGCGCCGTCGGCGTCGGGGACGGGGCTCAGCATGTTCGGCTCCCTCAGTTCCTCAGTTCCTCAGCAGGAGGGCGGATGTGGGGACGCCCTCGCCCGCGGTGACCAGGCAGGTGGCGGCGTCCGGGACCTGGGCGGTGCTGGTTCCGCGCAGTTGCTTCACGCCCTCGTTGATGAGGTTGAACCCGTGGACGTAGGCCTCGCTGAGCCCGCCGCCGCCGGTGTTGAGGGGCAGCCGTCCGCCGGTCTCCAGAGCTCCCTGCTCGGTGAAGGCGCCGCCCTCGCCCCGGCCGCAGAACCCGTAGCCCTCCAGCGAGAGGGGGACCAGGGGCGTGAAGGCGTCGTAGATCTGGGCGACGTCGACGTCCTGCGGGGTGAAGTCGGCGTGCTTCCACAGGTGTCGGGCGGCCGCCCAGGCGGGCCCGGTGAGGGGGTCGTCGTTCCAGTAGTTGACCATGCCGTGGTGCTGGGCGGGCAGGCCCTGGGCGGCCGAGTGGACGTACACGGGGGTGTGCCGGCAGTCCCGGGCCCGCTCGCTGCTGACGATCACGCAGGCCAACGCGCCGTCCGTCTCCAGGCAGTTGTCGTAGAGGCAGAGGGGCTCGCTGATCCACCGGGAGGTCATGTACATCTCGCGGGTGAGGGGACGGTCGTACATGATCGCCGCGGGGTTCTGGTTGGCGCGGTTGCGGCAGGCGAGGGCGACGTTGAAGAGGTGGTCGCGGGTCGCGCCGTACTCGTGCAGGTAGCGGCGGGCCAGCATGGCTATCTCGTCGACGGGCCGCAGGAGGCCGAAGGGGCGGGTCCACTGGGCCGGGGTGGCGAGCTGGACGGCCGTGTTGGTCCACGGGCGCGGCCCGCTGCCCCGCTTGCGCGAGCGCCACGCCACTCCCACCGTGGCCTGGCCGGAGGCAATGGCGGCGGCGAGGTGGGCGACGGTCGCGCAGGAGCCGCCGCCGCCGTATCCGACCTTGCTGAAGAAGGTCAGGTCGCCGAACCCGACGGCCTTCGCCAGCTCGACCTCGTCCGTCTCCTCCATGGTGTAGGAGGCGAGGGCGTCGACCTCGCCGGGGGCGATCCCGGCGTCGTCGAGGGCGGCGAGGACGGCACGGCAGGCGAGGGTGCGCTCGTCCTCGGGGAGGTGCTTGGCGAACGGCGTCTGTCCGATGCCGACGACGGCGGTGGCGTCCTTGAGCCCGGTCACTGCTGCACCTCCGCTGAGGGGACGGGTGAGCTGACAGGACGTCAGGTTACAGCTAATCTGACGGGTCGTCAGCTAGTGGAGTGGGGCGGGCGCGGGAGGCCGGTCGTGGGTCGAGAAGCCGTGGGTCGAGAAGCCGTTGGTGGAGAAGCCGTGGGTCGAGAAGCCGTGGGTGGAGAAGAAGGCGTAGACGTAGCGGGGGACGGGACTTGCGGCGAGTGGGACAGCATCGCGAGGCTGGTCCGGTCGGCGGCCGAGCGGTACCGGGACACCGAGGCGGTGGTGGACGGCCGTACCCGGATCTCCTACGGCGAACTCGGCGCGCGGGTCGAACGTGCCGCGGCGGCGTGCGTCGCGGGCGGGGTGCGGCCGGGGGACCGGGTCGGCATCTGGGCCCCGAACTCGCTGGAGTGGATGGTCGCGGCGCTGGGCGCGGTGTCGGCGGGGGCGGTGCTCGTCCCGCTGAACACGCGGTTCAAGGGGGCGGAGGCCGCGTATGTGCTGCGCAGGAGCGGGGCACGGCTGCTGTTCGTCACGGGCACGTTCCTCGGCACGTCGTACGTGGCGTCGCTGCGACGGGCGGCCGGGGAGGGGCCCGGACGGGGCCCGTTGCCCGGGCTGCCCGCGCTGGAGCAGGCGGTGGTCCTGTCCGAGGACGCGCCGGTCGGCTTCCGCACCTGGAAGGACTTCCTGGCGAGCGGGGACGGGGTGGGGGCGGCGCAGGTGCGGGCGCGGGCGGACGCGGTGCGGGGGGAGTGGCCGTCGGACATCGTCTACACCTCGGGCACCACGGGCCGCCCGAAGGGCGCGGTGATCACGCACGCGCAGACCCTGCGGGCGTACGGCATCTGGACCGAGCTGGCGGGGCTGCGGCACGGCGACCGTTATCTGATCGTCAATCCCTTCTTCCACACCTTCGGCTACAAGGCGGGCGTGATCGCCTGTCTGATGCGGGGCGCGACGATGATCCCGCAGCCGGTGTTCAACGTGGACGCGGTGCTCGCCAACGTGGCCTCGGAACGGGTGTCGGTGCTGCCCGGCCCGCCGACGCTGCACCAGTCCCTCCTGGACCATCCCTCCCGCGCCTCCTACGACCTGTCGGCGCTGCGGCTGGTCGTGACGGGCGCGGCGGTCGTCCCGCTGCGCCTGGTGGAGCGGCTGCGGGGCGAGCTCGGCGTGCGGACGGTCCTGACGGCGTACGGCCTCTCGGAGGCCAGCGGCATCGTCACGATGTGCCGCCGCGGCGACGAGCCGAGGGTGATCGCCTCGACGTCGGGCCGGGCGATCCCCGGGACGGAGGTGAAGGTCGTCGACGAGACGGGCGCCGCCCTCGCCCCGGGCGCGCCGGGTGAGGTCCTGGTCCGCGGCTTCAACGTCATGCGCGGCTACTACGAGGACGAGACGGCGACGGCGGAAGCCCTCACGCCGGACGGCTGGCTGCGCACGGGCGACGTCGGTGTCCTGGACGCCGCCGGCAACCTCCGCATCACCGACCGCCTCAAGGACATGTTCATCGTCGGCGGCTTCAACGCCTACCCGGCGGAGATAGAGCAACTCCTGGGCCTGCACCCGGACGTCGCCGACGTCGCCGTCATCGGCGTCCCCGACGCCCGGCTGGGCGAGGTCGGCAAGGCCTACGTGGTCCGCCGCCCGGGCGCGACCTCCACGTCCGACGACCTGATCGCCTGGTCCCGCCGCGAGATGGCCAACTACAAGGTCCCAAGGGCGGTGGAGTTCGTCCCCGAACTGCCGCGCAACGCGAGCGGGAAGGTGGTGAAGGGAGAGCTGCGGGGGCGGCCGGGCTGAGAGAAGCGGCCTGTGGACATGGGATCCGGCTCGGGACACGCCTCGGCCGCGGCGGCTCCCCCTCCGCGCCGCCGCGGCCGATCCCCGTCGTGATGAAGGTCTACTTGCCGCCGAGGTCCAGGGCGGGCGGGACCGGCGCGTGGTTCTCCAGCGTGACGATCTCGTCCCCGGCCGCCGGCTCGGACTTCTCGGTGTCGGGCTTCTTGAGGTCGTCGAGCGCCGGCAGGATCGGCGCGTGGTTCTCCATGGGCTTGATGTCCGCGGTGGCGTCCGTCGTCTGCTTCTCGGTGTTGCTCATGTGCAGGCTCCCCCTGGGAGTGGTGTTCAGGTGACTGAGAGACGCCCCTGTCCGGCGATTCCCCCGAGTATCGCCGGACAGAGGGCATATGCCGGAGCCCACCCCCCAGTGGGCCCGTGCGACCCGTCTGCCCCCCGACGCGACGGACCGATGAGTCGACCTTGGCAGAGCGTCATAAACGTTCGATGAACGCCGCGGGCCGGGGCTCATGACGCGTCCAGGGGCGTCAGCAGCCGACGTACCTCGGCGGCCTCGGGCACTCCCGACCGCTCCAGCAGGAGCAGGGCCTCCTGCCAGCAGGCTCGTGCCCGGTCCGACTGGCCGAGTGCGTGCAGGCTCCTGCCCAAGGCCGTCAGCACACTGCCCCGGATGAGGTCACCGCCGATGAACCCGATCGCCAGTGCCTGTTCGGCGTGCTGGGCCGCCTGCGCGGGGCGGCGGTCGGCCAGGTGCAGCTGGGCGATGCGGAAGTGCGTCGTCCCCTCCCACAGGCGCTG
This sequence comes from Streptomyces sp. NPDC031474, assembly GCF_055581185.1. Lineage (NCBI taxonomy): Bacteria > Bacillati > Actinomycetota > Actinomycetes > Kitasatosporales > Streptomycetaceae > Streptomyces > Streptomyces sp. NPDC031474. The sequence goes on from NZ_JBVIJX010000005.1 coordinate 137,519, forward strand.
CCGGTTGCTGCCGAACATCTCCAGCGCGTCGGACAGTTGCACCAGCCCCTCGGCCAGCCTGCCGGCCCGGATCAGCGCGACGCCGAGAGCGTAGCGGCCGTTCGCGAGCCGCAGGGTCAGTCCGAGCTGCTGGAAGATCTCGACGCCCTGCTGGGCCAGGGTGACCGCGTCGGGCGGGCGGTTCATGCGCTCGTAGAGCCGTGACAGGTTGCACAGCGCACTGGCCTCGCCGGGCCGGTTCCCGTCCGCCCGATAGCCGTCCCTGGCGGTGGTGAGGAACGCTTCGGCCTCTTCGTAGCGGCCCTGGCTGAGCGCGATGATCCCCCGGTCGGTCGCCGCCCAGCTGATCGGGGTCGCGTCGTCCGTCATGGTGGCGAGTTCGATGGCGCGCCGGGCCTCCTCGTCGGCCTCGGCGTAGCGTCCGGCGGCCAGGTGGACGTTGGAGAGCGCGGTGCGGGCGCGGCTCTCCGCACGGACGTCGCCGACGTCCTGCGCGGCGTCCCGCAGAACCATCGCCGCCGTCTCGTACTGCTTCGCGTTGGCGCCCGACTCGGCCAGGTCCTTCGCCGCCCACAGCAGGTCGACGGCCCGGCGCAGCCCGCCGCCCGTGGTCTGCTGCCGCGCGCAGGCCAGCAGGCACTGAGCCTCCAGGAAGAGCCAGTCCAGGGCCGCCGTCCGGTCCGTGAACGTCAGACCGGTGTACGAGGTGGGCTCCAGGTGCGTGACCGTCCGGTCCCCGGGCCGTTCGATGGCGTAGACCCCTGCGGCCGTCGCCAGATAGAAGTCCAGCAACCGCGACAGCGCCGCCTCCCGTTCGCTCGCCGGATGCTCGTCGCGTTCCGCGCATGCACGCGCGTAGAGGCGGACGAGGTCGTGGAAGCGGTAGCGGCCGGGGGCCGCCGATTCCAGCAGGGAGGTGTCCACCAGGGACTCCAGGAGGTCTTCGGTGTCCTCCGGTGACAGGTTCAGGACCGCTGCCGCCGCGCGGAGCGACATGTCCGGGCCGTCGGCCAGGCCGAGGAGGCGGAACGCGCGGGCCTGGGCCGGCTCCAACTGGCCGTAGCCCAGTTCGAAGGTGGCCTTCACGGCGAGGTCGCCGGCCTGGAGTTCGTCCAGGCGGCGGCGCTCGTCCGCGAGCTTCGCCGCCAGCACGGACACCGTCCAGGTGCGGCGGGCCGCGAGCCGGGACGCCGCGATGCGGATCGCCAGCGGCAGGAAGCCGCAGGCCGCGACCACGTCCAGGGCCGCCTTCCGTTCCGAGGCCACCCGCTCCTCGCCCACGATCTTCGTGAACAGGGCCAGCGCCTCGTCGGGCGACATGACGTCCAGGTCGACGAGGTGCGCGCCCGCCAGGTCCACCATCCGCACCCGCGCGGTGACCAGCGCCGCGCACCCCTCGGTGCCCGGCAGCAGCGGACGTACCTGCGCCGCGTCCTTGGCGTTGTCCAGCAGGACCAGCACCCGGCGCCCGTCCAGCACCGACCGGTACAGCGCCGCCCGTTCCTCCAGGGAGTCCGGGATCGCCGAGTCGGCCGTGCCGAGCGCCCGCAGGAACGAGCCCAGTACCGTCTCCGGTTCGGCGGACCGGGCCCCCGCGCCCTGAAGGTCGACGTACAACTGGCCGTCGGGGAAGGCGGACCGGGCCTGGTGGGCCACGTGCACGGCGAGGGTCGTCTTGCCCACGCCCCCGATCCCGGCCAGCGCCGACACTGCCATGACGCGGCCCGTCCCGCCGCCGCCCTCCGGACCGGACGCCGCCGACAGCACCGCGCTCAGTTCCCGCACGAACGACGACCGCCCCGTGAAGTCGGGTACCGTCGCCGGGAGTTGGGCCGGGCGGACCCGTACCACCGCGGGTTCCGCCGCCGGGACCGACGGCCCCGCGAGTTCCGGGTCGGCCTGGAGGATACGGCGCTGCAACTCCCGCAGCCCCGCGCGCGGGTCCACGCCCAGCTCCTCCGCCAGCATCCGCCGTGTGTCCGCGTACACGGCGAGGGCCTCCGCCTGCCGGCCGCTGCGGTACAGGGCCAGCATCAGCAGCTCGCGCAGCCGCTCACGCAGCGGGTACGCGGCCGTCAGCGCCGTGAGTTCGGAGACCGCCTCGGCGTGGCAGCCCTGCTCCAGGTCCATGTCCAGCCGGGACTCCAGCAGCCCCAGCCGCCACTCCTCCAGCCGGACGCGCTGCGCCTCCGCGTACGGGCCGGGGACGCCGGCCAGCGCCTCCCCGTCCCAGAGGCCGAGCGCGCGGTTCAGCACGTCACGGGCCTGGGTCAGGTCCCCGGCCGCCTTGGCCTTCTCGGCCTCCGCCGCCCACTCCTGCGCCACCGCGAGATCCAGGGCGCCCTCGCCGAGCCCGCGCACCGCGTACCCGCCGGACTCGCTCACCAGGACGCCCGGGTCCAGCACCTTCCGCAGCCGCGAGGCGTACGTCCGCACCGCCGCCAGCGCCTGCGAGGGCGGTTCCTCGCCCCACAGGGCGTCGATCAGCTCGGCGGCCGTGGCCGTCCTGCCCTCGCGCAGCAACAGGGCGGCCAGCAGGGCGCGTTGCTGGGGGGAGCCGGTGGCCAGCCGCTCGTCCCCGCGCCGTGCGCGCACGGGGCCGAGCACGGCGAAGCGCAGCGTCGCCGGCTCCCCGGGGGAGGCGGGGCGCCACTGCTCCGGCACACGCGGGCCGCCGTGTCCTACCCGGTCGTCCATCAGGGCTCCCTTTAGGCATCCGAATTACCTGTTCATTTTGCCCTGTCCATGCCGGAAGCGTCAGCTTCCCGTCGTGGTATCCGGGAGGTGCGCAGGAGTCCACACATCCCTCACATCTCGTGTGCACACATCCCCGCAGAGTCGATCAAGTCCGGCTCGCGCCCGGCGTGAACGCGATAGCTGACGATCCGTCAGATCAGCGCTACCGTGCCCCCATGGAGACCACACCGAGGACCACACCGAGGACCACATCGCCTGCGACGCCCCCGACGCCCCTCCCGCTGATCATCTCCGTCGACGACCACACCGTGGAGCCGTCCACCGTCTGGCAGGACCGGCTGCCGAAGAAGTACCTCGACACCGCGCCCCGCGTCGTCCGCGCCCCGCTGAAGGAGATGACCTTCCTCGGCGGCCGCTTCAAGCCCGTCATGGGCGAGCCCGGCGACGACGGCCCCCTCGGCGACTGGTGGATCTACGAGGACCTGCAACGCCCCCTCACCCGCCTCGACACCGCCGTCGGCTTCAGCCGGGACGAGATCAAGCTGGAGGTCATCACCTACGAGCAGATGCGCCCCGGGTCGTACGACGTGCCGTCCCGGCTCGCCGACATGGACGTCAACCACGTCCAGTCCGCCGTCTGCTTCCCCACCTTCCCGCGCTTTTGCGGCCAGACCTTCACCGAGGCCGCCGACCACGAGCTGGGCCTGCTCTGCGTGCGCGCCTACAACGACTGGACGGTGGAGGAGTGGTGCGGCCCGGACGCCCACGGCCGGCTGATCCCGCTCACCCTCATCCCCCTCTGGGACGCCGAGCTGGCGGCGCAGGAGGTCCGGCGCAACGCCGCCCGCGGGGTGCGTGCCGTCGCCTTCTCCGAGATACCCCCGCACCTCGGCCTGCCGTCCGTCCACACCGACTACTGGGACCCCTTCCTCGCCGCCTGCGACGAGACCGGCACGGTCGTGGCCATGCACATCGGCTCCTCCAGCCGCATGCCCTCCACCTCCGCCGACGCCCCGCCCGCCGTCGGCTCCACCATCACCTTCGCCAACTGCTGCTTCTCGATGGTCGACTGGCTGATGAGCGGCAAGTTCGAACGCTTCCCCAACCTGAAGGTGATGTACGCGGAGGGCCAGATCGGCTGGATCCCGTACATCCTGGAGCGCGCCGACGTGGTGTGGGAGGAGAACCGCGGGTGGGGCGGGGTCGCGGACAAGGTCCACCGGCCGCCGTCGGAGCTGTTCGCCGACCACGTCTACGGCTGCTTCTTCGACGACGCCTTCGGCCTGCGCAACCTCGACTCCATCGGCCTCGGGAACGTCCTCTACGAGACCGACTACCCGCACTCCGACTCCACCTGGCCGAAGTCGAGGGAGGTCGGCGAGGCGCAGATGGGGCATCTGGCCCCGGACGTCGTGGAGCGGATCGTCCGCGGCAACGCGATCGACCTGCTGGGGCTGACGAAGGACGGCCTCTGGGCCGGCGGCACGCGGTGAGCAGGCCCCTCGCCTACGGCATCCAGCTTCCCGTCCAGTCCCAGTCGACGATCTACGCCGAATCCTGGGAGGCCGGCGCCGGCCCCGGCGATCTCGTGGCCATAGCCCGCGCCGCCGACGGGGCCGGCTTCGCCTACGTCGCCGCCTGCGACCATGTGGCGATCCCGCGCCGGCTGGCCGAGGCCATGAGCACCGTCTGGTACGACCCCGTGGCCACCCTCGCCCACCTCACGGCCGTCACCGAACGCGTCCGCCTGCTCAGCCATGTCGCCGTCGTCGGCCTGCGGCACCCGCTGCTGACCGCCAAGCAGTACGCCACCCTCGACCACCTCAGCGGCGGCCGGCTGATCCTCGGGGTCGGCGCCGGGCACGTACGGGAGGAGTTCGAGGTGCTGGGGGCGGACTTCGAGCGGCGCGGGGCCGTCCTCGACGAGACGATCGACGCCCTGCGCGCCGCGCTCGGGCCGGACGAGTTCCCGGCCCACCACGGGAAGCTCTACGACTTCGAGGGCCTCGGGCAGCGGCCCCGGCCCGCACAGGCGCGGGTGCCGCTGTGGGTCGGCGGCTCCTCCCCGGCGGCCGTGCGCCGGGCCGCCCTCAAGGGCGACGGCTGGCTGCCCCAGGGCGACCCGAGGGACCGGCTGCCCGCGCAGATCGAGAAGCTACGGCGCCTGCGCGAGGACGCCGGCATCGCCGCGCCCCTCACCATCGGCGCCATCACCGAGCCCCTGTACGTGGGGACGCCCGCCTGGGACGTCGGCCGCCGCACCCTCACCGGTCCGCCGGAGGCGCTCGCCGAGTCCCTGCGCGCCTACTCCGCGATGGGCGTGGACCAGATCCAGGTCCGGTTCCGCTGCCGAAGCCGTGCCGAACTGACCGACCAGATAACCGAGTTCGGGGCGGAGGCCGGGCCACTGCTGTAGAGCCGCCCAGTCCTGTGTACGGGACGGGCGGCCCTCCCTCATACGGCTGCTACCGGGGAGCGGGGTCCGGGCCGGTCCGGCAGCGGGGACAGCGGCATGGGGGCCACTCGTGAACATTCGGCAGCCGCTCGCGGTCATGCCTGCTCGTGACCGTGCGCTCCCGTACCTGGCCGTCGGGTTCGTCGCTGTCGCGGCTGACCCGGTAGGTGCGGATGGTCAGCCGGGACACCTCGCCCTCCGGGTACCGCCCGGCCATCACCGTGCCCCGCAGCTCGCGCCCGGCGCGTGGCAGGAGCACGGGCAGCGGGACATCAGCAACAGACCTCTGCCACCTGGCAGCGGTACGTCGGACGTCTGGCGACAGCGCCCGTGAAGATCCTCATAACTGGGCCGCCCGGCGACCGCGCACTCGGCAGACAGCGCCGCCTCCGTCTCCGGTGGCCTCAACACGCCACCGCCTGCTCGGCACCAATGGCATGCTGGCCGAGGCCGAGGCCGAGGCCGAGGCCGAGGCCGAGATCGATACCGAGGCCGATGCCGAAGTCGGCGGCGAGGACGGGCGCTGTCCGCCGCCGCGGCTGCCGGGCGCGCTCCTGCTCTACGGCGACGAGGTAGGGACGGACCAGCGGGGACTCGGCTCCGTCGAGTGGAGTGTCGTCCAGGCTGTACGGGGAGCGAGGGGCCGGAAGCCAGGCCCGGTTGGCGCGAAGTTGCGCCGCTCCCAGCGTTGCAGCCGACGCGGCGCGGGGGTGAGCGGCACGCCGCTTCCCCGTGCCAGGGACGAGTACGCCCAGAACCCATCGCAGCAACGCGTGGATAATGCTCACCGTCATCAACTCCTTGCAGTTGGTGGCCACGCCCCCGGACGGGTCGCATCCGTCGCGGGGGTCTTCTCGTGTCATGACCGACATTAAGGCAACCTGGTCATGGCATGCCATGCCATGACACAAATGAGTGTAGATTTCCCTGGCCGCTTACGGTCAACCCATGGTGGACATCCCAGCGGGCTACGGCCCGGACGAGGAACTGGACCCGGACGCGGCTGACCCGCTGTACCTGCAACTCGCCGCAGTCCTGATCTCCCGCATCGAGAACGGCGTGTACCCACTGGGGAGGGCGGTGCCCGGGGTGGACCGGCTGATGCAGGAGTTCGGGATCGCCCGTGGGACAGCCCGCAAGACGCTTGTTCTGCTGGCTGAGATGGGTTACGTGCGTACGGTCGTCGGAAAGGGGTCGTTCGTCATCGAGCGAGAGTCCGCCGATGCGCACGAAGGCCACGGGTCGGGTTCGACTGACGAGTCCGAGAGCCATGGAGCATGACGATTGACCGGGAAGGGCCAGTCCCGTCATACCGGCACATCGCCGGGATCCTGCGCGCCCGTATCGAGGACGGGAGCATCCCGCCCGGCCGACACATCCCCAGCCTTGTCGACCTCGAAGCCGGGTACTGGCCCGCGGCACCTTGCCCTTCCCTGGGGGGGGTGCCCCTATGGGTTTCGTCAACCCGTGGGGGCTGGTTGGGGGTCGTAGAAGGTGCCGTCGCGGAGCATCGCGAAGAGCACGTCGGCTCGTCGTCTGGCGAGGCAGAGGAGGGCTTGGGTGTGGTGCTTTCCTTGCGCGATCTTCTTGTCGTAGTAGGCGCGGGAGACCGGGTCGGCCAGGGCAGCGAATGCGGACAGGAAGAAGGCCCGTTTGAGCTGCTTGTTTCCCCGGCGGGAGGGCTGTTCGCCGCGGATGGACGAGCCCGAACTGCGGGTCGCCGGGGCGAGGCCCGCGTAAGCGGCAAGGTGGGCGGCGGACGGGAAACTGCTGCCGTCGCCGACGTCGATGAGGATCCTGGCTCCGGTCCTGACCCCGATCCCGGGCATGGAGGTCAGGACCTTGGAAAGAGGGTGGGCCTCCAGCAGTTCCTCGATCCGGGCGGCGAGGAGTTTGCGCTGGTCGAGTATGGATTTCAGTTGGCTGGCGAGGCTGGGGACGATGAGCGCGGCCGCGTCGGTGCCGGGAACCACGACGGTCTGTTCGTCGAGCGCGGTGAAGACGTCGTTGACCAGGCGTTCGGCCATCCGCGGGGCTTTGGCCCGTATCAGATTGACCAGCCTGCGGCGTCCGGCCTTCCTTAACTGGGCGGGAGAGCCGAACTGGTCGAGCATCAGCAGCACGGCCGGGTGCTGGATGCGCGGGCCCAGGACCCGCTCCAGCGAGGGGTGGATCTGGGTGAGCAGGCCGCGAAGCCGGTTGCTGATGCGGGTCGCCTCGCCGGCGAGGTCGTCGTCGAAGCCCACGATCATCTCCAGCTCGGCGACGGTCTCGTCTTCCAGCTCGAGGGCGCGGAGTGTGTGCGGCATGGCGCGGGCGGCGTCCGCGATGATGAACGCGTCGCGGGCGTCGGTCTTGGCCTCGCCGGGGTAGAGATCGGCGATCCGCCGCATGGTCAGGCCCGGCAGATAGGCCACCTGGCAGCCCGCGTCCCGGGCGACGGTCAGGGGCAGGGCGCCGATGGAGGCGGGCTGGTCGACGACCACGAGCACGGTGCCGTGTTTGGCCTGCAACTTCTCGAAGAGTTCCCGCAGCTTCGGTTCGCTGTTGGGCAGCCGCTTGTCGAAGGCTTTCTTCCCTGCCGGGGTGACGGCGGTGGCGTGGTGTTCGCCCTTGCCGACGTCCAGGCCGAGGAAGGCGCCGATGTCACTGGTGTCGATCATGTGCGTCCTCCGGTCGAGCGTCCCGGCCTCACCTGCGGCAACCAGCTGCCGGCATCCACATTACGAAGAGCCTCCCAAGTCCCCTGCGGGAACTGGTGATCATGCCCCTAATCAGCGGTCTGCCAGTGCCTCCGGAACCGGTGACACCACCCCCCAGATCATGGTCAACAGGGGGGAGCAGTCATGCCGGGCCCGGAGGCCGGGAACCCCATTGCGGGGCCGATCAAGAAGGTAATGGGGGGGGAGCCATGGTCGAAGTTCCTCCCGTGAGAACTATCTGATCCTCTGCCACCATCCCCCGCATCCGGGGTGAACCTCAGTGGTGAAATCCCGGTCTCGGCTGACCGCTGTTGATGGTGTCTCTACCAGTTCGTCACCTCGGCGCTCGGTCTGGGCTGCATGGAGAGCCCGGCATCGCTTCTCGTCGTCGGGTCAGGAGGAACGAGAGGACCGCGTGGCCCGTCGGCGAACACCGATGACACTCGCAGCGGCCAGTGCGGTGGCCCCGGCGCCCAATGCGGCTCCCTGCCACACTCCCCAGCCGTCGGTTTGCGGTTTACCGGAGGCCTCCACTGTGAGCTCGCTCCAAACAACCGTGGGATCGTAGTTGCAGACGCGGTCTCGGTCTGCCTCGTTCATGCACCGAGCGCCCTGGTAGGTCAGGGTGAACTTCACCTTGTACGTCCCTGGTTCGACATCCGCAAGAACGCGTCCCGAACCGACCCACGCGGTGCCCGTGTCTCCCAGGGAGCTTCCTTTGTCGAGAGCGGGGCTGGACATATCCACCCCCGTCGGATGTGGATTACCAGGCTCCTCTTTGACGGTGATCCCGACATTCTGGCCCGGGCCAGCCGGGCCCGTGATCGAGGCGTATCCCTTGTTTGGCAGTGGCACTTGGTCCGCGTGCGCAATGGCTGGCGTGCCGACCAACAGAGCAATCAAGCCAGTTGTCAGCACACATTGGCCGACACTCCGACACCTAGTCATTAAATTCTTCCCCCTCTTGCGGGTCATCCTGTAATCATGGCGCATCCGGGGGGATCACGCTACACACAGTGATCTGCCTCTCCTTTGACCATGGAGAAGCAACTTGAAGACAAAAAGAACGCTCGCCGTTCTCTTAGGGTTACTGGCGCTCACCGTGCTGCCGCAGACGCCAGCACAAGCGGAATCCATACCGCCGCCAACTCCAGTGCCAGCAGCCGGCGACAATGACGCCCGAGGTTTCACGCCTGCCGACGCGGACGCCTACTGGACACCCGAGCGCATGCGTGCCGCGCAGCCTGTTATGGGCGGAAAGTCCGCAGATGGTGCCACCCCACACGGCATGGTCGCCTCATCCAGCAAACCTTTTGAAGGCATACCCGTCGTCGGCACCTTCTTCTTCAACGACGGAACCAATACCGGTCGCTTCTGCGGAGGGACAGTCGTCAACAGTCCCGGCAAGAACCTTGTCATGAGCGCCGGACACTGCTTCGACGACCAGGACGCGCGAAAAAACCTCACTTTCGTCCCCAAGTACAACGACGGGAAAAAACCCTTCGGATCATTCACCGTCAAGCCCGGCCGCATCTACGTCGACAAGCGGTACCTTGCCAAAGGGCCCGACGCCGCAGCCGACCTGGACTTCAACTTCCTGCAGCTCGAACCCCGCGGTGGCGTGAACATACAGGACGCTGTCGGCGGTGCCGACCTCCTAATCGACGCAGGCTATGAACACAATCCCGTCCGCCTCATCGGCTACCCCAACGCTCAGAATGGGCCACTGGACTGCACGGACAAGACCGTGCGCTACAACAGCTCAGACCCCAAGATCCCTGGAAGCTTCCTGCGCATCGAGTGCAAGGCGTACTCGGGGGGCGCGTCCGGCGGGCCGTTCCTCGTCAAGAAGGGGGCGGGGTGGGGAATCGTCGGCGTGATCGGCGGCTGGCACACCGGCGGTGACGTCGATGACATCTCCTACAGCTCCTACCTCGACGCCGACGCCCAGAAGCTGTACGACGACGCCGTCAACAACAGGCCGCCGGCCGGCCGCGGAATCCTCGGCCAGGCAGAAACCTGGAAGCATGCCGAAGTGCTGGCAGGTGGCTACTTCACCGACGGCAACCCCGGGGACGACGACTACTCTGACCTGGTCGTGCGCTGGTCCGACGGCGAGCTCACCCTGTACCGCGGTGCCGGCGAGGACGAGGACAACTTCGACAAGGAAATCAGACTCGCCGCCAAGGACAGCACCTGGAAGCACGCGGAAACCATCGCAGCAGGAGACTTTACGGGTGCCGACACGGACGACCTCCTCGTCCGTTGGGTCGACGGGGAACTGACCCTCTACCCCGACGTCGACGAGCAGGGATTCCACGGCGAATACCAGCTCCAGAAGCCCAACGCGCTGTGGAAAAACGCCGTGTCCATCTCCGCGGGCCGCTACACCAGCGGCAGTAAATGGACCGACGACCTCCTAGTGCGCTGGATCGACGGCGAAGTATCTCTCTACACCGATGTAAACCGTGACGGATTCCACGGCGAGAAGAAACTCGCCGCTGGTGACAGCGTCTGGAAGTATGCCACCAGCATCGCCGCCGGCGATTTCACCGGAAACGACCAGTGGGACCTGATGGTCCGTTGGAAAGACGGCGAACTCACCGTCTACAAGGACATTGACCAGACCGGCCTCCACGGCGAAATCCAGATAAAAGAGCCCAACGACCTGTGGACCCACGCTACGGTCCTCGCCGCCGGTGACTACACCGACAACGACTATCCAGACGACTTCATCGTCCGCTGGACCGACGGCGAACTATCCCTCTACCCCGACGCCGATGAAACCGGCCTCAACCGAGAAATCACACTCGTCTACCCGCCAGCCTGACCACGAGATCGGGAAGGCAATCTCTACCACGCGGCGCGTAGGGCCCCGCACGGGTGAAAGGAAACCATGAAACACGTCACGAAGACCCTGGTCGCAGTAATTGCCGCCACAGGTGCTTTCCTGTTGAGCGCAGGACCAGCTGTGGCAACCATCGCCCAACCGCGTCTCGTTACATGGCAGGAAGTCGGTGACACAGACGAGAACTGGAAGTGCGGACCAGTCGTCGACCATCCCGCTGGAGACGGTATTCGCTTCCGCGCTTGCATCATTAAGAACGCGAGTAACGATGCTCAAGCCGTACTCGTCCTGGTCAACAACTCAGGAAGCAGAATCCAAATAAACGGCGAAGCAAACACAACAATACGCATCAACTGGAACCCGAGCGCGAGAAACATCGGAGACGTGAACTGTGCATCCTCGCCGCTGAACACGGGTTTCCAGCGAGGGTGTTTCTCTCAAACGAAGCCCACCGACCAGCTCAATGGACGCCCGCTGAGGGTCACGATCCGACTCAATGTCGACGGCTATGTAAAGGTCATCAAGTACACGAGAAATGACTGACAAATCCACAGACGACGGGACCACCAACCCAGCAAGGCGCGCGGGGCTCGTCGGCATGAGAAGGGCTCTTTCCCGTCAGGGGAGAGCCCTTCTCGCATCAGACAGCTCTCATCACATCCGGGGTGGCCTCTTCTTGCCGAAGAGCCATACGTCGAAGAGCTCAGTCAGGTTCTTCCCGGACTTGCCCTCACACAGGGCGATGAACTGCCGGGTGTCAACGTTGCCGTACCGGTGTTGTTGGGTCCAAGTACGGAGAATGTCGAAGAAGGTTCCGTCGCCGACGGCCTCGCGCACTTTGTGCACGACCATGGCACCGCGTCCGTAGACGGGCGGGTCAGAGACAAGCCCTCCGCTGGGCGGATCGGCCGGAGGGAAAGCCCAGATGCCTTTGCTCTCGGTATCCGTGCCGTTGTAGAAGTCCTCAAAGATTTCGTCGGTGTTTCTGTCGCCCTGGTCCTCCTCCCAGAGCCACTCCGCGTAGGTGGCCAGGCCTTCGCTGAGCCACATGTCCTTCCACATGCGTGGGGTGACGGAGTTGCCGAACCACTGGTGCGCCAGCTCGTGCACGAGCAGAGTCTCGTCCGGCACTTCGCCGAAGTAGGGCTTGGTCTGTGTCTCCAGGGCGTAGTCGAGCTCGGGCAGGTGGTCGATGATGGCACCGGTGGAGGAGAAGGGGTAAGGACCGAAACGTTCGCTTGCCCAGCCGATGATCTCGGGCACCAAAACTTTGACATCGCCGGCTTCTCCCGACTCGGCGGGGTCGATGGCGACGAAGACGGGCAGTCCGTCGTCGGTCGCGGCCTTGTCGATCTCGAAGTGGCCGACGGAAATGTGGGCGAGGTAGCTGGCCATGGGTTCTTCGGTGCGCCAGTGCCGGGTCACCGTCTCACCGTTGTCCTTCTCCGTGATCAGCTTGCCGTTGCTGACCACGTCATAGGGGTCGCCGTCCGAGTCCTTGGGCACGGTGACCCTGATGTCGTACGCGGCCTTGTCCGAGGGGTGGTGGTTGCCCGGAAACCAGGTCGTGGAGCCGGTCGGCTGTCCCAGGGCCGTCGAGCCGTCATCGGTTTCGATCCAGCCTTCCAAGCCGCCATCGTCGCTTTCAAGCATGCGTGGGGTGCCGTCATAGGTGACGACCGTCTTGAAGGTCTCTCCGTCCTTGACTGTCTTCGCCGGCGTTACCAGTAACTCATCTTCGTTGCGATGGAGTTGGGCTTCGGAGCCTTGCACCGTGGCGGTGCGCACGTGCAGCCCTGACAGGTCGAGGTTGAAGCGGCTCAGGTCCTGGGTGGCCCGCGCTGTGATGACTGCTGTGCCCTTCAGGCGGTTGGTCTCCGGAACGTAATCCAGTGTCAGCCCGTAATGCGCCACGTCGTAGCCACCATTGCCGAGCGCTGGAAAAAGCCGATCACCCACCCCTGCCGCGCCAGGCTTCGGGCCCCCGGCGGCCCCCTCCCCCGGTGCGGAGCCGGTGCAGGACGTGGTCATGGCCAAGAGGAGTGCTGTAGCCGGAGCCCAGCCGGACAGCCGATCCAAGGCCGCCGACCGAGGCCGATAGCCCTTCACTTCATGAGGTTCCATCTCGTGTCCCCCATCGATCGCAGGATTGCGATACGTCAGAATCCCCAGCAGTGCCTCTCGGTTGCCCCAAAATTGGTAAAAGTCTTCTTGTGTGCCAGCAGGCTCAAAGCGCCACGCTCATGAACCGTGATCGTCCCAGATCCAGATCCAGATCCAGGTCCGGTTCCGCTGCCGAAGCCGTGCCGAACTCACCGACCAGATAACCGAGTTCGGGGCGGAGGCCGGGCCACTGCTTGCTTCTTGAAGGTTTGAACATGTCCACGCCGGGCCGCGTATGTAAGGACGTACGGGCGTGACAGCTCCGGCGGAAGGACCTCACCAGTGCGATCCACCGAGCGATCCACCGAGCGATCCTTCCCGCGACTCTCCGTCGCCCTCGCCTGCGCGGAGGGCGACTGGCCGCACGACGGCTGGCCCGCCCCGGACGACCCCTACGTGGAGCGGGTGGTAAGGGCCACCCCGCCCTACGACACCCTGCGCGAGGGCGCGGTGGACGTCGTCGTGCTGCGCTGCGAGGAGCCCGTGGAGGCCTTCCCGGCGCTGCTGAGGGCGCTGGGCGACCGCGGCGTCCCGGTGATCGTCGTCAGCGCGTGCTCGGACACCGACACGGTCGTCGAGGTCTTCCGGGGCGGGGCCGGCTATCTGGTCGAGGGCGACTACTGCCCCCACATGCTGTCCTCGGCGGTGATGGCGGCCACCGTCGGCCACACCTACCTCTCGCCGACCGCCTGTGCCGCCCTGCGCGAGGGGGCGCGGCGGCTGCCGACGGCCGCCGGTGCCATCGAGCGGCTGCGGTCGCTGCTCTCGCCGCGCGAGCGGGAGGTCATGGATCTGCTGTCGACCGGCCTGGGCGCGCAGGAGATCGGGCTGCGATTACGGCTGAGCGAGAAGACCGTCCGCAACAACCTCAGCAACATCTACGCCAAGCTGGACGCGCGGGGCAGCACGGACGCGGTCCTGCGGTGGCTGGGAGCCACCCCGGCCACGCCCGTGCTTCGCACTTGAGAACCCGTTGGTTCTCGACGGTTTCCGGCTACGGCGCGGGAATTTCCGAGGCCGGGATTTCCACGTCGGTGACGTTGGCGCCGCCCTCGCCGAATCCGGGCTCCGCGCGGAGGTCCTCGGCCCCGTCTCCCACTTCCTGCAGACTCACGCCGCCGGAGGAATTCAGCAGTGCGTTCGCCTCGGGGGTGCCGCATTTCACGTTGCGCAGCCACAGCCGACCGTCCGGCGTACCGTTGTTCAGGATCTGCGGATAGAAGACATGGACCGACGTGGCGCCCTCGCTCGGCGAGAAGAACACCTTCTTGCCGTCCTGCGCCTCCTTGTACGTGGCCTTGAGGAAACCGCTCACGTCCGTGCGCTTGTGTGACCACATGAAGAAGCCGATGCTGTCCGGCTTCACGGTGTCGGAGCGGCTGAACGCGAGGGCGGTCGCCTTGTCGTCGCGCGTGACCTTGAACTCGGAGGTGCTGAACTTCGTGCCGATCTCGAAGATGGAGCCGCCCAGAGAGGTTTCGGAGCTCGCGGTGAATCCCTCCTGCAGCTGAATCACTCTGGTGACAGATGTGCTGACGCTGAAGGTGCTGGTTGCCGCGGTCGTCGTCCCGCAGTTCTGGACCGTGGGTGAGACGCGCTCGTTGGGTCCGAGGCTGTTCGCCTTGAACTGGACGTCGACGAACTCGCATTTCTCGAGTTTGTCGGAGTCCGAGGCACAGTCGGAGGTCACCTCGGACGGGGTGGCGGCGCCCGCCTCGTTCATCAGCGGGATGATCACCGCGAGGGCCGCGACGGGTGCCAGGACGAGGGTGACGCGCTTCTTCTTGCTGCGGTGCCTTCGGGTGCGCGTGGCGGGGGTGGTCATGGATTCTCCTGAGGGTGGCGTGCGGGTCTGGCCGGTACTTTCTGTGCTGTTGCCGGGATCAGCAGTCCTCCAGGACCGCCTTGGAGGTGCCGTCGGCGATTCCCGGCCCGCCCGCGGCGCCCGGCAGGACCCGGGGACCCTCGACGACTTCCGGCGCCACGAAGTTCTGCTCGGGGGTGGCGTTGGTGACGGTCGTCGCGGAACGGGCGTCGATCCGCACCCGCCATTCACCCGTCATGCGCTGCATCTTCGGCGTGAACTCCATGTGGAGTACCTTGCCGACCGGCACCTCACGCTGTTCCGTGGCGCTGGCCGTGGCCGAATTCACGGTCATGTCCAGAGTGCTCTTGTGCCTGACCCAGGATCCGGTCAGGACTCCGAAGAGGCCGCCACCACCGCCCTGGTTGGTCTCCGTGTACTTGCCCTTGCCCTGGGCCACGGTGGCCGACCAGGTGACGGACACCTTCGCCGGATCGGTGGCGTTCGGCTCGCAGTTCGGGAAATCGATGGAAGACTTCTCGGTGGGGCCGTCGAAGGTCTCGAAATTCGTCTCGACGTAGTCGCAGTTGTCGGCCTGGAAATTAGCCGCGAAGTCGCCGTTGAAATCGCTCACCGACCGTTGCTTGCCGTTGACTACCGACGACCTGTTGCACATCGTCATGATCTGCTCGGGAGTCTTCGCGTCGGCCGCGTTCGCCGACGGCAGCAGCGCGACGACGGCGCCGCCGGTCGCCAGTGCCGCGCCGATCGCGACGAACCGGATCTTCTTGTTCTTGAATTTCCTGCCTCTTTTGGCCATATCATTTTCCGTTCTTGGGGGTGTCTTTGCGGTGCCGCTGTGGATTATTGGGGTTCTGCACAGCCTGTGGACAGAGTCAAATGTCCCTACTGGCAGGTCACTTGGTGTGTGCTTGTGCAATGGTCCGACGTATATCTGACGATCAGTCAGATTCGGCGCTACGATGCCGGTCCCAGCGAAGCGATGCCAAGGAGGCCGCCATGGGCAAGCTCGACGGACGGGTCGTCCTCGTCACCGGGGGCGCGCGGGGCCAGGGGGAGCAGGAGGCCCGGCTGTTCCGGGCGGAGGGGGCCGAGGTCGTCGTGGCCGACGTCCTGGACGACCAGGGCGCGGCCCTCGCCGAGGAGATCGGCGCGCTGTATGTGCACCTGGACGTGGGGCGGGAGGACGACTGGCACTCCGCCGTGCGTGCCGCGCAGGACGCCTACGGCCGTCTCGACGGCCTCGTCAACAACGCCGGCATCCTGCGCTTCAACGCCCTCGTCGACACACCCCTCGACGAGTTCATGCAGGTCGTACAGGTCAACCAGGTCGGCTGCTTCCTGGGCGTGAAGACGGCCGCCCCCGTGCTGGCGGACGGCGGCACGATCGTCAACACGGCGTCGTACACCGCCGTGGCCGGGATGGCGGCGGTGGGCTCGTACGCGGCGACCAAGCACGCGATCCTCGGGCTCACCCGGGTCGCCGCCCTGGAGCTCGCGCCGCGCGGCATCCGGGTCAACGCGATGTGCCCCGGCGCCGTCGACACCGCGATGTCCAACCCGTCCCTCCTGGACCCGGACGCGGACCCCGAGGAGACCTCGAAGGCCCTCGACGGCCTGTACCGCAAGCTCGTGCCGCTGGGCAGGGTGGGGCGGCCGGAGGAGGTGGCCAGGCTCGCCCTCTTCCTCACCTCGGACGACTCCTCGTACATCACCGGGCAGCCGTTCGTGATCGACGGGGGCTGGCTGGCGGGCGTCTCCATCATCTGACTGGTCGTCAGGTATTGACCATCCAACCGAACTGACGGATCGTCAGGTAACCGAAATGGACCCCAATCCAGGACCTGGGACGGTGAACCTCCGTGGAATTCGGGCTCTTTGTACAGGGATACGTGGGCAAGCGCGCCGAGACCGACCCCCTCGCCGAGCACAAGGCGCTGATGGAGGAGACCGAGTACGTCATCCAGGCGGACAAGTCCGGCTTCAAGTACGCCTGGGCCTCCGAGCACCACTTCCTGGAGGAGTACTCCCACCTCTCCGCCAACGACGTCTTCCTCGGGTATCTCGCACACGCGACGGACCGGATCCATCTGGGCTCGGGCATCTTCAACCCGCTCGCCCAGGTCAACCACCCCGTGAAGGTCGCCGAGAAGGTCGCCATGCTCGACCACCTCACCGAGAACCGCTTCGAGTTCGGCAGCGGACGGGGCGCCGGATCGCACGAGATCCTCGGCTTCCTCCCCGGCATCACCGACATGAACTACACGAAGGAGATCTGGGAGGAGACCATCGCCGAGTTCCCCAAGATGTGGCTCCAGGACGAGTACGTCGGCTTCCAGGGCAAGCACTGGCAGCTGCCGCCGCGCAAGATCCTGCCGAAGCCGTACGGGAAGTCGCACCCGGCGATGTGGTACGCGGCCGGGTCGCCGCCGTCGTACGCGATGGCCGCGCGCAAGGGCCTGGGCGTCCTCGGGTTCAGCATCCAGAAGGTCTCCGACATGGAGTGGGTGCTGGAGCAGTACAAGACGGCGGTCGTGAACGCCGAGCCGATCGGTGACTTCGTCAACGACAACGTGATGGTGACGACGACGGCGATCTGCGCGCCCACGCACGACGAGGCGATCCGGATCGCCGTCGAGGGCGGCCTGCACTACCTGCCGTCGCTGGTGTTCCGGTACCACGACACCTTCCCGCGGCCCGAGGGCTTCCCCGTCTGGCCCGAGACGCTGCCCGCGTACAACGCCGAGTTCGTCGAACTCCTCGTCGAGGAGGAGCTGTTGATCTGCGGCGACCCGGACGAAGTGCTCACGCAGTGCAAGCGGTGGGAGCAGGCCGGCGCCGATCAGCTGAGCTTCGGGCTGCCGGTGGGGGTGCCGAAGGAGCAGACGCTGCAGACGATCCGGTTGATCGGGGAGCACGTGATTCCGAAGATCGACACGGATCCGGTTCATCGGACCACGCGGTTCCGGCAGGGCGTGTAATCGCCCCTGAAAGATCCCGATCTCCCCGGAGTTGAGGAGGGAACCGCATGCTTGATCACGTCATCAAGGGCGCGACCGTCGTCGACGGGACCGGCGCGCCCGCCCGTGTCGCCGACGTCGGTATCCGGGACGGGCGGATCGCCGTCATCGGGACGGTCACCGAGGAGGCGCGGACCAGCGAGGACGCTCACGGGCTCGTCCTCGCGCCCGGGTTCGTCGACCCGCACACGCACTACGACGCCCAGCTCTTCTGGGATCCCTACGCCACCCCGTCCCTGAACCACGGGGTGACGACCGTCGCCGCCGGGAACTGCGGGTTCACGCTCGCGCCGCTCAATCCGGCCCGGCCCGCCGACGCCGACTACACCCGCCGCATGATGTCCAAGGTGGAGGGGATGTCGCTGATCGCACTAGAGGAGGGCGCGCCCTGGACCTGGAGCGGCTTCGGGGAGTATCTCGACGCCCTCGAAGGGCGGATCGCGGTCAACGCGGGCTTCATGGTGGGGCATTGCGCGCTACGGCGGTACGTGATGGGGCCGGACGCGGTGGGCGGCCAGCCAAGCGAGGAGCAGCTCGCCGAGATCGTCGGGCTGTTGCACGAGGCCATGGACGCGGGGGCGTGGGGGTTCTCCACCACGCAGTCCTCGACCCACTCCGACGGGGACGGGCAGCCGGTCGCGTCCCGGCACGCCCTGCCCGCCGAGCTGCTGGCACTGTCGCGGGCCGTCGGCGAGCACGAGGGCACGCAGATCGAGGCGATCGTCGCGGGCTGCCTGGACCAGTTCAGCGACGCCGAGATCGACCTGTTCGTGGAGATGAGCGCGGCGGCCGGACGCCCCCTGAACTGGAACGTCCTCACCATCGACTCGGCCGTCCCGGAGCGGGTGCCCCGGCAGCTCATGGCGAGCGAGCGGGCGCGGAAGGCCGGCGGCCGGGTCGTGGCGCTGACCATGCCGATCCTCACGCCGATGAACATGTCCCTGGGCACGTTCTGCGCCCTGAACCTGATCCCTGGCTGGGGGCCGGTCCTCGGCCTGCCCGTCCCCGAGCGGATCGAGAAGCTGCGGGATGCGTCCGTCCGGGCCGAGCTGCTGCGGCACGCCGGGTCGAAGGAGGCCGGCGTCTTCCGACGGCTGACCAACTTCGGGCGGTACGTCATCGGCGACACCTACAGCGCGGCCAACGAGGGCCTCACCGGACGGGTCGTCGAGGACATCGCCGCCGAACGCGGCCTCGACCCGTTCGCCTGCCTGGTCGAGATCTGCGTGGCCGACGACCTGCGTACGGTCCTGTGGCCGATGCCGACGGACAACGACCCCGACTCGTGGGCGCTGCGCGCGGAGGCCTGGACCCACGAGGACGTCCTGCTCGGCGGCTCCGACGCGGGCGCGCACCTGGACCGCATGTGCGGGGCGCCGTACACCACGCGCTTCCTCGGCGACTGTCTGCGCGGCCGGAAACTGGCCGGCCTGGAGCAGGCGGTGAAGATGCTGACGGACGACCCGGCGCGGCTCTTCGGACTGCGCGAGCGGGGCCGGATCCAGGAGGGCTTCCACGCGGACCTCGTCCTGTTCGACCCGGAGCGCATCGACGCGGGCAAGGCCACCCTGGTGCACGACCTGCCGGGTGATAGTCCGCGGCTGGACTCGAAGGCGATCGGGGTGCGGGCGGTCTGGGTCAACGGCGTGGCGGCCATCCGCGACGACGTCGTCACCGGCGCCGTACCGGGACGGGTGCTGCGCTCGGGGCGGGACACCAGGACGGTGAACACCCGGTGACCGACGGGCAGCGGCTCTTCGTGGGCGGGGTCTGGGCCGAACCGGACGGCGGCCACTACGAGGTCGTCGACCCGGCGACCGAGGGGACCGTCGGGTTGGCCCCGGAGGCCTCGCGGGATCAGGTGCGCGCGGCCTGCGCCGCGGCCCGCGAGGCCTTCGGCCCGTGGTCGCGCACCCGGCCGGAGGAACGCGCGGCGGTGCTGGGCCGGGCCGCCGACATCATCCGCGCCCGGCTGCTGCCGTACGCGGAGCTGGCCCAGGCCGAGACCGGCGCCACGACCGGCACCGCGCGCGCCATGCAGGTCGGGATCGGCGCGGGCCGCTTCAAGCGCTACGCGCGCGTGGAGCCCGCCGAGTGGCCGATCCCGCCGCAGATCAACGAGGCCGGCCCGATGGGGAAGGCGGGAGTGATGGGCGCGGTGGCCGTCCGGCAGCCCGTCGGCGTCGTCACGTGCATCACCTCCTACAACAACCCGTGGGCGAACCCGGCGGGGAAGATCGCCCCCGCCCTCGCCATGGGCAACACGGTGGTGGTGAAACCCGCGCCGCAGGACCCCCTGTCCGTCTACCGGATGGCGGAGGCGCTGGAGGCGGCGGGCGTGCCGCGCGGGGTCGTCAACGTCGTCTCCGGGCGCGCGGTCGAGATCGGTGAGACGGCGGTGTCGTCGCCGGACGTCGACATGGTGAGCTTCACCGGCTCCACGGCGGTGGGCCGGCGCATCGCCGAGGTGTGCGGCCGGGACATGCGGCGCCAGCTGATGGAGCTGGGCGGGAAGGGCGCGGCGATCGTCCTCGACGACGCGGACGTCGCCTCGGCGGTCGCGGGCATCGGGACGACCTTCTCCTTCTACAGCGGCCAGATCTGCACGGCCCCGACCCGGGTGCTGGCACACCGCAGGGTGTACGACCAGCTCGTCGATCAACTCGCCGTGTACGCAAGGCGGTTGAAGGTGGGCGATCCGCGGGAGCCCGACACCGTGGTCGGCCCGGTCATCTCGGCCGCACACCGGGACCGGGTGGAGTCGTACGTGGAACTGGGGCGGAAGGAGGGCGCGGTGGTCGTCGCCGGAGGTGAACGCCCCGCCCTGGAACGGGGCTTCTACGTCGCCCCGACCCTTCTCGCCGACTGCACCAACGACATGCGAGTGGCCCGGGAGGAGATCTTCGGACCGGTGGTCGTCGTCATCCCCTTCGACGACGAGGAGGAGGGCGTCGCCCTCGCCAACGACAGCGACTACGGCCTCATCGACTACGTCTGGTCCTCGGACGTGGCCCGGGCGTTCCGGGTGGCGCGCCGGCTGCGCGCGGGCGGCGTCGGCGTGAACACGGCCGGCCGCAACATGGAGGCGCCGTTCGGCGGGTTCAAGAAGAGCGGGGTGGGGCGGGACGTGGGCTCGTACGCGCTGCACGCCTACAGCGAGGTGCAGTCGATCGTCTGGCCGGGGTGAGAGTGCTCTGGCGGGGGCGAGAGTGACGTGGCCGGGGCGAGAGTGACGTGGCCAGGGTGAACAACAGGTGCCGTTTGCTTGCCCTTTGAGCCATGAGGACTGTCCCGGGCGTGCAGAGATCGTTCAGAGAACGCCGAACAGGCGTCGGAATCGCCCGCGGACCCGTAGCCTCCGGGCGCAGGGGACCGGACCGTGTCCGGCCCCGCCGTGAACATGTCCGGAAATCGTTCGGAGACCACCCCATGCACCAGATGAAGCTCGCCAAACGTCTCGCCCTCACCACCACGGCCCTCGCCGTCGCGACCGCCGGCACCCTGCTGAGCACGACGGCCGGCCACGCCGCGCCCGCGCAGTCCGCGACCGCCCACGTCGACGCGCCCGCCGCGCTCAAGGTGCCCGACGGCAACCGGCTGACGGGCGTCTTCGCCGCGAAGGGCGTTCAGACGTACACCTGCACCGACGGCGCCTGGAAGCTCCTGGAGCCCGCCGCCACCCTGTCCTACAAGAGAGACCGCGCCCACCGCCCGGTCGCCCTGCACTCCCGCGGCCCGGTCTGGGTGTCCACGGTGGACGGCAGCGCGGTGAACGCCGCCGCCCTCGTCACGTCCCCCAAGGCCGGCACCATCCCCGAGCTGCTGCTGAAGGCCACGGCCACGCGCGGCGCCGGGGTCTTCGCCGACGTCACCTACATCCAGCGCCTCGACACGGCCGGCGGCGTCGCCCCGACCACCGCCTGCACCGGCGCCGACCAGGTCAGCGTCCCGTACTCGGCGACGTACGCCTTCTACAAGCCCGCCAAGTGACCCCCGGCCACCTCGGCCACCCCAGTCACCTCGGCCACCTCAGTCACCTCAGTCACCACCGTCACCTCAGTCGCTGAGATCGACCCGGATCGTCAGCAGCCCCGTCCCCAGGGCCCGTACGGCAGTGCTGTTGGCCTTGGGGAGGGTGCGCAGGCGGGCGACCGGGTCGTCGTCGGGCAGCAGGTGGGCGGTGCCGTTGTGCCACCGCCCGCCGATCCGCACCCGCACCCGTGGATCGGCCTGGATGTTGCGGACGTACTGCGACCGCTCGCCGAACTCCGAGACCAGCCAGAAGGCGTCGCCGACCCGGCGGCCGCCGAGCGGGGTGCGGCGGGGCCTGCCGGAGACCCGGCCGGTGGTCTCCAGGAGGGTGTGGAACGGCAGGCGGCGCATGAGCGGGTTGGCGACGTGCCGCTGGAACGCTGTGGTTGCGCGGAACCGGAGGTCGCTGGGCGGGGCCATGATCGGTGGGACTCCTTCGCACGCAGGATTGCTGCTGTTGCTTCAATGATCCTCCGACGCCGTCGGAGTGACGAGAGCGGGTGGCTGCACATGCGCGTGGTGAGCTGGAACCTGTGGTGGCGGTTCGGCCCGTGGCGGGAACGGCAGAAGGCGATCCTGGCGGTGCTGCGCGAGCTGCGCCCCGACGTGGTCGGACTGCAGGAGGTGTGGGCGGCCGGCGGCGAGAACCTGGCGCAATGGCTGGCCGACGAGCTGGGCCTGCACTGCACGTGGGCCGCGTCGCCGTCCCCGGACCGCTGGCGGGCACGGATCGCGGATGCGGACGCGGATGCCGGCTCGGTCGACATAGGCAACGCGGTGCTGAGCCGCTGGCCGGTGACGGAACAGGAGACGCTGCTGCTGCCCGCGCCGGCCGACCTGGCCGACGGCCGCCTCGCCCTCTACGCGCGCGTGGCCGCCCCCGCGTTCGACATCCCCTTCTTCACCACGCACCTCACCTCGGCCGCGCAGGCGTCCGCGGTGCGGTGCACCCAGGTCACGGCCCTCGCGGAGCTGGTCGCCCGGCACCGCGGAGGCACCCCGTGGCCGCCCGTCGTCACCGGCGACTTCAACGCCTGGCCGGACTCCGACGAGGTGCGTCTCTTCGCCGGCACGAGGACCGCGCCGGCCGTCCCCGGCCTGGTCATGTTCGACGCCTGGGACTACGCCGACCCCACCGCGCCCGCCGCCACCTGGACCCCCGAAAACCCCTACGCGGCCCGCCTGTTGGAGCCGCCCGCCCGCATCGACTACATCCACGTGGGCCCGCCCGGCCCGGCAGGCGAGGGCCACGTCCGCCGCGTCCAGCGGGCGGGCCAGGGCCCCGTGGACGGCGTCTGGCCCTCCGACCACGCGGCGGTGGTCGCGGATCTGGCGGAGGGGGAGACGGCGATCATCTGACGGCGGTCAGTTGGCCGTCACTTCAGTCCCACTGCTCATCGGCGAGGGAGCTGACCGGCTGCGGCTTGCCGATGACGGCCAGGGCGATGAAGAAGTTGATCTGGCCGATCGCGATGGTCAGGGTGGCCAGTGCCTTCTCGTCGTAGTGCTTCGCCACCTCGGCGTACAGCTCGTCGGAGACGCGCTCTTTGCCGTGCGGTGCCGGCTGGAGGGTGGCCTCCGTCAAGGCGAGGGCGGCGCGCTCGGCGGCGGTGAAATACGGGGCGTCCACCCAGGAGGAGACAGCGGTGATGCGCTCCTCGGACTCCCCGGCCTTGCGCAGAAAGCCGGTGTTCAGGACCGTCAGGTAGGTGTTGCCGACGATCTGCCCGGCACGCAGGTGGACGAGGTTCATCGTGGTGCGCGGCACCGAGCGGTTCCCCGTGGCCCGGAAGAGTGCGGCGCTGATGTCGTTCAGCTCGGGCACGAACTCGGCCGGGTTGGGCATCCGGGAGATGGAGGAGTTCGTCATGGCTGCGCTCCTTTGCTTCGGCCTGGTTGGCGTCTTCACAGCACTGACGGATCGGCGCACGCGGATGTGACAGGAATCGGGAAAAGTTCTAGGGCGTGCTTCGCTCCGGACCTGGCCATGGTCGCGGCGGGCGCAGACATCGGACTCACTCGTCCAGGCCGTGCGGCCGACCGGATCATGCGGTGTCGAAGGCCCGGGCGACGGCGAGACTGTCCTCATAGACGTGGTGGCGGACGACGAGGCCGCTGCTCTGCTCGAAGGTGAGGTGCAGGGCGAACCGGGCGCGGTAGGCGCGTCCGGTGGAGCGGGCGGTCTGGCGGATCTCGCCGAGGACGACCGCGTCGTTCCCGTCGACGAGGATCCGCTCGATCTCGGTCGCCGCCTGCCCGGGCACGTGGTGCGCGGCGAGCTCGCGATAGTGGGCGGCGGCGTCGGCACGGCTGGAGCGGTGCCGGATCCACGGCGTGGCGCTGTGCTGACGACCGTGCTCGTCCTGCGGCCAGTCCAGCTTCCAGTCCCCGTGCTCGGCGTACAACTCGGCGATCCGCTCCGGATCCCCCTCCCCGATCCGCCGCAGCAGTTCCTCGACGGCGGCGCGGGTGGTGACAGTAGGCGTGCCGGACGACATGACCGACTCCTCCCTGATGACGTCGGACACCGCGCCCTGCCGGCGCGGCGAGACCGCCATTCTCGGTGGCGGGGACGGCTTCACGCGATTACCTCCCACGTAACCACCTTTACGGCAGCGGGAGTTGCTCCTCCTTAATGTGTTGGTGCTCAACAGCTCAACGGCGAGAATCTCCGCATCGACTGCCGGACCACGGAGGAACACCCATGAAGCAGCATCGCGCCGCCCTGCTCGTCGCGACCATCGCCCTGACCCCGGCCGTCCTCTTCGCCACCCCGGCGTTCGCCGCCGGCACGACGGCGGCCACAGCGACGACCGCGACGACCGCGACCGCGACGGCGGCGACCGATACGCCGGTGGACGAGATGTCCGACGAGGAACTCCGTATCGCGATCGCACGCATCCTGGGGGACAAGGACTCCGGCAAGAGGGTCCTCCGAGAGGCCAGCGCCGCCCTCGACGGCACCCCGGACGACATGCGCACCTTCCTCAAGACCGGCTACCGCCTGGCCCAGGCCGAGGACGACCGCGTTGCCGTGTTCCGCATCCTGGGTGACAAGAAGTCCGGGAAGGCGGTCGTCCGGGAGGCCAACAGGGCCCTCGACGCCGGCACCCCGGAGGCCCTGCGCGCCTTCCTGGAGACCGGCTTCCGCCTGGCCCAGGCCGAGGACGACCGCGTCGCCGTGTTCCGCATCCTCGCCAACCCGAAGATCAGCGCCGCCCTCCGCGCGGCTGCCGAGAAAGTCATCGACGGTACGCCGGAGGAACTGCGCTACTTCGTGGAGGTCGGCCAGTACGAGGTCGACCGCTAGGCCACAGCCGAAGCTTCCCGGGTGCCGGTGCTGCCACGAGGGCGCCGGCACCTTCGTCTACAAGGTCACGGTGCGCTGAGCGACCCCGTCAGCGAGCCGAGCAGCGCGGCGAAGGCGGAGGGGGTGGTGGTGAGGACGGTCTGGGAGGGGTCGGCGGATTCGGTGAGATGGATGGTGGCGGGGGTGAGCGTCGCGGATATGTGGACGCACGATTCGCCTTGCCCGCAGTAGGACGACTTCTGCCAGGTGCCGGTGGTCATCTTCTCCCCTTACAGGTCGTGGATGAGGTCGTGGATGAAGTCACGGGACTCGGACGGCTCCAATGCCACGCGCTCCATGCGGTCCAGCAGGATGCGGTACATCTCCAACTGTGCCTCTGCGTCCAGGAGCGCAGGTCCATGGGACTGGTCCAGCGAGACCGTGTCGAGTTGGGGCACGGGGCCGGACGCGTAGTGGATGTTCTGCCCGGATCCGGGATAGGCGCCGATGGCGAACGGGATCACGTGGATGCTGATGTGATCCCGTTCGCTCTGCTCCACCAGATGCTCCAACTGTCGCTTGGCGGTGGAGGGGCCGCCGACGGGCACCCGGAGAGCGGCTTCGTGAATGATGGCGCGGAACGGGGTGGGATCGTTGCGGTCCAGGAGTGCCTGGCGCTGGAGCCGGTGGCTCACCCGCAGCTCGACGTCCGATCGTGAGAACTCCGGTACGACCTGTCGGAAGATCTCGCGGGCGTGATCCGTGGTCTGGAGCAGACCCGGGATGTGGACGGTGTTGGCAGACCACAGCGCTGTGGCGTGATGCTCCAGTTCCGCGATGCTCAGGAGTGCCGGCGGAAGCACATCCCGGAACGTCTCCCACCAGCCGCGTGTCTTGTCAGCTGCCATGTCGGCAAGGGCGTCGATGAACGCAGGGTCCGAGCATGTGTACGCGTGGGCCAGCGCCCTGACCCGCTCGGGGCTCACGCCGAATCGGCCGGACTCCACGTTGCTGAGCTGCCCCTGGCTGGTGCCGAGCGTGCGCGCGGCCTCCGTCGCCGTCAGGCCTGCGCGCTCCCGCAACTTGCGCAGTTCCACAGCGAGTCGGTGGCGGCGAGCTGTGAGAGGGGGTCTTGCGGCCACGTGCGCTCCTCCTGGACGCCTGTTCCATTCGCGGTCACTCGCATGAGGGAAATGCGAGTGGAGTATCTCGGATTTAGGCAAATGTAATTTGCAGTGCCTCTATCTTCGTTGATGGGCCCACGCCCGGAAGCGCACCGTGGGACGCCACGGCATCGACACCAGGCATCCATCCAACTCCCCTCAGTTACCGGAGACTTCCGATGGCCACCGTATCCCCGTCCTGGAACTACACCCTGCACCTTCCCCGTGATCCACGCGCACCGGGCATCGCAAGGGGCGCGTTGAGACTGATCCTCACCGCGCATGAGCTGGGCGAGCTGACTCCCACCGCAGAACTCGTGGCCGCAGAGCTGCTGGCGAACTCGCACCTGCACACCGAGGGCTCCTACGCCCTCCGCCTGATGTCGACCCGGCCGGGCGGAGTCCGCGTGGCCGTCTGGGACACGGATCCGCGCGTCCCTCCCGGCTTCAAGGGCGACCCTCTCGGTGCCACCCCGCCGGTGGACGACGAACACGGCAGAGGCCTGCACCTGGTGCGGGCGTGCGCGGACGACATGGGCGTCTCGGTGCTCCGCCACCTGGGCGCGTCGAAGGGCGGCAAGCTGCTGTGGGCGGACTGCGGGGGCGAGGCGAGGTGAGTATGCGCTGCCCGGCCCGGTGGGGGAGCCCCATACTGGGAAGTGGAGCCATGACCGTTCACCAGGAGCAGACCATGAGCGCACAGCCCGAGCACGGCTGGGGAGGGATGCCTCTCCCGGACATTTCGACCGTGGACGACCTGCGCAGCGCGCTCAGCCGCTACGGTTTTCCGGGGGACAGGGAACGGTTCGAGGAAGAGCTCGCGGCGGCCATAGGGGCTTCCCCGACCAACGACCTCGAGGGCGCCGCAGCGGTGGTGCGGGCGTACCGGCACCGCATCCTGATCAGGAACTCGCCCGAGGTCATGGCAGCCCTGGAGGACGCGCGCTCGGGAGGCGACGGCAGGTGAACGAAGTCCCGTTGGAGGAGGCCGAGCCCGCCAAGAAGGCGTTCGGTGATCTGACGGAGGGGGAGCGGGACGTCGTCCGGGAGGCGCTTGCGGAGATCGCCCGCGATCCGGCTGCGGGGCGTGAGATCCCCGGGTGGCGGCCCCCCTCCGTGGAGTACACGTACACGACACCCCTCGCCCGCGACTCGGCCGAGGCGATCACGGTCGTGTACACGCACACCCCCGGCATGGGTGTGACGGTCGTCTTCTACTTTCGTGATCCACAGGTTGTGGACTGAGTCGCTGTCTCCATCGAGCCGCCCCCGTTAACCCGCCCGCCCAGGAACACCGGGTTCGTGAACGCCGCCAACGCGCCCGGCAGTGGGGGTGTTCCTGGGCTCGCCGGCCGCGGGTGATCTGGTGGTGCGTTCCCGCCAGGGGCTTGAACATGATGCCGGCGCGTGGGCGGTGCGCAAGCGGGAGCTGACCGGAGTCTCCTCGGCCAGGTGGGCGAGCAGTGTCAACAACTGATGTCCGGCGGCGTGTACGTCATGGGGGTCCTCGTCCTGCGGTGTGCGAGCCCGGGCTCGGAACGTAGCAGGGTCCCTCAACTCGCCGGTGCGGCGGCCGAATTGTCCGGGTCGCCGGGTCGCACGCTGGGAGACCGGCCTGTGGTCAGGGTCCTTTGGTGTCCTCAGTCAGGCCGCGATCGTTCAATTGAGCGAGGGAGTCGACGTACTTGAGCATGAGGCGGGCGAACTCCAGGCGGTCGCGCTCGACCCAGTCGGCGGTGATGTACTCGAACGCTGAGCGCTGGTGGCGCCGGAAGCGCGCCATGAGGTCGGCGCCTTCGGGGCTGAGCAGGAGGACGGTGCGGCGGCCGTCCTGCTGGGAGGCGGCACGGATCAGGTAGCCGGCCTTGATGTTGTCGGTGACCATCCGGCTGGCGACCGAGGGGTCGACGCCGAGGAGTTCCGCCACCGCTCCGACGGTGATCTCCTTGTCGGAGTCCCTGGTGTGCTCCAGGACGATGTTCAGGACCAGGGTGCGGCCCAGGTCCTTGGCCGAGATGGGGTTCTCGACCTCCAGCAGCGAGGTGCGGCGCAGTTTGGAGAACGCGGGACCCACGGCGTTCAGCAGCTCCTCGGCCGTCTGCGGCTCGTTCGTCGTCATGCACCCATCGTAATGTCCATGAGCTTCGGAAGGCATGTGTTGACCCGAAATTATGTGCATGCAATCATGCATATGTTTAGGAGCATGCTTTGCGACGAACCTCTGGGAGTTTCCATGACCATCCTCATCACCGGCGCCCGCGGCAAGGTCGGCCAGGCCGTCGTCAACCGCCTGCACGCCGCCGGCCTGCCCGTCCGCGCCACCAGCGCCAAGCCCGCCGAGCTGGCCGTCCCGACCGGCGTCGAGGTCGCCGAAGTCGACCTCAGCCGGTCCGAGACCTTCCCGGCCGCGCTCGACGGCGTACGCCAGGTCTTCCTCTATCCACAACCCGACGGCATCGACGCCTTCGTCGAGACCGCACGGGCCGTCGGCGTCGAGCACGTCCTCCTGCTGTCCTCCTCCTCGGTCCTGGCCCCCGATGCCGAGACCGACCCGCTGGCCTCGCACAGCCTCCACGTCGAGCGCGCCCTGACCGCCTCCGGCCTGCCCTGCACCTTCCTGCGCCCGGACGCCTTCGCCAGCAACGCCCTCGGCTGGTCCTACTTCATCGGGCACGACCTGCCGATCCAGCTCGCCTACCCCGAGGCGCACATCGCGCCCATCCACCCCGAGGACATCGCCGACATCGCCCTCGAAGCCCTGACCGACACCGCCCTCCGCGGGCGCGCGCTCACCCTCACCGGCTGCCAATCCCTCACCTTCCGCGAGCAGATCGCCGTCCTGTCCGAGGTCCTCGACCGCGACATCCGCGTCGAGGCGATCACCCACGAGCAGGCCCAGCAGCAGATGAGCCGTTTCATGCCGGCCCCGATGGCCGGCTCCCTGCTCGCCCTCTGGGCCGCCGCGTCCGCAGGTCCCGCCCCCATCGCCGATACCACCCGAACCCTGCTCAGCACGCCCGCGCGCACCTTCCGGCAATGGGCGACCGAGAACGCCGCCGCGTTCACCGCGTTCACCGCGCGCTGACTGCCGCCGCTCCCGCGCCCCGCTCGGCCCAGCCGACCTCACTGAAGGACCATCACCATGAAGCCCATCACCATGAAGCCCCTCGGCTACTGGCTCAACCGCACCGACAAGGCCCTCACCCGCTACATGAACCGCATGCTCGACGAATTCGGCCTCACCCGGACCGCCTGGCAGGTCCTCAACGTCATCCGCGACACGCCCGACGCCGCCGACACCGACGTCCACACGGCCCTCGCACCCAACGCCGACCTCTGCACCCTGACCGCCGCGATCGACACCGTTCTCGCTGACGACTGGGCCACCCGCCCCGCACCTGGCCGACTGGAGCTCACCGCGAACGGCCGCCGGCGCCTCGTCGCCGTTGAGGACCGGATCAGCGCCTTCCGCGAACTGTCCATGACCGGCATCACCGCGGAGGAGTACCGCACCGCCGTCAGCGTCCTCGCATGCATGACTCACAACCTCGAAACCCGCTGAAAATGATCAAGGTGGGGGCATGGAAGATCCCCCGGCGTCCTGTTTGGCATGTCGGCCGAGGGTGTTCAGCCAGGTGGTTTGTACGGTCTTCCACTCCCCTGCGCAGCCGCGCGCTCGGTCTGGGGGGAGTGCGTGCGGGTCGACCAGACTCTGGTGACGTGCCGGGGCGGCTCCGTAGACGTGGCAGAGGTGGTTGACGGCGCGTTGGTGGTCCGTGGAGTGTTCGTCCGCCTGGCCGTCGTCGACGTTTTCGTAGGTGATCGCGGACAGTCGCCATGTCTCGGCGGCGGCGAGCAGTCTGTCCTCTCCCCGCACGCCCTGGCGGAGCAGCATGAGGGCGGCGAACTGGTCGGCGAAGTCCTCTTCCCGGCCGCTCCCCTTGAGGTCGAGGGCGTCGAGGACGGCGTGTGCGCTCTCGTGGAACAGGGTTTCCAGCATGACGGCGGACAGGGTGTCCTCGGAGAGCGGTTGTCCGGCGTCCTGATACAGGTTCCGCGTTTCGGAGATCTCGTCGTAACAGACCTCCACAAGACGGGTGTCGGGGTCGTAGGCGGATCCCTCACCGTTGCAGGACCGCACGACCATCGCGACCGGTGGACTCACGTCGACGAGAGCGGTGACGCTCCGCGCGGCTTCCTCCGGCAGCCTCCGTTTGCGGAGGAACGCGGCGTCGGCCGCGTCCGAACTCGACGGCTGGGCATAGCGGATGCTGAAGCTCGCCCCACCGGTGCTCGGGCGCTCGGCCGGCGTGGTCGTCTGGCATGCGGTGGTGAAGGCGAGGAGCAGGGGCAGCGTCGCGGCCTGCACAGCGGTGCGGCCTCGGCCTCGACGCTTCCCGAGGGCCTTCATGCTCACGTTCTCGTTCCTGCGTGTCGACTTCGGCATCATGCTCATCTTCGCCGAGTGTGTCGTGAACGCGTCTGGAACCGGCCTGCGTCAACCCTGCCCGTTACCCCTGCCTGTTGCCCCTGCCCGTTACCCCTGCCTGTTGCCCCTGCCCGTTACCCCCGCCCGCCCAGGAACACGGGGTTCGTGAACGCCGCCAACGCGCCCGGGAGTGGGGGTGTCGTCGCCTCGTGTCGGACCTCCGCCCGTACGTACGCCGCATACGCGGCCGTCGTACGCCACTGCGCCACACCCGCGCCCGACTCCGGCAACGCGGCGCTCGTGAACAGCACGCCCTGGTCGGTCACGAAGCGGACCGTGCAGCCGGGGGCGCCGGTGACCTCCAGGCGGACGGTCACCGGGGTGTCGTCGTCGACCTTCAGGCGTTCGCCGATGCCCGCGTGCTGGGCCTTTCCGCCCGTCGCCGTGAAGGAGAGGGAGATCCTGCTCGACTCGGCCACGTACGACCGTCCCGCCCGGATGCCTTCCTGGATCGCCTCCCGGGTCAGGTCGTCGGCCAGGACCACCGTCTGGGGGAGTCCCACCACGTCCGGATCCCGGTGCGCGTCGCTGTTGCCCATGGCCGGAAGCCAGGTGCCGGCACCGGTGCTGGCACCGCCCCGCACCCCCGCCACCAGCATCGCGTCCCACTCCGCCAGCGCCACCTCGTCGTCCGGTGTGTAGGGGCCGTTCCACACCTCGACCGCGTCCGCCTCACCGAACCCGAACTTCCAGCCGCACCCGATGCACGTCGCGTGCGGATGCGCCGGCACGACCAGGCCGCCCGCCCGTCGGATCCGGCGGGCGAAGCGGCCGAAGCGGTTGTCGCGGGCCCGGTAGCGCCAGTCCACGAACGTGCCGGGGTCCGTGCCCAGCGCCAGTACGTGGCCGTTTCTCGTCGTGATCTCCTCGCCCAGCATCACCAGCAGGTCGTCGCCCGCCACGTCCGCCCAAGCCCCGTGCCCCGCATGCGTGTTGTGCTCCGACGTGTTGACGAAGTCCAGCCCTGCCGCCCGCGCCAGCGCGCCGATCTCGGCGGGAGTGCGGCGGCCGTCGGAGTACCAGGAGTGGAGGTGGCAGTCGCCCCGGTACCAGGCGCGGCCCCGGCCCTTCGCCCGGGAGGAGGGATACGACGGCGCTGCGGCCGCCCCCGGCTCGCCGTACGTCAGCGTCACCGTGATCTCGTACGGCAGGCCCTCCGGCGCCACCGTGTAGGGGCCGAGGGCGAGGTGCCAGGTGCCCTTCCGGACCGGGCCGGCGACATACCCGGGCGTCGCCTCGTCCGACCGGATGAAGAACTCGCTGCGGGCGCCCCCGGACCAGCCCCGGAAGCCCTTCCCGCCCAGCTCGGTGCCGCGTTCGTCGAAGACGCCGATGTCGAGCGCGTTGCCGGGCGTGCCGGCCGGGACGGAGGGCCGCTCGTAGGTGTACGCGACCCTGAACTCCCGTACGCCTGACGGGACTTCCACCGGAACGTAGACGAAATCCGGTGATCCGGTGGGTAGGGCGCCTCGGAGGGTGTGGGACTCCTGGGCCCCCTGAGCCCTCTGCTTCTGGCCGGCCGCCGCTGCGAAGCTCACGCCTCCCAACGTAAGCGCGGTCGCGGCGCCCGTCACGAAGAGGGCTCGGCGTGCGATGGGGTGGGCGTCCTCACACATGCGTTCCAGTCTCTCGGGTCCGGGTGAACTCCCGTGGACGGCAAGGGAATCGGCGTCCGTCGGGATGTCATGTACGCCAGTAGAGTGGCCGCGCCCTCGGCGTGATGCCGACCAGTCGGTATGGACACCCGCCCCGTCTCCCGGTACAGATGAGGACGTCACCCGCAGACACACCCCCAGACACCCCCAGACACCCCCAGAAGTCGCCGTACGCAGCGAAAGGCCCGCCCATGCGCATCGCCGTCACGATCTTCCTCACCGACGAGACGATCACCCCCACCCGCCTCGCCCGTGAGCTGGAGCAGCGCGGCTTCGCCGGGCTCTACCTGCCCGAGCACACGCACATCCCGGTCGAGCGGACCACCCCCTACCCCGCCGGCGGCGACCTGCCCCGCGAGTACGGCCGCACCCTCGACCCCTTCGTCGCCCTCGGCCAGGCGGCGGCGGTGACGGAGACGCTCGGTCTCGGCACCGGCATCACTCTCGTCGCCCAGCACGACCCGATCGACCTCGCCAAGCAGATCGCGACCGTCGATCACCTCTCCGGCGGCCGGCTCACCCTGGGCCTCGGTTACGGCTGGAACGTGGAGGAGGCCGCCGACCACGGCGTCGAGTGGCGCACCCGCCGCGAACTGGTCCGGGACCGGATGCGGCTGATGCAGGCCCTGTGGGCGGAGGAACCGACGGCGTACGAGGGCGAGTACGGCGGGGTGCGCGCCAGCACGGCGTACCCCAAGCCCGTGCAGAAGCCGCGCGGACCGGTCACCGGCCCCCGCACCCTCGTCGGCGGGGCCGCGGGCCCGAAGCTGTTCTCGCACATCTGCGAGTACGCCGACGGCTGGCTGCCGATCGGCGGCCGCGGCCTCTCCGAGTCGCTGCCCGCCCTGCGCACGGCCTGGGCGGACGCCGGCCGCGACCCGTCCGCCCTCCAGGTCGTGCCGTACGCCGTCCAGCCGTCCCCCGGCAAGCTCGCGTACTACGCGGAGCTGGGCATCGAGGAGGTCGTGGTGCAGTTGCCGCCGGCCGGTGAGACGGAGGTGCTGGGCCTGCTCGACGGGTTCGCGCCCTACCTCTAGGACCTCCGTCTGCCCGTATGACCGCCGCCTGCCTCTAGGACGTCCGGGGTCCGAAGTCGGGCGGGGTCAGGTCGTCCCCGGCGGGTTCGTCGTCGCCCTGCCGCCAGGCGGGGTCGACGGCGCAGGGGGTGGAGGCGCCGCCGGTGAAGTAGCCGCGGTCCTCGAACCACTGGAACGACATCCGCTCGTCCCCGTCCGAGCGCGA
Source organism: Streptomyces sp. NPDC031474 (assembly GCF_055581185.1). NCBI lineage: Bacteria > Bacillati > Actinomycetota > Actinomycetes > Kitasatosporales > Streptomycetaceae > Streptomyces > Streptomyces sp. NPDC031474. The sequence goes on from NZ_JBVIJX010000005.1 coordinate 171,099, forward strand.
GGCGTACAGGTCCCAGTAGTCGCCGGACACGTTCTCCCGGTACGAGGTGATGTCCCAGCCGGTGTCCTCGAGGTGGTCGCGCAGTCGGCGCAGGCCGGCGCTCGCCTGCTCGGCGGGGACGTGGTCGAGGGCCCAGCTGTGGTACATGCGGTACGCGCCGTCGACCGTCTCGTCCGTCAGGCCGCCCCGGTAGCAGGAGTCCGAGCCGAGCGTGTTCTCCGGCGAGACGCCCACCTTCTCGACGCCCGGCTTGATGGTGCGCGTGAACCCCAGGACGTCGTACGCCTCCTGGGAGCGCTCGACCGCGCGGCTCGCCATCTCCTTCGGTGCGACGCGCGGGAAGTCCGACGGGTCCTTCGTCACCACGGCGATCCAGACGACCACGACGAGCGCGAGGAGCAGCGGTATGGCGAGCAGCGCCGCACAGCCGATCCCGAAGGCCTGCGCGACGGTGACGCGCCTCGGGACAGCGGCGGTGACGACGGCGGCAGTGGCGTCGGTGGCGTCTGCGGTGGTGGCGGTGGGGACGATCTCCTCGGGCATGACGGCACCGTAGATCGGCCGGGCTGCCCGGGGCATCGGTGCGGCTGCGGACGCGGGGTGGGTACACGTACTCAGGCCTCAGGTAGGCCCGCCGCAGGCCAGACGCTTGGAAGCGTGTGGGGCAGGCAACCCCCCCCACGTCCCGCTTTCGCCTCCCCTATGGAACCTGACGGTAGACATCGCGACGATTGCCGACAGCCAGGACCCACACGATGAGCTGGCCGTCCTCGACGGTGTAGACAACGCGGTAGTCGCCGACCCTGAGCCGCCAGCGGGCGTCGTGTCCTTGGAGGGCCTTGATGTCGAACGCGGCTGTGTCCCCTGCGCTCATCGCCTTCTGCAGTTCAGCGAGGCGGTACAGGATGCGCAGGGCATCCGGGCGCGGAACCTTGAGCATGTCCCGCTGGGCGTGCGGTGTGAAGCGCGTGACGTACCCCATGGGTCAGCCCTGATCGGCGCGGAGCATGGCGGCCATCTCTTCGAGCGAGACCGACCCTTCCGTGCCCTCGGACTCGGCTTCGTCGGCCAACTGTTTGAGCCATGCCTCCTCGGCGTCTTCCGCGATCCGTCGCAGACGCTGGTACTCCTGAATGTCGATCACGACAGCTTCCTGTTTGCCGCGCCGAGTAATGATCGTCGGGGTTTCCTCCCGTCGCGCGCGATCGATTACGTCGGCGAGGTGGCTGCGGACCTCGGCCATGGATTCAACCACCGGCTCACTCATGTCATGAATGTAGCAGATGTACACGAAGGCCATTGCGTTGAGCGAGACGCGCGGTTCCGTCGGCCGTGTCGTCCTTCTCGGCTGATAATCCCTGCGAAAGCACATGCGGCAACGACACGGTCGACCGAAGTGACGAGACCGGCGACCATGAGGCAGTGACCGTGGCAGCCTCACCGTGACGACTGTGAGAGCCCGCCAGGGACACGCGACGGGTACGTGCGCGTCGACCTGACGTGCAGCGATGGGCACGGCTTCGCCTTCATCGCGGGCAACCGCAAGGGGGCAGAGTTCGTAGGCGTCATCCCTCGGCTCTGTACGGCCACGGGGCAGTTGGAAACGTGATCGTATGCTCAAAGGATGACGACCTCCGCGACCTCCGGAACCGGCCCCGGGCAGGGCCCGGCCTCGGGCCCGACCCCCGGCCCCACCGAGAACTCCATGCGTCGCGCTCTCAAACGGGCTCGTGACGGCGTCGCCCTCGACGTCGGTGAGGCCGCCGTGCTGCTTCAGGCGCGCGGCGAGGCGCTGAAGAACCTCGCCGCGTCGGCTGCCCGGGTGCGGGACGCCGGGCTGGCGGAGGCCGGCCGGCCCGGCGTCATCACGTACTCGAAGAGCGTCTTCATCCCCCTCACCCGGCTGTGCCGGGACAAGTGCCACTACTGCACGTTCGTGACCGTCCCCGGCAAGCTGCGCCGGGCGGGTCATGGAATGTTCATGTCCCCGGACGAGGTCCTCGACATCGCTCGTCGCGGCGCCACCCTCGGCTGCAAGGAAGCCCTCATCACCCTCGGCGACAAGCCGGAGGAACGCTGGCCGGAGGCCAGGGAGTGGCTCGACGCGCACGGCTACGACGACACCATCGCCTACGTCCGCGCCGTCTCCATCCGCATCCTGGAGGAGACGGGGCTGCTCCCGCACCTCAACCCGGGCGTGATGTCCTGGACCGACTTCCAGCGGCTGAAGCCCGTCGCCCCCAGCATGGGCATGATGCTGGAGACGACGGCCACCCGCCTCTGGTCGGAGCCCGGCGGCCCGCACCACGGCTCCCCGGACAAGGAGCCCGCCGTCCGCCTGCGCGTTCTGGAGGACGCCGGCCGCTCCTCCGTCCCCTTCACCTCCGGGATCCTGATCGGCATCGGCGAGACGTACGAGGAGCGCGCGGAGTCCCTGTTCGCGCTCCGGAAGGTCTCCCGTGCCTATCACTCCATCCAGGAGCTGATCATCCAGAACTTCCGCGCCAAGCCGGACACCGCGATGCGCGGCATGCCGGACGCGGAACTCGACGAGCTCGTCGCGACGGTGGCCGTCGCCCGTCTTCTGCTGGGGCCGGGCGCCTGCCTCCAGGCCCCGCCCAACCTGGTCGACAGCGAGTACGACCGGCTCATCGGCGCCGGCATCGACGACTGGGGCGGGGTCTCCCCGCTGACCATCGACCACGTCAACCCCGAGCGCCCCTGGCCGCAGATCGACGAACTCGCCGAGAAGTCCGCGGCGGCCGGTTTCGAACTGCGGGAACGTCTCTGTGTGTACCCGGAGTTCGTGCGGCGCGGCGAGCCCTGGCTGGACCCGCGGCTGCTTCCGCACGTCCGCGCGCTCGCCGACCCGGAGACGGGCCTCGCCCTGCCGGACGCCGTCGTCGAGGGCCGGCCGTGGCAGGAGCCGGAGGAGGTGTTCGTGCCGTCCGGCCGTACGGACCTGCACCGCACCATCGACACCGAGGGCCGCACCGCCGACCGCCGCGACGACTTCGACGAGGTGTACGGCGACTGGGCCGCCCTGCGCGAGGCCGCCGCCCCCGGCATGGTCCCGGAGCGCATCGACACCGACGTACGGGCCGCCCTCGCGACCGCCGCCGACGACCCCACCAGGCTCACCGACGCCGAGGCCCTCGCCCTGCTGCACGCGGACGGCCCGGCGCTGGACGCCCTGACGCACATCGCGGACGACGTCCGCCGCGCGGCCGTCGGCGACGACGTCACCTACATCGTCACGCGGAACATCAACTTCACCAACGTCTGCTACACGGGCTGCCGGTTCTGCGCCTTCGCGCAGCGCCGCACCGACGCCGACGCGTACACCCTCTCCCTGGACCAGGTCGCCGACCGTGCCCAGCAGGCCTGGGAGCTGGGCGCGGTGGAGGTCTGCATGCAGGGCGGCATCCACCCGGACCTGCCCGGCACCGCGTACTTCGACATCGCCCGGGCCGTGAAGTCCCGCGTGCCCGGCATGCATGTGCACGCGTTCTCGCCGATGGAGGTCGTCAACGGCGCGACCCGCACCGGCATGTCGATCCGCGAGTGGCTGACGGCGGCGAAGGAGGCGGGTCTCGACACCATTCCGGGCACGGCGGCGGAGATCCTCGACGACGAGGTCCGCTGGGTCCTCACCAAGGGCAAGCTGCCCACGGCCACCTGGATCGAGGTCGTCACGACGGCGCACGAGGTCGGAATCCGCTCGTCCTCGACGATGATGTACGGCCACGTCGACCAGCCCCGGCACTGGCTCGGCCATCTGCGCACCCTGGCCCGCCTCCAGCAACAGACCGGCGGTTTCACGGAGTTCGTGACCCTCCCCTTCATCCACACCAACGCGCCGGTGTACCTGGCCGGCATCTCCCGCCCCGGCCCGACCATGCGCGACAACCGGGCGGTGACGGCGATGGCCCGCCTCCTTCTCCACCCGCACATCCCCAACATCCAGACCAGCTGGGTCAAACTGGGCACGGAGGGTGCGGCGGAGATGCTCCGCTCGGGGGCGAACGACCTGGGCGGCACCCTGATGGAGGAGACGATCTCGCGGATGGCGGGCTCGTCGTACGGGTCCTACAAGTCCGTGAAGGACCTGATCGCGGTGGCCGACGCGGCGGGCCGCCCGGCCCGGCCTCGTACGACGCTGTACGGCGAGGTGCCTCAGGAGCGTCAGCGTGCCGCGGCGGCCTCGGACGGCCACCTGCCGGAACTGCTGCCGGTGCTCGACTGATATCCCGCCAGGGGATATCCCGCCAGGGACTTGGAACGGGACAGCCCTACAGGATCCCCACAGTACGATGATCGGACCCCTCCTGGTTGAGGGGTCCCGTAGCTGAGGAGATGCGTGCCCGTGCCTGCCCGACGGCTTCCCTCCTGGGCCTGGGTCACCGGCCTGACCGTCGGTGCGATCGCCGCGGTCGTCGCCCTGACGGCGCAGGCCGAGAACGGCCCGCACCCGACGGCGTCGGCGAGCCGCCCGAACGCCTCGGCGTCCGCGGGCGCACGCGCCTCGGCCTCGCCGAAGCCGTCGGCCACCCCGAAGGCGGCCGCGGTGCCCGCCGCTTCGGGCGCCGGGCGCCGGATCGTGTACTCCCTGGGACAGCACCGGGTCTGGCTCGTCGACGCCGACGACACGGCCCGCCGTACGTTCACGGTCTGGCCCGGCACGGTGGACCCGGGCGTCGGCAGCTACACGGTGTCGCTGCGCAGGGACGCCGTCACGGGCTCCGACGGCGTGGCGATCGAGCACGTCGTCTACTTCTCCGCCACGTCGGGCGTCAACATCGCCTTCTCCAACGCGGTCGACGGCGCCTCCCCGCCCCCGGCCGCCGCCGGCACGAAGACCGGCGGCATCCGGATGCCCAAGGCGGACGGAACGGCCCTGTGGGCGTTCGGCGAGACGGGGACGAAGGTCAGGGTCGTCGAGTAAGTCGAGTAAAAGGACCTTGCGCCCGAGGGCTCACTCCCGGGCGTCGCCCCGCGCGGCGGGCAGGTGGTCGACGATGAGGACGACCCCGCTGAACAGGAACGCCCGGGTCGCCGCGTCCAGTCCGTTCCAGCTCTTCGACTGCCACATCGCGAACCACTCCCCGCCGATGGCGATGAACCCGGCGCCGAACAGCAGCATGACCATGAGCAGCCCGTACGTGGACAGGGCGCGGGCGCGTATGAGGTCCTGGCGCGCCCAGAACCATGTCCCGGCGGCCAGCACCAGCCCGGCGACGGTCTCCCACGCGATGATCGCGACATAGGCGGTGTCCTGCAGCCCCTTGCTCGTCACCGCCCGCCACATCAGGTCGTCGTCCTTGAACGTCGTGTCCATCGCCAGCACATGCTGCACGAACTGCTGGTTCGTGCCGAAGTCGGTGATGTTCCCGAAGGCGACGAGAAGCATGTAGAGCGCGACCGTTGCGGTGAGCAGCGTCGCGGCGAGAGGCAACACACGCGTGGCGTGCGAGATACGTGAGGTGGGGGTGGTCATGCCGGTGTCCTTACCCCACGAAGTCTCCATCACCCCTCCACCGCACAGCCCGTGCACCCGGCGGCAGCGGAGCGGTGTTCGATTACAGTGACGGACGTCGTACGTACGGACGGTGTTCGGGAGGACTTGGTGGGTGCGACTGCCGGGCCCGTCTGGGGCCGTGCCGAACAGCAGGACTTCCGCGGCCGGGTGCGCGGCACGCTGCTCGGCGCCGCGATCGGGGACGCGCTCGGGGCGCCCGTCGACGGGCTGGGCATCGAGGAGATCCGGCAGGCGCACGGGCCCGAGGGCGTCGTGGACCTGGCCTCCGCCCACGGGCGGCGCGGCGCGGTCACACATCTCACCCAGCTGACCCTGTTCACCGTGGACGGTCTGATCCGCGCCCAGGTCCGGCGCGACACCGGCGCCTGGCATCCGCCGACCGATCTGCACCGGGCGTATCTGCGCTGGGCCGCCACCCAGCGCGACTGGGGGCCCGACCTGCGGCGCAAGGACGACGGCTGGCTCGCGCGCGAGGAGTGGCTGTACGCCCGGCGGGATCCGACCCGGACGTTGCTGCTCGGCCTCGGCGACGAGGTGATGGGGACGCTCGACTCGCCCAAGAGCCCCGGCGCGGCCGGACCCGAGGTCGTCCCCCGGTCGGTGCCCTTCGGGCTGCTCGTCGGCTGGGAGCCGCAGCTCGTCGCGCAGCTCGCCGTCGAGTGCGCGACCCAGACCCACGGCCACCCGACGGCGTACCTGTCGGCGGGCGCCTACGCCGTCACCGTGCATGCGCTGGCCCGGGGCGAGAGTCTCGACGGCGCGGTGCAGCGGGCGCTCGCCCTGCTGGCCGCGCGGCCGGGCCATGAGCCGGTGTCGGAGGCGTTGCAGCGCGCGCTGGGCGCCGTACGGCAGGGGTTGCCGGGGCCGGGGAGAGTGGAGGAGCTCGCGGGGGAGGGGACGGCGGAAGCGGTGCTGTCGGGCGCCGTGTACTGCGCGCTCGTCGCGGAGGACGTCCGGCACGGGCTGCGGCTCGCGGTGAACCACGGCGCGCCCTCGGCGCCGACCGCCGCCGTCGCCGGCGGTCTGCTGGGCGCCCTGCACGGCGAGACGGCCCTCCCGCCGGCCTGGCTGGCCGAACTGGAGGGCCGTCCCACGATCCTGGAACTCGCCGACGACTTCGCCATGGAGATGACCCAGGGCCCGGCCCTGCACAACCCCGCCGGGGCGTCGCCGGGGTGGCTGGCCCGGTATCCCAGGGGGAGTTAGCCGGGGGTTGGCGGGAGGTTGGCAGGGGGTTGGCGGGGGAGTCAGTCCTTCGCGGGTACCGCGTCCCGGGGGCCCGGGGCGACGGCCGCCGCGCCCGCGGAGTCCCCGTCCCGGTCCCCGTCGCCGTCCCCGTTGATCCGGTCGATGATCGCGAGCCGTTCCGGGGTGTCCTCGGGCTTGAGGAAGCCGATGAGGATGTACAGGACCAGCGACACGGCCAGCGGGATCGACACCTGGTACTGGAGCGGGACTCCGCCGTCGACGTTCCAGTTGATCGGGTAGTTGACCAGCCAGAAGGCCAGCAGACCCATCGACCAGCTGGTCAGCGCGGCCGTCGGGCCGGAGCGGCGGAACGGGCGCAGCAGGCCCAGCATCATCGGGATCGCCATCGGGCCCATCAGACCGGCCACCCACTTGATGACGACCGTGATGATGTCCTTGAAGGCGGGCGAGTTGACCTGCGTGGCCGCCGCCATGGACAGCCCGAGGAAGACGACGGTCGTCACGCGCGCCGCGATCAGCCCCGACCGCTGGTTCCACTCGCGTGCCCTGGACCAGATCACGGGCGCGCAGTCCCGGGTGAAGACGGCGGCGATCGCGTTGGCGTCGGAGGAGCACATGGCCATCGTGTGCGAGAAGAAGCCGACGATGACCAGGCCCAACAGGCCGTGCGGAAGCAGCTGTTCGGTCATCAGGGCGTAGGAGTCGGAGCCGTCGGGCTTCTTCGACGTCACCAGCAGCGGCGACATCCACATGGGGAAGAACAGCACCAGCGGCCACACCAGCCACAGCACCGCCGACAGCCGCGCGGAGCGCTCGGCCTCCTTCGGTCCGGCCGTGGCCATGTACCGCTGAGCCTGGTTGAGCATGCCGCCGTTGTACTCGAAGAGCTTGATGAAGAGGAACGCGAGCAGGAACACCGTGCCGTACTGGGCGACCAGGGGCTTGTCGTGGCCCTGGAGGGCGGGCTGGTCCCAGGCGTCGAGGAAGCCGATGCCCTTGTCGTTGAGTTTCAGGACGACAGCGATGAACATCGCGACGCCGGCCAGCAACTGGATGACGAACTGGCCGAGTTCGGTCAGCGCGTCCGCCCACAGGCCGCCGATCGTGCAGTAGACCGCGGTGATCGCGCCGGTGATGAGGATGCCCTGGTTGAGGGACATCCCGGTGAAGACGGACAACAGGGTCGCGATGGCGGCCCACTTCGCGCCGACGTCCACGATCTTCAGCAGCATCCCGGACCAGGCGAGCGCCTGCTGTGTCTTGAGGTCGTAGCGGTTCTTCAGGTACTCCAGCGGGGAGGCCACATGGAGTCGCGAGCGGAGCCGGTTGATGCGGGGCGCGAAGAGCTTCGAACCGATGGCGATGCCGAGGGCGATGGGGAAGGACCAGGTGACGAAGGAGGTGACGCCGTAGGTGTAGGCGATGCCCGCGTACCCGGTGAACATCACCGCGCTGTAGCCCGACATGTGGTGCGAGATGCCGGACAGCCACCAGGGCATCTTGCCGCCGGCGGTGAAGAAGTCGCTGACGTTGTCGACGCGTTTGTGCGACCAGACGCCGATGGCCACCATCACGCCGAAGTAGCCGATGAGCACGGCCCAGTCGAGACCGTTCATGTGCGCCCTCCCAGGAGTCAGACCGTGTTCAGCCCGGCGCTTATCGTGTGCGCTGTCGCGTGAACACGACAAGTAACCGTCAGGTCAAAGGGAGGTAAAGGTATTCGCCATAGTGGCCTGCGTTCACCTACATGAACTCACCGCATCAGCTCCCCGGCGTTGACCAGCAACGACTGTCCCGTGATCGCCCGCGCCCGGTCCGACGCCAGGAACACTGCCGCGTCTGCCACATCCCCGTCCGTGGCCAGCTCGGGCAACGCCATCCGCCCGGCGAGCCGACCCAGCACCTCCTCCTCCGCCACCCCCTCCGTGTGCGCGGTGAACTGCACGTACGCCTGCACCGGCGGCCCCCACATCCACCCCGGCAGCACGGTGTTGACCCGGATCCGGTGCGGCCCCAGCTCCCGCGCCAGCGAGTACATCGCGCTGGTCAGCGCCCCCTTGGACGCCGCGTACGCCGCCTGCCGCACCTGCGAGGGCGCCGCGACCGCGGACTGCGTCCCGATGAACACCACCGCCCCGCCCCTCGACTTCAGCGCGGGCAGACACGCCCGCGTCATCCTCAGACTGCCCAGCAGATTCACGTCCATCACCGACTGCCAGGTCGCGAAGTCGGCGTCCTCGACCCCGCCGAAGTAGGAGTCCCAGGCCGCCACCTGCACCAGCGCGTCGATCCCCCCGAACCGCTCCCGCGCCAGCCCCGCCAGCGCCTCACAACTCCCCTCGTCGCTGATGTCGGTGACCCGGTACGCCGTCCGCGCACCCTCCGGGTCGATCTCGGCCGCGCTCTTGGCGAGGTTCGCCTCGGTCCGCGCCCCCAGCACGGCGTTCCCGCCGTCCCGTACGACCGCGGCGGCGACCCGGTGCCCGAGCCCGGCGCCGACTCCCGAGACGACGACGGTCTTCTGGCTGAGCAGTGACATCGGAACCTCCCTGACCCTGGCGCATCATCTGACGGAGCGTCAGAGTATGGGCGACCGCAGAAGGACGGAAGGGGAGAAACGTGAGCGAGGAGACCCGCAGCGACACCTACGCCGAACTGGCCGCCGTAGGACCGTACGGAGTCCGTCCCGGCCATGCCCTCATCACCATGGTCGAACCGCACCCCGGCCACGAGTACGCCTACAACCGCTGGTACGAGGACGACCACTACTACGCCGGCGCGATGGCGATGCCGTGGATGTACTCGGGCCGGCGGTGGGTGGCGACCCGCGACCTCCAGCTGCTGCGCCACCCGGAGAAGTCGGCCATCGCCCAGCCCGTCACCGCCGGCTGCTACCTCTCCACCTACTGGATCACCGACGGCCGCTACGACGACCACATGAAGTGGACGGTCGCCATCAACAAGCGCCTCAACCGGGACGCCCGCGTCTACCAGGACCGCACCCACGTCTTCACCGCGTTCCAGGACCACGAGAGCACCGTCTACCGCGACGGCGCCGCCGGTCCCCGCGACTTCCACGCCCTCGACCACCCCTACGCGGGCCTCGTCCTGGAGGTCATCGACACCGACTCGGCCGAGCAGCGCGCCGAACTCCTGCACTGGCTGAGCGCCCGCCACCTCCCCCAACGGGTGGCGGACTCCCCGACGGCCATGGTCACCGTCTTCCGCCCCACCCCCCTCCCCGGCGATCGCATGACCTACGTCAAACAGGTCGAGGGCGTCGACACCCGCCTGACCCTGCTCTGGTTCCTGCAGAGCGACCCCAGGGACTGCTGGCAACAGCACTTCGCCGACCTGGGGGAAGCGGTCGGCGAATCGGGGCTGGGACGGGTGGAACTGGCCGCGCCCTTCATCCCGACGGTGCCGGGCACCGACCGATACGTGAGCCGGCTCCGTTGACGGTCAGGGCTGTTCCTTGAGCGCGTCGGGGCAGGGGGTTCCGCGGGGCAGCTGGTAGGGCGCCGCCAGCCGGTAGGTACCTGCCTTCGGCGCGAGCAACATCGTCCACTTGTCGCCCTCCGCGTCCTCCTTCGTCTCGAACAGGCAGCCGTTGACGTTGTCGTACGTCTTCGGCTCCCCGTCGGACCGGTCCTTGGACTCCTGCGTCTCCTGCGGGGGCTTCAGGCTCTTGCCCTGCGCGTCGACGATGCTCAGCCACGGCGAGTACGGGATCCGGATCAGGATCCGCCCGGCCTTCTTCACATCGATCGTCATCTCGCCCTGCTCGGCGCGCTGCACGACCGCGTTCGGCTCGGCGAGCGAGGCCGGGTCGGTGACCTTGAACAGCTGCCAGTTCGCGTCGCCCCAGACCTGCTCCAGATACGGCAGCCCCCGCTGCACCAGCTGCCGCTCCCGCTCGCCCCCGTCGCCGTCCAGCGCCTCCTTGGGGACGACGACGAAGTGCACGGCCCACCGCTGGAGCCACTCGTGGTAGTTCGCGGAGTTCAGGGTGTCGTCGTAGAAGAGCGGGTTGCGCTCCATGTCCGCCTGCCGGTTCCAGCCCCGGGCGAGGTTGACGTACGGCGCGAGCGCGGACGCCTCACGGTGCGAGCGGGCCGGCACGACCTCCACCCGCCCCTTCTCCGCACCGACCTCCTGCAATTCGTTGACCAGCGGCGCCAGCTCACGCGCCCAGGAGGCCGCCGGCGTCGTCCGCACGACGTCGTCCACCGACTTGAAGCCGATCCAGCCCACGAACAGCAGCGACGACAGGACGATCACGTACCACTTGCGGCTGCGCGGCACGGCGAACGGCAGCGCCGCGAGAAGCACCACACCCGAGACCAGCATCGGCAGCCGCGTGATGTTGGAGCCGATCTGCGAACTGATCAGCCACACCCCCAGCACGCCCAGCCCGTACACCGCGGCGGTGATCCGCACGGTCTTCCAGTCGCGCGGGACGACGGCGAAGACGACCGCCGAGAACAGCAGCGGCAGCGACGCCGAGCCGAACGACATCGGCTGGGTGCCGGAGAACGGGAACAGCCACGCGGAGACGCCGACGACGGCCGTCGGGGCCAGCCCGAGGGCCCACGCGCCCGGACGCCGCTTCTGCAGGAACAGCGCGACGGCGACTATGCCCACGAACAGGCCCGCCACCGGCGAGCCCATCGTGGCGAGCGCGGCGAGCGGCGCGGCGCACAGCGCCTTCGCCCACCGCTTGTAGCGCCAGCGGTACGGCCAGCAGAACACGACGGCGACGGCGGCCAGCGCGAACATGTTGCCGAGCCCGAACGTCACCCGCCCGGAAGCGGCGTTGCACAGCAGGGCGAAGACACCCGCCAGCGCCGGCCACACCGGGTTCTTCACCGGGCGGCAGCGCAGCAGGACGAGAGTGAGGAGGCCCGCCGAGAGCGTCCCGGCGATCATCATCGTCGTCCGGACGCCGAGCACGGACATCAGATACGGCGACACCATGCTGTACGACACCGGGTGCATGCCGCCGTACCAGGCGAGGTTGTACGCGGAGTCGGGGTGCCGGCCGACGAACTCGGCCCACGCGTCCTGCGCCGCGAGGTCGCCGCCGCTGTTCGCGAAGGTGAAGAACCAGACGAGGTGCAGGGCGCCGGACAGCGCCGTCATGGACAGCACGAGATGCCGCAGCACCCACGCGCGCAGCGGCTCCAGGACGGATCGCACACGGGACGTCCGACGGGCGGGGTCCGGGCGGCCGCCCGACGCCGAGCCGTCCGGGACGGACCCCGGCTCGACCTCTACCACCGGGTCCGCCGCAGGCGCCGGCTCCGGGGAGGCGGCTCGGGACGGGGCTGGGGCGGGGTCACGGTCGTGGTCGCCCGACTGGGGTGCGGGCACCCTCGTGCGCGGGCCGGCGTCCGGGCCCGGACCGGTGTCGTCGGCTCGTGTCGGCTCCGCAGTGGCCACCTGAAGGCACTCCCCGTGTCCCGTCTTCTGCTTCCGGCCGCTTCCCGTTCGCGTCCGCTTCACGGCTGCGCCCTTGCGAGCGACGACCTGTCCCGTTTCGCGACGCTAGCACGCACCCCGCCGGGCGGCTGCCCGACGGGGTGGCGGAGCGTGCGCACGGGCGTCGCGGGTCAGCCGATGCGCGTCAGCTTGTCCGTGAAGCCCGGCTCGACCAGGTCCGTCTGCAGGGCGACCGGCACCTTGACCGCGCTGCCCGAGCCGTCCCCGACGGTGAGCGTGCCCACCTGGGCGCCGGCCTTCGCGGTGTGCGGCACCTCGTCGGCCACGAAGGACAGCTTCACCGTCATGCCCGCCCAGCCGACCGCCGAGACGTCCTTGGTGACGACGACCGGCGTGTGGTGGCCCAGCTTGTCGTCCACGTACCCGACGACGTCGCCCTTCTTCACGATCTTCGCCGAGGTGAGCGCGTCCTGGGCGGCGAGCAGCGCGGTCTTGCTGACCGCGTTGACCGTTTCGAGGATCTTCTGCTTGTGCTGGCCGAGGATCGCGCCGACGAGGGTCACCGACCGCCCGTTGACCTGCTTGCGGGAGGCGAAGAGCAGGTTGCCGCCTGCCGCGGTGGTGCTGCCGGTCTTGATGCCGATCGCGCCGATCCGGAACGGCAGCTCGTTGTAGTTGTTCCAGTACTTGCCGGACGGATCGGTCCAGCTGGCCGCGCTGGAGATGGCGACCAGCGCCGGGACCTGCACGAACGCACGGCCGAGCTTCACCTGGTCCTCGGCCGTGGAGACGGTGGTCTCCTTCAGGCCGGAGGGGTCGGTGTACGTCGTGCGGGTCATCCCCAGTTCCTTGGCGGTGGCGTTCATCTTCTTCACGAACGCCGCCTCCGAGCCCGCGTCCCAGCGCGCGAGCAGCCGCGCGATGTTGTTGGCGGAGGGGATCAGGACGGCCGACAGGGCCTGCTTCTCGGTGAGGAAGTCGCCGGCCTTGACGGTGTTGAGCGTCGACTCGTCGCCGGTGACGTCGTAGCCGCCCTCCTTCTCCGCCGTGGCGTCGATCTCGATCTTCGGACCTTCCTCCCCGGCCTTCATCGGGTGGTCCTTGAGGATGATGTAAGCGGTCATCGTCTTGGCGACCGAGCCGATGGCCACGGGCTTCGGCTGGCCGAAACTGCCCATCGTGCCGACGCCGTCGACGTCGATCCAGCCCTGTCCCTCACCCGGGAAGGGCAGCTGCGTCTTGCCGCCCTCGAAGGTGTACGAGTCCTTCGCGGTGAGGGCGAGCGCGGTCGCCGGCAGCGGACGCACGGCCTGCGCGATCGCAAAGACCACGACCAGCAGGAGGACCAGCGGCGTCCAGATCTTGATCCGCCGGCCGAGGGTGCGCAGCGGGGTCGGCGGAGGCGGCGGCGTGTTCGTCAGCTCGGCCAGCAGGTCCAGCGGCGGCTTCGGCGGCAGCGGCTGCTGCGTGGTGCGCTCGGGGCCGATCTGCGGGACGAGAGCGGTGACCTCCGGCGACGCCTTGGCGGCCGGCTTCAGCGGCCGGGGCTCGTCGAGCGGCTTCAGCGCGACGAACTTGCTGGTCCGCTCGGCAGGCGCGTCGGCCTCCGGCTCGGCGTCCGCCTTGTCCGCCTCGTCCGCGTCCGGCTTGGGCTTGGTGGCACCGCCCAGCTTCAACATGGTCGTCGGCTGATCGACGGCAGGCTTGGGCCGCGGCGCCTTGAAAACGGCAGTCGGCTGATCGACCCCAGAACCGCCCCCGCCACCACCCGCCTTGCCCGACGCGCCCTTGCCCGACTCGTCGTCGCTGTCTGACGCGCCCTTGTCCGACCCGTCGCTGCCCGCCCGGTCGCTGTCCGACGCGCTCTGGCCCGCCCGGTCGCTGTCCGACGCGCTCTTGCCCGACTCGTCGCTGTCCGGCGCGCCCTTGCCTGACTCGTCGTTGCGCGACTCGTCCTTGCCTGACTGGACCTTGTCCGACTCGGCCTTGTCCGACTTGGGTTCGTCGCCCTCGTCCTCGTCCTCGTCCGCGCCCGCAGCCCACTTGGGCGCGGACTTGGACACGGACTTGGCCACGGGCTTGGGAGCGGACTTGTCCCCGGGCTGGGCCTCGGCCGCCCCGGCGTCACTCTCGGAACGTTCCTTCGCCCCGCCGACGGCGTCCGCCGAGTCCTCGGCAGGACCCTTCTCGTCCGCCGAGGCCACCCACTGGGCCACAGCCGCCCGCAGACGCTCGTCACCGCCCCCGAGGGCCCCAGAGCCCCCCGGGCCCTCCTCGACGCCCTTGGAGCCCCCCGACGCGCCCCCCACGCCCTCAGAGGCACCGGCAACGGCCACGCGACCCGCCACGTCAGTCCCGGCCCCCGCGGCCTCGCGGTCCGCCGCGTCAGTCCCGGCCTCCGCGGACTTCCCGGTCGCGTCGGCCTTCGCCGGCTTCGCGGCTTCCTCGGCGGTCCCGGCTTCGCCGGCCTGGGCTTCCTCCGTGGTCGCCGTCGGCACCGCTGACTTCCCGACTTGCGACGCCTGTTCGGTTTCGGCGGTTTCCTTGGCTTCTGTGGTCTTCGAGGTACTTTCGGCCGTCTGGTCCTCTGACTCGCCGAGTTCCTCGGCGGCTTCGGGCTTCCCGGTCGCGCCGACAGTCCGGCGCGGATCGGCCTTCGCCGGGTTCGCGCCCTCGGGCGTCTCCGCGGCCTGTCCGGCCACCGTGGCCTTGTCGGTCGACCCGGTCTCGGCGGCGTCACTCCCGGCGTTCTTGACCTCGACCTCGACCCCGACCTCGACCTCGTCCCCGTCTCCGTCCTCGACGTCGGTCTCGGTCTCGCCGGTCCGGGCGGCCGTCCGGGGCGCGCCGACCTTCGCAGGCTTCCCGGTGTCTGCCGTCTCCGTGGCCTTTCCGGCTTCGCCGGCCGCGGTCTCCGCCGTCACGCTCGCTGCCGCGGGGTTCCCGGCCTCGCCGGGCTCGTCGGCAGACCGGGGCGTGCCGGGCTTGTCGGCGGAGCCGGTCTCGTCGGGGGTTTCCGCGGATGCGGGTTCCTCGGGGGTTTCGGTTTTCAGGTCCCGTACCGAGAAGACCCGGGTCGCCGTGTCCACGCCGCCCCGGGGCGTGGACGCCGCGACCCGCGGGTCGGGAACCGCACCCGCACTCCCCGACGTCGGTTCTGCCGACGACTCGCGCTGCTTCGACCTGTCGGGGGACTCGCCCGCCACCGATGCCTCCTCCATGTGCCGCGCGCCGTCCGCGCGCCTGCCGAACCGTGAACCGCCCGCCCCGGACCCGCCTTGCGGCGTTGTCCGAACCGTCTACCAGTGTCCTGTGTAGAGGGCTTGGCTCCTGCGGTAGACGAGAACGACATACCTACTGGTTCCACTACAAACAGGTCACGCACCCTCGACAGACCAATGTGAGAGGGGTCACCCTGTCATTCATCCACGCGGGGAGGCATGGATGGGCATGAGCCGCAGAACTCTTCCGGAAGAGTTGTTGCTGCTGGCGTTGGACCCGACCACGGGTACCACCGCACAGCCGCAGTCGCTCGACCTCGGTCTGGCCGGAGCGCAGCTAGTGGAGCTGGCGCTGGCCGGACGGATAGCCCCTGACGGGGATCGTATCGCCGTGGTGGCACCACGGCCGACTGGAGATCCGACTTTGGACTGCGCGTTGGAGTTGCTGCGAAGGCGTGGCGCTCCTGTGCGTGCCGTCCACTGGATCGGCGGGCCGCGTCTCGGGCTGCGCCAGACGTACCTCTCGCATCTGGAGCGCTGCGGCATGGTTACCGCCGTCGCGGGCCAGATGTGCGGAGTGCTGCCGACGACTCGCTACCAGGCGACGGACAACGAGATCAGCCGGGAGATCAGGGCCCGGCTGGACTCCGCGATCCGCACCGGCGTCCCGCCGGACCCGCGGACCGCGGCGCTCGCCGCACTGGCGCACGCGGTCGGCCTCGGCAAGCACCTGTATCCGGGGAACGAGGGACGCTCGTCCCGCTCCCGGCTGCGGGACCTGATCAGGCACGACCCGATGGGCGGCCTCGTGGCGCACGCCGTGATGGACGTCCAGAACGGCGCGGCCGCACAGCCGCGTCGCCAGCAGGCACCCGCCGGCCGTCAGGCAGGACCGGGGGCCAGGCCCGCTCTGGAGCCCGCCCGTGGCGTTCCGGCGCAGCCGCACCGAGGTTCCATGGCGCGTGTCGTGGCCCACTGAGCCGCAGTCCCACGACGCACGCAGCACGCAAGTCGCACAGTGGCAAGACGCAAGACGCAAGAAGCACAACGCAAGACGCAGCACGCGTGACGTAAGTCCCGGTGGACGTAAGACCCGTTCGGGAGCCGCCGCGGCCCGCGCGGGGCGGAGGGACCAGTGTCCCGCCGTCCCGCGCGGACGCATGCCGGGAACACGTCGCCGCTCCTGCGGTGTTGCCCGGCATCCTTCGGGGGGCGACCCGAACTGGCGTGTACCGGCCGCATATCCACCGTTTTCCAGCGGTAGAAAGCACCTTGGTGGCAGTCTGCTCAGCAGCAGATACACAAAGTGTTGGTTACAGGCACGCAGCCGGAGGTGCACGTCCCGTGGCGTCCAATGTCAATCCCACTGTCAGGCGACGCCGGCTGGGCCAGGAGCTGCGTCGGCTCCGCGAGCTCAAGGGCATGACGGCCGAAGAGGTCGCCGAGCGCCTGCTGGTGTCGCAGTCGAAGATCAGCCGGCTGGAGAACGGCCGGCGCAGCATCAGTCAGCGTGACGTCCGTGACCTGTGCGGGGTGTACGAGGTCGAGGACCAGCGGATGGTCGACTCGCTGATGGAGATGGCCAAGGACTCCCGCCAGCAGGGCTGGTGGCATGCCTTCGGCGATGTTCCGTACAGCGTCTACATCGGTCTGGAGACGGATGCGGCGAGCCTGCGCGTGTACGACCCGCAGGTCGTGCCCGGGCTGTTGCAGACCCGTCAGTACGCGGAGGCGCTGATCTCGGGCGCGCTGCCGGAGACCGCGCACACGGAGGTCGAGAAGCGTGTGCAGGTGCGCATGCGTCGGCAGGAACGTGTCTCCTCGAGCGAGAACCCGCTGCGGCTGTGGAGCGTCATGGACGAGTCGGCGCTGCGCAGGGTCGTCGGCAGCCGTGAGCTCATGCGGGAACAGCTCGAACACCTCGTGGAGCAGTCCCAGTTGCCGCACGTCACCGTGCAGGTGATCCCCTTCGACATGGGCGCGCATCCGGGGCTGAACGGTCAGTACGCGATCCTGGAGTTCCCGGACACGGCTGACTCCAGCGTCGTCTACATCGAGGGTGTCACCAGCGACCTCTATCTGGAGAAGCCGAACGACGTGCAGAAGTACAGCGTGATGTACGAGCACTTGCGCGCCCAGGCCCTGAACGTGGACCAGTCGCGCCAGTTCATCGCCGACATCGCGAAGAAGTACGTGCCCTGACAGACCCGTAACGGGCCCGCATTGTACGCCGCCTCTTGGCCGGATGGAAGTTTCCAATGGAATATGTCATCCGGTCGAGTGAATAGTCGCTTCGTCAGTCGATGTTGGCGAGTAGCGTCGATCACGCCATCGAGCAACAAGGTTGGCGCGATGACAGCAACTCAACAACTGCACTCCGGAGCAAAAATGGCAATTCGTCAGGGCAGCGCACACACGTGGACCAAGTCTTCGTACTCCACGGGCAACGGTGCGTGCGTCGAGGTCAAGTCGCCTGCGGTCCAGGCCATGTTCGTCCGGGACTCCAAGGTCCAGGACGGTCCGAACCTGGTCTTCCCCGCCGACGCGTGGAGCGACTTCGTGGCATCGGTCAAGGCGTAGGGCAGAGGACTTCCCGACGCTCGACCGTCACCGATACAACTGCACAAGAACCACCCACGGGCCCTCTCGTCCAGCTCGCCGTCCTAGCCGAGAGGGCCCAGTGCTGTTCCCGGGGTGCCGGCTCCGCGAGGGCCGGCCCGGTCGGCCCGGTCAGCCCGGTCAGCCCAGCTGGGCCTCGATGGCCGCGACGACCTCGGCGGCCTCCGGCTCGGTCTGCGGGGAGAAGCGGGCGACGACGGAGCCGTCCCGGCCGATCAGGAACTTCTCGAAGTTCCAGCGGATGTCGCCGTCGTGGCCCTCGCCGTCCGCAAAACCGACGAGACGCTCGTACAGCGGGTGCCGCGCCTCCCCGTTGACGTCGACCTTCTCGGTCAGCGGGAAGGTCACGCCGTAGGTGGCCGAGCAGAACTCGGCGATCTCCTCGGCGTTGCCGGGCTCCTGCCCGAGGAACTGGTTGCAGGGCACGCCGAGGACGGTGAAGCCCTGGTCGGCGTACCGCTCCTGGAGCTTCTCCAGGCCCGTGTACTGCGGGGTCAGGCCGCACTTGGAGGCCACGTTCACCACCAGCACGGCCTGGCCCGCGTACTGGGAGAGCTCGGCGGAACCGCCCTTGAGGGCACCGATCTGGACATCGAGGGGAGAGATACCGGAATCAGTAGTCATGCTCCGGATGTTAGGGCCTGTCCGGCGGGTCATGCCGCAGACGCGGGGAAGGGCACGCCCACCTGCGGCGTTGTCGTCGGTTGCCGACGCTCCGCGTCGACGCCCTCCTCCGCCTTGCAGTTGGACGCACCCTTCCCCGCTCACCTGCGTTGATCAGGCACCGCTGCTTTCCTGCGACTTGACCCGCCGGACAGGCCCTAGCCCCGCAAAGTAACCCCACCCCTTCCGGGGGCACCCCCCGCTTACGATTCCGGTCCCCGCCCGAGTGCCCCGGCCGCTCGCGCCACCGCTTCGCCGGCCGGCGTGCGGGAGTACAGCACCGAGCGGCCCGCCCGGTGGCGTCGGATCAGGCCCGCGTCCAGCAGGACGCGCAGATGGCGGCCCACCGAGCCGAGGCCCTGGCCGGTCACGGCCACCAGTTGGGTGGTGCTCAGGGGGCCCTCGCCGAGGAGGACGAGGACCGTCGCCCGCGCGGGGCCCAGCAGCGCGCCCAGCGCGGCCGGCGCGGCGCGGGCCCGCTCCCGGTGGTCCCCGGCCAGCGCGCCCGCGCAGGGGTAGACGACGGCGTACCGCTCCCGCCCCTCCCACGACACCCACCCGGCCTTCGGGGTGACCGGTACGAACACCAGCTCGGCCCCGGAGATCTCGCGGGGCGGATACTCGTGCAGGTTGACCTGAAACCGACTCTCGCCGAGCCATCGCGTCCCCGGCCGCAGGGAGTCCAGCACGGCGGCCCAGCCGCCCCGGCTGACCTGCGCGGTCCGCGCCACGACGTCGGCCTCCAGGACGCGCCGCCGCCGCTCCCAGTACGGCCGTACGCCCGCCTCCCACACATACTCGAGCAGCGCGGCCGCCCGCTCGGAGAGGTCGTCGCGGTCCAGGGCGGCGGGCAGCGGGCCGGCCAGGGACATCCGAAGATGGTCGCGGACGTCCGCCGGACGGGCCGCCCGGACCCGGTCCACGCCCTCCTCGAAACTCTCGCCGTCCCTCGGCGTGGGCGTGAGGAAGTCGGCGATCCAGTGCCGCCCCAGTCCGGCCCGCACGAGCAGTGCGGTCACCGGGTCGGCGGCGAGCAGGGCGCGGTAGCCGGGGAGCTGGTCGTGCAGCCAGTCGTGCTCGCCGGGGTGCGTGCCCACGCCCGCGTGCAGCAGCTTCAGGCTCGCGAAGGTCTCCGCGAGCGGCGAGAGCACGAACCGGCTGCGGGCCAGAGTGTCCGCGTTCACCTGCCACCAGCCCATGACCGTCCGGCCTCCCGTGCAGCTGTGGTAACGATCGACGTTTCGCGCCCCGGCGAAACAATAACCACCCCTCCCCGGCCCGCCCCAGACTCCGCCCATGACCGGACACACGTACCGACAGCTCTTCCGCGTCCCCGAGTTCACCCCCCTCTTTGTCTCCTCCGCCGCCCACACCGCCGCCCAGACGGTGAGCGGGCTCGCCCTCGGCACGCTCGTCTACCGGGCCACCGACTCCCCGTTGCTGTCGGCGGTGAGCATGTTCGGCCCGTCGCTCGCCCAGGTGCTGGGCGCGACGTTCCTCCTCTCGGGGGCCGACCGGCTGCCCCCGAGGGCGACGCTGACCGGCCTCCCGCTCGGCTTCGCCGCCGCGACGGCCGTCCTCGCCCTGCCCGGACTGCCGGTGTGGGGGCTCTTCGCCGTCGTCCTCGTCCAAGGGCTGATCGCCTCGCTCGGCGGCGGCGTCCGCTGGGGCCTGCTGAACGAGATCCTCACCAAGGACGGCTATCTCCCCGGGCGTTCGCTCTTCAACATGATGAGCGGGCTCATGCAGATCGCCGGGTACGCCACCGGCGGCTCCCTGGTGACCGTCCTCTCCCCACGCCCGGTGCTTCTCCTCGCCGTCCTGCTCTACGCGACCGCCGCCGTCATCGCCCGTCTCGGGCTGACCGCCCGCCCGCCGCGCGCCGTCGGCCGTCCCTCGGCTGCCGTGACCCGGCGCACCAACGCCGTCCTGTGGTCCTCCCGGCCCCGCCGCCTCACCTACCTGGGCCTGTGGATCCCCAACGGCCTGGTCGTCGGCTGCGAGGCGCTCTTCGTGTCCTACGACCCCGACGCGGCGGGCATGCTGTTCGCGTGCGCGGCGCTGGGCATGCTCGCCGGCGACGTGACCGTGGGCCGCCTCCTCCCGCCGTCCCTGCGGCCCCGCCTGGCCACCCCGCTCCTGCTGCTCCTGGCCACCCCCTACGTCGTCTTCGCCCTGCACCCCGCCCTCCCGCTCGCCGCGGCCTGCGCCGGCCTGGCCTCCGTCGGCTTCGGCGCGAGCCTGGTCCAGCAGGAGCGGCTGATGGCCCTGACCCCGCCCGAACTCAGCGGCCACGCCCTGGGGTTGCACTCGGCCGGCATGCTGACGATGCAGGGCGTGAGCGCGGCCCTGGCGGGCACGGTCGCCCAACTCACCTCACCGGCCACGGCGATGACGACGATGGCCCTCATGTCGATCGCGGTGACAGGGGCGTTGAGGCTGGCCGCACCGACGCGGACCCGACCCCCGTCTGCTCACCTGCGGTTCTCCCCATGAGGGGAGCTCAATGGCGGGTCGAGGGGGCGAGCCTGCGCAGCTCCTTCAGGTCGATCTGCTGAGGCGTGCCGCCGACTATCTCGACGGAGAAGACGGCTTCGAACGGATGCCCCTCGGCGACGATCGTGTCGGTGAGGAAAGCGGCATCGGCGAGGAGTCGCGCCGCGGCGCTCGTGCCGAACCCGAAACTCCCGGCAAGGATGATGATGTTCCGCTCCCGGTTGAAGGGGTTGGCCGCGCGAATGAGAATGCCCTGGTCGACGACCAGTTGGTCGTGGGAATCCATGACGCAGCGCATGACCTCCCCGGTGGACGCGTCATAGATGTTCGCGTCGTGGGTGTCGACCGAGCCGAAGGTGAACGTCACGGGCAGGCGCTGCATGACCTCGGCGGTCACCTGGTTGGAGTGCGGCCCGCCCACCAGCACGAGATTGCCCTGGCGTTCGGGGCCGGTCAGCTGGTGGCTGGGCGTCAGCGGCAGATGGCCGACTCCCGCCCGCTGCAACTGCTGGCGCAGTTCGTTCAGCGCCAGCACGTCTCCGACGCCGACCAGTCCCGACCGCTCCCAGATGTAGTGCTCCTCCTTGATGAAGATCGACGTCACGACCCTGAGGTCGCTGGTGGCGAACGGCTTCCAGAAACTTCGCATGTTGCGAAACCGCCATAAGTCACGCAACCTGCCGAAGGACCAGCCGGCCACGAAAGCGATCGCCGCGGACGCCAGGTTGACCAGAAGGTCGCGAAGGCTGCTGCTCATCCAGGGGTGCTCCGATCGGGACCGGGGTGGGGCGAGGCCGTGGGCCCGCTGGATTCCTCCCCGTGTCGATCGTCGCCGTCACCGGGTGGCGTGCCGATCCCTGACGTATTTTTTCTCCGCCATCAAGCGGGTGCCGGACACTCACGAGGCGGCGAGGCCGGCCCGGGGTTCCGTTCGGACGCCGAACCGGCCTCGCCTCCTCAAGACGGTCAGCTCTTGCCGAGGAGCTTGTTCATCTCGGCGATCTCGGCGGTCTGGGCGGTGACGATGTCGTCGGCCATGGAAGTGGCGGGACCGTACTTGCCCTTGGTCTTCTCGGTGCCGGCCATGTCCACGGCGCCCTTGTGGTGCTCGATCATCATGGTCAGGAACATGGTGTCGAAGTCCGTGCCGGACGCCTTCTCCAGCTCCGTCATGTCCGAGCCGTCCATCATGCCGGGCATCTCAGACCCGCCCGAGTGGTCCATGCCGGGCATCGCCGAGCCGCCCGAGTGGTCCATGCCGGGCATGGCCGTCGGGACGTCCTCGCCCCAGGAGGTCAGCCAGCCGCTCATGGTCTTGATCTCCGGGTCCTGCGCCTTCTCGATGCGCGAGGCGAGATCCTTGACCTTGGCCGAAGAAGCCCGGTCGGCGGCCAGCTTCGCCATCTCCAGGGCCTGGAGGTGGTGCGGGATCATGCCCTGCGCGAAGGACACGTCCTGGGCGTTGTGCGCGGTCGCCGGCGCGGAGCTGTGACCGCCCGCGTGTGCGGTGCTGCTGCTGCCGCTTCCGCTGCTGCCGTCACTGTCGTCGCCGCCATTGCCGCAGGCGACGAGGGTGAGCGCGGCGGTGACGGACACGGCCGCGAGAACGGCGCGGCGGGTCAGGGTACGGGTGTTGCGCATGCTGGAACTCCTGCTGTGCTGTGGGTGGTGCGAAGTGGATCCGGACGTGCCGAGGCGCACCGTGTCGCTGTGCCGGTGACGCGGTGCGGCGCGGTTTCTAGATCCGCAGGAGCTGGAGTTCCGCCAGGGAGGGTGGCGCGCGTGCGCCGTCCGGGGCCGTGCGCGCGCACGAGCGGACGGCGTCGGCGCGCACCGGGACGGCCACCGGGTCGGGAACCACGGCGGGCAGCGCCGGTGCGCCGCTCACCGCGGCCGCCACACAGGTCGGGTCGGCGTGATGGAGGTGTCCTCCACCGCAGTTCCCGTTGTCTCCGGGACAGCCCTCGTGGGCGCTCGCCGCGGCGACCTTCATGTGCTGCGGCCCCGCGTGCTCGTGAACGGCGCCGACGGGAGCCAGGGCGTGCATGCCCAACAGCCCGGCCAGCAACCCGAGTACGAGCAGCATCCGCAGGCGCCGCACGGGCGCCGGCGCGAGGTGCTGCTGCCCGGGAACGTTCATCGGGGCCAGCCTACGGGCCCGTCCGGCGGATCGCTCCGCCGCCCTCTTCTACGATTTCGCAGAGGCCTGTTCGGGTGCGTGCGGACGGGCGGGTGCGGACGGGCGGCGGCGGAGAGGGGATCGGGGCGTGACGGATCACCGGCAGCGTCCCCGGCGGCGGGGGCGGCGGGGGCCGGGCGAGTTGGAGGCGCTGGTTCTCTCGGCGCTGCGGGAGGCGGGCCGACCGGCCACGGCCGGCTGGGTGCGGGAGCGTCTGGGCGGCGACCTCGCCCATACGACGGTGATCACGATCCTGACCCGGCTGCTCGCCAAGGGCGCGGTCACCCGCGAGCGCAGCGGACGCTCCTTCGCGTGGCTGCCCGCGTCCGACGAGGCGGGGCTCGCCGCCCTCCGGATGCGCAGGGTGCTGGACGCCGAGCGGGACCGCGCGGCCGTGCTCGCCAGCTTCGTCACCGGCCTCGGACCCGACGACGAGCGGCTGCTGCGCGAACTGCTGGGACGTCAGGACTGACGGGAGGTTTGCCCGGCCGTAGGGCGGTTAGCAGCGCCGGGACAGGTGTCACGGCTGCACGCAGGAAGGCATGGGCATCGGGCAGGCCACACAGACGGAAGTCCCGCAGACGGACGTCCCGCAGACGGACGTCCCGCGCAGGGACGCGTTCTTCGACAACGCCAAGTACCTGGCGATCGTCCTGGTCGCCGTCGGACATGCCTGGGAGCCGTTGCGCGAGGGCAGTCGTACGGTCACCGCGCTGTACACGCTCGTCTACGCCGTCCACATGCCCGCGTTCATCGTCGTCTCCGGCTATTTCTCGCGCGGGTTCGACGGCAGTCCGCAGCGCGTCCGGCGGCTGATCACCGGCGTGGCCGTGCCGTACGTGGTCTTCGAGGTGGCGTACACCCTGTTCACGCGATGGACGGACGACGCCCCGGACCGCGACGTCAGCCTGCTGGACCCGCTCTACCTGACCTGGTTCCTGGCCGCCCTGTTCATCTGGCGGCTGACCGCGCCGGTCTGGCGGCTCGTCCGGTGGCCGCTGCCGCTCGCGCTGGCCGTGGCGACGCTCGCGACCCTCTCCTTCGCCATCGGAAAGGACCTCGCCCTGCAGCGGGTCCTGCAGTTCCTGCCCTACTTCGTCCTCGGGCTGCTGCTGCGGCCGGAGCACTTCCTGCTGGTGCGCCGTCGCGCGGTGCGGCTCGTGGCGGCGCCGGTCCTCGTGGGCGCCCTCGCGGTGGCGTACTGGGCGGTTCCCCGTATGGACTACGCCTGGTTCTTCCACGACGACAGTGCCGAACAACTCGGCGCGCCCGCCTGGTACGGCCTGTTCACGACGCCGGCCACCTTCGGCTGCTCCGTCGTCCTGGTGGCCTGCTTCCTGGCCTGCGTGCCGGGACGGCGCACCTGGTTCACCGCACTCGGCGCGGGCACCCTCTACGGCTACCTCCTGCACGGCTTCGTCCAGCAGAGCGCCGGCCCCGCCCACTGGTACGCCCCCGCCTGGATCCACCAACCCCTCGGCGCCGTCGCGGTCACCCTCGCCGCAGCCCTGACCGTGACCCTGCTGTGCACACCGCCCGTCCGGCGGCTCTTCCGGTGCGTGATGGAGCCGAACGCGGAGTGGGCGTTCAGGAGACGGGCCCCGGTGGGGGAGACGTAGATCACATTCTCCGGGTGGATGTCACACTCCGGGGGCCGGGATCCCTCTCAGTGCGGAATGCGTCCGCGACGGACTGCATCCGTGACGGGAGGCCCAGCGATGTCCCACTCTCCGCCAGATCCGCAGGCGGCTTTCGACGACCACCGTGAGCTGCTCTTCTCCATCGTCTACAACATGCTCGGCAGCGTCGCCGACACCGAGGACGTGTTGCAGGAGACATGGCTGTCGTGGGCGGCCAGGAACCGGGGGCCGGACGCCGAGCCGATCGAGCACCCGCGCCCCTACCTGGTGCGGATCGCGGTGAACCGGGCCCTCGCCCACCGGGCTGCCGTCAGCCGCCGCCGTGAGACCTACGTCGGCCCGTGGCTGCCCGAGCCGCTGGTCGGCCCCCTCACGGACACTGCCGTCGGCGACGACACGGCGGACGCGGCGGTGCACGCCGAATCGGTGTCGATGGCGCTGCTGGTCGTCCTGGAGACGCTCACACCGCTGGAACGCGGGGTGTTCGTCCTGCACGAGGTCTTCGGCTACGCCCACACCGAGATCGCGGACATCCTCGGCCGCAGCCCCTCGGCGATCCGCCAGCTCGCCCACCGCGCCCGCGAGCACGTGCACGCCCGACGCCCCCGCTACGAACCCGAGCCGCACGTCCGGCAGCAGGTGACCGAACGGTTCCTGGCCGCCGCGCTCGGCGGCGACCTGGACGCCCTCCTGCGGATCCTCGCGCCGGACGTGACCCTGTGGAGCGACGGCGGAGGCCGCACCCGGACGGCCGGCCTGCGTCCGGTCCACGGCCGGGACAAGGTCGCCCGCCTGTTCGCCGCGCTCGCCCCCCGCTCCGGCCAGGGCCTCGACGTCGTCTACCGCAGGGTCAACGGCGACCCGTCGGCACTGCTGTTCGCCGGCGGCACCCCCTACGCCGTCATGGTGCTCGACCTCACACCGGACGGCGATCAGGTGTGCGGGATCTACACCGTCGCCAACCCCGACAAGCTCGCCCACGTCAACTGAACACCGGGGGATCCACATGATGCGGACAATGGCGTCCCTGCCCAGCGGCAGAGTGACGAAGTGGGTCGTCCTCGCCCTGTGGGCGGCCCTGCTGGTCCCGGCCGTCCTGCTGGCGGGCCGGCTGGGCGAGGTCGAGGAGAACGACAACTCGGCCTGGCTGCCCGGCAACGCGGAGTCGACCGAGGTCGTCGAGCGGGCCGAGAGGTTCCGTCCCGACGACACCGTCCCCGCGATCGTGATCTACGACCGGCCCGGGGGCGTCACCCCGGCCGACCTGAGCAAGGCGCGGGCCGACGCCGAAGCCTTCAAGGGCGTCGAGAACGTCGTCGGGCAGCCGCAGGGCCCGGTGACGTCGCAGGACGGCGAGGCCGTCCAGACCGTGGTCCAGGTGCACAAGGACAGGACGGGCTGGGAAGGGATCGGCAAGGTCGTCGACGCGCTCACCGAGGTCGGCGAGGAGAACGCCGACGGCCTCGGGTTCCACGTCACCGGACCGGCCGGACACGCCTCCGACTCGATCAAGGCCTTCAGCTCGGGAGGCAGCCTGACGGCGATCACCGCGTCCGTGGTGGTCGTCATCCTGCTGCTCACCTACCGCAGCCCGGTGCTGCCCCTGCTGCCGCTGCTGACCGTGGGCGGCGCTCTCGTCACCTCGGAGGCGGTGATCTACCTGCTGGCGAAGAACGCCGGACTCACCGTCAACAAACAGACCGGCTTCATCCTGACCGTGCTGGTGTTCGGCGCCGCCACCGACTACGCCCTGTTGCTCACCTCGCGCTACCGGGAGGAACTACGGCGGCACGAGGACCGGCACGAGGCGATGGCGCAGGCCCTGTACCGCTCCGGCCCGGCGATCCTCGCCAGCGCCGCGACCGTCGCGGTCAGCCTGACGCTGCTGATGCTGGCCACCCTCAACTCCACCCGGGGACTCGGTCCGGCCTGCGCGGTCGGCGTCCTTGTCGGGCTGCTCGCCATGGTCACCCTGATGCCCGCCCTGCTGGTCATCTGCGGCCGCTGGATCTTCTGGCCCGTGAAGCCGGCCCACGGGGCGGCCGGCGAGGGCGCGGCCGGTGAGGGCGTGGACGGTGAGGGCGCTGACGGCGGTCTCTGGACCCGGGTCGGCGCCGCCGTCTCCGGTCGGCCCCGGCTCGTGTGGATCGGCACCGCGCTCGCCCTGGGCGTCATGGCGGTCGGGGTGTTCGGGCTGAAGGCCGACGGGCTCTCCAGCAAGGACCAGTTCACCGGCACACCGCAGACGGCCGTCGGCGAGGAGATCCAGGCCAGGCACTTCCCGGCCGGTTCGGGCGACCCCGTCCACGTCGTGGCCAGGGCCGCGTCGGCGGAGCAGGCCGAGCGGGTGCGGGCCGCCCTCGCCGACGTCCCGGGAGTCGCCGCCGTCTCGACGCCGACGCTCAAGGACGGCGACGCCCTCATGCTGGGGGAGCTCGCGGACGATCCCAGCAGCACGGCCGCGATGCGCACCGTCGAGCAGGCCAGAACCGCCGTCCACGCGGTCGACGGCGCGGACGCGCAGGTCGGCGGGACCACGGCGGTCGCCCTCGACACGCAGACAGCGGCCGCCCGGGACTCCGAGGTGATCATCCCCATCGTGCTGCTCGTGGTGTTCCTCGTCCTGGCGCTGCTGCTGCGGGCGCTCGTCGCACCGCTGCTGCTCATGGCGACGGTGGTGCTGTCGTTCGGCGCGGCCCTCGGCGTCAGCAGCCTGATGTTCGACCACGTGTTCGGCTTCGCCGGGGCGGAAGCGTCGTTCCCGCTCCTGACGTTCGTGTTCCTGGTCGCCCTCGGCATCGACTACAACATCTTCCTCGTCACCCGGGTCCGCGAAGAGGCACTGCTGCACGGCACCCGGCGCGGCGCGCTGACCGGCCTGTCCGCGACCGGAGGCGTCATCACCTCGGCGGGGCTGGTCCTGGCCGGCACCTTCGCGGCGATGGCCTCACTCCCGCTGGTGTTCGCGGCCGAACTCGGCTTCGCGGTCGCGTTCGGCGTCCTGCTGGACACCTTGATCGTCCGCTCGGTGCTGGTCACCGCGCTCACCCTGGACGTGGGCCGCTGGATGTGGTGGCCCAGCAGCCTGTTCCGCCGGCACGACGACTACGCGACGGAGCGCGCCACGAGCAGTGGCTGGAAGAAGCCCGTCTCCGACGGCGTCCGCCACTCGGGAGCCACGAATCCGGCCTCGGCCACGAGCCCGGCCAGCCGGTCCGGGCCGAGCGCCCAGTAGCTGGTCCGGCGGACCCGGACGCGCCAGTCCCCGTCCGCCGGCAACAGCTGGAAGTGCTCCAGGTCGTAGCGCTCGCCGTCCTCGTGCCAGTGCCAGAGCTGGAAGGTGACGGTCCGTTCTCCCCCGTCGGCGGGCCGGTGGACCTGCGGTGGCGTGGAAGCGGGGCGGTCGCGCAGCAGGTCGTCGTAGGGGCGGGTGCTGATCAGCAGCAGGCCGCCGGGGCGCAGCACCCGGCGCATCTCGGCCAGGGCGGTGCGGACGTCCCGCTCCGTGAGGAGGTGGGGCAGGGAGTTGTCCGCGCAGACGACGGCGTCGAACCGGGAGTCGGTGAACGGGAGTTGGCGCATGTCGGCGGCGGCCGTCGACAGCGGGACATCGCGGTGGGCGGCCTCGCGGGCCGCGCGAGCGGCGGCGCGGGGGCTGAGGTCCGTCCCGGTGACGCGGTGCCCGCGCAGCGCGAGCCCCACGGCCTGCGTGCCGATGCCGCAGGCGCAGTCCAGCACCGTCGCCCGGTCCGGGCCGAGCAGCGCGTCCAGGGCCGCGCCCTGCCGGCGCACGCTCGCGTCCCAGTCCGCGTAGATCAGGTGGTAGTCGTCGGCCAGCTCGTCGTAGAAACGCGTCACCGAAATCTCGGACATGGTCCGATGGTAGAGAGATCGGACCGTGGCCGACGACGGTCCGTCCACGACAGCGGATGCGGTGCTGACCGGCTCCGCCCACGCGAACGGCCCCGGACGAGGAGTCCGAGGCCGAAGGATCAGCGGCTCAACTCGAGACAGCGGCTCAGCTCGCGGTGCAGGAGACGGTGGGCCAGGTCCAGTTGCCGTTGTGCTGGATGGTGACGCCCCAGTTGTTGCCGTTGCCGTTGGGTTTGGCGGTGAGGACTTGGGTGTTGGGGTAGGCGGGGGTGATGTTCCAGGTGGAGAGGACTTTCGCGGGGGAGGGGATGTTCATGGTGACGGTCCAGTTGCTGGAGCCGGTGACCGCGACGTTGAGGTTGTAGCGGTCGCTCCACTGCTGTCCCGCGGAAAGGGTCGCCGCGCAACTGCTGCCGCCCCCGCCCCCACCTCCTCCGCCGCCCCCTGAACCGGTCCCACCGACGGTGATGTTGGAGTTGCCGCTGCTCTGGTAGCCCTCCGTCGCCATGATCATGTAGTAGTTGAAGCTGCCCAGGGGCATCCCGGCCCGTGCCCACGCGTCGAAGTGGTTGCCGGTGGTGATGGTTCCGCCGGTCCTCTTCGACTGCCGGACACTCCAGTACTGGTCGAAGGTGCGATTGCCCTCGACGGACGGGGCGTTGTACCGCGTCGTCTTGTAGATGTCGTACGTGCCGCCGTCGCTGGTGACGGTGCCCTTGTACGTTCCCGTGGGCCGGTAGGTGCCCCAGTTGTCGACGATGTAGTACTCGACGAGCGGGTTCGACGTCCACCCGTAGAGAGACAGGTAGGCGTTGCCGGACGGGTTGAAGGTGCCCGAGTAGGTCACGCTCCTGCGTCCCCCGTTGCTCCAACCCTTGCCTGCGACGAAGTTCCCGGTGTTCCTCCAGGAGGTGCTGTAGTTGCCGCCGGAGGCCAGGTTCATGGAGACGGTGCCCGGCGAGTCCGTCCAGAACGAGTAGTAGTAGCCGTTGTCGGTGCCGGTCTGGTTCGTGGTGATGACCGTGTCGGCTTGGGCCGTGCCGGGCAGGGCCATCGCGGCCACGGCGACCAGCACGGTGGCGCAGACACCGCTGATGAACAGCCTGAAGCGGCTGAGCGGCCCGAAACGGGCGTGACTGCGGTTCGTCGGGGGTGTGGGTGTGGGTGTGGGTGTGCGTGTGGGAGCGGATGCGGATGCGGGTGCGTCGTTCATTTGCGTGCTTCCTCCTCGTCCTCGTGGGGCCGATGGGAGCCAACAGGCGCGACGGCACACAGTTTTGATATGGCCCTGCCAGCTGTCAATACTTTCGGCGATGATCCCGAAACATTCGTTCATCGAGTGGGTGGCTGGGGTGTGTGTATTGCCTGGTAGGCGGGCATGAGTGGGAGTTGAATTTGGAATTGGTCGCCAACGACGTAGATATGGAGATCGCTTTCGCGGCATCCCACTACGAATGTTTCGAAGAGTTTCCGATCGTATCGAATAGGAAATGAGCGTGTTGGCTGCACTGTCGGCCCTGAAGAGGCAAGAAGTGGATAGGGTGCTCCGATTGCTGGACTGGTCGGGATGACCCCAGGCGCCCAGCCGCTGCGCAGCGACGCCGAGCGCAACCGGGGCCGGATCATCGCCGCCGCGCGCACCGTGTTCGCGCGCGACGGACTGAACGCCTCCATGGCCTCCGTCGCCCGCAAGGCGGGAGTGGGGATTGCCGCCATGTTCCGCCGCTTCCCCATGAAGGAGGAGCTGGTCGCCGGCCGTCTTCGCCGACCGCATGGACGCCTGCGCCGACCTGGTCGCCACCGCCCGTCAGTGCTGGTCACAGCACTCGCTCACGGCTGCGACCAGCACCGTCGCCTCGTGGCGGACGGAGAACTCGTCGCCCCTCGTGGCCACCGGCCGCCACGTCCAGCGCCACGACTCCGCCCGGCGGTTCCTTGTCCCCGCCTCGCAGTCGACAAGGGGC
Source organism: Streptomyces sp. NPDC031474 (assembly GCF_055581185.1). Lineage (NCBI taxonomy): Bacteria > Bacillati > Actinomycetota > Actinomycetes > Kitasatosporales > Streptomycetaceae > Streptomyces > Streptomyces sp. NPDC031474. The sequence continues at coordinate 201,944 of NZ_JBVIJX010000005.1, forward strand.
TCGACGTCGGCGTTCAACCTGGGAAGGCACCCTTTCGGGTGTGTCTGCGGCAGAAGCCCACGCACTCCTGGTGGATAAAACCTGTCATGGCCGGAGTAGACATTTGCTTGTCGCGGGGTTATCGTTTCAGTCGTAGCCAGGAAGTCGAAGAGGGCACGGCAGACACGAACTGCCGTGCAAGCAGTTGAGCAGGACGCGGCCCCAGAGGGGCCGTGAGCAGTACCCGCGGTATCCAGCAGTACAAAGCGGTACAAAGCAGTACGACCAGTAACCGAACGAGATAAGGAGCAGACGCCATCAGGATCGCCCGGGCGAGCAAGAAGTCCGGGTACCGCAGACCCCGGATTGGAAGGTGGTCCCCGGTCACGCATCCGCGATCCCCGCAGCCCCGCCCTCCCGGGTGGAACCTGCGGATACACAGGGCCGGCGCAGTCAGCCGGTAGATGGTGTTGAAAGCTCGGGGCCCGGGTGCCGTACGGCACCCGGGCCCCCCGACGCGTCCCCGAAAGAAGAGGTCTATGCCCCCTGCCGATATCCACTCCGTCACCCCACTCGATGACGATGACTACCCCGCCTACACCATGGGCCGGGCCGCCGAGATGCTCGGCACCACCCCCGCCTTCCTGCGCACCCTTGGCGAACACCGCCTGATCACCCCCCTGCGGTCCGAAGGCGGACACCGCCGCTACTCGCGCTACCAGCTGCGCATCGCCGCCCGCGCCCGCGAACTCGTCGACCAGGGCACCCCCATCGAGGCCGCATGCCGCATCGTCATCCTCGAAGACCAGCTCGAAGAAGCCCGGCGCATCAACGAGCAACTGCGCACCCAAGGCCGTGAGCCGCAGTCGAAGTCCCCAGCCTGACCACAACGCCGGGTACATCGGGGGAGTCGTATGCGCCCGTGTGGCCCGGTAGTGCCACCGCCCAGGCCGCCCGGACGGCCTGGTGCATAGAATCCGATCTCATGCCGAAGCCTGACGAGCTGATCCTTGACATCGCTGCCCTTGTGGAATCGAGGCAGAGCAATCAGATGTCCCTTACCGTGGTCGCCGGTGGCACTGTCATCACCGGTCGCCTGGCTCCCGAAGCCGTGTGGAGGCAGAGGGTGTCGGAGGTGCTGACGGATTCCGACCGACTGGGCGAGTTCTCCGCCGTCTTCGACGCTCCCGCGAAGAAGGACGGGCCGCCCACACATCTGCACTTCCATGTCGCCCGGATCCTCCAGGGCGCGGTGGGCATCCCGGAGACGGGCGGGATGTACCGCGTCGCGATCGAGGACATCAGTGCCTGGACCGTGGGCGACTTCAGCTACTCCGACCACTGACCCACTGCCCACAGACGCCCCACAGACGCCCCACTGCCCCACTGACCCGTCGCGCCGAGAGCGGCATGGCACGCAGTGAGGGCCCTACCGGCACACGCGCCGGTAGGGCCCTCACTGTTCTGTTCGGCTCGCGCCTGTCCTGTCGGTCAGACGGACAAAGGGATGCCAAGCATGACGGAAGCCCGCTGCAATGGGCTTTCGATGCGCGTGGGTGCGGCCTCGGGAAGAGCGCGACAGCTGAAGCCCAGCATGGTCATGGCCCGGACGACTTCGTCGGCGCTGAAATCGCGGCGGTCCTGATGGGTGATGACCTGGCCGACCTGCTTGGCGGGGTAGCGGCGGCGTCCGATGACCACGGACTCACTGGTGACCGGTTCGGGCTTGACGCCCTTCATCGATTCCAGCACTCCACTTTTGGTCAGGTCGAACGGGAAGCGGGCGATGACACAGCGCATTGATGCCTCACAGGGGAAGGAGAGACGGGGACGACCGCCGTGCAGCGGTTCCGCGGGAGAGGGCGAGGATGCCCAGAGCGTTGCCGTGTTCGTCGACCACGGGCAGGGCCCAGAGGCTGCGGCTGCGCATCCCACGCTCGGCTTCGGCCCTCGTGGTCAGCGGCGAGGCGAAGGGCCCGATGACGTCGGCGATGTCACGCAGGCGGAGCCGGTCCGTGTATCCGGAGCTGTCACGAACGGCGGTGAGACGGGCCACGGTGACGAGGCCGGTGCACAGTCCGTCCTCGTCACAGACCACCAGATGACCCGTACCGGCGGCGGCCATCACGGACAGGGCCACCTCCACGGTCATGTCCTCCCAGACCTGCGGTCCGGCCGCGTCCATGGTGTCGGCCACCGTGCCGTGCTCGGGGTCGGCGCTCGACAAGCGGGTCTGGCTCGACAAGCGGGTCTGCATCTGCATCAGCGTCAAAGGGTGCCTCCTGCGGAGATGGGCCGGCTTCCTGATCACGAAGGTCCTATGCCGCCGCACCGGCGGTGGACTGCCGTACGGGTGCGCGGCGGGCCGCCGAGGCGGGGCGGCGTCGGCCGCGCGAGGTCGCGCCGCGCTTCGTGGGGCGTTCGACCACCGGTGCGGTGATGACGACGGGGATGCCGGAGGGGGCCTGGGCGCCGGTGATGCGGTGCAGGGCCTCTTCGCCGGTGCGGACCTGGGTGGTCTGCGGGACGATGCCGGCCGCTGCCATGAGGCGGGTCATACCGCGGCGCTGGTTCGGGGTGACCAGGGTGACGACGCTGCCGGACTCGCCTGCGCGGGCGGTCCTGCCGCCGCGGTGGAGATAGTCCTTGTGGTCGGTCGGCGGGTCGACGTTGACGACGAGGTCGAGGTTGTCGACGTGGATGCCGCGGGCCGCGACGTTGGTCGCCACCAGCACGTTGACGTGCCCGGTCTTGAACTGCGTCAGTGTGCGGGTGCGCTGCGGCTGCGACTTCCCGCCGTGCAGGGCGGCGGCCCGTACCCCGCTGTTCAGGAGGTGTTCGGTGAGCCGGTCGACGGCGTGCTTGGTGTCGAGGAACATGATCACGCGGCCGTCGCGTGCGGCGATCTCGGTGGTGGCCGTGTGCTTGTCGGCGCCGTGGACATGCAGCACGTGGTGCTCCATCGTCGTGACGGCGCCGGCCGAGGGGTCGACGGAGTGCACGACGGGGTCGCTGAGGTAGCGGCGCACGAGCAGGTCGACGTTGCGGTCGAGAGTGGCGGAGAACAGCATGCGCTGGCCGTCGGTGCGGACCTGGTCGAGCAGGGCGGTGACCTGCGGCATGAAGCCCATGTCGGCCATCTGGTCGGCCTCGTCGAGGACGGTGATGGCGACCTGGTCCAGTCGGCAGTCGCCGCGGTCGATGAGGTCCTTGAGGCGCCCCGGCGTGGCGACGACGACCTCGACGCCACCGCGCAGCGCGCTCGCCTGCCTGCCGATCGGCATCCCGCCCACCACCGCGGTCAGCCGCAGCTTCACAGAGCGGGCGTACGGCGCGAGCGCGTCGGTGACCTGCTGTGCCAGCTCACGCGTCGGTACGAGAATCAACCCCAGCGGCTGCCTGGCCTCGGCACGCTGACCGGCCGTACGGGCCAGCAGCGCCAGCCCGAAGGCGAGGGTCTTGCCGGAGCCGGTGCGCCCCCGGCCGAGGACGTCGCGGCCGGCGAGGGAGTTCGGCAGGGTCGCGGCCTGGATCGGGAACGGCACGGTCACGCCTTGCGCGCCGAGCGCAGCAAGCAGCGCACCAGGCATGTCGAGATCGGCGAAGCCCTCCACGGCGGGAAACGCGGGGGTGATGGTCTTGGGGAGGGCGAACTCCCCCTGGACCGCGGCGGGGCGGCGGCCGTACTCACCGGAACGGCTCGGCCCGCCGGAGCGCTGCGGGGCCGACGAACCGAATCGGCTGCTGCCGCCCCTCCGGGAGTCGGCACTGCCGTCACGGGTGCGGGCGAAGCGGTCGTTCGTGCGTGTGCGGTTCATGCGGAACCTTCCTTGATGCGGCACATATCAAGGAATTCCCGCAGCCATGAACGGCACGGAGAATTGCAAGAATGGGCCGGTAGAACGCGAAAGCCTCAGGTCGAGGAAAAATCCGTACGGGCGCGGGCGCTGAAATGAGTGGCGCGGAATGGGCGCGCAGCGGGCGCTGAGTGGGCGCGATGTTCTGCGCGCCCGCCGCAATGCGGCCATGAAGAGATGCGTCCGGAGAACATCTGGAAAAATCTGGAAAACGGCTGCGAAAAATGCGAGCAGCCGGGGCCCGCACCCCGAAGGATGCGGGCCCCAGCTGCAAAGTGCGCGTGAGCGTCAGGCGAGAACGATGTTCTCGGCCGTCGGGCCCTTCTGGCCCTGCGCGATGTCGAAAGTCACCTTCTGGCCCTCAAGCAGCTCGCGGAAGCCCTGGGCGGCGATGTTCGAGTAGTGGGCGAACACGTCTGCGCCGCCACCGTCCTGCTCGATGAAGCCGAATCCCTTTTCCGCGTTGAACCACTTCACGGTACCAGCAGCCATGTCATTTCTCCTTTGGGGCAGTGCCTCGGTGTCCGCGCTGCGCGGACACCGTGTCGCCGCGATGATCACCCCGCCCGGAAAAAGACCGGAAATGCAAAAGTGCTTCCGGTGGTACGGAATCCCACCGAAGAGCACTTGAAGTTTCGGGAACCACAACTGCAACTGAGATCGACAGTAGCACGCCGCAGTGGCCTGTGTACGGTGAAGAATCCCAGCGTGTTTATCGCGGCAGAGAATCTGTCTGCATGTTCTGCTGAAATCTCAGCTCGCGGGAACAGCTATTGAATCACCCGAAGCGCAAGGTTTCGGGAAGAGCACCGAGGAGGCCGAGGCCGAGCAGGCTCGCTTGTTCTAGGGCTCGATGAGCGGGCTCAAGGTCCGGTGCGCGATCCTCAGGCCCTGCTTCACCTTCTCCGGGGTGCCGCCCCACACCGGGTCCTCGTGTTCGACGGAGACCGTGCCGGTGTAGCCCAGATCGTGGAAGCGGTCGATGACGCGGCGCCAGTCGACCTCACCCAGGCCGGGGACGCGGTAGCGCCGCCAGCCCGTCGCCCAGGGGTTGCCGCCCTTGTCGACGATGCCGAAGAAGCCGTAGCGGTTGTGCGCGGGTGCGGACCGGGCGGGGGTGGCGTCGGTTGCGGGCGCGTGCGGGGACTGCCCGGCGGGAGCCGTCATGGCCGGCCCTGCCTTTCGATGGGTGAGACGGCGTGGTCGCCGACCGCCGGCCACGCCCGGGCCTCCTCCACAACGGCCCTTCCGGCCCGGAGAGCGGCAACCGGATCAGCCGCCTCGTCCAGCTCGATGAGTACGGTGCCGGCGCCGGGCGTTCGGGACATCGCCTCGGCCCAGCCCGGCCAGTCCACGATGCCGGCGCCCAGTTCGGTCATATAGGGCTGCTGCTGGGCGAAGACCGTTTCGTCGACGGTGAGTTCGACGTCGATCGGCCTGACGGCGTCCTTCCAGTGCGCGAGGGCGATGCGCTGGGAGTGGCGGCGCGCGACGGCGACGGGGTCGCCTCCGCCGAGCGCGATGTGGCAGGAGTCGGGGCACAGCCACACATAGCGCGGATCGGTCAGGGCCATGAACAGGTCGATGTCCCTCTCGTGCCAGAGGGTGCTGTTGGACTCCGTGTGGAAGGCGAGCTTCACGCCGTACCGGGAGACGGCCTCACCGACCACGTGCGCGATGTCGGCCATCCGGGTCATGTACGCGGCGTCGACGAAGAACGGCGGGCGGGTTCCGTACGTCGTCCGCATCGGCAGTCCGGCGACGAGCAGTTCCGCCCCGACCTCGGCGAGGAAGGCGGCGCGTCGTTCGGCGTCGGCGACGATCGCGGGCAGATCGCCGCCCCGCCGCCAGTCGGGCGCGTCGCTGCCCGCGATGAACGCGCTCACCACGGACAGGCCACGGGCCGCGAGTTCGCGGCGGAAGGAGGCCGCGCTGCCGAAGGCGCGCAGAGCCGAGTCGATGTCGCCCGGCGCGAAGGTCAGCTCCAGGCCGGTGATCCCGGCCTCCGCCAGCACGTCCATCACTCGTTCCCAGAAGGCACCGGGGTGCTCGTGGGCCCAGTCGCGCAGGGCCTCGGCGGAGTCCAGTCCCCAGAAGTCCGGGTGGTAGAAGGTGATGACGTCGGTCGCGAAGCGCGGCGTCAGCGGTGTCGGCGGCGTCAGCGGTGTCGGCGGTGTCAGCGGCGTCGGCGGTGTCATGCGGCGCCTCCGCGGGCGTTGTAGACGGTGACACCGTCGGCGTCGACGGCGTCCCGGTAGGCGCGGAACACGGCGAGCGCCTCGTCCCGCAGCACGTCCCCCACGACCTTGATGCCCCGCGCCTCGAACTGCTCGGCCCAGTCCGCGCCCAGCGGGCCTTCGTCGAAGGTCGTGATCTCCTCCAGGTCCGGCCCCTCACCCGCGACCACGAGACCACGCACCCCGGACCACATCGTGGCGCCGTAGCACTGCACGCACGGACGCCAGTTCACGACCAGCTCGTGCGCCGGCATGCCCTCGCCGCCGAGGTCCCAGCCGCCGGTCGCCGTCTGGGCGAGGCCCAGCGCGACGACCTCGGCGTGCGCACTGGAGACACCCGAGGCGAGCACCACGTTCACGCCGACCGAGACGATCCGGCCGGTGTCCTGCTCGGCGACGAGCGCCGCGAACGGGCCGCCGTTGCCCTCGCGCCAGTTGCGGTCGGCGAGGCGATGCACGAGGCGCATCCGGCCCTCGCGGTCGGGGATGACGGCGGGCACATCGGCGAGTTCGTCGTCGATCCACGCGGGCAGCGCCACGCGGTATTCCTTCGGCATGTCGATCACGGTTGTGGATTCCTCTCAGTGGGCGGTGGGCACGGTGATGCGTTCGGCGACGGCGCGCGCGGCCCGTACGGCGGTCACCGCGCCGGCCAGCGTGACGTTGGCGGCCATCGCGGTGGGGATCACGCCGTTGCCCGCGAGGTACAGGTTGTCGAAGTCCCACACCCGGCCGTCGGGGTCGCACACACTGGTGCCGTCGTCGGCGTCGCCGGCCCGGACGGTGCCGGTCTGGTGCAGCGACGAGCCGGGCGGGAGCAGGGCCAGCTCGGTCTCGGGGTCGAACGTGCCGAACTCCTCGGCGAGCGACCGGACTTCGTCAAGGGCTCGGCCGATCAGCGCCCGGTCGGCGTCGGAGTAGCCGAACTCGACGGTGATCCGTGGCATCCCGGCGAGGTCGGTCCGGGCTTCCGAGAACACCAGCCGGTTCTCGGGGCGTGACTCGACGGGGGCGTACAGCGACAGGCCCACCGAGTGCGCGAGGCGGCGGCCGGCCTCGTCCACATACGTGCGGTTCATGATCTGGCCGTGGAACGGCTGCGCCGCTCCGTTCTGCGGCAGCCAGAGCGCATCCGTACTGAACTCGCCGGGGCGCGGCAGGGGCAGCGTGTCGCGGTCGATGCCGAACCGGTCGAGGTCGAGCAGCACCCGGGCGCTGATGAACGCGTGCTCGTTGAGCTGACGCCCCAGTGCCTCGGGCCGTATGCCGGACGCGAACAGCAACTGGGGGGTGCGCAGGGCGTCGGCGCACACCACCACGGCGTCCGCGAGGAGTTCCGACTCGGCGCCGTCGGCCACGCGACGCAGCCGGGCGCCGGCGACCCGGCCGCCCGAGACGATGAGCGAGGTCGTCAGCGTGCCGGTCACCAGGGTGAAAGCCGGGTCCCCGCCCGCCGCGATCGGAGGGAAGATCGTCCCCGGAGCCGTGCGTGGCATGGGTCCCGTCGGTGTGGCGGTGACCGCCATGGGCATCGGCTGCGGCTGCCGGTCGTCCGGTCCGACGCCGTCGTAGCGCCGGCCCAGTACGTCGAGCACCATCCGGCCGACCCCGGTCGGCCCGATCGCGGCGGGCGTGACCGCGAGCAGTCGGCGCGCGGTGTCCAGATCCCTCGCCCAGCGGTCCGGGTCGCCGAAGTCGAACACCTCGTCCCCGGCGGGCCAGGGGGTCGCGGCGGTCCAGTGCACGCCCATGCCGCCCGCGTTCCACGCGAGCGCGGCGGCCGGCATCGCCTCGGCGTCCTGGCCGAAGGCGAGCGCGTGGAACATGCCCGGCTTCAGGCCGGTGATGCTGTCCGCGACGTCGCGCACCACTTCGGCGCCCGTGTACAGGCCCTGGACACCGGTGGCGACCCGTTCGTTGTAGCGCGACCAGAGGGCCGGGTCGTCGAGGTCGTGCAGGTGCAGGCCGGGGGCCGATCCGATCGGCCGGCCGCCGTCGACCATGGTGATGTCCAGCGCCGGATCGGTGTCCCGCAGCAGTCGGGCCACGGCGGATCCCATGATGCCGCTGCCCACGATGAGAACGCCGGTCCTGCTGGTGCCGGTCATGGTCGGACTCCTGTCCTGTGAAACTGGGGGTGAGGGGAATCGTGCGGATCGGGTGCGCGATCAGGCGCGCGGGACGGGCGGCCCGAACAACTCGGTGTCCATGTGGTCGAGCACGAACTTCACGGCGCCGATGAGCGGGCCGTCCGAGCCCAGCACGGTGGCGCGCAGCTCGACGGCAGGAGTACGGGCGCCGCGCATCGCCTCGCGCACCCGGGGCAGCAGGACATCGGCCGCGTCCTCCAGACCACCGCCGAGCACGATGAGCGACGGCGCGACCGTCCACGACAAGGTGGTGAGGATCGAGGCGATGTTCGCCACGAATTCGTCGACCTCCGCGAGCGCCGCCGCATCGCCGCCCCGAGCCGCGGCGAAGCGGCCGAGCGCGACCCGCCGCCGGGCCGGATCCGGCGAGGTCAGCCACGCCACGGGGCGGTCCTCCACCGAGCCGGCCGGCAGCGAGACAGCCTCGGCGATCTCGCCCGCGGCGCCTTCGAAACCACGGTGGACGTCACCGCGTATGAGGATGCCGAGACCGGTCCGGTTGCCGAGCATCGCCCACACGACGTTGTCGTGGTCACCGGCCGCACCCCGCCAACGCTCGGCGAGCGCACCGAGATTGGTGTCGTTGTCCGCGAACCACGGCATGGCGATGCGCCGCCCGAGTTCCCTGGGCAGGCGCACGCCTTCCCACTGCGTCGTGTGCACCAGGCGCCGTACGACGCCGTCGTCGTCGATCGCGCCGCCGCTCGCGATCGCGCCGGCCCGCAGCCGGGCCGTTGTCCCGCCCGCGTCGTCGAGCGCCTGACGCACCAGCGCCGCCGCGTCGTCGAGCGTGGCCTGCGGATCCTGGTAGTCACGCAGCGGCCGGTGCGCCCGGCCGACGATGCGGCCGCGCACGTCGGCGACGACCGCGGACCCGTCCAGGGTGGTGATGCGCACAGCCGCCAGCAGCGCGTGCTCGGCCCGCAGCTCGTACCGGCGAGCGGGGCGTCCGGCGCAGCCGCTCACCGGCACCCGGTCGAGTTCGCTCACCCAGCCCGCGTCGACGAGCGAGTCCAGGATCACTTCGATGGTGCGGCGCGACAGGCCGACCCGCTCGGCGAGCTCGGCCAGCGTCACCGGCCCGGCCGACACGGCCAGCGCGCGAAGGATCACCGAGGTGTTGACCCGTCGGACCGTGCTCTGGTTCATCCCGGGCATCAGCATTCCTCCGCCGCACCGGATCCCGCCGCACCGGATCCCGTCGCACCGGATCCCGTCGCACCGGACGACGCCGCACCGGATCCCGCCGGTACCACCGGGTCGAACACGCCGGTGGTGTCAGCCACCGTCGCCGCCCCGGGCCTGCCGTACTCGCGGACGGGGTCGCCGAGCCGCCCGGTCGCCGGCTCCCAGGCCGGCGACCGGCCGTGGACGAACGCGGCCAGGTCGGAGTGCATGGACGTGGCGAGTTCCGCGGGCGGCTGCGCTCCGAGGGCCTCGGCGGTGCCCGACGCGTCGAGTACGTCGAAGAAGAACGGGATGTCGGCGCAGTGCACGGCGCCACCGAGTACGGGCGAGGGCCATTCGAAGGAGTACAGCCAGGTGCCGACGAGGGCGGCGCGACGCGAGGCCGCCGCGCGCGGACAGGCGGCGCGGAACAGGGTGTCCGTCACACGGGTGCCCGCCGCGCGGGCGGCGGCATTGCGGATGCCCGGGGCGCCGCCGTCGAACTCGTCGCCCGTCGCGCCGAGCAGCAGCGGTACGCCGTGCCCGTGTACGGCCAGTCCCTCGGCGATGGGCACCGGAAGGACGTCGTCGCCGACGACCGGACCGAGTACGAGCGGGTCGTCGCCGCCGTGTTCGCTCCGAAGCAGATGGACGCCGTGCTGAACGCGTTCCACCGTGAGGCCACTGAAGCCGGCGCGCGTCGGCGGCACGCCGAGCCGGTCGCCGAGCCGCACGACGAAGTCGCGCGCGGCCTGTTCGCCCACCTCGAAGAGACCGCCGGACACACTGACCGCGCGGTGGAAGCGACCGATGCCGAGGGGCGAGGAGAGCAGCGCGAGCACCGCCCCGCCTCCCGCCGACTGGCCGGCGACGGTGACCCGGCCCGGATCACCGCCGAACGCCGCGATGTTCTCCCGCACCCAGTCGAGCGCGAGCAGCAGGTCACGCAGTCCGAGGTTCGCGGGTACGCCGTCCAGCGGCGCGAAACCGTCGACGCCGAGCCGGTAGCCGGGCGTCACGGTGACGATTCCGTCGCGGGCGAAGGCGCGGCCGTCGTACCACGGACTGGCCGGGCTGCCCGCGAGGAAGCCGCCGCCGTGGATCCACACCAGCACCGGGCAGGACCCACCGTCCGCGGGGGCGACGACACTCAGGTTCAGTACGTCGTCGCCCGGCACCGACGGCTCCGGAATCGTGGTCGTGGCGAACAGCGGCACGCACTGCGAGGTGGCACCGTGCCGGGAAGCGTCGAACGGCTCCGTGAACCGGCCTCGTGGCACCGGCTCCGCGAACCGCCGCGCACCGACGGGCGCTTCTGCGTACGGGATGCCGAGGAAGCGCCGCACCCGGCCGGTGCGGCGGCCCACGACCGTTCCGGCAGGAGCGTGTACGGTGACCGGCTCGCCGGGCGCGTCGAGTGAGTGCATACGGTCGTCCATCGGGGTCACCGCATTCCCGTTCCGGCGACGCCCTGCACGAAGTAGCGCTGCAGGAAAAGGAAGAGGACGAGCACCGGCAGCATCACGACGATCGCGCCGGCGAGCATCAGGCCGTAGTCGGTGACATGCGCGGCGGCCTGGCTGGTGGCGGCGAGGCCCACCGGCAGCGTGTAGGTGGAGGTGCTCTGCGCGACGATGAGCGGCCAGATGAAGTTGTTCCACGAGAAGAGGAACGACATGATCGTGATCGTCGCGACGGCGGGACCCGCCAGCGGCAGGAAGATCCGGAAGAAGATCCGGAACTCGCCCGCCCCGTCGATCCGGGCCGCTTCCAGCAGTTCGTCGGGGACCGACAGGGCGTACTGCCGCATGATGAACACCGACAGCGGCAGCGCCGCACCGGGCAGGGCGATACCGGTGAGGGTGTCGGCCAGGCCCATGTCGACGGTGATCACGAACTGGGTGACGAACACCGTGGTGAACGGCACCATCATCGCCGCCATGACCGCGCCGAACGCGATCCGCCTGCCCGCGAAGTCCAGCTTGGCGAGCGCGTATCCCGCGGCCGACGCCGCCGCGATGTTGCCGGCGACGACGATGATCGCGACCACGATGCTGTTGACCAGGAACCGGCCGAAGCCCTCGGTTCGGAACAGCCGGACGAAGTTGTCGAGGGTGACGTGGTGCGGAAGCCAGGCGCCGGGGTCGGAGCGGATCTCGTCCAGGCTGCGCAGCGAGCCGCTGAGCACCCAGACGAACGGCATCATCGTGAGCAGCGCGCACAGCGCCAGCGCGCCGTACAGCAGGGGGCGGGCGACGGACCGACGGTGCATGTGCGTCCGTTCGCCTGTCATCTCGGCGTTCCGCGGTGCGGCGATCGTGGTCATGCGCGGGGCCTCAGCATTCGGAACTGGACGATGCTCACCAACGTCACGAGCAGGAGCGTCACGAAGGACGCCGCCGAGGACGTCCCGAACTCTCCGGCGCCGAACTGGTGGTAGGTGTACAGCGCCACCGACTCGGTGGAGCCCAGGGGGCCGCCGTTGGTGAGCAGATACGGCTCGTCGAACACCTGGAGGTAGAAGACGGTCAGCAGCACCGACACCATCAGCGTGGTCGGCATCAGCAACGGCAGGGTGATGTGCCTGAGCTGCCGCCACCAGCCGGCCCCGTCGAGGGAGGCGGCCTCGTACACGTCCTGCGGCACCGCCTGCAGACCGGCGAGGAAGAGCACCATCGCGATGCCGAAGTTGCGCCAGACGCCGAGGGCGATGACCACGGGCATGGCCAGGTGCGTGTCGTCCAGCCAGTTCGGCCCGGCGAAACCGACGGCGCCGAGCACCTTGTTGACGGTGCCGTTGGCGTTGAAGGCGTACTGCCAGATCATGGCGACGGCCACGACGTTCGTGACGACCGGTGCGAAGAAGACGGTACGGAAGGCGCCGCGCAACCGCCGGATGCCGGAGTTGAGCGCGAGGGCGAGCGCGAACCCGAACCCCATGGTCAACGGCACACCGACGGCCACGAACAGGACGGTGTTGAGGATGTCCCGCAGGAAGGTCGGGTCCTCCAGCAGCCGGAGGTAGTTCTGGAATCCGGTGAAGTCGACGGCGAGCGGATGCCGCAGGTCCGCGCCCCGCAGATCGGTGAAGCTGAACCCGAGCGCGGCTACCGTGGGTATCGCCGTGTAGAGCAGGAACACCAGGGTGAACGGCGCGAGGAAGAGCCAGGCGACGGCCGTTCGGCGGGCGCCCCGGGGCCGACGCGCACCGCGCGGCGTCGTCGGCCCGATGGTGGCGGTCATCCGGGAATCACCCCTTGCCTGTGCCGAGGCTCTGGGCGTACGACTGGACGTTCGCGGCGGCCTTTTCGGCGGTCCCCTTGCCCTTGGCCACGGCTTCCATCTCCTTGCCCAGCCGGGTGGCGACCTGTTGCCAGGTGCTCACCTGCGGAAACGCCCTGGTGTTCTTCAACTGGCTGAGGAAGGCGTCCAGCAGCGGCTGGCCCGCGATGGCCGGGTTGGCCCAGGCCGAGGCTACGGCCGGCAGCGAGCTGTACGCCTTGTACTGCGCGACCTGGGTGCTCGGCCTGGAGATGTACCGGACGAGCTTCCAGGCCGCGTCCGCGTTGCCGCTGCCGGCGAGCACGCCCCAGCTGCCCCCGGCGGAGAAGGAGGTGCTGCCCGACGGTCCGGCCGGCAGGGGTGCGGTGGCGACGTGGGACGCAGTCCAGCCGTCCTTCTTCGCGACCGCGTCGAGCTGGCCGACGACCCAGGGGCCGGTGATCAGGCAGGCGGTCTTGCCCGACACGAAGTACGGCTGCGCGTCGAGGAACGTGGGCCCGCTGGTGTCGGCGATGCCCGAGGTGAAGAACGACGCGTTGTACTTGATCGCGTCGACCATCGCCGGCGTGTCGAGCGTCCACTTGCCATCGGACGAGAGCAGCGAGCCACCCGCCTGCCAGGCGTACATCGCGACGTCCTGGCCGTTGAAGATGTCCCAGCCGACGTCCGCCCCGAGCGCGTGCCCGGCGCCCGCGCTCTGCAGGGCCTTGAAGAACGGCACCATCTCGTCCCACGTGGTCGGCGCCTTGACACCCGCCTTCTTGGCGAGGTCGGAGCGGTAGACCAGCGCGTAGGTGTAGGCGTACCAGGGCACCGTGTAGGCGACGTTCTTCACCACACCGGCGTCCCACAGACTCGTGAAGAAGGCGGACGGGTCGACGAGGCCGTCCGGGACGGGCCGCAGGATCGACGGATCGAGGAACTGCGCCTGCGACTCGGGGAAGAACTGGGCGACATCGGGCCCCTTGCCCGCCGCGATCGCCGACTGGATCTTGGTGTAGTACTCGGCGTTCGGGATCAGCGTGAACTTCACCGTGAGCTGGGGGTTCGCGGCCTTGAAGGGCTTGATGACCTTGTCGAGCACGTCGGCATCGCCCTGGGCGGCCCAGACCTTGAGGGTTCCCTTGGCCGGGGAGTCGTCGACGGGCTTGGCGCTGGCGGCGGTCGCAGTGCTGTCACCGCCGCGCCCGCAACCTGCGAGGGCAAAACTGCCGAGGAGAGCTGTGCCGGCGGTCAGCCGTAGGACACCGCGTCTGGAAGGGTTGGACACGCTGGGCTCCTGTCTCATGGCGCTGCACAGGGGGGATTTCGGGGAAAGTAGCGAATTCGGTCCGATGCGACCCGATGGGGGGAATGGTGCCTTTACGGCGTGGGAGTGACCGTAGGGGTGAGGGGTTGCGGTGGCATCGCGGACCCGTCACGGAGAAATTTCGGAACTTGTAGCGAAATCCCCTGGGCCGCATCCAGACCCTGTACGGCCAAGCGCATGCGACCAGCGTCCGGTGCGAGCCGAAAGCTCCTCCACCCTGGTCGCAGCCCTGCACCTGCCGACACACCGGCCTGTCCGGTCCGATTGCGGTATCCGGCTCGACCCGCGGCATCCGGCTCGACCCGCGGTATCCCGCTCGACCCGCGGTATCCCGCTCGACCCGTGGCATGACGATCACTCGTACTGCCGTGACTTGCCTGCCTCACGCCGTAGGCCTGTGCACGGCCCCCGAACGATCAACGATCAACGATCAACGGCCCCGGCCGCGAGCCCGAGGCCGAGCAGAACCCTTCCCTGGGAGGGAAACCCCAGGTCAGCGGCTTAATGTGGGGTGCCCTTGGAAGAATTCGAACCTGCGGCACCCGCTTTGGGAGTCTTCTCTGGGCGAGGCCGTGACCGGCGGAAACGTCGACTGAGGCGCGTCTGGCCTGAGGAAGCAGCCCTCCGTAGTTCTCGCGCTTTCACGGGTCAGCGCTCGCACTGGCGTACGTTTCTGGCCATACACAGGCGGCACAGCATGGTCGGCGAGCCACAGGGGCACGGATGGCCTCGTGCAGACACCAGACGAGATGGCCGAATTCACAGTGCTGTCACAGGAGTTGACCGGGTTCGACGCGGCGACGCTGCGGGGCACGGGTCTCGCCGAGACATACCTGGCCGTGGCCGCCGAGCAACTGGGCCGGGACCGATTGCGGCTGCTGCTGGAGGCGGGCGGAGGCCCGCTCGGCGAGTTGGACGATGACCTGTGCGGTGCCGCCCGCGCTCTCACGCACCTGTGGTACACGGGCAGTTGGCCCGAACCGTCACCCTTCGTGGTGTCGGCGCGTGCCTACGCCGAGGGGCTGGTCTGGAAGGCGGCGGGGCTCGCCGCACCCGCCACCGCACCGGGCGGATACGGGAGTTGGTCCGCTTCCCCGTCGCCTTCCCCCTCCCGGGCGGACTCTCTGTGAGCCACTCGGTGAGCCACTACGACGTGATCGTCGTGGGTGCCGGCATCGCGGGCTCGCTCGTGGCGAAGGAACTGGGCCGCCAGGGTCGTCGAGTCCTGGTCCTGGAGGCCGGGGAGCGCGCCACCGACTCCGCGCGGGCCCACCGTGAGGCCCTCGACCGGTACGCCACGGCATCCGCGAAGGTGCCTGGCTCCGCCCACCGACACCACCCGGCCGCCGGCTGGCCCGACGTCACCGACCTGATGGGCACGGACGGCGACCCGGGATTCCGGGCGGCCGGCCATCTGCTGCAGGACGGCCCGCTTCCTTACGCCAGCGGCTACGTCCGGGCCAACGGCGGCACCGGCAACGTCTGGACCGGCCTCGCCCCGCGCATGCTGCCGGAGGACTTCGACACCGAAGCCTTCGGGTACGGGCGCCGCTGGCCGCTCACCTACGACGACCTGGAGCCCCACTACCATGCGGCGGAAGGGGAGCTGGGAGTGGCCGCAGACACCGACGAGCAGCGCGAGCACGTCGGGCTCGGCTTCCCCGAGGACTACACCTTCCCCATGCGGGCCCTGCCCGTCAGCCACCTGGACCGCCTCCTCGCGGCGAGCCTCGACGGACGGCGCGTCAAGGACCCGGTGACCCTGGACGAGGTCGAACTGCGGGTGGTCGGCACCCCGCAGGCCCGTAACAGCGTGCCGAACCCTGACTACGACGGCGGGCACGGCTACGTTCCGCGCGGCGCCCAGGGACGGCCCGACCCGGCCAGCCGGTGCGTGGGCAACGCGACGTGCATCCCGCACTGCCCCTCGTACGCGAAGTACACCCCGCTCAAGACACAAGGACAGTGGGGCAGTTCGATCACCCTCTTCGACCGGGCCGTGGTCAGCCGCGTGCTCGTCGACGGGAACGGGCGCGCCACGGGCGTGGAGTACCTCTCGTACGAAGGTCAGTCCACCCGAGTGCACGCAGACGTCGTCGTGCTCGCCGCGCACGCCATCGAGAACGCCCGACTGCTCCTCCTGTCCCGGCTCGCCACCCGCAGTGATCAGGTCGGCCGCAACCTGATGGACCACCCGGTGCTGCTCACCTGGGGCCTCATGCCGGAAGCGGTCGCCCCCTACCGCGGGCCCGGGTCCACCTCGGGCCTCGAGGGCTTCCGCGCCGGGCCCGAGCGGCACGCGCGAGCGCCCTTCCGCATCGAGGTCGGCAACTGGGGATGGGTGTGGGCCAAGGGCCCGGTAGACGGCGACGTCGCCCAACTACTCCACGACAAGGGCTTGTTCGGAGCCGAGCTGCGGCGCGCGGTCGGGGACCGGGTACGCCGCCAGTTCGCCCTCCAATTCGAGATGGAGCAGGGCGCCGACCCCGCCAACCGCATCACCCTCCACCCGCACGCACGTGACCCGCTCGGCCTGCCCCGCCCCCAGGTCACCTACGACCTGTCGGACCACGTCAAGGACGGCATGGCCGCCGCCAAGCGCGCGTCCGACCAGATCTTCGCCCTGCTCGGCGCCGAGGACCACACCGACTACGAGCCCGCGGCGGCCTGGCCCGGCCGCTTCGAGCACAAGGGTCGCCTCTACGGCTACCGCGGCGCCGGCCACGCCGCCGGCACCCACATCATGGGCGACTCCCCGGACGCCTCGGTGGTCGACTCGTGGCAGCGATGCTGGGACCACCCCGGCCTGTACGCCGTGGGCTGCGGGAGCATGCCCTCCGTCGCCACCTCCAATCCGACTCTGACCATGGCCGCCCTCGCCCTGCGCAGCGCCCGGCGCATCGAGGCCGACCTCGCCGAACGGGACCGCCCCGTCGCCCTCACCCCAGACGTGCCCGTATAAGCCCGCAGACGTTCCCGCATGTAAGCCCGCAGACGTTCCCGCATGAGCCCCGGGAACTCCCACACGAACCCTCCTGGAGTGCCCGCATGAGCCCGTTGCCCCTGCCGCCCGTCGCCGAGCCCTTCCAACTCCCCTTCCACTACGGCGCGTTGCACCACATCGGCATCGACTGGCTCACCGAGGCGGAACCGGTCCGGGACCTGCTCGCCAAACACCACCCCGCTCTGACCGCCGCCACTTTCGACGGCCGGGCCCTGGTGTCGCTCAACTACCAGCTCTACTTCGCGCAGTACGCGTTCGGCGGGGGCGTCACCCAGGAGATCGAGTACAACGTCATCGCCTTCCCCACGGCCCAGGCGGACCGGATCCCCGAGCTGACCTACGCGCAGTACGCGCAGGGCTGGGACCAGACGAAACTCCTCGGTATCGCCCGCATCCACGTCGTGTGCGACAACCCGTACGCCATCACGGCCGGCCGCGAGCTGTACGCCGAGCCGAAGTACCCGGGCTGGTTCGAGGTCGACCTGCCGTCCCTGAACGGTCCGGCGGGCGAGACCTGGACCGTGCACTGCAAGACGGCCGAGGTGACGCCGGACGGCACCCTGGTGCGTGAGGACAGCCAACTGATCTCCCTGACCGCCGAGTTGGACGGCCTGTCGGCCGCCCCCGCCAACAACACCCCCATCACCGGCTACGGCACCGACCCCGACGGCCGGGCCCTCGCGGGCCCCATGAACGTCTACCAGCCCTACCGCTGGTACGACCTGAGCACCCCGCCCCACACCGACCGCGTACGCCTGACCGTCCAGGCCCCCGACAGCGACCTCGGCCGCGACATCAACCAACTGCTCGGTGACACCCGCGCCGCCGGCGCCTGGACCTACCAATCACCCCCGGTGGCCGCCCACAACCGGCCCTACTACCTGAGCTCCCAGCGTTGATGGAGCCCGGCCGCTAGGGCAGGTCGCGGCGGACCAACGCCTGAGCGATCGGTTCTCCGGTGGCCCGGGCGTGAGCCATCCGCTCGCGCACCTCGCTGAGGGTGCGTGGGCGGTAGCCGGGGCCGCCACAGCAACTCTTGTGGAAGCGCACACCGGCGTGCAGCAGCACGGAGAGGGTGCGCCAGGCGGCGGTGTCCCGCCTCCTGGGTGCCGCGAAGGCGGAGCCGACGTGGATCAGTGGTTCGGCGCAGCGTGGACAGACCCGGTCGTGATCGTGGTAGCCGGGATAGGGCTGCTTGTACGAGCCCCGGCAGGGCAGGCAAACGTACGAGGTCTTTCCATGCGCCATGCGGGAAGGGTAGAGCTGCCGCAGGGTCGGGCTCGACAGATTTCCGGCATACTGCGCAGGCTCTTCAGCAACGGTGGGGCGGCGGCGACGGCGGACCGTACTTGCTGACCGAGATGGTGGAGGCGGGTGAGCGAGGCGTGATGTCAGGAGCCTTCTGATCCGTAGCTCTGGAGAGATCGGTCATTGGAGGTCATACAGGCTGCGGGGAGGGACTTAGCGGCCGGTGTTGGGCGCTGGCGGTCGCTGGGGTTGCTTGTACTTCGTTGCTGTACAGCAACCGCTACCAATCCCGCCAGTCATCCGTGATCTCGGTGCGGCTGGTACCTCGCCTCGCGGCCGCAGGAACGTCGATGCCGTGCTCCGTCAAGGTCTGATCGATGTAGAGGCACAGCTGTTCACGCTCTTCCGTCTCGTAGCCGGCGCCCTCGTGGTCCTCGTTGATCTCGTTCAGCACCAGAACGACGCGCTTGATCGCTTCGAAGACCTGCTCGTCGGCCTGGCCCCGGAGCGCCTCTACGTCCGACTCGAACGTGCGCAGGGACTCATCCGTCGCCGCCAGCAGCGACTCAGGGAAGAGCTCCGCCATGAAGGCATCGCTCGGGGCTGCCCGTGTCCCCACCGCGAGCTCCGTAGCCTCTTCGTCCACACGGGCACGCCAACGTGCTGATGGTCTGATAGCCACGCCCTGGACCGTAAGCCCAGGCTCTGACAGCGCCGTTGCTGCGCAAGCTTTCCAACTGTGGTGTGCCTGGCGGGGCCGCGTACAGGGTCGTTCACCTGGGTTCATGGGCAGTTGGCCTGCGAGGCGCACCTACCCGAGCCTCCATATCACGCTGCTCCATGATGTCCGTCAGAGTAAGCGCGACGGCAAAGGCATGGCGGAGGGGGCTTGAGTAAAGGCCTGCTCGCCCCCGCCCCCGGAACTTAGGGAACAAAGACAAGTCCGCAGCACGCCTCCCGCGAGTCGATCTGGCTCTTGGGCGACGGTCAGTTCCCAAGTGCCCCGCAAGTCGGCCCAGCTAACGTTTGGTCGTCGTAACTTGTCATCGTTACTAGGTGTCCTATGAGACATAACTTAGGCATCGTATGGCACCCGCTGAAGCGGCAAGTCGAAGCCACAGGCGGTGCCTCTTCAAACCGGCCGTGGACATCAAGTCCGTGCCATGCTGACTGCATGACGACCACTCACCAGGGCCTCAACTCACCTCCGGTGCAAGGGGACACACCTCTCGGGCAGCCCGAGACCATCAAGCTCATTCTTGATCGTTCTCAGCGCCTGACACGTACGGTGCCGATCCGCCGCGCCTTCCTCCAGAGGGAGGTAGGCAAGGGGAAAATGAAGGCACCAGGAGCTCTGGCCCACTTGGTGCGGCGCTCCGCTAAACGCCCCTTGGACCTCTATCTGTTGCTCAGCGCCGTGACCAGTGGCGGGGACTTCTCTGTCACCGAGTGGTCCACAACGTGGTCCAGATCGGTGGGCATCTTCGATGAGACGGCAGGAACGGCTGCGGTATCTCGTGCCTGGAGGGTCCTTAGAGATTTAGGACTCATCACCCGAACTCGTGGCGAGGGGGGCAAGTCAACCATCACGAAGCTGCATGAAGACGGCTCTGGTCGGCGGTACACGCCCCCAGGGGAGGGCCTGGGAGACCCCTACTTCCAGCTCGCATACGAATACTGGGACAAGGGATGGCATAATGTGCTCTCCCTTCCGGGTAAGGCGATGCTCCTGATCGCCTCGAACCAGAGGAAGCTCGAGTTCACTTTGCCTCAGGAGCGGATACCCGACTGGTACGGCATTTCTGCCGACAGCGCCGGCAAGGGCATCCGTGAGTTGTCGAAACATGGCATCCTCGTTCAGGTCGATGAGGAGTGGTTCGACACCCTCAAGACTCGGTCGGGCCGGGGTTTGCGTCCTATTTATAGTTTGTTGCCGCCCTTCACCCCTCGTGCTCTCGGAGGGTCGGCGCCTGATGAAGAGACTGCCACTGAGCTTTTGCCGGGCACCGCTTCGAAGAAGTGAGGGTCGCACCGCTCCGCATGTGGTTGGCGCCGTGGCGGAGCGGTGCGACTTCACCAGCACATATCACTGGATTCCGGAGTACCTTGTGAACGAACACTCCATCGGACTCCCCTCCACGGAGAGCCCTACCCGACACTCTACGACCCGGTGGCGCCGCCGTAGCCGCCGCTACTTGCGCATCATTCTCATGAACGCCTTGAAGGGCGCTGGGTACACACTCGGCGGCGCGGCAGTCACGTGGCTGATCTGGTGGTTTCAGACAGGCTGACACGAGAGCTGGCTGATGTGAGGAGTACAGGGGCAGTCCGCTCGCGACCTTGCGGCATCCCCCGGGGTCATGAACTGGGGGTTCGTGTGGGAGCGGGTGACGAGAATTGAGCTCGCGCTCTCAGCTTGGGAAGCTTGGGGTTCCTTGGCGGCGGCCGCGGCGATGATGTGCGCCGGAGTGGTGCTGGAGCTCCGGTCGGCCCGTGCCAAGTAGCCGCTGTTCCCCGTGGTTCCTCGCAGTATCTGGCACGCGAATGGCACGACCGTTCGCCCCTCGCGGATGCCTTCTACGAAGCAGCGATCGATCAGCGGGTGGATTCTTGGATACGGCAGTACGCATGTCGCGCCCCCAGCGGACTGTCCCGACCGGAGGTGAGGGCAAGCAGGACCCATGGCCCTGCTGCCCGAGCCCGGACCCAGTAGGTCGCGCCTACCAAAGACGGCTGATGGCCAGCACGACGCGGTCGGGCTTAGAGGCTCCTCGGCCTCCTGCTTAGCGTTCGCGTGCGGGGTTTACAGAAAGTGGAGATTCAAGCATGAGGGCAATGCGTCAGCACCCCGAATGCGATTGATTCCCGTTGCGATGTGGAGATCTCGCAGGTCGGACAGTTGAGCCAATGGTGCAATGTCAATATCGCCTTCTGCCGCCATGTCTCCCGTGAACTCGCATGAGATTAGCCGAGGAAAGGCTTCGGTCAGTCGATGGACGGCCGCTTGGATGACTCGTTCCCCGCCGCCGCCACTGAGAGAAAGGCTGGTGACATTCGCCAGAACTGTGTTTGGGGGGAAGGGTTTCGAATGATGCGGCACATGCGATGAGATCGGTTAGCGATGGTAGGCCGCAAACCTCTCGCCAGTCCTCGGCTGAGGCCGGGCTGGATGCATGGTTGAGGCTGAGTTCCACGAGTTGGGAAAAACTACTGAGTCCTTGGAGTCTTCGCAGTGGCCTTGCGCCGTCCGATACGCGCAGGCTGCGCAGCGGAGCGTGGGTCGGTAGATATTCCGTGGACCAGCCCAGGCTGGGCGGGCCGCTGATCACCAGCGATCCCAGGTCCTGCAACTGTGAAACCGGTCGCAGGTCGATGTCGGAACCGGCGGCGGTGATGTCCAGGTGTTGAATGGGGAGTTCGCTGATTGCGGAAATATCCTCCAGATTCGGGCAATCGTTGATGATGAGCGACGTCAGTGTCAATTGGTGAGTCAAGAATTCCAAATTGAGCGTCTCAGCGTTCGATAGGGTGAGTTGCGTGAATGCGTCGTGAGAGGCGTACGAGGCCAGCGCTCCTAGGGACACACCCTTTCTGATATCCAGAATCTCCGGCTCCAGACCTAGACGCCTTAGCTGATGCAGTTGGTCGTCGGACTGGATGGTGTACGTTAGGGCGCTCGAATCTAGGCGGGCGATAATCTCCTCTGCGTACCGGGCGTTGTCGAAGCGAGGCCAGGCCCAAAGAAGTTGGGCACGGACTGGGAGAAAGGGATGATCGACGAACTGGGACAGAAATGCGATGGCAGCCTTGGACTTGACATTGGAAGCTGCGATGGCCACGTGATAGGCAGCCACCCCGTCATCTAGTTCCTCGGGGCTAGGTAGGAGGCGGAGGATCAAGGGCCCGACTTCCGCCAACGCGTGGGCCTCTTCCTCGTTACCTGGGGGAATCAGTGTGATGGTGCGCTGTTCGACTTCCTCGCGTACGGAAGGTTCGAGGGACGTCGCATATTCCAGACAAGCCGC
Organism: Streptomyces sp. NPDC031474; assembly: GCF_055581185.1. NCBI lineage: Bacteria > Bacillati > Actinomycetota > Actinomycetes > Kitasatosporales > Streptomycetaceae > Streptomyces > Streptomyces sp. NPDC031474. Next base: position 224,202 of record NZ_JBVIJX010000005.1, read on the forward strand.
AGCGAGCAGGTAGACGCGGGCCTGGACGCGTTTGTCGGAAGTACGGTCGCCCAAGTCTACGAGTCCCCGGAAGATCGTGACGCGTTCCCGGGGGCGGGCGAGAGCAACCGCCATGCGGATGACATCCTCCCACTGATCGTCCGACGCGTGCTCGACGAGGAGTCCGAAGTCGGCCTCCTCAACGGCTGCCCGAGCGCCGAGGAAATCCTGGAACGTGCGGTGGATGAAGTCCACCGTGTCGGGAGCAGGTTCACGAAGGAGGCCGCTCCGCTGGAGGAAGTGTTCGAAGACGGTCGGCGCATCGCCCAGGGCAGCTACTTCGGGGACTGAGGGCAGAGCCCGATTGATGATGGCCTCTGCGTGGGAACGGTCCATCTCGGTACGGCCATTCTTGATCAGCCAGTAGGCGAGTCGCTGGAGGAGTTCAAGCTGTGGCTCCTCGCGAAGTTCGGGGCCCGCCATGTCCCGTTCCCGGTCGCGTCGACTGAGCAGCATGGACAACGCGGCTTCGTAGAGGTCCTTGCGGCCGTGGGGGAGATAGCCTTGTCGGTCGCGATGGAGGGCGCAGATGAGCCCGCACATCAGGGGATTCGTGGCCAGGCGGCCGAGGGCGGGCTCGGTTCTGACGGCAGCGAGGAGCTGCCCCTCATACCTATCGAGGTCGGCAGCGTCGTTGGAATCGGTCCGAGCGGCATCGTGCCACTGGGTGATGAAAGTGGCGACGGCTTTGGGGCCCATGGGAGACAGCGACAGCTCGATGAAACCGTCGTCGGCGAGCCAGTCCTGGCCTACGGCCGATGGGCGGGAGGTAATCAGCCACCGGTTGTCCCCGTCGTACGTTTCGATCAGTTCCAGCAGCCATCTCCGGGTCCGCTCGCGTTCTCGATCGGGGATCTCGTCGATGCCGTCGATGAGGATCAGGCCGCGCCCAGCGACAAGGACCCGGTTCTCCCAGCCGTCTGGCTGAGTGCCGGCGAGCGGGCAGCCAGTGGCAGAGAGGAAGTCCTTGGGTGCCGGGAGGCGTTCGCCGTGGCGGGTGAGCGCGCGGAGCGCTAGTACGAAAGGGATGCGGTCGTAGAGGTAATCCATGCGATCGGGGAGGTCCTGGCCGGCAGTCGCAACAGCCAGCCACTGGACGAGTGTCGTCTTGCCTGAGCCGGCTTCGCCGCGGAGGAGGACACGGTGGTTGGCTGCCAGGGCTTGGTCCGCGGGCTGGGTAGCGAACGAGTCGCGGATGGAGCTGTAGGTAAGCCACAGCCTGTCGGCATGCGTCGCGTGGTCCTGGCTGGGCCTGGTCCGTTCGATGATCGCTAGGAGGCTGTCCAGGTCTCCTTCAGACTCTTCGGCGACAGACATAGAGAGATCGTCTGTTGCGGCCTGCGCCAGCAGTGAGGCGAGGAAAGAGCGACTGTGGGACGGAGTGAGGGTCGCAGTATCGTGGCCCCGAACGCTAGTGCGGGCCCATGCCGTTGGCCTCCGCCAGAGCCCCGACACCGGTGACGCCTCCAGATTCAGATACGCCACGTTCAACGGCCATCGTCTCGGGGAATTGTTGAGGTCGATCCCGTAGATCGTGAGCTTGCCGTGCTTCTTGGACACATACGTCAGGTACGCCTGCTCGAATGCGGCGTCCTCGCCGCCGGGCCGCGGGTTGCGGCGGATCAACTCGTCTACTTTGGCGATGAGTTCGTTGACGGCGTGGGACTGCTCGACCAGGGTGCGGGCGATGAAGGTGGAGCGCTGCGTGAAGAAGTGAAGGATGTGGAGGCATGCGGTTTCAAGCAGGCTCTCGTAGAAGTATGTGGCGTCGGTCGTGAGATGACGCTCGGGACTGCCACTCGCGCGACGCAGCTCACGGGCCAATGCCGAGTGGCCAAGGCGTACGGCTTCGAGGTCGGTGAGGGTCAGGTCGCCGAGGGAGTGGAGGGTGGTGGCCAGGGCATCGGTGACGGCCTGCTGTTCGTCATTAGGGAAGGGGCGTTCGCCGGATCGTAGGGCTTGCCTCACCAGCTTGTTGGCGAGTTCACGGAGGTCAGACTCGGTAAGGGCACGCTTCTCGCCCTTGAAGGACACGTAGCTGGAGATGCGGATCGGCTTGTCAACAAGGCCAGCCCCGGGACCTTCGGTGACGAAGAGCTTCTTGACGAGAGGCCCAATTACGGCCGAGGCGAGTCGGGTGCCGATGGCTGTGGGTTCCACGCTTACCCCCGTAGATCCGTACCGATGCCCTCGGATCCTAAGGTGCCCGGGGCCTCGGCCCAACCAGCTTCGGGGATGGGCCTCTGGGCGATTTCGAGCATGGTGGCTCACTCGGCACGGGGGCGTGGGAGTCCGGTGCGTGCGAACTGCAACCCCGCGCGACGGTCCGAGCGGCGGGCTGCACGCCCAGCTGTTCGAAGAGGGTCGGCTGTCGCAGGGGCCGGTCAGCGGGTAGCGCGGATCATCACGATGAGAACCGGCGAGGCCGGCGACGGCTGGCTTTGCCCGATGTCCTCGTACCCCCACGACCTGTAGAGCGCGTGGACCTTCCCGTCCCCGGCGGCCGGGTTCACCATGAGGGTGACGAACGGCTCGTCGCGGGTGGCGAGGAGGGCGTCGTGGATGCGGCGGGCGGTGCCGGTTTTCCGCCAGGTCGGTCGGACGCCGATTTCCTTCAGGGCCACAACCGGGCGCTCGGTGTACTTCTCCGCCGGCGCCGGGCTGGTGCGCTGCCAGTACCGGTCGCCGTGCTCGATGGTGTTGCCATAGGCGTAGCCCACCGGATGCCCCTCCGCGTACGCGAGGATGGCTGTGAATCCTGGCTCGGTGCCGTGCCGGTCCAGGCGCTCGCCGAACGCGGTGACCGCGTAGTTCGGCAGGTGGAGGAGTGGGGCGCGTACGTCGGCGTACACGTCGAGGAGGTCGCCGCGGGCGGTGTCGAGGGTGGTGAAGGTGCGGAGTTCGATGGCGGGCGCCGTGGTCATGCGGCCATCCTCCAGGTGGCGGTGTGCTCGGTCCAGGTCTGCACGGTGGTGCTGCCCGGTGCGGTGGCGCGCAGTGCGGCCCCGAACTCCTGCAGCATGCGCGTGACCCGGGCGTGCTGGGTGGCGGCTTCGGCGGGGACCTTTATCGCGGTGGCCGTGGCGGCGTCGGGGGCGCCCTGGGCGAGCTGGGCGTGGGCGAGCCGGGTGGTGGTGATGGCCCGGGAACGGATCATGTGGGGCCGGAGGGCGGACAGGCAGCGGTGGGCGTGGTACTCGGCGGTGGAGTAGTCGCCGAGTGCCAAATGTGCGGAGAGGGCCAGGGAGTCCAGTTCGGCCTGGTCGTAGAAGGCGAGCATCCACACCGTCCGGTAGTCGGCGGGGTCGGCGCGCAGCATGGCGTCCTGGGCCTGATCGAAGGCGCGGCGGGTGCCGGTGCGGTCCTGAGCCGCTCCGTGGATGGCGCCCTGGCGGGCCAGGCCGAGGGACGCGAACAGGGGGTCGCGGCGGGTGAGGTGCAGGTTGCGGGCGACGTCGTTGGCGGCGAACGCGTCGGCGGGACGGCCCATGTGGCGGTACATGGTGCCCGCATGACTCCAGATGCGGAACTTGATGGCCTGGTCGCCGGACATCTCGGCGAGAGCCTGGGCCTCACGCATGTGCGCCTTGGCGATGTCGTAGCGCCGGCCATCGATGGCGGCCCACATCGCGGAGGAGCGGAAGGCGGCTGCGGAGGCGTAGAGGTTGCTGCGTACCCGCTGAGTGGCGGTGCCGGCGTTCTGGAGGTTGAGTGCCTCGTCGGCGAGGGCGGCGGCCCGCTGTTCGATGCCGAGTTGTCCGCCGTGGCGGTGGTCGCTGGCGATGATCTCGGCGAAGCGCTTGTTGAGGCGGTTGACGTCGCTCATGCCGATACGGCGCGGCGATGCGCTGCCGGGTGCGGCTGCTGCGGCTGCTGCCGCGGCAATCCCGCCGACGAGGGTGCGGCGCTTCATGTCGGGGTCCTCCTGCTGCGGTGGGGCCGGGGTGGACGAAGGCCGGCTCCGTGGCACGAACCCTAAGGCGATGGCGGGTAGTCCGGTGACCTCTGCAAGTGCCTTGCGGGCGGCTGACTTTGGCCACGTGACCCGGCCTGCTTTCCATGCCCGGACCGATGAGCCGTCGAGTCCTCCAGGGCGTCCGGTCAACCGTTCAATGGCCCTGTTCACGGCCTCGGCGAGGCTGTTGGAGCTGTAGCCGTGTTCGGTCATCCACGCCTCAAGAACGGTGTTGCGGGTGGTGTCCATGCGGGCACGGTAGCCCGCGCGATCCTCACCCGCCAGGTAAAGGAGAGGTCAAAACACCCTAGGTCGGTCCGTCGATCGAGCACCTGAACGTCCTAACCAACCTGCTGCGAAAGGGAGTTGTCTGGGTACTGGTCGCCCGCCGCGCCCCACCATGCGGGCGGCTGTTGACGGCCCGGCCCGCCCCTGAGGTTCCCCCGCAAGGGCGGGCCGGGCACCGAGACGACACGAAGGCTCCACCCCAATGACGAGTCTGAGAACACCAGTTGATGCCCTCTCCATCGGCCACCCCATGTACAGCCAGACCTTCCTGTGCGAGCCGTCCACGGCCGAGCTCGGTCGCGAACTCGTCCGAGACGTCCTCGGCGTGTGGCACCTCGACAGCCTCGCCGACCGTGCCGCGTTGATCATCACGGAGCTCATCGCGAATGCCTCCAGGCACACTCCGTGTCCCGAGATTCGCCTCACGGTTGGGCGGCCGAGCGCGACGCGACTGCGTGTCGGGGTCGTGGACCGGGAACCATCGCGTCTTCCCCTACTCAGCCAGGCGGCTGACGACGACGAATCGGGCCGCGGGCTGCTCCTCGTCAACGCTGTTGCCGACCGCTGGGGCTACGACCTGCACGGCTCGGACAGACGCCCTTGGGGCAAAGAGGTCTGGGCGGAACTCCGTACCGAGGGCGGCAAGTGAGCATCCCGGCCACGGCACCCTCGCCCCTTCCGGATCTGGCCCGGCTCCGGCCCCGCCAGCAGATGGCCACGGACTGCACCCCCTGCGCCCGGCCGCTGGGAGCGAGCGGTCGACGGCTGGGCGAGATACGCCATCGGGGCCTGCCGTTCCCGCTCTGGGCCTGCGCTCCCAACTGTCAGGCCGCCAGACCGACTATCCCGACCGGTTGAGAAAGGGGATGTCCTTCCATGGAATGGCCGTGGATCACCGGTGACTGCTGGCTCGGCTGGGGGCGTACCGGCGTCCTGGTGATCTGGCTAGGCCGGTGCAGCGGGACGGGCAGCACGCACCCCTTCTACGCGTGCGAGCCGTGCCTCGATCGCCTCAAGGCCCAGGCGTTCGCCTACTTCATGGAGCGGCGGCCGGCGTCCGCTTGATCAGACGTCCGGCACATGACTTCCCGGCAGGAGGCAGGCGGCCCGCGAGGGACTTCCTACGCGGAGCACGTCCTCTCGTGCCGGGCGGCCAGGAGCCGTCCGGGGAGCAGCCGTGTGGCAACGCTCCCGTGACGGCACTTGGTGGGCGCTCCCGCCCAGAAACACCACAACGATTACGAGGAGTCGACGCATGACGCGCAACACCGTAGTCCCCAACCGCACCGAAGTACGCCCGCAGATCCCTGGGGCATCGGACGGCTTCGACCTGGACGTCTCCCTCGTCGAGATCGCCGACCCGGCGGGCCTGGTCAACCTGACCGACGACAACTGCGGGTCCACCTGCGGCGCCTGCACCACCAACGTCGCCTGACCCGGACCCCAGGTCACCCCGGTCTGGTGCCGCCGCGTCTTCGCGCGGCGGCACCAGCCGCCCGCCCCCTCACTACGGAGGTACTTGGTGGTTGCTCCGCCCGCAGCGTTCCGCACCGGTTCCACCGCTCTCGTGCGCGCCGTGGCCCGCCCCTCGCTGCCGTTTCCTCCATGTCCTGACCTCGATGACCGCTTGCCCAGTGGTTCGTCTGCCCGTGTGGCGTGGCTACGCGCGGTCTGGGCTGACACGGACGTCGCCGAGGCACTCCAGCACTCCAGCCCGGCCCTGGCCACGCAGGTACGGGCCCTGTGCACGGCTGAGCACCCCGCCCTCCGGGATGTGCGGCGCGCGGCGCTGTCCGTGGCCCGCTACCTGCTGCGGGCCCAGCACCGGGCGACACCCTTCGGCCTGTTTGCCGGCGTGGCCACCGCGGAGTTCGGCCCGCAGGCGCGGGCCGACTGGGGCGAGAAGTACGTGGCCGTCGGCCGGGCGGGGGCAGCGTGGCTGGCGGCCGTGGTCGCACGGTTGGAGTCATGCCCGGACCTCCTCGAACGGCTGCCCGTCGTCATCAACAACACCGTGACGTATCGCGGAGACCGGCTCATCGTGCCTTTCCAGCCCGACGTCCAGGACGACCGGACTCGCGCGGTCGAGGCGTCTCTGGCCCTGACCGGACCGGTGCGCGCGGTCCTTGCCGCGACCCGAGCGCCCATCCGGTTCAGCACCCTCGTGGACAAGCTCCGGGCGGAGTTCCCCGAGGCCGGTTCCGAGGGGGCGCGCCAACTGCTGGCGGAGCTGATCCGGCGGCGGGTACTGATCACGGGCCTGCACGCTCCGAGCACCGAGACCGACGCCCTCGGGTATCTGCTCGGCCAACTCGACGCGATCGACGCTGGAAGCCTCGCCCCGGTCGCGGAGACCGTACGCGAACTCCACGCGGTCCGGGTGGGCCTGGAGGAGTGCGCCACTCACGGCGGCCGGGACAGCGTCGCGGCGCGGATGCGAGACCTCGTCCCTGGACTGCGTCGCCACCCCGTCGCGCTCGACCTCCGCCTGGACGCCCAGATCGTTCTGCCGGAAGCGGTCGCCCGAGAGATCGAGCGCGCCGCTCTCATCCTGACCCGCTTGAGCATCCGCCCGTACGGGACCGCCGCGTGGAACGAGTACCACCAGCGGTTCTACGAGCGGTACGGCATCGGCACGATGGTGCCGCTCGCGGAGGTCGTCGCGGACAGCGGCACCGGCTATCCCGACGGTTACCCAGGCGCTCCGGCCGGTGCACACAGGCCCCGCGTCTCCGCTCGGGATGACGCCCTTGTACGGCTGGCTCAGGCTGCCGCGCTCGACGGCCGTGACGAAGTGGTCCTCACGGACGAACAGATCGAGGCCCTGGACGCGGGTCCCGACGAGCCACGGCTGCCGCCGCACTTGGAGATCGGGGTGCGGGTGCACGCGGCCAGCCTGGAGGAGTTGCAGCGCGGGCGGTTCCGGCTGGAGGTCGTGAGCGTGTCCCGTGGTGTCGGCGTCTCCACGGGCAGATTCCTCAGCGTGCTGGCCCCTGCCGACCGGGAGGCCCTGGTCATGGAGCTTGCCGACCTCCCAGCCGCAGACGGCAACACCATGCCTGCGCAGCTCTCTTTCCCGCCCCTGCTCCCCGAGAGCGCCCATGTCACCCGCTCCCCGCAGGTCTTACCCACTGTGATCAGCCTTCAGGAGCACCGAGCCCCGCAGGACACCGTCCTCACCCCGGAGGACTTGGCTGTGGCGTGTGACGGCCGCCGCATGTATCTCGCCATCCCCGAGCGAGGCCACCGCGTGGAGGCCGTCGGGATGCACGCGCTGAACCTGCGCACCCACACCCCGCCGCTGGTGCGCTTCCTCACCGAACTGTCCCGCGCCCAGTGCGCGCAGGTCACCGTCTTCGACTGGGGCGCCGCAGCGGCGATGCCGTTCCTTCCGCGTCTGCGGTACGGCCGGACGGTGCTGGCCCCTGCGCGCTGGCGGCTGGAAGTGTCCGAACTGCCTGGCCATGTCCGCCCTCGGGCCGAGTGGGACGCCGCGCTCAGCGACTGGCGTGCCAGACGGAGGCTGCCGCGCCGCGTCTACCTCGTAGAGGACGACCGGTGCCTCTTCTTCGACCTCGACGAGGCCGGCCACCGTGCGCTCCTGCGCCGGCACCTCGACCATTCGCGCCTGGCCGTGCTCGTCGAGGCCCCGGAACCGGAGGCGTACGGCTGGTGCGGCGGGCGAGCCCACGAGGTTGTGGTGCCCCTCAAAGTAACCAGGCCGTCGGCATGGCCGCCACTTCCAGCCCCCAGCCGGGCCCGTGCCCTGTCTGCGACCCAGATGCAGACGCCTGCCGCTTCCTCGGTTCTTCTGGCCGCTCTGTACGGCGATCCCCGCCGCCAAGACGTCTTGCTCTCCCGGCACTTGCCCGGCCTCCTCGAACAACTCGGCAACCCGCAGTGGTGGTTCATTCGCTTCCGTGACCCGGATCAACACCTCCGCGTACGCATCGACCTCCCAGACCAGGAAGCCTTCGCCGACACAGCCCGAACGGTGAGCGCTTGGGCTGACGAGCTACGAAGCATTGGCCTGCTGGCCGAACTGCGCTATCCCACCTCCTACCGTGAGATGGGCCGCTGGGGATCCGGCACCGCGTGGGAGGCGGCTGAGGAGGTGTTCCGGGCGGACTCGCGCGCCATCCTGGCGCAGCTCGCGCAGCCACAGCGTCCGGGCCAGCGCACGCTGGTGGCGGCCCACACGGTCGCCATCACCTCCGCCTTCCTCGGTACCACCGAGGCCGGGATGCAGTGGCTGATCGACCACATCCTGCCGACCGCCCCCGTGCCCGTTCCTCGCCCGCAGTTCACCGAGGCCGTACGGCTCGCCGACCCGAGGGGCGACTGGTCGGCCCTGCGCAGCCTTCCGGGCGGAGATGCCATCGTGTCCGGATGGGCTGACCGGGATACGGCGCTCGCCGCGTACCGCCCGCGCCTGCCCGGCCCAGACACCCAGGGCATCGCCGTCGACGACGTCCTGACCTCCCTGCTGCACGTCCACTTCGTGAGGCACGTCGCTGTGAACTTCCCGGAGGAAGAGGTATGCCTCTACCTCGCTCGTGCCGCCGCCCTCGCCTGGACCGCCCGCACTAGGGGGAGGGACTCGTGACCGCCCACCCCGCGCTCGGCCTGGTCGACGCCATCGCCGTCCGTCTCGCCGACCCCGACACCGTGCCCCTCGGCTCCAGGACGCTGTCCTCGGACCGGCAGCACCTTGCCTACGGCCCGCCCGGCATCGCGCTCCTGCACATCGAGCATGCCGCGAACGGCCTCGGCCCGTGGCACCGCGCCCACGACTGGCTCGCCACCGCCTCGCAGCAGCCGCTCACCAGCGGCCCGAACAGCCACCCGTTCTACGGAGTGCCCGCCTTCGCCCATGCTCTGAGCTGTGCCGCGGACCACCTTCCCGGCTCCTACCAGCGTGCCCTCGACGCGGTGGACGCCCAGATCGCAGTCGACGTCGGACGTCGTCTCGACACCGCGCACCGCCGCATCGACGCCGGACGCCTGCCGCAGCTTGCCGAGTTCGACGCCATCCGGGGCGTCACCGGATATGGCGCCTATCTGCTGCGCCGAAGCCCCGGCAGCTCCCTGATGCGCGCCGTTCTCGACTACTGCGTGCGCCTCACCGAACCGATCACCCACCACGGCGAGACCCTGCCGGGCTGGTGGGCAGAGACTGGGCCCTCGGGCAGCCCGGACGACCGATTCCCCGGCGGGCACGCCAACACCGGTATGGCCCACGGGATCGGCGGCGTGCTCGCGCTCCTGGCCCTCGCCGCTCGGAACGGCTCCGCCACCGACGGGCACCACGCAGCACTGCGCACCATCTTGACCTGGCTGGACCGCTGGAAGGAGAAGACCGACGGCGGACCGGTCTGGCCGTACTGGGTCACTCAGGGAGAGCTGCGCAGCGGGCGTCTCGGCTCGTCAGCCCCCAGGCGGCCGTCCTGGTGCTACGGCACCGCCGGCCTCGCTCGCGCCCAGCAACTTGCCGCGCTTGCCCTCGGCGATACCAGCCGCCAGATTGACGCGGAGAACGCACTTGTGGCCGCCCTCACCGATCCCGAGCAGCTGAAGGCCACGACGGACAACGGCCTCTGCCACGGGTTCGCCGGCCTCGCACACGTTGCCGCGCGTACGGCCGACGAGGCCCACCCCTCAACCGCGGAGAAACTCCGCGCCGCAATCCCGGCCCTCCTTGCTGCGGTCATCCCACCGGGCACCGACCCCGAACTCATGGCCACGGCGCTCATCCAGGACAAGGAAGGCGGCCCCGGACTACTCGACGGCGCCGCCGGCATAGCCCTGGCCCTCCTCGCGCTCAGCACCGCTGCACCACCCCGGTCCGCCTGGGACGCATGCCTCCTCATCGCTTGATCCACCGACCGAAGGACCTCTATGCCTCCCGACCGCTGGCAGCAGCACAACATCACCTTCGTCGACCGCGAGATTGCCCGGCGCGTCATCGCCGAACGCCTCGGCCCCACCCTGATCGAGGCCGAGGCCGACGAGCAGCTCACCGGCTGGTGGTTCATGAAGAAGCAGCCCTGGCCGCTGCGTTACCTCGCCGACAAGCCCTCACCAGCCATTGAGTCGCTCCTGAGCGATCTCATCGGCGACGGCGTGGCCGTGTCGTGCCCGCCCTGCGTCTACGAGCCCGAGACCGACACGTTCGGCGGCCCGGAGGCCATGGACGTAGCCCACGAACTGTTCCACAGCGACTCCCGCCACCTGCTCACCTACCAGCCGAGCCCGATGCACCTGGGACGCCGGGAGACCGCCGTCCTGCTGGCGGGCGTCATGATGCGCGGCGCTGGACTCGACTGGTTCGAACAGAGCGACGTATGGGCGAAGGTCGCGGCCCTTCGACCGGCCATCGCTCCACAATCGCCCGAACGAGCCGCCGAATTGGCTCCGGCCATGCGCAAGCTCATGACCGTCGACGCCCACAGCCTCTGCCGTCCGGGTGGCCCACTCCACGCTCACGAGGAATGGGTGACCGCCTTCGAACGGGCCGGAACCACTCTCGCTGCTCTCGCAGGCCGCGGCGCCCTCACCCGTGGCCTGCGAGCCATCATCGCCCACCACGTGATCTTCCACGCCAACCGCGCCGGTCTCCTCCGGGACGACCAGAGCGCCCTGTCCCACATTGCACGAGAGGTAGTCATGGGAACGAGTGACAACACTGCGTCGCCCACCGAGGCCACGGCCGACATCGATAGCGTCAGCGCGGTGAACACCGACACGATCACCACCCCCACGGCGGACGCCGAGCGCCTCCGCAACGCCCTGGTCGACCAGCTTCGCGCGGACGGACACGCCCGCACGCCCGCCGTCGAGACCGCGTTGCGGACCGTGCCCCGCCATGTGTTCGTGCCCGAGGCGTCCCTCGAAGACGCCTACGCCGACGCACCGGTGCACATCAAGTACGACACCGACGGCACGTCCATCTCCTGCGCCTCCCAGCCCGGCGTCGTCGCCCTCATGCTGGACCAGCTCGAAGCCCAACCTGGCGAGCGCATCCTCGAACTCGGCGCCGGCACCGGCTACAACGCCGGACTGCTCGCCCACCTGGTCGGCGAGAGCGGACACGTGACCACCGTCGACGTCGACGACGACCTCGTGGAAGGCGCTCGTGCGCACCTCGCCGCCGCCGGGATCACCAACGTCGAGGCCGTGACCCGCGACGGAGCAATCGGCTACGCCGAAGGCGCGCCGTACGACCGGATCATCGCCACTGTGGGCGCGCACGGTGTGCCGCACGCCTGGCTGCAGCAGCTCGCCCCCGGCGGCCGGCTCCTCGTCCCCCAGCGCCTCAAGGGCACGGTGTCCCGCTCCATCGCCTACGAGCAGCGTGACGACCGATGGGTCTCCCTGGGCAGCGAGATGAACACCTTCATGCCGCTTCGGCGGGGCATCGCCGACGACGACCGCCGAGTGATCCCGCTCAGCGCGGACGGCGCCGTACGACTCCAGGCCCCCGCCGGGCTCAGCATCGACGCCGATGCCCTCGCAGGTGTACTCGACGAGCCGCGCACCGAGGAGTGGACCGGCATGACGGTCCGCGCCATGGAGTCGCCGGAGTGGATGGAATTGTTCGTCACCTGCTGCTTCCCCTCTGGTCTGATCCGGATGCTGTTCCCCCGGAGCGCCAAGGGCACGCTGCTCACTGAGGACCCCTACCCCTCGTCGACTGCGGTCGTCGACAAGGGTGCCGTCACCTACCTCGCCCGGCGCGTGTCCAAGGAGAAGACCCCCGAGGGCGACAGGCTCTGGGAGTTCGGCGTCATCGGCCACGGCCCCGGCAGCGACGAGCTGGCCGCGAAGGTCGCCGACACCGTCCGTACCTGGGACAGGGAGTACCGAGGCCGTGAGGCCACGTTCGAGATCCAGCCCCTCGACGCCCCCGAGATCGAGCGGCGCCCCGGTCTCTTCGCCCTCGACACGCCGCTGAACCGCATCGTCGTCGACTGGCGATAACGCCGTACGCGTAGCGGACGGTGCCCGCCGACACACTGCCGGCGGGCACCGTCGCCACCTCAGCAGTTCTCACTCTCGACCCGGGGGATCCATGGACCCGCACGGCCCCGTAGCCCAGCGTTTCCCGCTCGTCGCCCGATTCCGCCCCGCCTGCCTGCCCCTGCCTGAACGCGTACGTGCGCTCGTCGACCTGGCCGAGACCGCGGCGAAACAGACCGATCAGGGGCTCGCATCGGCCGTCTACAACCAGGCCGCCCTCATCGCCTCCGACATCGACCTCCCCGACCTCGCCCGCGAGATGTGTCACCAGCACGCCGCCGCCTACCTTCATGCCTGCCCCCTGCCCGGCATGAGCGCGATCCGAGGACTGGAACCGGTCGTCAATCTCGCTCGCCTCCAGATCCGCGCCGGCCACACCGATCAGGGCCGTCAGCGACTCCTCGATCTGTACGAGGCCGTCGAGGCGGGCGCAGCTGGCCGGTTCGAGGGCGTCAACGTACCTGCGGACCTCACTGCGACCGGCGAAGACCGCCAGGAAGTTCGCGCGTGGCTGTGGCGCGTCCTCCTCGCGGACGGCACGCGCACCCTCACCACCGAGGGGCGATGGGCCGAGGCGCTGGCGCACATCGACGTCCACCATGGCATCGGCAAGCGGATGCTCGACGGTCGGCAGGTCGCCGTACTCGCCGCCCTCGTTGCGGGTGACACCGCGTGGGCCGCTGCCCTCCTTTCCGACACGGTGCCCGGCGATGCGTGGGAGCAAGCAGTCACGGCATGCCTGACCGTTCTATGCCGCCGCGACGCCGGGCAGCAGATCGACGGCCACCTGGCGGACCTGGTGACGGTCTACTCCGGACGGAAGACCGAACCCGGAATGACCGTCTTCGACACCCGGCTCGGACTTACGGTCCTCGACGCGATCGGTTCCGCCGAGGCGCTCGCCGCGCACCGCATCGTCGAGGACCTCCACCGCAGGACGACGGACGCCGAAGACGGCTATGCGGCTCGCGAGAACTTGGCTCACCCCCTGTTCACCGAGATCGCCACGGACCGGCAAGTGCAGGACTGTCGCGCGCTGGTGCGCGCCTGCGCCCTCGGCGCCGGGATCCTTCCGGACGAGCTGCGAAGAGAACTGACGGCGGCTTTGCACGCCAGCGACAGCGTGATCAGGGAAAGCCTCGCACGTTCCTCCGATCCCGGAGGAAGAGAGCGCTTGGGTGGAGACCGGCCGCGTCTTCACCAAGGAGAACGGCGAGCTGCTCCACCCCGCCAACGTCACACGGCGGTTCATCGAGCTGTACGAGGAGATCGACCTCCCGCCGGTCCGGCTCCACGACCTCCGCCACGGTGCCGCGACCCTCGCCCACGAGGCCGGGGCCGACCTGAAGGACATCCAGGAGATGCTCGGCCACTCCTCGATCACCATCACGGCCGACACGTACACGAGCCTGCTCCCCGAAGCGGACCCGGCGATCGCCGAGGCCGCAGCCCGGCTCGTCCCGTGCGCCCGCGCCATCTCCGAAAACACCCCCTTGAAGCGGAGCCTGAGCCCGACGACGCGCAGCATCCCAGCCCGGAGTCCGCGCCGGATGATGCTGATCCGTTGGGAGATATTCCGGAGATCAACTCTCCGTCCGCTCACAACCGCTCACGCAAACGGCCCCGGACGAGGAGTCCGAGGCCGAATGGAGCGCCTCCCTGAGGGAGAAACACCAGGTCAGCGGCGTAATGCGTTGTGCCCCCGGCAGGATTCGAACCTGCGACACCCGCTTTAGGAGAGCGGTGCTCTATCCCCTGAGCTACGAAGGCGGGGGCTTGTAGGAAACCTTGGAGAAAACCCGGCGAGTGGATCTTCGGCCTCGGTGTACAAGCCCGCTGGTCAGACGCGGTTCGACGGGTGCCGCAGTGCTACCTGGGCGGACAACGCGACGTACCAACGACTGACCAGGGACAGCCTAGCGGATGTGCGTCAGCGAGGGGCCTCCGTATAGGCGTAGGAGGTCGGGGCGGCGAGCCGGAGTGCCTCTGGCCTGCTGTTTCTGCGGCTCGGGGCGCAAGGCGGGTGGAAGTGGAGGGGCAGGGGGCGAGGTCTGTTGGACCGTTCTGTTCCCTGTGCCGGCGTGTAGGGCCACTTGGCCATGTCCTGTCGGTGCCTGGCATGCCGCCTCCTGCTCCGGCCTGGGGGGAGGTGCCTCTATGTCTTTCGTCAAGGCGCCCATGTTGGTTTTGGGGCGGTTTGGGGGTGTGTCGCGCTCGGTGGTGAAGTGTTCAGTGACGGGGCAGAGCCTTGGCCACGGCGGTCTGGGAGGGGTCGATGGTGGTCCGCCCGTCCTCGATGTCCCAGAGTGTGTTCTGCAGCAACCGGGCCAGGGTCCAGCCGACCGCGCGCTGGCGGTCCAGCCCGAGCGCCTCGGTCAGCAGGTCGAAGCGGCGCCGCACCACCCGGGGAGCGTCCCCGGTGGCGTGATGTTTCTCCCAGCCGGTGTCCAGCGCCGGCCACAGGTCGAAGCCCGGGTCGCCGATGAGGGGTTCGGGGTCGATGGCCAGCCACGGCTCGCGCTCGGCGGCGAGCACGTTGTCGTAGTGCAGGTCCCAGTGCAGCATCCGGTCGCCGGGCTCGCCGACCAGCTCGGTGACTGCCGAGGCCCAGCCGTGCAGCCGCCGCTGGTCCTCAGGGTCCGGCAGGGCGGCGACGGCCGCCGGCACGGACGCCAGCATGTCGCGCGCGACGTCACCGAGGCCGCGCAGGCCCTCGGGCGCCGGGACGGAGTGCAGCCGGGCCATAAGTCCGGCCAAGACGCTCATGGCCACGTCGTCGTCCTCGAAGGAAGCCAGAGTGCGTGAGCCGTCCAGGCGTTCCAGCAGCACGACGCTGCTCTGCGGGTCGTGGTCGAGCAGCCGCACGATGCCGTCGCCGTTCCACGCCCGAAGCCCGATCAGCGCGGCGGCCGTCTCCTGGCGGGGCATCTGGAGTTTGAGCGCGGCGCGGGTGTCGTCCGTGCGGCGCACCGGCACCACCAGTGAGGCCTCGCCGGACCCGATGCCTCCGTCACGCTCCAGTTCCCATCGGTCGAGCAGCTCCGCCACCAGCTCGGGTAGCCGGGCGATCCAGGTCCGTTCCTCTTCACCACCGTTCCTCGTGTACGACGCGACCAGGGCGTCAGGAACTTCGATACCAGGCGAACTCATGGGGTTGTCCTTCGAGGGAGTGGGGCGTCCCACCGCGACCACAGGTAAGGCCGAGGGTCATGCGGCGGCTGCTTCGGGGACGCGGGTCTCGTAGAAGGCGCCGTCGCGGAGCATGGCGAACAGGACGCTGATGCGCTGGCGGGCGAGGCGGAGGAGGGCTTGGGTGTGGGTTTTTCCGCGGCCTCGCTGGCGGTCGTAGTAGATGCGGGAGGCGGGGTCGGCGTTCATGCAGGCGAAGGCGGAGAGGAACATGGCGCGTTTGAGCTGCCGGTTTCCGCCCCTTGGGGCGTGTTCGCCGTGGATGGAGGTGCCCGACGACTTCGTGGTGGGGGCGAGGCCGGCGTGGGAGGCGAGGTGGGCGGCGGTGGGGAAGCTGGTGCCGTCGCCGACGGTGACCAGCAGGACGGCGGCGGTCCTGACGCCGACGCCGGGCATCGACGTCAGGACCGGGGAAAGAGGGTGCGCCTCCAGCAGGGTGTTGATCTGGGCTTCCAGGGCCCGGCGCTGGGTGTGGACGGCGGCGAGCGAGGCGGCCAGGGAGGGTACGACGATGTCGAGGGTGCCGGTGCCGGGCCCGACGACGGTCTGTTTGTCGAGCGCGTCGAAGACGTCGTCGATCAGCCGCTGGGCCATGCGCGGCGCCTTGGGGCGGACGAGGTCGACGAGTCTGCGGCGGCCGGCCTTTCGCAGGGCGGCCGGTGAGCCGTAGCGCTCCAGGAGCCAGGTGACGGCCTGGTGGTCGAGGCGGGGGCCGAGGGCGCGTTCGAGGCTGGGGTGGAACTGGGTGAGCAGGCCGCGTATGCGGTTGGAGGTGCGGGTGGCCTCGGCGGCGAGGTCCTGGTCGAAGCCGACGAGCACGGTCAGCTCGGCGGTGATCTCGTCGGTGAGCTCCAGCGAGCGCAGGGTGTGCGGCATGGTGCGGGCCGCGTCTGCGATGACCGCTGCGTCCTTCGCGTCGGTCTTGGCCTCGCCGCGATACAGGTCGGCGATCCGTCGCATGGCCAGGCCAGGCCGGGCAGGTAGGCGACCTTGCAGCCCGCGTCCCGGGCCACGGTCAGGGGGAGGGCGCCGATGGATGCGGGCTGGTCGACGATCACCAGCACGGTGCCGAACTTCGCGGTCAGCTTGTCGAAGACGGCCCGTAGTTTCGGCTCGCTGTTGGGCAGCGGCTTGTCGAAGACCTTCTTCCCGGCCGGAGTGAGCCCGTGGCCGTGGTGAGCGGTCTTGCCGACGTCCAGGCCGAGGAACACGCCCACGTCTTCGGTGTCGAACATCGCGCCCTTCCAGGGGAGTTGATCGTGCCGGCCTCGGCAGTGGTGTCGTACGCGCGCATCCACGTTATGCAGACCTGCCGCCCGCGAGCTGTCCGGCGTGGCGCCGGACCGGGCGGTGGCCGGACCTCTGATCAGCGTCTCCGACGGCACCTCCCGGGCCCGGTGACACCACCCCCCGGATCATCAACAACAGGAGGGGGAAGTCATGCCGGACCCGAAGGCCGGAGGCCCCTTTGCGGAGCCACGAAAAAGGTAACGGGGGGGGGGGAGGTAGATGCGAGAAGCGTGGGTCGCTGCGGATCGGCGTCTGCGGATCCTGTTGCGCCCGCGGCGCCTGGAACCGGGCCGCCGACAGAGGGAGCGGCGGAGCCCCGAGACGGATCGTTCCTGCCCTCGCCAGATGCTCCGGCGGGCCACCCGCCGTTCTCACCCACGAGATCCCACCCGAGGTGAGGACTGCCGCGGTTCCGGGGCCCGCATCCCGGACGTCACCCGAGGCACGCCCGTCCGCTTCGCCACGGCGAAGGAACGCCTGCTGTACCAGCGCCTCGTTCGTAGGCGAGCAGTATCCTCTGGGCGCCGGAGGGTTGAGGCTTGGTCACTTCCCCCCCCCGCCGGTCTTCTTTGGCCATGCAAGCAGTGTGAATGCCAGTCAGGTTCCCCCACACCCCTGGAGTTCTCCTCATGATCACAGCCGCGCAAGGATTCCCCGGCGAATCCGCCGACGAAGAGCCGACCGCCCCCCTGGCGGGCGCGCCCGCGCACCTTCATCCCGACGGATCCGACGGGATGACCGCGGGACGGCTCCCCGCGGGTGTCACCCGGCGGGGGTTCCTGGGAGCGGCGGCCTTGGGGGGTGTCGGTACCGCGCTCGTTCCGTTCTCGGCGCTCCCGGCGGCGGCCGCATCACCCCTCGCCCCGTCGGCGGGCGAGCCCGACGAAGTCGGCCCGTATGCCCGGACGCTGACGTTCACCACAGCCACCAACGCCTCCACGACCGTCTCGCCCGACGGCGACCGGCTCGTCATCGAGGTGCAGGGTGTGCTGTGGGCGTTGCCCCGGAGTGGGGGAACGGCAACCGCGCTGACCGCTCCCGACCTCGAACCGACCCGTCCCGTCTGGTCGCCGGACGGCTCGGCGATCGCCTTCTGCTCCTACAAGGGCGGCGGCTTCCACGTGTGGACGATGGCCCCGGACGGTTCGAACCCGCGGCGGCTCACCTCCGGCCCGTGGGACGACCGGGGTGTGTCCTGGTCACCGGACGGCACGCGGATCGCCTTCGCCTCCGAGCGCGGTGGGGACCCGGTGCGGGGCAGTTCGTACGACATCTGGACCGTCGAGGTGGCGACCGGTGAGTTGACCCGTCTGACCAGTCGGCCGGACGTCGAGGACTACGACCCTGCCTGGCACCCGGACGGCGACCGGATCCTGTTCGTACGCGCGGACGCCTCCGGAGCGCGGACCATCGCCGCCATACCGGCCGCGGGTGGCGAGGTCACCACGGTGCGCACGGTGGACTCCGGCACGCTGATGTGCCCCGCCGTCTCCAAGGACGGCCGCCTGGCCTTCGTGTGGACCGCCGGCGGGGCCCAGTTCGTCGCCGCGACGTCGGTCCTGGTCGTGGACGGCCGGACGGTCTCGGGCACCGAGGACGTCTCGCCGCTGCCGCCCTGCTGGACGCCGGACGGCGGCCTGCTCTACTTCGCCGACGGCCGGCTCAAGGACCTGAGCCCCTCGCTGGAACCGGCCGGGGACATCCCGTTCACCGCATCGCTGGATGTCCCCAGGCCCGTGTACCGCCGCAAGGCACGCGACTTCGACTCCACCGCCCGCAGGCCGGTGCGCGGCATCCACCTCCCGGCGCTATCGCCCGACGGCGGATCCGTCGTCTTCGCCGCCCTGAACGCCCTGTGGCTGATGCCCATCGGCGGCCGGCCCCGCAAGCTGTTCCAGGCCGCCGCCTCCCGGTATGTGCAGATGCCGTCCTGGGCCAGGGACGGCAGGAGCATCGTCTACTCGTACGACGGAGACGCCGGCGGCGACGGTCTGGCCGCCGTCCACCGGCTCTCACCGGACACCGGTGAGGACACGGTCCTGGCCACCGGCGGGCGCCTCAACCCGGCGCTCTCTCCCGACGGCGCCCGGCTCGCCTGTCACGACACCACCGGCAACCTCCTCCTCGTCGACGTCGCATCCGGCGCCGAGACCAAGCTCGCCACGCCCCTCGGCGGCAACGGCCTGCCGGGCCGTCCCAGTTGGTCCCCGGACGGCCGGTACATCGCCGTGTGCGACCGCAACCGGCTGAACCAGCGGTTCCGCGAGGGCTACAACGTGATCCGGGTGATCGACACCCGGGACGGGTCGTCCAGAGCCTTCCTGCCGCTGCCCCACACCTCGGTGTCCGACCGCTGCGACAGCGGACCGGTCTGGTCACCCGACGGAACGTCCCTGGCGCTGGTCGTGGAGTCGGCGCTGTGGGTCCTGCCCGTCGACCCGGACGGCACACCCGCCGGTCGGCCACAGCGAATCACCGACGAACCGGCCGACCACCCGTCGTGGTCCGGCGACTCCCGCCGCCTGCTCCACCTCTCCGGCGGCCGACTGAGGATGATCAACCGGGACGGCACCGGCCGCCGTACCCTCCCGGTCCGGCTGGCGACCGCCCGCCGCCTGCCGCCCCGCACCGACGTGACCCGGGTGCACGCCGGGCGGCTGTGGGACGGCACCGGGGACACCGTCCGCGAGGACGTCGACATCGTCATCACCGGCAACCGCATCACCGCCGTCGAACCGCACCGCTCCGGTGCGGGGCGGCAAGGAGAACAGCGGATCGACGCCTCCGGCTCCACCGTCATCCCCGGCCTGTGGGACTCGCACACCCACCCGTACCAGAACATCTACGGCGGCCGTCAGACGCCGGTCTCTCCCCCGCACAGGCCCTGCGCACCGCCACCGTCGTGCCCGCCCGGATGTTCGGCGTCGACGACGATCTGGGCACGGCGGAATCCGGCAAGCTGGCCGACCTCACGGTGATCGACGGCAACCCCTTCCAGGACTTCACCGACCTGACGCGCGTCTCCTGGGTGATGCGCGACGGCATCGTGCACCGTCAGGAGGACCTGGTCGGCCCCCACCACCTCACCGCCGGCCCGGCGGACGGCGACAGCGAGCACTGGCAAGCGGTCGGCCACATCATCCGCCGCGAAAGCTGCTGCGCGACCTGACCACCCCGGCCCCCGCCCGGCCCTCAGCCCCCCGGCCCCCGCAGACTCCTCGGCCCCGCCCTCACTGCTCTGTGGGCCGCGGCCCAGAAGCCTGCGGGCCGCCCGGCACCTGTCCTTCAGCGCTGGAGCGGTTCCGAGGTCGTGAAGGACTTCGTGACGCCGGGACGGCGCTGACTGCCGGCCGGGGCGGGCCGCGCCCGGTCAGCGGGGAGCTGTCACGAGGGCCTCGAAGTCGGCGACCGGTGCGGCCGCCGTCATCAGGCTGTCCGCGCCGCCGTGGTGGATCACCGCGCCGCCGTGGTGGATCACCGAGTCGCCGTGGTGGATCACCGCGTCGCAGGCGTTCAGCAGCGGGTTCGGGCCTCAGCTCGCCGACTACGCCCGTCTGGCCGCCGACGGTCGGCTGCGCGTGCGCGTGGACCGGAGCTTCCCGCTCGCCGACGCCGCCAGGGTGCACGAGCTGAGCGGGTCCGGCCATGCGCGCGGCAAGGTGCTCCTGCGACCGTAGGAGAGCTGAGCAGGTCCCCTACTTGTCCACCAGCGACATGTGGTGCTCGTTGTAACGGTCTCCCTTGACCCCGACCCGTCCTGCGAGTTCGTTGAGGTCCGACAGTTCGTCTGCGGAGAGCGGGACGCGCGTGGCGCCTGCGTTCTCCTCGATGCGCGTGGTGCGCCGGGTTCCGGGGATCGGCACGATCGACGGGTGCTGGGCGAGCAGCCAGGCGAGGGCCACCTGCCCCGGTGTGGCGTCCTTGGCCGTCGCGAGGGCGCCGATGTGCTCGACGAGTGCCTGGTTCGCCGCCCGGTTCTCGGCCGTGAACCGGGGAATGGTGGTACGCACGTCGTCGGCCGCGAACGGTGTCGAGGCGTCCACCGCTCCGGTCAGGAACCCCTTGCCGAGCGGGCTGAAGGGCACGAATCCGATGCCGAGCGCCGTGCACGTCGGCAGAACCTCCGGCTCGGGATCCCGGGTCCACAACGAGTACTCGCTCTGCACCGCCGTCACCGGGTGGACCGCGTGGGCACGCCGGATCGTCTGCGCACTGGCCTCCGAAAGCCCGAAGCAGCGGACCTTGCCCTCCTGTACGAGTTCGCCCACCGTGCCCGCGACGTCCTCGATGGGCACCTCCGGGTCGACGCGATGCTGGTAGAACAGGTCGAGCCGCTCGACCCGCAGCCGTTTGAGAGAGGCCGTCGCGACGGAGCGGATCTGCTCGGGCCGGCTGTTCAGTCCGACGGGCCTGCCGTCCTCGATGCGGAATCCGAACTTGGTGGCGATGACCACGTGGTCACGCACCGGGGCCAGGGCCTCTCCGACGAGTTCCTCGTTGACGTAGGGGCCGTACACCTCCGCGGTGTCGAAGAACGTCACCCCCCGATCGACGGCCCCACGGAGCACGGCGATCATGTCGCTCCGGTCACCGGGGTTCGGGCCGTAGCTCTGGGACATGCCCATGGCGCCGAGGCCGATGGCGGAGACCTGGAGGTCTCGTCCGAGGGTTCGCGTGTGCATGCTTCCTCCTTGTGGATGTTTCACCGCGGCCCCGCCTGCGGGAAGAGGCGCGTGGCGTTCGCCGTGGTGAGCGAGCGCCACGTCGCGTCTTCCGCCGGCGGCTCGGCCGCGTCGATCGCCGCGATGTGGGCGTCGGCGAGCGGCGCCGGCGTCCAGCAGTAGTCGCTGCCGAACAGCACGCGGTCCGGGCCGACCAGCTTCAGCAGGGCCGGAACCTGGCGCGGGAAGGCCGTGCCCGCGATGTCGTAGTACAGGGCGCGCAGTTGCTGCACGGCGTCCAGCGGGGGCGCCTCCCGCGACGGCACGAAGAGCCGCATGAACTCGTTGATGCGGTCGGCCAGGACAGGGATCGCGGCGCCGCAGTGCGGGACGATCACCCGCAGGTCCGGGTGACGGGTCAGGACGCCCGCCATCACCAGGTCGGTGACGGTGCGGGCCGTGTCGAAGATGTACTCGACCATCGGACGCGGCCTGCCGAGAGCGGACTGCTCCCAGCACACGGGTGAGGTGGGGTGCAGGAAGACCACGGCCCCCCGGCGGTCCAGCTCCGCGAACACCGGGTCGAGGCGTTCGTCGCCCAGGTACACACCGTGCGTGTGCGTCAGCAACGCCACGCCGTCGGCGCCCAGTTCGTCGAAGGCGAAGGCGATCTCCTCCAACGCGCCGTCCACGTCCGGCAGCGGAAGCGACACGAAGGAGCCGAAGCGGCCCCGGTGGTCCCGCGCCACTTCGGCGGTGTACTCGTTCACGCGCCGGGCGAGGACGCGGGCCGCCTTGTCGTCGCCGAAGTGCACGCCGGGAGAGGACAGGGAGAGCATCGCGGTCGAGATGCCGTTGCGGTCCATCAGCTCCAGATGGGCTCGCACGGACCACGCGGGCCAGCCGCCCATGCCGTCGGGGTGGGCGTGGCCCGCCGCAGTCGCCTGCTCGACGTAGAAGTCGGGCAGGAGGTGGGCGTGGACGTCGATGAGGCCGGAGGTCATGGCGGCGGGATTCCTTCCCGTGGGCGGGGGCCTGGGCTTGGGTCGTCGAGGCCAGGAGGTTCAGGAGGCTGCTGCGCCTACTCCACCTGCTCGCCTCCGGTCAGCCGGACCTCTTCGTTGTCCAGGGCCGCCTGAAGCCGGCGGAGCACGGTGTCGTCGATCCGTGACTCGTCCCTCAGACGGACGACGGTGGCCCGCTTCGTGGAGATGAGGGCGAGGCGGAGGTCGGAGTAGTGGCGGTTGTGGAGCAGGGCGGGATCGTCGTCGGTGCCCGCGCCCCGCGCGCGTACGGTCGCCAGGTTGGCCTCGTACTCCTGGCGCAGCCACTCCGCGACCTTGGGGGTGGTGCCCAGTTCGGCCACGAGCTGCGGGAGCGCCTTGATGGCCTCCTCGGTCGCCGTGGTCTCGGCGAGGATCTGCTCCTCGTCGACGGAGGTGTCGCGGGGCAGCCGGGCCCAGCGCACCACGCCCGGCAGCAGCAGCCCCTGCACCACGAGGGTCACCACGATGACGCCGGAGGTGACGAAGACGATGAAGGCGCGGTCCGGGAAGGGCGCTCCGGAGTCGAGGGTCTCGGGCACCGACAGGGCCACGGCCAGCGACACCGCGCCGCGGAACCCCGCCAGCCCGCTGACGACACGTGCCCGGTCGCTCATTCTCCGCAGCCGTTGCTCGGGACGCCGGTCGATCGCGCGGATCAGGTAGGCGGAGGAGAACAGGAACGCGAAGCGGACCGCGACGAGGACCGCGCTGACCGCCCCGATCGCGATGAGGGCGTCCGTGAGGTCGGACCGGCTCAGGTGGTGCAGCGCGTACTGCAGTTCCACTCCCACCAGGACGAACAGCGCGCCGTTGATGATGAAGGTGGCCAGCGGCCAGAAGGCCAGCGCCTGTCGGCGGTGTTCGGCGCGGATGAGGCCGGGCGCCACCTGGGCCATGATCAGGCCGCTCACCACGACCGCGAGGACGCCCGAGGCGTGGATCAACTCGGCCAGCAGATACGCCGTGAACGGGGCGAGGATCATGACCAGATTGCCGAGCAGGGGATCGTCCAGCCGGCGGCGCAGGTTCATGTTGACCCAGGCGACCGCGACGCCGACCGCGGCTCCGCCGCCGTAGGCGAGCAGGAACAGCGCGCCGACATGCGGGAGGGTGAGGTGTTCCTCGCCCACGGTGATGCCGACCGCCAGGCCGTAGATCACCAGCGCGGTGCCGTCGTTGACGAGGCTCTCCGCACGCAGGACCGTGATCTGACGGCGCGGCAGGGAACCCGCCAGGGCGCTCACCGCTGTGGCATCGGTCGGCGCCACAGCCGCGCCCAGGGCCCACGCCGGTCCCCACGGCAGCCCGAGTGCGTGCCCGGCGACCGCCACCGCACCTGCGGTGAGGATCACCAGCACCGTGCTGAGCAGGACGATGCCGCGCAGGTTCGTCCGGATCTCCCGCATCGACGTGGTCAGGCTCTCCCAGTACAGCAGCACGGGGAGGAAGAGCAACAGCACCACTTCGGGCGGGAGTTGGGTCTGGCGGACGGCCGGGACGAGGCCGATGAGGGCGCCCAGGACCAGGAGCACGACGGGTGGTGCGACACGGAGGCGCTGTCCCAGGAAGTTCCCCGCCAGCACCGCCGCACCCAGGACGACGACGAGTTCGAGACCGAGCATGACACTTACTCCGGTGCGGGGCCGGCCGGCGGTGGCGGCTCAGTTGGCTGCATGGGGAACGTCCTGGTCATCCGTCGTGGTCATCCGCCGTGGTCATCTGGGCAGCAGCCGCAGCGTCGTGGAACGTGCCGCCACCATGGGATCGACGTACGCGCCGCCGAAACGGCCGTACTTGCTCCGCTACGCCGCGTCGACGCGGGTCATGGGAGTCACGATCACGGACGCAGCAGCGTCTTGATGGCGCGGCGCTCGTCCATCGCCTGGTAACCCTCGGCTGCCTCGTCCAGGGGCAGGGTGAGGTCGAAGACCTTGCCCGGGTTGATACGGCCGTCGAAGACGCGGTCGATCAGGTCGGGAAGGTAGGCGCGCACGGGCGCGGGGCCACCGCGCAGGCCGACGTGGGAGAAGAAGAGCTCCTGGCCGTCGATCCGCGTACCGTGCGGGAAGCCGACGAAGCCGACGTTGCCACCCGGACGCGCGGACTGCAGGCCCTGATGCATCGACTCCTGCGTGCCGACGCACTCGAGGACCGAGTCGGCGCCGACGCCGTTCGTCAGCTCCTTGACGCGGGCGACGCCTTCCGCACCCCGCTCGGTGACGATGTCGGTGGCGCCGAACTCCAGGGCCAGCTTCTGCCGGGAGGCGTGCCGGCTCATGGCGACGATGCGCTCGGCGCCCAGTTCCTTCGCGGCGATGACCCCGGACAGGCCGACCGCGCCGTCACCGACGACCACGGCCGTGGAACCGGGCCCGACCTCGGCGGCCCTGGCGGCGTACCAGCCGGTGCCCATGACGTCGGACAGGGTCAGCAGGCTCGGGATCAGCTCCTCGTCCGGCTGCTCCGGGGTGGCGACCAGGGTGCCGTCGGCGAGAGGGATGCGGACGTACTCGGCCTGGGCGCCGTTGACCCACTGCGCGTGCCGGCAGGAGGTCTGGTAGCCGGCCTGACAGATCGGGCAGACGTTGTCGGAGGCCACGAAGGAACCGATGACGAACTGCCCCGGCCTGACGGTCGAAACGTCGCTGCCGACCTCCTCGACGACACCGACGTACTCGTGGCCGATCGGCTGCGGTTCGGCGACCGGCAGGACGCCCCGGTAGCTCCACAGGTCGGAGCCGCACACGCAGGTGGCGACGGTGCGGATGACCGCGTCGGTCGGTGCCGTGATCTTCGGCTCGGGGGCGTTCTCCACCCGGATGTCACCCGGCGCGTGAATGATGGTTGCTCGCATGGTGCCTTCCCGGCTCTCGTCGTGACTGTCGTGCTGACGTGCTGTCGCGGGCGTACGACGGCGGTGTGTGTGGGGGGGGGAGTGGGGGGAGAGCTCGCGACGTGCGGGCGGCGAAGAGGCGTCAACCCGACTGGTCGGCCTTCTCCACGATCTCCTTGAGCTGTGTCATCGCGGTCATGGCGTTGGGCCATCCGGCGTAGAAGGCCAGATGGGTGATGACCTCGATCAGTTCGTCCTTGGTGACACCGTTCTCCAAGGCCTTGCCGAGGTGGAAGCCGAGCTGGTCGGCCCGGTACAGGGAGGCCAGAGCGGTGACGGTGACGAGGCTGCGGTCGCGCGGGGACAGGCCCGGCCGCGCCCAGATGTCGCCGAACAGGACGGTGTCGGTCACCTCCGCGAGCTTGGGGGCGAACTCCTGGATGGCCGGCGGCGTGAACTTCTTCCGTTCGGACATGAGGTGGTGCTCCTGGCGTGGTTTCGGGTGGGGGGACTTCATGGTTCTCCGCGTTCCACGGCAATACTGGATTCCAGAGGCCGCTCATCATTGCAGTCGCCGAACAGGTCACCGACTTTGTCGCTTTCCCGGGAACCTGCAAAGGGGAGAATTCCATCCGGGGAGCCCTTTATCCAGGGGAAAAATCCTTACCCCCCTCCCGGCGGCCGAGCGCTGCCACACTGGCGCCATGACCGGCGACGCGCATCCGAATGGGCTGGGAGAATTCCTCAAGGCGCGCAGGGCCGAGCTGACCCCGCGCACCGTCGGTCTGCCCGACACCGGTGGCCGACGTGTGCCCGGCCTGCGCAGGGAGGAGGTCGCCCTGCTCGCCTCCGTCAGCACCGACTACTACACACGGCTGGAGCAGGGCCGCATCCAGCCGTCGGTGTCGGTGCTGGCCACGCTCGCCCATGTCCTGCACCTGTCCGATCACCAGCGTGACCGCCTGTTCGAGCTGGTCGGCCGGCAACGGGCACGACACCGCCGGCCGGCCGCGCAGAAGGCGCACCCGCAGCTGCGCCGCCTGCTCGACGATCTCACCTGGAGTCCCGGCGTGGTGATCGGCCGCCGTATGGACGTCCTGGCGTGGAATCCGCTCGCCGTCGCCCTGTTCACCGATTTCGCGAAGGTGCCGGAAGGCAGGCGGAACTGCGTCCGCATCCTCTTCACCGATCCCTCCATGCGGACGCTCTACGCGAACTGGCGGACCGTCGCCCGTGACTGCGTGTCCCATCTGCGCATGGAGGCCGCGAAACACCCCGAGGATCCGCAGTTGATCAGCCTGGTCGGCGAACTCTCCGTGGAGGACAGCGACTTCGGGCAATGGTGGGGAAGCCGTCGCGCGCCGTCGCGCAGGCCGGGCGTCAAGAGGTTCCACCACCCTCTCGTCGGCGAACTCGTCCTGGACTGGGACACCCTCGTCTGCGGCAGCGATCCCGATCAGAAACTCGTCGTCTGGACGGCGGAGCCAGGCACGCCGTCGTACGACGGACTGCGCGCCCTCGCCGCGCGGGCCACCGGTCGCCCCGGCGGCCTCACGGCCGGTCAGGCCGGCTGATAGGACGATCTCGCCGGCCCTGCCGATTCGCGGAGAACAGACGACAGACCTGGGAGAAAAACCTCCCCCTTACATGTCGGCTGAATACTGCGACACTCGCTGCTATGTACACCAAAGCGCAATCGCCTGAACTGGGAGAATTCCTCAAGGTGTGCCGGGCCCAGCTCAGCCCGCGGACCGTCGGTCTGCCCGAGTCCGGGGCGCCCCGGCGAGTGCCCGGGCTGCGCCGTGAGGAGGTCGCTCAACTCGTGGGCATCAGCACCCACGCCTACACGCGGCTGGAACAGGGGCGCGCCCCCGTGCCGACGACGGTGCTCGCCACGCTCGCCCGCGTCCTGCACCTCGACGACGCCCGGCGCGACCACCTGTTCGAACTGGCAGCGAGGGGCACGCGCGAACCACGCCGCCGGCCGGCGCAGAAGGTTCACCCGCAGCTCAGACGCATCCTGGACGAGCTGACCACGACCCCCGCACTCGTCATCGGCCGGCACCTGGACATCCTCGCCTGGAATCCGCTGGCCGCGGCTCTGCTCACCGACTTCGACAAGATCCCCGCGAGGAAGCGCAACTACGCGCGGCTGATGTTCACCGACCCCGCCTTCCGGGAGCTCTGCCTCGACTGGAGGACGAACGCCCGGACCTGTGTGACCCATCTGCGCCTGGAGGCCGCCCGGCACCCCGGCGACCCTGGGCTGGCCGCACTCGTCGGCGAGTTGTCGGTCGGCGACGCCGACTTCCGGCAGTGGTGGGCGGGCCGCCAGATGAACGGCCTGCGGATGGGCACCAAGAGGCTGCGCCACCCGATCGTCGGCGACCTCACCCTCGACTGGGACAGCCTGACCTGCACCGCAGACCCCACACAGAAGCTGGTGATCGCGACCGCCGATCCCGGGGCCCCGTCCCACGACGGGCTTGTGCTCCTGGCGTCCTGGACTGCGGAGGACCCGGACCAGCCCGCACAGGGTGCGGCAGCTTGAGGTTTCCGGGTTGGGTTCAGGCGGCCCGCCGCCCAGCCACCGGGAGCTCCGCCGCCTGCCCACATCTGGAGCCCTGCACGCCCCCGGGGATCGCGCCCGCGGCGAGGAGCCGGTGCGCCTCGGCGGCCGCGCAGAGCGCCGAGCCAGGCGCCGTCGAGGAGTCCGTCGACGCCCTCCGGGACCTCTTCGCGGACCGGCATTTGGGACAGGCAGCCTCAAGAAGCTGAAGCACCTCCGGCGGACGCCGTCGGCTTCTGGTCGGCGGTCCAGGAAGCGAGGAGGCGCAGCCCGTCGTGGGACGGAGTGCCGCGTTCGGCGTTCCACACGATGATGTGCTGGTCGGGGTCCGTGCCGCAGGTGAGCGTGTTCCAGTCGAGCGTCAGCTCGCCCACCACCGGGTGGCGCAGCTTCTTGACGCCCTTGCCCCGCATCGCGACGTCGTGTTCGGTCCACCACTGCCGGAACTGCGCGTCACGGGCGGAGAGTTCCTCGACCAGTGCGGTGAGAGGCTGGTCGTCGGGGTAGCGCGCGCTCTCCATGCGCAGCTGGGCGATGGCCAGCCGGGTGACCTCCTCCCAGTCGACGTACAGCTCACGCATCCAGGACTCGGTGAACAGCAGCCGGACGAACACCCGCTCCTGCTCGGGGTAGCGCCCGAAATCGGTCCACAGGGCGGCGGCGAGCCGGTTCCAGCCGAGGATGTCGGTGCACCGGCCGATGACGAACGCCGGGGAGGTGGTGAGATCGTCCAGCATGCGCTGCAGCTGCGGGTCCACCTGCTGGCGCTCGCGGTACGCGGAACGGCGCACCCGCTCCTTCGCCGCGAGGTCGAAGAGGTAGGTGCGCTGGTCGTCGTTGAGCCGCAGGGCCTGGGCGATCTCGTCGAGGAGAGGGGCCGATGCCTGGAGCCGGCCCTGCTCGATCCGGGCGTAGTACTCGGTGCTCATCGCGGCGAGGAGTGCCACTTCCTCACGGCGCAGACCCTTCACTCGCCGCCGTTGCCCGCCGCGGAGGCCGACATCGGAGGGGGTGAGCTCGGCACGACGGGCCTTGAGGAACTCACCCAGCTCGTTCAGATGCGGGTTGCGGTTCATGACCTTCAGCCTGGCACAAACGCCGCATCTTGTGAGGGGGACGGATCGTTCCCCTGGCTGATCGGCCAGGGGGCGACGATCCTCTTGAGTTCGTGGTCGGTCCCGCAAACGGGCGGTGGCCCAGGGCGTGCGTGCGCACCGGGCCGATCCGGGCCCCGCCGGCTCCTACGAGGTGGCTGACCAGCGGTAGATCGCCACGGCTGTTGCGCAAGCGCTGCTCGGTGGGTGGATGCCCAGATCTCCGGACACCTCAGGAACCGGCTTCCCGGTCTCCGGCCCCATCCGTACCGCCCCCTCGGGCGGGAACCTCACGACCCCGGAACACCGATAATTTTCCGCGGCACGACGCGGATGATCACGCGGTCCTCGTCGTTCTTCGCGGCGGGCAGGTCGACGCCGAGGTACTTCTGCCAGAGCTCGCGCAGGAGGCGCTTGCCCTCGTCCGGGACGATCTCGGCGGTTCCCCGGATCTCGACGGCGGTGTGGGGGTTGGCGAGGTCGTAGACCGAGACGCTGATACGGGGGTCGCGGCGCAGGTTGCGCACCTTCTGGCGATGGCCGAGGGAGGAAAAGAGCACGGTGTCGCCCTCGCCCTTGATCCAGACCACAGAGTTCTGCGGGGATCCGTCGGGGCCGATGGTGGCGACGGTGGCGTAGTTCTTGCCGTCGAGCAGGGCACGGACCCAGTCGGCGAGGGAGGGATGGCCTTCCGCAGAGGAGGAGGGAGAGGAGAGGGAGGAGGAATTCGTCATTGGGCCCACCATGGTTTTATGCATGTGCATTTGAAATAGGTTCGCCGGACCCCCGCAGGCCGTCACGCGGCCGTCGCACAGCAGCAGCCACAGAACTCGGCAGCCGAGGACACACCCGAGTGTGCACTCGGCTGCCGAATCAGGACCGCGCTTGCGTCAGCCCCGTCAGCTGAGTGCTTTGACGAGTTCCTGGGCGAGGGGGACGGCCGAGTACGGGTTCTGGCCGGTGTAGAGGGTGCGGTCGACCTGGACGTGCGGGGTGAACGGGTCGGCCTCGCGGTAGTCGGCCTTGAGTTCGCCCACGAGGCGGTCCTGCAGCAGCCACTTTGCGCGGTCCGCGAGACCGTTCTGCTTCTCCTCGGCGTTGGACAGGCCGGTCAGGCGGTAGCCGGTGAAGGGGGATGTGCCGTCGGGGCCGATGGTGGCCAGCAGGGCGGCGGGGCCGTGGCAGACCAGGGAGACCGGCTTGCCGGTGGCGAGCCACTCGGTGAGCAGCCTGCCGGAGGCGGCGTCGTCGGGCAGGTCCTCCATCGGACCCCAGCCGCCGGGGTAGAAGACGGCGACGTAGTCGTCGATGTCGACGTCCTCGATGCGCATCGGGTGCGCCAACTCGGTGGCCTCCCGCAGCGCGGTGCGCATGCGCTCGGCGCCTTCCTCGCCTCCGTTGAACTCCGCGGTGAGGCTGAGGGCGTCCGCGGTGGGCGGCACACCGCCCGGCGTCGCCGCCGCGATCTCGTATCCGGCCTCCTTGAAGACCTGGTAGGGGCCGAGGGCCTCCTCGGCCCAGAAACCGGCCGGCTGGCGGGTTCCGTCGGCCAGCGTCCAGTGGTCGGACGCGGTGATCACGAAGAGGATCTTCGCCATGGGGAGCTCCTGATGAGGGGGAGTGTCAGCCCTTGAGGGCTTCCTGGAGGACGTGGCTGTCGGCGATCTGTCGCATCCGTACGGCCTGGCCGTCCCGGACGGTCCACAGGTGCAGGAACCGGACGTCGGCCGTGTTCCCGGTCTTCGTCTCCGCGTGGTAGTGGCCGTAGACGAAGACATGGCCGGCCTCGTCCGCGTAGAACTCCTCGGGCACCGCGCCGAAGGACTCGTAGCCCGTCATCTTGCCGAAGAAGTCCGTGGCCACGCTGTCCCAGCCGTGGTAGACGCCGCTGTTCGGGAAGCCGGGGGTGATGTCCCAGACGAAGTCCGGAGCCATCGCCTCCTTGGTGACCTCGGGTGCCATTCGGGACTCGTAGACCCGGCGGATGAGGGCGAGGCTCGGGGAATCGGACATGGCGGGCTCCTTGCGCGGGGGGATGGATGCGAGGGGGATAAAGCGGAAAAGAGGTCCTGTGATCAGGCGGCGAGGGCGGCCAGCCCGGCGCGGAAGACCGCGGCCTGGCGTGCGACGCGCGCGCCCAGGTGCTCCGCGGTGGCGATGTCCGACGTGTGGACCGCCTCCGGCCCGGCGTCGGTCGGGCTCTGGGCGCCGGCGCCCAGGAAGAAACCCAGCCGGTTGATGTCGTCCTCGCTGCCCTTGGTGGAGTCCCAGCCCGGCAGCAGGCCCAGGCTGATCCAGTGCATGCCGTGCTGGGCGGCCAGGGTGGCGAAATAGCCGAGGGTGGAGGACTTGTCGCCGCTCTTCGCGCCGGAGTTGGTGAAGCCCGCGGCGAGCTTGTCCACCCAGGCGTGCGGGAACCAGCGCTTGCTGCTGGCCTGGGCGAACGTGTTGAAGGCCGCGGAGGCGGTGCCCATGTACGTCGCGGCGCCGAAGATGATCGCGTCGGCGCCGTCCAGCTGTGCCCACTGCTCGTCGGTGATGGTGTCGACGGAGACCGAGACGACCTCGGCGCCGGCTCCCGCCGCACCACGCGCCACGGCTTCGGCGATGACGGCCGTGTGGCCGTAGCCCGAATGAAAGGCGATGGCGACGGTGGGCCGACCGGGATGCGACATGGTGATCGTGCTCCTCGAATGATTCCTTCGGCGGGACAGCCCTTAGAGAACGGACTGGAGAACGGACTGGAGAACGGACTAGAGAACGGCGAAGAACTTCACCATCTTGGTGAGCGCCTGATCCATGTACTCGGGCACGTCGTACATGGCGATATGAGTCGCGCCGTCGACGACGAACAGTTCCTTCGGGCCGTTGGAAAGCTCGTACGCCTGGTCGCTGAACACCTTTGTGTCCGCCTTGCTCCCCGCGATGAGAAGCAGCGGCTGGGTCAGCAGTTGTGGAATCTGGTCGAACGCCGAGAAGGCGTACATCTTGTCCATGCTGGTCAGCAGGAAACGGCCCTTGGAATTGGGATGCTGACCACGCGGAGTCCGGTAGTAGTCATATCCCTCGCGCAGGAGGTCCGGCGTGTTGTCGTCGATCTCCTCCAGCGTCTCCGGGACGAACGGGGCGTAGACAGGCGCTGCTCCCCTCGCCTCCGCCGTGCGCTGCTGGGCGACCATTTCCAGGGTCTTGATCTGCTCGGCCACCGGGGACAGGTGCCCCAGAAAGCCCCGGGAGCCTTCGCCCATCGGAGCTGCGCTGACCGTGGCCACCGCCTTGAAGCGACGTTCGGTCTGCGCCACGCTGATCGCGTAACCGCCGCCGGCGCAGATGCCGAAGACGCCCATCCGGTCGGTGTCCACGTACGGGAGGGTGGTGAGGAAGTCCGCCGCGCAGCGGGCGTCCTCCACCCTGGTCGTCGGATCTTCCAGGAGGCGCGGTTCGCCGCCGCTTTCTCCCTGATAGGAGGAGTCGTAAACCACGGTGACAAATCCGTGGGCAGCCAGTCGCTTCGCGTACTGGCCGATGGTCTGTTCCTTCACACCGCCGGCCGGGTGAACTCCGAGGAGGGCCGGGTACTTCTTTTCCTTGTCGAAGTCGTCCGGTAGGTGAAGGTGTCCTGCGATTTCCACTGCCTTGTTTTTGAATGAAACAGTCTCGACCATGGCGGCTGTCCCCTTTTCGCCCCTGATCCGCCGACCGGCGGTCCGCACACCATGATTCGCCGGTGTCGAGATGATGTCCACTCGCGATGGGGGGAAGAAATTTTCCCCTGGACATGAATTACCGGGGAGACGGCTCCCCTTCTCATTTCCCTCAGGGCGACGGCGTTCACCCGGCTGTCCCGGGATCTGGCAATGTCGTCGTCCACCGCATCGCCGCTGACGTCCAGGAGGCGCAGGTCATGGGCGGGGCAGGCGCCGTGCGCGTCCTCCCGTCGGCCTGATCACGGCGGTCAGTGCGCGTCGGCTCCGGTGACCCGCCGCACCAGATCCACCCAGGCGCTCTGCAGCCGCGCGGTGGTGGCCTGACGCTCGCCTCGCAGGTAGTCCATGGTCTCCAGGTCGGTGAAGGCGAGCATGGCGTGCGCGAGCATGTCGTGATCGCCCTCGACGCCCGCCTCCTGAAGGAGCGAGGAGACGTGGCGATGGAACGCCCTGCCGTAGTGCGAGGTCCGGCGGCGTTCCACGGGGATCTGGCGTCCCAGCGCCGGACCCAGGTCGGTGGGGTCGGCGACGCGCTCGATCAACGCCCGGCCGAATGCCGTCAGCCGGTCCTTCGCCGGCGCTCCCGGCCCCAGCGGAGGGGGACCGAAGGTGTACGCATCGTGGAATTCCCCCTCTACGTCGTCCAGCAGGGCCAGCAGGAGCCCGTTGCGGTCGCCGAACCGGCGGAAGAGCGTGCCCTTGCCCACGCAGGCCAACCGCGCGACCTCGTGCATCGTCACGTGTGCGGCGCCCCGCTCGGCCACCAGCCAGGCGGCGGCCTCCAACAGCCGGGTCCGGTTGCGGGCGGCATCGGCGCGCTCGTCGGCGCGCTCATCGGCGGGATCGTCCGGCGGCTGCGTCACCGGTCAATCCCGCGGTGCCAGGTGCGCATATACGCAGCCGTCCTCGATCTGCACCGGATACACCGGGACGGGACGGGTCGCCGGCGGGTCGAGGGGGTGTCCGGTGCGCAGGTCGAAGCGGGAGCCGTGCAGCCAGCACTCGACCGTGCAGCCGTCCACCTCGCCCTCCGAGAGCGAGACGGCGCTGTGCGAGCACACGTCGTGGATCGCGAACAGCTCCTTCTCCGTCAGGACCAGGGAGAGGGCCACCCCCTCCACCTCGAACCGTCGGGGGACGCCCTCCTCCAGTACATCGAACGGGCAGAGGTACGTGTAACCGCTGCTGGGCATCGCTCTCCTCGGGTACGGCCATGGCGTCGGGGCTGGTGGCTGGGTGGCTGGTGACTGGGTGGCCGGGTGACTGGTCGCCCACGCTAGCGACGCAGCCGGGCACGCGGACCCGACCGCAGCCCGAGTCGGACTCGGCTGATGGACCTAAGCCGCTGCCACCCCTGCGCCGATCCCGTGGGGGTCAGGTCAGGGGGACTGTGGTGAAGCGGGAGGCTGTGTGGAGGTCCGTCTCGATGCGGGAGGCGGCGGACATCAGGGCGGGGAGGATGTCGTGGACGCAGCTCTCGGCCGTGCGACGGGCCACGTGGGTCGCCGCGTTGAGGGCGGCGATCACGCGACCCGTCCGATCGCGGATCGGGACGGCGATCGCGCGTACGCCCTGTTCCAGTTCCTCGTCGACCAGGGCGTAGAACGAGGGCGCGGGCGACGTCGGTGCGGGCGACGTCGGCGCGCCCGTGTGCTTCGGCAGCAGCACCCGGCCCATCGACGTTCCGCTCGCCGGCAGCCTCGTCCCCACCGTGATGTCCACGCTCATGACGTGGCTCGCGGGCACCTGGGCCGTGAACTGGATCTCGTCGCCCCGGTCGGTCAGGATCGCCAGGGACGTCGTCTCCTGGATCTGCGCCGCCAGTGTCGCCATGTGGGGGGTCGCGATGCGCGGGAGGGACGTGCGGGAGAGGGGCGGGAAGCCGAGCGCGAGGACTCTGGGGGTGAGGGCGAAGGCGCGGTGCGGGGTCGGGGTCACCAGGCCCAGGTGCTCGTACGTGATCAGTGCGCGGCGGGCCGTCGCTCTCGCCAGGCCCGTCGCCTTCGCGACCTCCGTGAGGGTCAGTTCCGCCCTGCCCTCGCCGAACGCGGTCAGGACGGTCATGCCCCGGGCCAGGGACTCGATGAACTCCCGGCCGAGTTCCTGTTTGGACGCGCCCGTCCAGGTCGCCAGGCCTGCGGGGGGCGGTCCGGGGTGCGGGGGCGGGGCGTGGCGCAGATCGTCCTCCATCGCCGCCACGGCCGCCCGAAGGCGCGGGAGCAGCGTTTCGCGCAGGTCCGCCGCCGTGTGCCGGCTGGTGTGGCTGACGACGCTCGCCACGCACGCGATCCGGGCGGTACGCGGATCCCGTACGGGCACGGAGACCGCCACCAGCCCCGGTTCGATCAGCTGGTCGTCCACGGCGTGGTGCGCGGACGCCGCTTCCGCCGTCCTTCGTACGAAGTCAACGTCAACGTCAACGTCAACGTCGACGTCGACGACAGCCTCGTCCTCGTCGGCGGGCTCGCCCCCCGGGGTGTGGTGGGGGAGCGGCGGTACCGTCGGGAAGTTTCGGTTCTCGGGGTCCGTGGTGCGGCGGCTGCGCCAGGTCTGCCAGTCCTCGTCCGTCCACTCGGTGGCGAACAGCGGTCCGGGGGCGGTGCGTTCGGCCGGGAGGAGGTCGCCGATGCGGAAGCTCAGGGACATCGCGCGGCGGCGGGTCGCCTGGTGGATGAAACGGATGCCGTCGCGGTCGGCGACCGCCAGGGAGACCGACTCGTCGAGTTCGTCGGCGAGGGCGTCCGCGCGGGCGTCCAGCAGGGCGGGCAGGCGCAGGGCGGCCAGGTAGGCGTTGCCCAGTTCCATGACGCGCGGGGTCAGGATCGCGTCCCGGCCGTTCAGTCGGACGTATCCCATGCGTGCGAGCGTCGCCACGATCCGGTCGACGGTCGAGCGGGCCAGGCCCGTGGCGCGTTCGAGCGCGCTGAGGCTCAGTCCGCCGTTCGCCTCGGTGAGCCGGTGCAGCACGGCGACGCCCCGCATCAACGGCGCCACGGCTTCGGCGGGGGTATCGGCGGGGGTGCTGGTGTCGCTGGAGGCAGCGTCGTCGATGGGGGACGTCGTGGCGGCGTCGGGCAGTGGCATGGGCGGTGTGTGCTCCCCGTGGAGGGTGTTCGGGACACCGTAACGGGGGGCGACGGATATCAGGGCTTGGGCAGGGTGTTCATGTGGTGGGTCCCGTCGGCGGCGAGATGGGCAGCGGCCCGGGGGCGTGCGCGGTGCTCGCCGGCCGGCTCAGGGTTCTCCGCACCTGCTACGTCCTGGTGACCCGCACCCGGTAGTCCCCCTCCGGAGCCGCCCCGGCCTCGGCCCGCGTCCCGGCCTCCGGGCCCGCCTCGGCGGCCGCTGTGCCCGTCCCCGTCCCTGTCCCTGTCCCTGTCACCGAGATCCGGATGCCGCGTTTGGGGTCCTTGAACGTCTCGCCCGGGGTGAAGGGTGCGTCGGAGAGTTCGGCGTGGACGTTGGGGCTGCGGGTGCAGCCGCCGCTGGCGGTGTGGGAGTCGTAGACGGTCACCGGCCCCATGCCGGTGTCGACGTCGGCGTCGACCTTGTAGATGAGGACGCCCGGGCGGCACACCGCCTCGTCGTTGCCGCCGGGGGCGCGCAGTTCGACGGCGTATCCGGTGCGGCCGTCGATCGGGACGAAGACCAGCTTCGGGCCGCCCGCGCGGGAGAGCGGGGTCAGTGGGTACTCCCTCGTGCCGCGGGTCGCCGCGCAGGCGATCTGGGAGGCGTCCAGCCAGCCCAGCTTCCACTTGTGCCAGCCGAGCATGTCGTTGTTGGCCCCCCAGTCCTCGCTCATGATGTCCCAGTGGCCGACCGCGCCCCCGCCCTCCTGGGTGTAGAGGTCGGGCAGGCCGAAGACATGGCCGTTCTCGTGCGGGAGGACCCGGTAGCCGGTGCGGTCGTAGGAGCCGGAGCCGTCGTCCTGGCGGGAGTAGACGAAGGACGCGTTCGCCACCGACACCCCGTCGGCGACCGGCGCCTCGGTGTTGCCGGCGAACGTCACCGACAGGACCGTGTCCAGCGCGGAGGGGCCCGCGTTCGGGGTGACCAGCACGTTCAGGAGGTCGTACGCGCGGAAGTCCACGGTCGGGTCGGCGGCGGCCACGATGTCCTGGACGAGTTCGCGGTAGCCGGGGTCGAAGGGCGCGCCGCGCTGTATGCCGTACGCGCGGAACGACTTGGGCATGCGCAGCCAGTGCGGGATCGGGGTCTCGGCGTGGTAGGCGAGGCGGCCGTAGGACGCTGTGTGAAACCATTGCTCGGTCTTCGGGAAGAACTCGCGGTAGCGGTTCAGCGCGCTGCCCGGGCCGGGCGCGTCCGAGAAGTCGATCATCAGGGTGAGGGCGCGGACGGTGCCGGTGGAGCGTGCGTAGCCGCCGGTGGTCGGGACCCCTTCGGACATCTGGACGGACGAGCGTCCGCTGATCATGCAGGGCGCGAGCGCGGAAGAGCGGGCCAGGGAGATCGGGCCCGCGCCGGCCGCCGCCGAGCCGGGGAACGGCCGGAGGTGTCCCGTGCCGGCCGACGTGCTGACGGCCAGGGTCAGGGCGGTGACCGAGGCGAGGGCGGCGGCGCGGCGCGGGCGTATCCGACGGCGGAGCGGCTCGCCTGTGCGGGCCGGGGCGGTGCGCACGGGCTGCGGCTGCATGCGGGGGGCCTCTCGCTCCGGGCAGCCGCCGGTCACCGGCTGCACCCTTGCGATCACCCTGTGTCGGGGCGCACGCGGGCGCGCGCTGGAGGAGACCGATCGTGGATTACCGGGTGGTAGTCGCCTCACGAGGGTGTGGCTCAGGTCACATCGAGAAAGTCTCCGGTCCGGGAAATAACCGGGGACCTCTTCCCCGTTTAGTCAGGTGTCCGAGTGAAACGGGGACTCCATCCCCGGATCGCAACCCGTCGCAGAACTCAGCAGGAGTACGCCGTGCAGACCGCGACCGCCACCCCCACCGCGCGTAAGGTGACCCGGCCCCGCGCCGACGCCCTGCGCAACCGGGAGCGGATCGTCACCGCCGCCCGCGAGATGTTCGTCGAGTTCGGCCCCGATGTGCCGCTCGATGACATCGCCCGCCGGGCCGGCGTCGGCAACGCCACGGTGTACCGCAACTTCCCCGACCGGGACGCGCTGGTCCGTGAGGTCGTCTGCTCGGTGCTGGACCGCACGGTCCGCGCCGGACAGGTCGCCCTCGCCGAGACCGGTGACGCGTTCGGGGCCCTGGAGCGGTTCGTGCACGCCTCCGCCGACGAGCGGATCAGCGCGCTCTGCCCGATGATGTCCAGCACCTTCGACCAGTTCCACCCCGACCTCGAAGCCGCGCGTGAACGGGCCGAGCGGATCGTCGAGGAGGTCATGGACCGCGCGAAGGCGGCCGGGCAGCTCAGGCCCGACGTCGGCGTGGGGGACGTGATGATCGCGGTGGCCCAGCTCAGCCGGCCCCCGGCCGGCACCGGATGCCTGAGCGCCGACCGCTTCGTCCACCGCCACCTCCAGCTGTTCCTGGACGGGCTGCGGGCCCCGGCCCCCTCCGTCCTGCCGGGAGCGGCCGTGACCATGGAGGACCTGCGCCAGTCCTGAGCGATTAGTCCGCGGCGTCGCGGAAGTCAGCACACAGAACTCAGCACACAGACCCAGCACACAGACCCAGCACACAGACTCAGACCACAGACTCAGCACACAGACCACAGACGTTGTGCCCGAACGGCTGTCATCGACGACGAGCCGCTCCCTTTTCTCACGTTTTTTCCGTCACGAAGTCCCGAAGCGGGTATCCCCATGTCTCAAACAGCCCAGAAGGCCCCCGGTAAGACGGGCGCCGCGCCGGACGCCAACCGGTGGAAAGCGCTGGCCTTCATCGCCCTCGCCCAGCTGATGGTCGTCCTCGACGCGACCATCGTGAACATCGCCATGCCCTCCGCGCAGCAGGACCTGGGCATCTCCGACGGCAACCGGCAGTGGATCGTCACCGCCTACGCCCTCGCCTTCGGCGGTCTGCTGCTCTTCGGCGGCCGCATAGCCGACCTGTGGGGCCGTAAGCGCGCCTTCGTCGTCGGCCTCGGCGGCTTCGCCGCGGCCTCCGCGCTCGGTGGCGCGGCCGCCAACGAGGCGATGATGTTCGGTGCCCGTGCCCTGCAGGGCGCCTTCGGTGCGCTGCTCGCGCCCGCCGCTCTGTCGCTGCTCGCCGTGATGTTCACGGACGCGAAGGAGCGCGCCAAGGCGTTCGGCATCTACGGCGCGATCGCCGGTGGTGGCGGCGCCGTCGGTCTGATCCTCGGCGGGTTCCTCACCGAGTACCTGGACTGGCGCTGGACGTTCTTCGTCAACATCCCGTTCGCGATCATCGCCGCGGCCGGCGCCTACTTCGTCATCCGTGAGCCCGAGGGCGGCCGCAACCGCTCCGCGCTCGACATCCCGGGCGTCATTCTCTCCACCCTGGGCCTGGTCGCGCTGGTCTACGGCTTCACCCGCGCCGAGTCCGAGGGCTGGAGCGACTCGGTGACGATCGGCATGTTCGCCGCGTCCGCCGTGCTGCTGCTCGCCTTCGTGGTCGTCGAGTCGAAGGTCAAGGCTCCGCTGCTGCCGCTGCGCGTGATCACCGAGCGCAACCGCGGCGGTGTCTACCTCTCCCTCGGCCTCGCGATCATCGCGATGTTCGGTCTGTTCCTCTTCCTGACCTACTACCTGCAGATCGTGAAGGGCTACTCGCCGGTCAAGACCGGCTTCGCCTTCCTCCCGATGATCGCGGGCATGATCACCGGCTCCACCCAGATCGGCACCCGTCTGATGACCCGGGTCGCTCCGCGTCTGCTGATGGGCCCGGGCTTCCTGGTCGCCGCGCTCGGCATGCTGCTGCTGACCCAGCTGGAGGTCGACACCTCGTACGCGGCCGTGCTGCTGCCGGGGATGCTGCTGCTCGGCCTCGGCATGGGCTCGGCGTTCATGCCGGCCATGTCCCTGGCCACCCTGGGCGTCGAGCCGCGGGACGCCGGTGTCGCCTCCGCGATGGTCAACACCTCGCAGCAGGTGGGCGGCGCCATCGGCACCGCGCTGCTGAACACGATCGCCGCGTCCGCGACGACCTCGTACATCAAGGACCACGTCGCCGGCGCCACCTCCAGGCCCCAGCAGCAGCTGGTGCAGCTGGAGGGCATGGTGCACGGCTACACCAGCGCCATCTGGTTCGCCGTCGGCATCCTGGTCGCCGCCGCGACGATCGCCCTGACCCTCGTCAACACCGGCAAGCCGGACATGGGCGCGGTCGCGGGCTCGGGGGCCGAGGACGCCGAGGACGCGGTGCCGGTGATGGTCCACTGACGCGCGTAGCTCTGGCGCGCCCGGCCTTCAGGGGCCGTTAGCGCAGCCAGGGCAGGTCGGCACCCGCTTCGTTGGGCTGAAGTCCCTCGGCGATGATCTGCATGATCTCGCCGAGGGACTTCTGCTGTTCGGGGGTGAGCCGGTCGAACACCGCGTTGCGGACGATGGCGACGTGGCCCGGTGCGGCCTGCCGGAGCACCTCCAGGCCCTGGTCGGTCAGGACGGCGAACTGGCCGCGCTTGTCGGAGGGGCAGTCCTCGCGCCGGACCCAGCCGTTCTTCTCCAGGCGGGCGATGGCGTGCGAGAGACGGGAACGGGTGATCTTCGCGTGCATGGCCAGCTCGGTCATCCGCAGTCGCCGCTGGGGGGACTCGGCGAGCTTGACCAGGAGTCCGTAATAGACGTGTGGCATGCCCGCATCACGCTGGAGCTGGCGGTCCATATGGTCTTCCAGGAGGGTCGTGGCGTGCACGTAGGAACGCCAGATGAGCTGCTCCTCGGCGGTGAGCCAGCGGGGCTCGTCAGCGTCAGTGGGTACGGATGCCGTCGTCATTACTCCATGGTAAACGCCGTCTCCTTGAAAATTAAATCAATTAGGAATATGCTCACTGACATTGACGTTTTAGGTTTCAATCAACAGAGCCTGACGATCCAGCAGCGCCAGCAGCGCCAGGAGTGCCAGGAACGCCAGGAGTGAGGGGCTGAGGTCCCGGAAGGAGTCACCGCCATGACCGCCGTACCCCAGGAACGATCCCTTCCCCGGGGGCGCATGCCCGCGCTCTACCTCAGTCACGGCGCCCCGCCGCTCGCCGACGACCCGATCTGGCCCGGCGAACTCGCCGCCTGGTCCGCAGACCTGCCGCGCCCCAAGGCGATCCTCATGGTCTCCGCCCACTGGGAGGAGGCCCCGCTCGCCCTCGGCGCCGTCGACCCCGTCCCCCTGGTCTACGACTTCTGGGGCTTCCCCGAGCACTACTACCGGGTGACGTACGACGCCCCCGGCGCACCGGAGCTCGCCGAGAGCGTACGCAAGCTGCTGCGCGCCCCGGGCATCCCCGTACAGGACATCCCCGACCGCGGCCTCGACCACGGCGCGTACGTCCCGCTCGTCGAGATGTTCCCGACCGCCGACATCCCCGTCCTGCAGATCTCCATGCCGACCCTCGACCCCGTCAAGCTCATGGAGATCGGCCGCAAGCTGGCGCCCCTGCGTGACGAGGGCGTCCTGATCGTCGGCTCCGGCTTCTTCACCCACAACCTGGCCGCGCTACGGCACACAGGCCCGGGCGTGCCGACCTGGTCCTCCGAGTTCGACGACTGGGGCAGGCGCGCACTGGAGGCCCGCGACTGGGACAGTCTGCTGGACTTCCTCCACAAGGCCCCGGCCGGCCGGTACGCCCACCCGCGCACCGAGCACTTCGCCCCGCTCTTCGTGACCATGGGCGCGGCGGAGGTGTCCGGCGAGCTGGACGCGCAGAAGTCGGTGATCGACGGGTTCTGGGGGGGAATGGCGAAGCGGTCGGTGCAGTTCGGCTGAGGCCGGCCGACAGGTCCTGTCTAGAGGTCCCGCCTGGAGGTCCCGCCTAGAGGTCCTGTCTAGAGGTCCTTCTCGTACCAGGCGACGTCCCAGTAGCGGCCGAACTTGCGGCCCACCTCCCGGTAGGTGCCGACATGCCGGAAACCGAAGCGTTCGTGCAGCCGCGCGGACGCTTCGTTCGGTTGCGCGATGCCCGCGTACGCCCGGTGCACGTCCTCGCCGGCCAGCGCCTCGAAGAGCGCCTCGTACAGGAGCGTGCCGATGCCGCGCCGGCCGGCGTGCGGGGCGACGTAGACCGTCACCTCCACCGAGGTGGAGTACGCCGCCTTCGGCCGGTAAGGGCTGGATGTGGCGTAGCCGAGGATTTCCTGTGAGGTCCCCCGGATGTCCTGTGAGTCCGCCTCTGTGGCAACCATCAGGCGGTACGGCCCGTCTTCAGGGTGGGAGAGCAGCCAAGGACGTCGCTCTTCCGGAGTGAAAACCGCCGTGTCGAATGTGATGGACGTCTCATGTACGTAGTGGTTGTAGAGGCGCGTGAGGGCGTCGAGATCACCTTCGACTCCCGGTCTGACCTGCACCTCTTTAGGTCCTGACGGCATCGCGCCTCCCCGCGTGGTCGGACAGGGTACTGCATGATCATAAAAATCGGGGTGCGGGTTGGGAATTCTGTCCTGATTCCAGTCGTTGTTTCCATCGGATGCAGGGCACACGAGGAGAGTTCCGAGAGTTCCAGGCTTCAGTTCCAGGGCTTTCGAAACCTCCGAGACGCCGAGCGTCCGAAGGCCACCCGCTGAACCTCCATCGCAAGGGAGCACGCATGGCAACCCGTGCCGTCGCCCGTCGCAAGTCCGCCACTGGCGGGACGACCGACGCGGCCCGCAGTGTTCGCGCCCATGGCGGCGAGATCGCCGACCGCGACCTGGTCGGCATGTACCTCGACGAGATCGCGCGTACACCGCTGCTCGACGCCGCCAAGGAAGTCGAGTTGTCCCAGATCATCGAGGCGGGCGTCTTCGCGCAGCAGGTCCTCGACGGCGAGGAGGAGTCCAAGGCGGACGCCTCCCGTGAGGAGCTCGAGGCCCTGGTCGCCG
Organism: Streptomyces sp. NPDC031474; assembly: GCF_055581185.1. NCBI lineage: Bacteria > Bacillati > Actinomycetota > Actinomycetes > Kitasatosporales > Streptomycetaceae > Streptomyces > Streptomyces sp. NPDC031474. Next base: position 266,835 of record NZ_JBVIJX010000005.1, read on the forward strand.
ACAGCGAGCGGGCCAAGGACGTCTTCATCCGATCCAACCTCCGCCTGGTCGTCGCGGTCGCCCGCCGCTACCCCCGCAGCGGTCTGCCCCTCCTCGACCTCATCCAGGAGGGCAACGCAGGTCTGGTACGCGCGGTCGAGAAGTTCGACTACCGCAAGGGCTTCAAGTTCTCCACGTACGCGACCTGGTGGATCCGGCAGGCCATCACCCGCTCGATAGCGGACCAGTCGCGCACGATCCGCCTGCCCGTCCACCTCGTGGAGGAGCTGGGCCGGATCCGGCGCGTGCAGCGCGAGTTCAACCGGGAGAACGGCCGCGACCCGGAGCCCGCCGAGATCGCGACCGAGCTCGGCTCCACGCCGGAGCGCGTCACGGACGTCCTGGACTGGGCCCGTGACCCGGTCTCGCTGAACATGTCGGTCGACGACGACGGCGACACACAGTTCGGCGACCTGCTGGAGGACACCTCCGCGGTCTCGCCCGAACAGTCCGTCCTGACCCTGCTGCGCAGCGAGGAACTGGACGGCCTGATCGACCGCCTCGACCCGCGCACGGCGTCCATCATCAAGATGCGGTACGGCATCGACGACGGCCGCGAGCGCACCCTCACCGAGGTCGGCAAGGAACACGGCCTGACCAGGGAACGCATCCGCCAGATCGAAAAGCACGCCCTCCTGGAACTGAAGAAACTCGCCCGCGACACCGGCTTCGAAGCAGCGGCATAACGCACGGCGCGCGGCGCCTGCGCTCCGCCGGGCTGGCCTGGACCGGGTGGGAGTGGGCTGGGCCGGGCGGGGCCGGGTGGCCTGGACCGCCGGGACTGGGCTGGGCTGGATGGGCTGGACCGGGCCGGGCGGGACTGGACCGCGCTGGGCCGGGCGGCGGACTGGGCCGGGCTAGGCAGGACCGGGCTGGGCAGCGGGCGGGGCTGGGCGACTGCTGGGTCGGGCTGGGCGAGTCTCAGCGTGCGGCTCGGGTGTGCTTGATGTCCGGCCGGGCGGGGCGGTACCGGAGGTCGGGGTGGGCTGATGCCCGGCTCGGCGGCAGGCCCGTGCGGCCGGCTGGTCCGGTGCGTCTGCCCGTCCCGTCGGGCGGGGCGTGTGGCTCGGCCGGGCCGGTGTCGCTGCCCATGGGGCGGGTCCCGCGCCGAGCGGCTGGGGAGCCGGGTCGCGGCGGCCGACTGGGGCCGAGGCTGGGGTGAGTGGGCCTCGGGCGTTGCCTGGTGCTGGGTTTCCGCCCGCGTACGCCGGGTGGTGGAGGGCCGCGCAAACATGGCGTGGGAACGCCGCTTCAACCAGGAGGAGTGCGGGAACAAGACTTCAGAGCACGGGAGTTCAGGTCGGCACGGGAGTTCGGGTCGACCGGACCCTGCAGCTTCCTCCGAGATCTTTGTCCTACGTGAGCCAAGTCCCGACGCACATCCCCCCGGCGCCGGGACTCTCCCCGAGCCGGGCTTCGGCGCCTCTCCCCCCAGGCGCCGGGGCCCGGCTCCCTCTTGTCCCCCGAGTTAGCCCCCTGGGTTCGTTCCGCGAGTTCGCCCCCGAGTTCGTCCCGCGAGTGGGGATCGTGGTCCCGGGCGGGGGCCGTGGTCCCGGGCGGGGATTGCGGGCGCACACGCCCGGCGCGGGGTACCGAAAGCGGGCGGGCACGCCGAAGGGCGGGACACCCCGTACCTGAACCACGGGGTGGCCCGCCCGAATGGCAGATTGTGCCACATGGGCATAGCCTGCCGAGGTGATCAGCTCCACCTCCCCCTCCGCCCAGGCTTCGCTGACCGAGCGGCGCAAAGCGGCGACCCGCATGGAGATCGCCCGGGCGGCGGCCGGCCTCTTCGTCAGCCGGGGCCTGAAGGCCACCCGCGCCGAGGACATCGCCCAGGCCGCAGGCATCGCCCCGCGCACCTTCTACCGGTACTTCGCGACGAAGGAGGAAGCCGTCACCCCGCTCTACGCGGCGGGCGCCCAGCGCTGGGCGGAGGCAGTGCGCGACGCCCCTGCCGAACTGCCCGTCCCGGAGGCGCTGGAGCACGCCGTACGACACACCCTCGTCCCCGGTCGTGGAGTGTCGGCGGCGTCCTGGGAGTGGGTCCGCACGCTGATCCGGCTGGCCGGAACGAGTCCCGCGCTCGGCAAGGTCTGGGCGGAGGTCTGCCACACCTCGGAGACCACGCTCGCAGAGGTGCTGGCGGAGCGGGTGCAGGCCGCCGCCACAACGCCCACGGCCGCCCCGTCGCCCAGCAGTGCCCCCGACAACGTTGCCTCACCGCACCAGCGCTTCACCGCAGCGGTGGCCAGCGCCACCGTCCGGGTCGCGGTCGAGAGCTGGGCGGCGAGCAGCACCCCGCCCACCGGCCCCCAGGGCCCGGCAGAACTGGCCCTGCACAACCTGCGGTCCCTGCGGGGCTTCACGTGGGAAGAAGGGCCGGCTGAAAGATCGCCGCAGGGACCCGCGGAGAGGCCGACAGCGGGGCCGGCGCAGGGGCCGGCGCAGGGGCCGCCGCAGGGGCCGACGTAGGGGGCCGACGTAGGGGCGGCCGGAGAGGCCGACTGCGGGGCCGCCGCAGGGGCAGGCGGAGAGGCCTACAGCAGGGCCGGCGTAGGGGCGGCAGGTGGGCAGGTCGGCTGAAATGGCCGACGGAGAGGCCGACAGGGCGGCCGGCGAAGCGCCCGACGGAGTCGCCTCAACAGCCCTGACCGGCCGCCCTCTTACCCAGCCCGCTCACCCCGCGCGGCTCGCCCGCCCACGCGCTCACCCACACTCGCACCCGGCCGCCCGCCCGTCTGCCCGCTCACCCGCCTGTCTGCCCGATCCCCCACCCGTCCGCCCGCTCACCCACCCGTCTGCCCGATCGCCGGGCGGGGTGCCCGCTCACCCACCCGCCGCCCGCCCCAACCGTCCCCCCAACTCCCGTACGGACTCCACCAGTTCCGCCGGTCGGCGGACCGAGAACTCGCAACCCAGCATGGCGAGTCGTACCGCCACCCACTCCACCGGGTCGCTGGTCGAGCTGCGCAGGCGGCAGCCGTTCTCGCCGTTCTCCGGCGGGTGGGCGACCGGCGTTCCCAGCGAGGCCGACAGCCGCGTCGCCACGAACTCGGCCGGGGCGTCGAAGGTGACGTCGAGTTCGTACTCGCCGGCGTCCGGGCGTCGTTGGATGGACCGCCGGAGATATTCCGCGGCGCTGCCCGTCGGCAGTTCCCGCGGTGTGAAGCGGGCGCCGGTCGCGAACGGGTCCTGGATCCGGTCGACGCGGAACGTCCGCCAGTCGTCGCGGTCGAGGTCGTACGCCACCAGGTACCACCGTCGGCCCGTGGACACGAGCCGGTAGGGCTCGGTCAGGCGGCGCGTCTGCGTGCCGTCCTTCGCGCAGTAGGCGAACCGCAACCGCTCCTGTCCGGCCACCGTGGACGCGATGACGGTCAGCGTCTCGGGTGCGATGCTCGCGCCGTCTCCGCTGGTCAGCGGTGTGGTCGCGGCCTGGAGGACGGACACGCGGTGACGCAGCCGGGCCGGCAGCACCTGCTCCAGCTTGGCCAGGGCCCGTACGGACGCCTCGTCGACCCCCTCCAGTGCGTGCCCGGCGCCCGCCCGCAGCCCGACCGCGATCGCCACCGCCTCCTCGTCGTCGAGCACGAGCGGCGGCATCGCCTTGCCCGCGACCAGCCGGTACCCGCCGTCCGAGCCCTTGGACGCCTGCACGGGATACCCCAGTTCGCGCAGCCGGTCGACGTCCCGCCGGACCGTGCGGCGGGACACCCCGAGCCGGTCGGCGAGTTCGCCGCCGGGCCATTCGCGGGGCGTCTGGAGGAGGGAGAGGAGCTGCAGCAGCCGAGCCGGAGTGTCCGTCGTCATGCAACCGAGGATGCCGCACCACTAGGACACGATCTGACCTAATGCGGTCCTACTGTCACACCATGACCTCCACGGAGACCTCCACCGACGAGCAGTCGGCCCCTTCCGTCCCCGAGAAGACCCCGGGTGACCGCCGCCGCTGGTTCGCACTCGCCATCGTGATGACCGCGGCCTTCATGGACCTCGTCGACGTCACGATCGTCAACATCGCCATCCCCTCCATCCAGCAGGACGCGGGTGCCTCCTGGAGCCAGATCCAGTGGATCACCGCCGGTTACGCCCTCGCCTTCGCCGCGGGACTCATCACCGGCGGGCGGCTCGGCGACATCCACGGCCGCAAGCGGCTGTTCCTCGTCGGCATCGGAGGCTTCACCCTCGCTTCCGCGCTGTGCGGTCTCGCCGCGAACCCGGAGATGCTGGTCGCATCCCGCATCCTCCAGGGCGGCATGGCGGCGATGATGGTCCCGCAGGTGCTGTCGATCGTGCACGCCACGTTCCCGGCGCACGAGCGCGGGAAGGTGTTCGGGCTCTTCGGCGCGGTCGTGGGGCTGGGGGCCGTCTCCGGACCGCTGCTCGGCGCGCTGCTGACGGAGTGGAACCTGTTCGGTCTCGAGTGGCGGCCGATCTTCCTCATCAACCTGCCGGTCGGCATCGCCGGACTGATCCTCGGCAGCCGCTTCATCACGGAGTCCAAGGCCCCGAAGGCGCTGAAGCTGGACCTCGTCGGAGTCGTCCTGGTCGTCGTCGGACTGCTCATGCTGCTCTACCCGCTCACCCGCGGCCGTGAGCTGGGCTGGCCGGTGTGGGGGTACGTGTCGATGGCCGGCTCGCTCGCCGTCTTCGGGGCGCTCGTCGCCTACGAGCGGCGCAAGGGCGCACGGGACGGCTCGCCGCTGATCGAGCTCTCCCTCTTCCGGGTGAAGAGCTTCGCGGCCGGCATCGCCGTGCAGACCGTCTTCGGGGTCGGCCTCGGCGTGTTCTTCCTGGTCTGGACGCTGTACATGCAGACCGGCCTGGGCTGGAGCCCGCTGAAGGCCGGCCTGACCGGGGTGCCGTTCTCGATCGCCGTCTCGCTGGCCGCGGGGCTGTCCGTCCAGCAGCTTGTCCCGCGCTTCGGACGCAAGGTGCTCCAGACGGGCGCCCTGGCCATGGGTGCCGGTGTGCTCCTGTACATCTGGGAGTCCGAGCGCTACGGCCTCGCCATCGCCCCGTGGCAGATGGCGCTCCCGCTGGTCGTGATGGGCCTCGGCATGGGCCTGATCGTCGCCCCGCTGACGGACGCGGTGCTGTCGGAGGTGCCGCGCGAGCACGCCGGTTCGGCGTCCGGGCTCATCAACACCGTCCAGCAGATGGGCAACGCGCTCGGCCTCGGCCTCGTCGCGGTCGTCTTCTTCGGTGAGATCGGCGACCGGCTGACCCCGGTCCAGGTGCGTCCCGCCTTCGTGAACGCCTTCCAGCACGCCCTGGGCTGGGTGGCCCTGGTGATGTTCGCGATCTTCCTGCTGATGTTCGCCCTGCCGAAGCGTCCGGCACAGCACGTGGAGGGCGCGATCGAGGACGCCTCCCACGACGGGGACGCCTCCCATGGCGAGGACGCCTCCCGCGGCGAGGGGAGCACCCGTGGCGAGGAGAGCACCCGTGGCGGGGAGGGCTCGTCTGGCGGGGAGCACGAGCGGGAGACGGAGCTTGTGGGATGACCTGACCCACGCACTCCCCAGGCGAAGGGCCCGGCACCCCAGGTGCGGGGCCCTTCGCCATGCCGCCACAGGGCAGGGCCGAGAGCTCGGCCTCGGGCGACGCCGGACCGGGCGTCCGGCGGACCTGCCGGTGCCGGACCTGTCGGTGCCGGACCTGTCGGTGCCGGACCTGTCGACGCCGGACCGGGCGACGCCGGACCGGGCGGTGGTGGGCGGTCGATCGTGGGACGGAAGTCCGTTCATGCCCGAATCGGGTCCGAACCTGTTTACTTTCCGGAAATCCGGGCGTAGCCTCCGTGACGAAACCACAAGTTCGGGCATAAACCTGGTAAGGGTCGGAGGCGAACGGACATGTACGCACCGGAGCGGCAGCAGGAGATCCTGCGGCTCGCCCGTGACGGCGGCCGGGTGGACGTCCTGTCGCTGGCCGAGGAGTTCCAGGTCACGGCGGAGACGATCCGCCGCGATCTGAAGGCCCTCGACCGTGCGGGCCTGGTGCGTCGCGTGCACGGCGGTGCCATACCGGTCGGACGCCTTGACTTCGAACCGGATCTCGCCGAGCGCGAGGGCACCTCCGCCGGCGAGAAGGACCGCATCGCCAAGGCGGCCCTCACGGAACTGCCGTCGGAGGGCACGATGATCCTCGACGCCGGCACCACGGTCGCCCGCCTGGCCGCTGCCCTCCCACTGGAGGCCGAGCTCACCGTCGTCACGCACAGCCTGCCCATCGCGGCCCGCCTCGCGGACCACCCGGGCATGCAGCTCCACCTCGTCGGGGGGCGCGTACGGCACCGGACGCGCGCCGCCGTGGACGCCTGGGCGCTGCGCGCATACGGCGAGATCCGCGCCGACGTCCTGTTCGTCGCCGCCAACGGCTTCTCCGCCGAGCACGGGCTGACCACCCCCGACCTCGCCGAGGCCGCGGTGAAGCGGGCGGCCGTCGCCGCCGCGCGCCGCGTGGTGCTGCTCGCCGACTCCTCCAAGCACGGCCAGGAGCACTTCGCCCGCTTCGGCGACCTGAGCGACGTGGACCTGCTGATCACCGACAGCGGGCTGAGCCCCGACGACGCGGCCGCGATCGAGCGCGGCGGCACGGAAGTAGTACGCGCATGAGCAGCACGACGAGCGGTACGAGCCCGAGCGGCACCGGCATGAACAACGCGGGCCGGAGCAACGCGGGCATGATCCTCACCGTCACCCCCAACCCGTCCCTCGACCGTACCTACGAGGTCCCCTCCCTCGACCGCGGCGAGGTCATCCGCGCCACCGGCGAGCGGATGGACCCGGGCGGCAAGGGCGTGAACGTCTCGCGCGCCGTATCCGCTGGCGGGCGGCGCACGGTCGCCGTGCTGCCCCTGGGTGGTGCGCCGGGCGCACTCGTCGCCGACCTCCTCGACGCCCAGGGCATCGAGGTCGCACCGGTCCCGGTCGCCGGAGCCACCCGCTCCAACATCGCGCTCGCGGAGTCGGACGGCGTCCTGACGAAGATCAACGCGCCCGGCCCGGAGCTGTCCTTGGAGGAACAGGAACTGCTCCTGGAGACGGTCCGCGAGCAGTCGCGCGACGCCGACTGGATCGCCTGCTGCGGCAGCCTGCCCCGCGGGCTCGCGCCCTCCTGGTACGCCGAGGTGGTCGCACGGGCGCACGCCGGTGGTGCGCGCATCGCGCTGGACACCTCGGGGCGTGCGCTCCTCGAAGCGCTGCGCGAGCGGCCCGACGTGGTGAAGCCCAACGCCGAGGAGCTCGCGGAAGCCGTCGGCCGCCCCCTGGCGACCGTGGGTGACGCGGTGAAGGCGGCCGAGGAACTGCGCGAGATGGGCGCCCGAGCCGTGCTCGCAAGCCTGGGCGCCGACGGGCAGCTGCTCGTGGAGGACACGGGCACCTGGTTCGCGAGCGCACGCGTCGACGTCGTACGCAGCAACGTGGGAGCGGGCGACTCCTCCCTCGCCGGTTTCCTGATCGCCGGCGGCAGCGGTCCGGCGGCGCTCGCCTCCGCCGTCGCGCACGGCGCCGCCGCCGTCCAGCTGCCCGGCAGCGTGATGCCGACCCCGGCCGACCTGGACCCGGCGGCGGTGACGGTCACGACCGAGGTGCCGGTGGACCGCGAACTGAAGGAGCCGGTGTCATGACCCGCTTGACGTCGCCCGAAATGTTCACATCAGCGGCCGGGACGCGGCGAGGCTCCTCGTTACTCGCCGTCCACGACGGGCAGCGGGGCACCCTGAGCCGCCCCGCTGACCAGGGAACGCAGGCCCCGAACCCGCCTGCGGCCCCCCGGAGGCGGGGTTTCCCCGGCCCCGCCTCCGCCCCCCGCTTCACCTCTGTCCCCGTCCCCACCCCCGCCCACCACCCCACGCCCCGGGCGATACGCGTGCGAAGGAGCCCGCGATGAGCGACATGATCACCGCGGACCTGGTCGACCTCGACCTGTCCGCCTCAACGAAGGAAGCGGCGGCGCGATCCCTCGCCGAGCGCATGGTGTCCCTGGGCCGGGTGACCGACCTGGAGGGCTTCCTCGCCGACGTCGCCGCCCGCGAGGCCCAGATGCCCACCGGCCTCGACGGCGGCATCGGCATCCCGCACTGCCGCAGCGAACACGTCACGGAGCCGACGCTCGCCTTCGGGCGCAGCGCCGCCGGCATCGACTTCGGCGCGGCGGACGGCCCCGCCGACCTGATCTTCCTGATCGCCGCCCCGGCCGGCGCGGACGACGCCCACCTGACGATCCTGTCGTCGCTGGCCCGTCAGCTGATGAACGCCGAGTTCACCGACGCACTGCGCTCGGCCGGCGACGCGGCCGCCGCGGCCGCGCTGATCCGCGGCGAGGAAGCCCCGGCGGCAGCGGCCGAGGCCGCCTCGGCCCCGGCGTCCGTTCCGGCCTCAGCTCCGGCGTCCGCGCCCACCTCAGAGGACTCCGTGTCGGCGTCGGCGGCGGCCTCCGCCGACGCCGACACGGCCACCACCACCCAGGGCCAGGCCCAGGTCCAGGACCCGGACCCGGCCCCCGCACCCGCCTCCGCACCCGAGAGTCCCTTCAGGATCGTCGCCGTCACCTCCTGCCCGACCGGCATCGCCCACACCTACATGGCGGCCGAGTCCCTGGAGAACGCGGGCCGCGACGCGGGCGTCGAGCTGGTCGTCGAGACGCAGGGCTCGGCCGGCTTCACCCGCCTCGACCCGGCCGTCATCGCCGCCGCCGACGGCGTGATCTTCGCCCACGACGTCCCCGTACGCGACAAGGACCGCTTCGCCGGCAAGCCCACCGTGGACGTCGGCGTGAAGGCGGGCATCAACCGTCCCGCCGAACTGATCACCGAGGTGCGCGGGAAGGCGGCGCGCGGTGAGGTCAGCGCGGCGGCCAAGGGCGGCACACCGGTCGAGCGGACTGGCGAGTCCGGCGACAGCTACGGCACCAAGCTGCGCAAGTGGCTGATGACCGGCGTGAGCTACATGGTCCCGTTCGTCGCCGCGGGCGGTCTGCTGATCGCTCTCGGGTTCGCGATCGGCGGCTGGCAGATCAACAAGGCGCCCTCGGTCATGGAGCACTTCTCCTGGACCCAGGTCGACAGCTGGGGCGCCCTGCTGTTCCAGATCGGCGGAGTCGCCTTCGGCTTCCTCATCCCCGTCCTCGCCGGTTACATCGCCTACGGCATGGCCGACCGCCCCGGACTCGTCCCCGGCTTCGTCGGCGGCATGATCGCCTCCAACATCGCCGCCGGCTTCCTCGGCGGTCTGGCCGCAGGTCTGCTGGCGGGCGGCACCGTCCTCGCGATCCAGCGGATCAAGATCCCGCCGGTGCTGCGCGGCATCATGCCGGTCGTGGTGATCCCGCTGATCTCCTCGCTGGTCGTCGGCTTCCTGATGTTCGTCGTGATCGGCAAGCCCATCGCCGAGGCCCAGAAGGGCATGACGGACTGGCTGTCGGGCCTGTCCGGCACGAACGCCGTCCTGCTCGGCGTCCTGCTCGGCCTGATGATGTGCTTCGACCTCGGCGGCCCCGTCAACAAGGTCGCATACGCCTTCGCCACGGCCGGTATCGCCGTCCAGGACCCCAGCGACTCCGCGATGAAGGTCATGGCCGCAGTGATGGCCGCGGGCATGGTCCCGCCGCTGGGCATGGCACTCGCGACGACCGTCCGCAAGAAGCTCTTCACCCCGACCGAGCGGGAGAACGGCAAGGCCGCCTGGGTCCTGGGCGCCTCCTTCATCTCCGAGGGCGCGATCCCGTTCGCCGCAGCCGACCCGCTGCGCGTCATCCCGGCCTCGATGGCGGGCGGCGCGGTCACCGGCGCCCTGTCGATGGCGTTCGGCGCCACGCTCCGCGCTCCGCACGGCGGCGTCTTCGTGATCCCGCTGATCGGCAACGCCTTCCTCTACCTGGTCGCCATCGCGGCGGGCGTGTGCGTGACGACGGCCGTGGTCGTCGTCCTCAAGGGCCTGCGCAAGCCGGCCCCCGGGGCCGCCGAACCCGGGAGCACGGAGGAGACCGCGACCGCCACGTCGGCGGAGACGAAGCAGCCGGTGGCCGCGTAAGGGGCGCGGTGCTCGGCGTCGCTCTCCACGACTGTCTGCGGTGATCCGTGACTCCGTACGCGGAAAAAGGCCTTTAGCGTGATCTGCGTGGCCTGCGAGATACATCACGGTCCGGGACCAACGTCCCGGACCGTGGTGTGTACTGGGCGGTATGCCTGTGCATTTCACGCCCACTCAGCTGACGGCCATGACCGTCCTCGCCGTGGCGTCCATCGCCTGGCTGCTCGTCCTGACCCGGATCCTGCGCCGCATCCGCTCCGGTGCCGACAACCCTCCGGCGCTCCCCACCCGCCCTGACCTGCCGGCCCTCCCGAGCCAACGGCAGACCGGCCCCCATCTGGAGAGCGTCGAACTGACCCCCGCGGAGCGGGACGCCTTCGCGGGCCTCGTACGGCAACTCGACGGCGGCCGCTGACGCCCACGCGCGTCCACACCGCTCAGGCGACCTGCCCCAGCCCAGGCGATCCGCCCGCCCCTGCTGAGGCGATCCGCCCGCCCCTGCTCAGGAGACCTGTGCCGCCCGGCGTTCCATCGCGTCCCGGGCCGCCGTCTCGGACGGATACACCTCACACATGTGCCGCCCGTCGGGCGTCGCCGTGTGCTCGACCTCCCACAGGGAGATCTCCCGGCCGTCGCGCAGCAGGAACGCATGCTCGTAGAGCGAGTAGCCGAGGCCGATACGACCCGCACGGCAGGGGCGCCCGAAGGCCTGGGTGATCTGGTGCGCGAACGCCGACGTCAGCAGCGCGGCCGTGTCCGTGCCGGGCCGGTCGGGGTTCTCCGCGCGGCGCAGCAGCCGACGCGCGTGGTCCGCCGAGTCGTCCGGCACATACACATGACGGGGTGCGGTGACCGGCGCCAGCTGCACCAGTACCGGCAGTTCGAAGTCCGGGGCATCCGCCGGCAGCGGCAGCCGGGCCGTGGCGGTGCGCAACTCCTCCTCGTCGACATACACCTCGTGCTGCGGCTCGCTGCCCGGCGCGGTGTTGTGCACGAGCTCCCACAGCGTGAGGGCGCAGCCGTCGGCCAGCAGCCAGGTGTGCCGGTACGTCTCCCGGTGCAGACCCGCGCTGTGGTGCGCGGAGTGCAGCGAGCTGTCGTGGGCCAGGGCGCAGTCGAGCCGCCGCAGGGCTTCGTCAGGCAGCTCGAACGAGTTCAGGGCGCGACCGAGCAGTCGCGCGAGGTGCTCCTCCGGAGACTCGGGCGACTCGGCTGGTTCGTACGCTGTTGTCTCGTACGGAACGCTCAAGGCTTCTCCCGGCGTTGCTGCATGTCACCTTGTGGGTGCATACCGTAGCCCCTCGGTCGGACATCATGTCCGGGAACCGAGAAAACGTACGCCGGGAAAACGCGGAGGCCGCGCGAAAAGTTCCCGCGCGGCCCGGCGACCTGACAGAAACCGCCGGTCAGACGGCGTTCCCGGCGATCTCCGCCTACCGGGCGCTCAGCCCGCGCTCCCGGTGCTGCCCGCGCTCCCCGCGGTCCACTCGGCCCACGACATGTTCCAGCCGTTCAGCCCGTTGTCCGGGGCCACCGTTTTGTCCGGGGAGTTCTTGACGATCACGACATCGCCGATCAGCGAGTTGTCGTAGAACCACTTGGCGGGCGTGTTGCCCTGCGCGCCCCGCACATCCGCGAGCCCGACGCAGCCGTGGCTGGTGCCGGTGCGGCCGAAGGGCGGATTGCCCTGGTTGTACCAGTAGTTGCCGTGGATGAACGTGCCGGACGTCGTCAGACGCATCGCGTGTGGCACGTCCGGGATGTCGTACTCGCCGCCCAGGTTGACCGTCCGGCTGTTCATGCGGGTCTGCGTGAACTTCTCGGAGATCACCATCTGCCCGTTGTACGTGGTGTGCTCCGGGCTGCCCGACGAGATTGGAATCGTCTTCAGGGTCTGCCCGTCCCGCACCACGGTCATGGTCTGCGTGTTCACGTCGACCGTGGACACCTGGGACCGCCCGACGGTGAACGTGACCGTCTTCTTCTGCACCCCGAAGACACCGTTCGCGCCCTCGACGCCATCCAGGTCGATCTTCATCGTGACCTTGGAGCCGGCCTTCCAGTACTCCTCGGGCCGGAAGTCGAGCCGCTGCGCCCCGAACCAGTGCCCGACCACCTGCTGACCGCTGCTGGAGGTGACCGTGATGTGCGACTGCACGGCCTTCTTGTCGCCGATGACCTTGTCGAAGGTGAACGACACCGGCATCCCCACGCCGACCGTCGTGCCATTGTCCGGCGTGTACGTCCCGATGAAGCTGTTGGCCGAAGTGACCGTGGTGAAGATGGAGTTGGCGGCGGCGGTCTTGCCACTCGCGTCCTTCGCGATCGCCGATATCTGATACTTCGTCCCGCGCTCCAGCTGCTCCTTCGGCTTCCAGCTGCTGCCGTCGGCCGACAGGGAGCCCTCGACGGCCTGTCCCGACCCGGCCACCGTCATCTTCACCTCGGTGAGCCGGCCGTCGCTCACCTTCACACCGGTCGCGTTGATCGACGCGCCTGTCGAGCCGTCCTGCGCCGAGATGGCGATCTTCGCCGTGGACGTCTTGGTGGAGCTCTTGCCGTCCTTGCCGCCGTCGTCCTTGGCGGTGGCGCTGCCCCCGCAGGCGGTCAGGGTCAGGGCGCCGACCACCAGGACGGCACAGGCTCCCAGTGCACGCCGCGCTGCTTTGTCCGCCGTTGTCACGGGCTGCTCCAGCTTCATGTGAGGTGAGTGATCCGCTCCGGTACGTGGAGTACGTGGAGTACGTGGACAAGGAGGGACCCGACCGCCCGTGAGGTTCCCTCCGCCGTCCCTTGGCACCATCGCGTGACAGAACCGGGACAATCCACCTTCCCGCCCGCCTTCCTGCTCCCTTCGCGAGTCGGAGTCGCCCTGGACCCGCGGCACGTCACCGGCCCCCGTACAACTCCTCGTAGGAGGGCCACAGGCCGCCCGGCCCGTCCACCGACTCGGCGGCGCGGACGGCTCGTACGATCGCGCGGGTCACCATGTCCGCACCTGCCGCGAGGATGTCGTTCAGGGCGAGCGGGTGGGCGGGATCGAGTGGTCGGGCGCCCGTCGCCAGGGAGAACACCGTGTCCCCGTCGTTGAGCATGTGGACCGGCCGCACGGCGCGTGCGATCCCGTCGTGCGCTGTGCCCGCGAGCTTCTGCGCCTGCGCCTTCGACAGGTCCGCGTCGGTGGCGACCACCGCGAGCGTGGTGTTGAGCAGCGGCGACGCGTTCCTCGCCGCGCTCTCGGCAAGCCGCCGACGTGCGGCATCGTGCACCTGCGTCTCCGGGTATGTCACGCGCCCCTGGAACAACTCCCCGTACAGCACCCCTGTTTCGGGATCCAGCACCGACCCCACGGCATTGGCCACCACCAGCGCGGCCACCGTGATCCCCGAGTCGAGGAGGACGGCGGCGGTGCCGACCCCGCCCTTCATCGGGCCGACCGCCGCCCCCGTCCCGGCGCCCACGCATCCCTCCCGCACCCGCGCGCCAGGCTCGCTCGCCGCGGCCGCCTCAACCGCCGCCCGGCCGGTGGCCGCGTCCGGCCGGGCCCGGAAGTCGCCGCCCCGGCCCAGGTCGAAGACGCAGGCGGCGGGCACCACCGGCACGACGTGCGCGGGGTCGGGCCCCACGGGCACCCCGCGCCCCTGCTCTTCCAGCCAGGCCATCACGCCGGACGCCGCGTCGAGCCCGTAGGCGCTGCCCCCGGTCAGCACGACCGCCTCGACCCGCTGCACCAGGTTGCGTGGATCCAGGGCGTCGGTCTCCTTCGTGCCGGGACCGCCGCCGCGTACGTCCACGGCGGCCACGGCGCCGCCCTCCGGCGCGAGGACGACCGTGGTGCCGGTGAGCCAACCGTCGCCGGTGCGCGTGGCGTGTCCCACGCGCAAGCCGACGACGTCTGTCAGAGCGTCAACTGTCATGGGAGCCAGTCTCGCCCAGCGCGCACGGTGCCCGGAGGCGTCGCATGGCGTCACACCGCCACCACGAAAGAGACCGACAGCAAGCTCACGGCACGTCATAAATGTTCATGGTTAAGCCATTTGGATCCAGTTTCCGGTCCCCTGACGCGATGACGTTTGCAACGAGTCGTGACTGTCATTACTGATGTAACCCACGTGCTCTGTTCTGGTGGAAACGAACCCCTTCGATTCATGGGTGGGCGATGACGGCAGGGAAGGACCCGACGTACGGCCTGAAGGACGCTGGGGAGAGGGAGCCTGCTGAACAACCGGACAGGTGGGCCTTTGAGCGAGGCAGAAAGAGTGCGCGGGCATGCGTGGCGGTGCTGGTCCCGCGCCGCCATCGCAGGGCAATCCTGTGGATTGCGGCAGTTGGCGGCCTGTTGTCCGTAGCGTCGGCCGGTTGCCTATGGTGGGAGGTCCGCGCGGTCCAGAGCAATCTTGTCGCGGCCCAGGTGGCGACCGACCGAATCCGTACGGACATGGTCCGGCATCGCCGGCCCTCGGCCGAGGCGCTGGGCTCCATCCAGAAACACACAGCGGTCGCCCGGAGGGCGGCCGCCACGCCGGTGTGGGGCGTAGCCGAGAAACTCCCACTGATGAGCCCACTGCTCCGCTCTGCCCGGGGGCTGAGTGTCGCCGCCGACGAGATGGCCACCGGAGTGCTGCCGGAGGCGGTGCGACTGCACCAGATGCTCTCGTCCGGCCAGATTGTGCACAATGATCGTGTCGACCTCCGCAGGCTTTCGGCGGCCACGGACCTGCTGGGGAATGTGCACCGGCAACTGACCGGAATCCAGAAGGGATTGAGTGGCCTACCCGGTTCGACGGCGATCCGTCGCCTTGATACGGCACGGCAGCGGCTGTCCGACCAAGTGGCGAGCCTTTCCGACTCGGTCTCCAAGGCGGAGTCGACGACGCGGCTGCTGATGCCCGTTCTGGGCGCCTCGGGACCACGCTCCTACTTCTTTGCCTTCCAGAACAATGCCGAGGCCCGGGGCACCGGTGGGCTCGTTGGCACCTTCGGCATCCTGACCGCCGACCGTGGCCGCATCACTTTGCACGACTTCGCCTCGGATGGAATGCTGCCGAATACCAACACTCCCGTGGCGGACTTCGGACCGGCGTTCGAAGGTCGCTACGGACCTGCTGAGAGCACACAGGGGCTGGCCAATTCGAATCTGTCCGCTCATTTTCCTTTTGCGGCGCAGATCTGGGTGGGACTGTGGCAGCGGCACACGGGACAGCGACTCGATGGGGCCATCGCGACCGATCCCGTCGGACTCGCCCATGTCCTCAAAGCCACGGGACCGGTCCAACTTCCGGACGGAAAACGGCTGACGGCGGCGAACACTGTAGAGCTCACGGAGAGCACCCTCTACGCGTCGTACAACAACATCGAACGCAAACGTTTCCTGGTGCAGGTCGCGCAGTCCGTGGCTACCGCCCTGCTGAATCACCACCCCGATTCCATGGCCCTCTTCCAGGCCCTGCGGCAGAACGCCGATGACGGCAGACTGCGCATGTGGAGCAGAGATGCCTCCACCGAGTCGGCGTTGGAAGAAGCCGGGCTGGCGGGCGAAGTTCCCGAGGCAACAGGACCCTTCGCTCATCTCGTGGTCAACAATTTCGCGGGCAACAAGATGGATTACTATCTGGGACGTTCGCTGACCTACGAACTCGGTCCTTGCGAAGGCGGTTCCCGTCCCAGCGTGGTGCGGATGAGGCTGACCAATTCCGCTCCCGCCGCGGGTCTGCCTGCCTTGGTCACTCTCCGCTCCGACGATCCCGAGCACCCGCACCCGCCGGGGTCCACACGGATCTGGCTTTCCCTGTACGCCAGCTCCGGTGCGCGGTTCACCGGCGCGACCCTGGACGGACAGCGGCTTCTGCTGTCGTCGACCGAGGAGCGCGGTCACCTGGTAGTGGGCGCACAGGTGGAACTCCTGCCCGGTCAGACACGAGAGGTGGATGTTCGTCTGCTGGAACCGGCTTCGGAGCGCACCCCCGTGGTCCCGGTGCAGCCGTTGGCGCGGCCGCAGACGACCAAGGTGCTTGTCCAACCGTGCGCGAAGTAGTCCGACCGTCCGAGTCGGATTCTCGCTGGCTGTGCATGTTGAGCGAACACGAAGAGCCCACGCGAGAAGCAGGTCCGCGAGGACGAAGAACTTTGATGACCACCCAAAAGGACGCGGTAGCGTCTTTGGACAGGCCGTCAGCGAAATGTCCAAATAGATCCCGGGCAATTGACATCCTGCTGATCGGGGTTCACCTTGCGTGGGCAATGTGCCAGCAACGAAAAGCTGACAGCGATTCAACCGGCCGTTCTCCAAACCGCACAGGAAACGCAGGCACGGCCGAGCGGTCGGTCTGGCGTTTTCGCTCGGTATCGCCGACCGGTGGTGCGAGCCACCATAGACGCGATCGCCTGGACATGCGGCCTGTTGATCGCCGACCTGACCAGCCACGACGCTTCCGACCCGCTCGTAGGACCCGTCGATCTGGTCATCGTCTGCGGTGTCACAGGAATGGCAGCGGTATTGGCCGGGACTGTCTGTGGGCTCTACTCCGGGCGCTATCAGGCAGAGACCGGCGCGGAGTTGAGGGCGGCGCTGGTCTCCGCCGGGCTGACCGCGCTGCTCCTGGAGGGCATCTACCTGGCAGAGCTCCCCCTGGTGGGCGGCAGACCGGCCACGGCCGACCTCGCCGTGCTGATGGGCGTGCTCGCCACGATCACCGTGCGGGCCGCAGTCGCGGCCATCCAGCGCAGGCCGAGACGGCCTGCCCCGAACGCCGTCAAGGTGATTGTGTTCGGCGCGGGCAGCGCCGGAACGCAACTGGTGCAGCGGCTGACCGGTCAGCCTGGCGCGCAGTACCAACCGGTTGCCCTACTGGACGACGACCCCGGCAAGCGCCGACTGCGGATCTGCGGTATCCGAGTGCGCGGCGGACGGGAGCGGCTCGCCGAGGTCGCTGCGGAGACCGGGGCGACGGTCATGGTCGTCGCCATTGCCGACGGGTGCCGTGACGGCCAGGTGATCCGTGAGTTGATCACACGGGCCGAGTCGATCGGCCTGATCACCAAGGTGATCCCGCGCGTCGAGGAGCTGGTCGCCGGACCGGCGCGGATCGACGACGTCCGCGACCCGCGGATCACCCAGTTCCTGGGGCGCGAACCGATCCGTCTGGACCTGACGGCGCTTGCCGGTCATTTCGCCGGACGCCGCATCCTTGTCACCGGCGCCGGCGGCTCGATCGGTTCGGAGCTGTGCCGCCAGTTGCACCGGTTGGGTCCCGCTTCGCTGGTGATGCTCGACCGGGACGAATCAGCGCTGCACGCGATCCAGCTCGCGCTGCACGGCCGTGCACTGCTCGATTCCGACGAGGTCGTGCTCGCCGACATCACAGATGCCGCCCGCATCAGCGAGGTCTTCGCGCACACTCGCCCGGAGATCGTGTTCCACACGGCGGCCGTGAAACATCTTCCGCTGCTCGAGCGGTATCCGCGCGAGGCGCTGAAGACGAACGTGACCGGCACGCTGAACGTGCTGCAAGCGGCTGCGGCCTGCGGTGTGCGGTCGTTCGTGAACGTCTCCACCGACAAGGCGGCCGACCCGGCGAGCGTCCTCGGCACATCCAAGCGGATCACCGAGCGACTCACCGCGCACATGGCCGGAGAATTCCCTGGGACCTGGGTGTCTGTCAGGTTCGGCAACGTCCTGGGCAGCCGGGGTTCGCTGCTCGGCTCGCTGTCCGCGCAGATCGCTGCGGGCGGCCCGATCACCGTGACTCACCCGCAGGTCGCTCGCTACTTCATGACAGCCACTGAAGCCGTCCAACTGGTGCTGCAGGCCGTGGCCGTCGGGGAGAGTGGTGAGGTCCTCGTCCTCGACATGGGAGACCAGGTCCGCATCGTCGACCTCGCCCGCCGTATGGCCGCCGCGGCATCGCGGCGCGTCGAGATCGTCTTCACCGGGCTGCGGCCCGGCGAAAAGCTGATCGAGGACTTGCTGGGCCGTGGGGAACCGGACCATCGGCCGAGGCATCCGCTGGTCAGACAGGTGCCGGTGCCCGCACTCGATGCCGGTGAGATCACCGGTATCGGTCACCTCACCGATCCCGACGAGGTACGCGCCGCCCTGGCGCTCCTCGCCGCCGCGCCCGGCCCTGGGCAGCCTGCCTGCCTGCCTGTGCTGCACGGCCAGCCCGGAAGAGCGGAGGCCAGCACATGACCGCCTCGCCCGTGCCGGGCCGGTACCGGGCAGGCTCGTTGGCTGCGGAGGCGCCCACCGCGCTTCCCGGCGACGCCGAGGTCGGCAACCAGGTGCCGCGCCGTAGGTCGTACCGCGGCAAGCGGATGTTGGACCTGGTCGGGGTCAGCCTGATCATCGTGCCGGCCGCGCTGCTCTGCGCGATCGCCGCGCTGGCGCACCTGCTCGCGCACGGCAGACCCGTCCTGTTCCGGCAGCAGCGGGTCGGCCGCGACAGCCGGCCGTTCGTCCTGCTGAAACTGCGTACGATGCGCAATGTTCCGTGCGGCTCGGAGAGACCAGGTGACGCCGATCCGGCCCGGGTGACCGCGGTCGGACGGGTGCTGCGCCGTATGTCCCTTGACGAGTTGCCCCAGCTGGTCAATGTCTTGCGCGGAGAGATGAGCCTGGTGGGGCCTCGACCGACGCTGCCCTACCAGGTACGCCGGTACACCGGTCGTCAACGGCTACGGCTGCTGGCCACCCCCGGCCTGACCGGCCTGGCGCAAGTGCACGGGCGACAGTGCCTGAGCTGGCCGGAGCGCATCGAGTGGGATCTGCGTTACGTCCGCCGCCAGAGCTTCTGGCTCGACCTGGGCATCTTGTTCCTCACTGTCTGGACGGTCCTGGCCAAGGGCGGAGCCACCGTCGGCCACGACAACGATCCGATCGCCAGCAGACCAGAAAGGGTGCTCTCAGGTGCCTGACAGCAACGTCCGGATCCGGCTTGCAAGTCCCGACCTCGGTGAGGAGGAATGGGAGGTGGTACGAAGGGTCCTGCGCAGCGGTGTTCTCACCAACGGCGCGGAGAACGAGGCCTTCGCACAGGAGTTCGCCGACCGGCATCAGGCGCGGTTCGGTGTGACGTTCTGCACCGGCACGGCCGCGCTGAACGCGATGTTGCTCGCCGAGGGCATCGGACCCGGCGACGAGGTGATCGTCCCGTCGATGACCTTCGTCGCCACCGCGACATCGGTGTGCCACGTCGGGGCCACCCCGGTGTTCGCCGACATCGACCCACGGACGTTCAACCTCGATCCGGCATCGGTCGCGGCCCGGATCACCCAGGCCACCCGGGCGGTCATGACCGTGCACTACGCCGGGCAGCCCGGTGACCTCGACGGGCTGGCGCGGGTATGTGCCGAGGCCGGCGTGCCGCTGCTGGAGGACGCCGCGCAGGCAGCAGGCGCCGAGTACCGGGGCAGACCGGTCGGCGCCTTCGGACGGTCGGCCATGTTCAGCTTCACCCCCGCCAAGAACATCACAACCGGTGAGGGCGGCATGGTGCTGACCAACGACCCGGGCGTCGCGGAGCGGCTGAAACTCCTCCGCAACCACGGTCAGAGCGGGCTGTACCAGCACGAGAGCCTTGGCTACAACTGGCGGCTGACCGAGATGCAGGCCGCGATCGGCCGGGTGCAGCTGCGCAAGCTGGATGGCATCCTGGGGCGCAAACAGCTGGTCGCGGGATCGCTGACCCGGCGGCTGACCGGGCTCCCCGGCCTGACCACGCCGCATCAGGTGCCCGATGCGCGGGGCACCTGGGCGCTCTACACCTGCCTGCTTCCCGGCATCCGCGACCATGTGCTCGCGGACCTGCTGGACCAGGGCATCGAGGCACGGATCTACTTCCCGCCGGTACACCAGCAGCCGGTCTTCGCCGAGCGGGACGGCGGCAGCGGGCTCGCCGCGGCACTGCCGGTGACCGAGGCCGTCGCTCAGGCGATGCTCTCGCTGCCGGTGCACCACCGGCTGACCGAGGCGGAGGTGGCCGAGATCGCTGACGCGGTGACTGCCGCTGTCGGCCGGGCAACGGCGTCACCGAGTGCCCCGGCCCAGCTGATGCCTGTCGGTGCCCCCCGCTGACCGCCGATCACACATCTGTCTGCGGCCTGGTCACCGCCGTGCCGGCACCCTGCGGGCGGCGGTGACCCACCAGGCGTCGCGGCGGCTGCGAGGACATGGCAGCGGTGGCCGACGTGCTGAACCCAGATCCTGTGATCGAACCGGAGCATCTGGGCTCCCGGGTCCTGGCCGATCATCGGCGCCTGCTGAGCAGCGCAGGCCGCCGGTTGCCGCTGACCGGACCGATCAGCGGGCTCTGGCGGGGATGCCGACGACCAGTTGACCGGCGGCGACATCGCGGGTCACCAGAGCCGCGGCGCCGACCATGACGGACGGCCCGATCCGACGGCCCTGCAGCACGGCGGCGTTGCTGCCCACCGTGGACCCGGCGCCGACGGTCACGCTGCCGGCGACATTGGCCCCCGGCAGGATCGTCACGAAATCCTCGAGCACCGTGTCGTGACCGACGCTGGCATGGTAGTTGACCTGGACATGTGCGCCGAGGACGGTGCCGGCGGAGACGAACGCCTGGCCGAGCACAACACAGCCGCGCCCGATCCTGGCGGTGGGGGAGACAACCGCCCGCGGGTCGATCACCGTCGCCGCTCGCAGTCCGCGGTCCTCGAACTGCCGGGCCAGTCTGCGGCGCACCTCCGCGTCGGCGATCGCGACCACGAACTCGTCCTGCTGCCCGCCAGACGCAGCCAACTGCCCGGGCAGCAGCACCGGACAGCCGGTCAGTGTGGTGGCCGCCGGGTGCTCGTCCACGAAGACCACCTCGGGTGCCGCCGCTGTCGCCCGCACCGCGTCCAGCGTCTCTCTGCCGAAACCGCCTGCGCCCACGATGTGCAGCGTCACAGCCCCGCCTCCGTCACCGGCCCCCGGCCCCTCGCCGGTTCCGAGACCGCGGTGAGGAACGCGCCCGCCAGCGTGGTCATGCCGTGATGCCGGTAGACCCAGCGGCGGCCGCGCTCGCCCATTCGCTCCCGTTCGCTCTCGCTCATCGCGGCCAACTCGGCCAGCGCGCCCGCCATCTCCGCCGGCGACTCGGCGGGCACGCACACGCCGCCGCCGGACTCGCGTACCGGGCTGCCGGGCGCGTTGCTCGCGAACAGCACCGGCTTTCCGGACGCCAAGTAGTCGAACAGCTTGTTGCTGCTCAGGCCGTACTTGAAGACCGCGACATCACGCAGGCAGAACAACGTCACATCCAGCTCGGCCAGCACGGCCGGCACGGCCTGCTTCGGCACTGGCGGCCAGAACAGCACGTTGTCCAGGCCATGCCGGTGCGCGAGCTGTTCGCACGCGGCCTTCTCCTGGCCGTCGCCGACCATCACCACAGCGACCCGCGGACGGCCGGCAGCGCGCAGTTCCGCCGCGGCCGCGACGATGGTCGCCACCCCGTTGGCCGGACCGTGCGAGCCGACGTAGCCGGCGGTGAGGCAACCCTCCTCGCGAAAGCGCCTGATCCGGTCGATCAGGTCGGCGGCCTGGTTCCCGGGGTCCGCAGTGTTCGGGTCGGCCGGCTGGCCCGGATCCCTCGGCCGGGGGAAGTCGGCGATCCCGTTCGGCACATAATGGATCTTGTCGGCCGGCACACCACGGGCCTGCAGGTAGCCGGCGGCACCGGGCAGGAGGCAGATCACGGCGGAAGCGCGCCGGCAGCAGAAGGACTCGACCAGCCGGAGCAGCCGGGCAGGCAGCCCGTTCGCGCGCAGCGCGCCCATGTCGATCAGCGTCTGCGGCCACAGGTCACGCACCTCGACGACGAAGCGGGCACGGCGGCGGCAGGCCGCCCACCAGGCGGCGAGCACCGCGACCAGGTGCACTGATGAGCCGACGATCACATCCGGCCGGTTCAGGCCGCGCTGCGCCGAGAGCACGCGGGCCGCATAGTGGACCATGTTCAGCACGCGGCTGTAGCCGTTGCTGGTGTAGGGCGGCGTGCGGACCCAGACGAAGCGGACGCCGTCGATCGTCCGGGTGGCCACTTTCTCGCCAGGTGCGAGCCGTTCCTCACGTCTGCTGAAGTGGCTGAAACTGCTGGCGAAAACGGTGACTTCGTGCCCCCCGGCCGCCAGCACCCGGCCCAGCTCGTAGTGCCGGGTGCCGGCGGCGCAGTCCGGTGGCGCCGCATAGTGGTTGAAGATCCAGATCCTCATGTCCTCACCTCCACCGAAGCTGCCCTGCCACCCGACGGCGGCTGGGCATGAGCTCGCCCCGGGCCCGTGACGCCAGTTCGTCGATGATCCTTACGGCGGCCTCACCGCCACCGAAGGCGTCGGCGGCTCGTCGGCCGGGCACGGCGCGGTGACGCGCATCTGATCGGGCACAACGGCCGGCACCGTCTGGCCGCCGGCACCTTCAGGCCGGCGGTGACGGCTCGACGCCGAGAAACCTACTACTCACCGTGCGCACATCGCTACTTTCCGCTATATGTGCCGCTACATTGTGCCTGCATGCCGAGGCGGCGAGAACATCCGCCGCCCCCAGCGGCACCGTTCACGACTCCGGAGGCCATTCCCTGGTGCTGTCGATCACGAAGAGTCTCCGCGTCCGGCTGCCGGGGGTAAGTCCGGCGGCGATCGGGGGAACGCTGGCCACGCGAGTGCTGGCCACGGCGATGAGCTTCGCGGCGGGCGTCATCGCGGCGCGGGAGCTGGGGGTGCAGGGCCGGGCCACGTTCGCGGTCATGATGTCGGTCCCCGGCGTGCTGAGCGTCGTCACGGTCCTGGGCGTGGACAACGCCAACGCCCGCTTCGCCGGAACCTCGCACACGGCGTTCCGGCAGATCGTCCGGTGGAGCGTGGCGTTCTCCCTGGTTGCCGGTTCGGTGCTGCCGGGACTGTGGCTGCTGCTCGGTCATCTCTGGCCCGTCGTGCTGCTCGGCGTGCCGTTCCCGCTTGCGGTGGTCGTGGCCACCATGTGCCCGGTGGCCTTGCTGACCACGCTGCTCGGCATGGCCGAGATCGGCCGTGGCCGGGTCGCGATGTACAACCTCGTGAGCACCGTCCCCGCAGCCTGCTACCTCGCCGGCGTCTGCGGCCTGCTCGCCACGGGATCGCTGACCCCTGCCAGCTGCTTCCTGTCGGCGCTGGCCGGGCAGCTGGTCTGCGCCGGGGTTCTGCTGATCGCAGCCATCACCCGCGTCCACGCCGACGGCGAACCTCTGTCCGCCCACACTTTCGGCAGGTTTGCCATCAGGACCTACCTCCCGGATCTCATCCAATACGGCATGCTGCGTCTGGACGTGCCGTTGATCCACATGCTTGCCGGGGCTACGGCCGTCGCCGCGTACGCGGTGGCACTGCCCTTGGCCGAGGGGCTGCTCCTGCTGCCGACGGCGGTCGGGCTGGTGATGTTTCCCGCGGTTACTTCGGGTGCCGTCGAGGCGCGGGCGACGGCCAGGATTGCACGGACCGTGTTCGCTGCCGCCGCTCTGGCCGCCGCCACGGCGGCGGCAGCCGCACCGCTCCTGATCCCAGCGGTCTACGGGCAGCCTTACTCCGGTGCCGTGCCGGTGATCTGGGCGATGCTCCCAGGCCTCGTACTGTTCAGCGCGGCCCGCTCGATCCAGCCGTATCTGGCGGCCGTCGGCCTGCTCCGGCCGGTGATCGCGGCCACCGCGCTCGGCGCGATCGTCAACATCGTGCTGCTCCTGGCCTTGACACCCCACTATGCGGCGGTCGGTGCCGGCGTGGCCGACTCGGCCGGATACCTGGTGCTCGCGACGCTCGTCGGCCGGGGCGCCCGGCTGGGCGTCCGCGCCCGCCAGGGGCTTACGGCCGAGCCGGCCATCGAGGAGGGACCGGCCGGCCCTTCGCGCCCGTCCGCTGGGCGATGGTCGGTCAAAACGGTCGGTGATCACCTGCGCAGCGCGTGCCCGAGGCCGGTGGGGTCCGGCCTGGCCCGGAGGGAACCCATGGTCGTGGCGGGGCTCCTGACCGCGGCGGGTGCCGCATGTCTCGCCACGGTGTACCGTCCCGCCGCCGGGCTCGTGGTCATCGCGCTGGCCTGTCTGATGATCCGGGACGCGGGTCTGTATGTGCTCGCGGCCGCGATTCCGCTCTCGCAGTCCGGCGTCGGCGCTTCGCTGATCACCCCAAGCGTGCTGGGGGCTCTGATGCTCATCTGCCTGCTGGGCCGTGTTGCCGGCGGCCGGGGGATCGCGCGGCCGAAGCTGATCGGCGTCCTGACCACCGTCGGCACGGTCGGTTACATGGCGGTCGCCGGCATAGTGCTCGGTGACACCGATGTGCAGGGTGCCAGCACATGGCAGTACCTGCTGCTGGTGTGCGCGCCGCTGTTTCTGCTGCCACTGGTCGCCGAACCTGGACGGGTACTCGACCGGGCTCTCCTGTTGTTCTGCTGTGGCAGCGTGATTCTCGCCGTGATCGAGATCGTCCACGTCGACTCCATCTTCGCCACGAGGACGGATCTCGCCCCTGCCGTCACCGCCGCTGTGGCCATGACCCAAGAGGCCGCGGCCAACCACAACGCCGTGGGTGCTCTGTTCGTCATGGCGGCCGCAGTCCTGCTCAGTCGCTATCCGGCCGTCCGAGGGCGCCTCCCTCGGCTGGCAACCGGCGCCGGCGTCGTCGTGCTCGCCCTGGGAGTTGCGTACTCGCTGAGCCGCGCGGCCTATCTCGCGGGAATCGCGGTGGTCGCGGCCTATGCCCTCCGCAGATCCATGCGCGGCATCCTGGCCCTGGGTTTCGGTGCGGTCTGCCTCTTGCCGCTGCTGCCCGCCGCGATCGCGGCCCGGTTCGGATCGATGCTCGGCGGCGGCACCATGGACGCCGACTCCGCCGTACGGCTCGACCTCTGGAGCAGCGCCCTGCGGATGTTCGAGGACCACCCGGCTTTCGGCGTCGGATACCTGAACTTCGCCAGAGAGCTGTCCGCCTACTACGAAGTCACCGGTGATTACGAGGTCATGCTCCTACAGCTCCCGTCCCTGAGTTTCGCGCACAACACCTACCTGACAGTGCTCTCGCAGACCGGCCTGGTGGGCATGGCCGGCATCGGCTCGCTTGCCGTGTTCGGCGCGCGCCGGGCGTGGCGGGCGATCCGCTCCGGTGATCCCGCGGGCGAGGCGGCACTGCTGGCCATGGTCGGTGCGGGGGTCTGCTCGCTGTTCGGCGAGGTCCTGCTGGTTCCCCCTCTGTTGGCCGGTCTGATGCTGATCATCCTGGCTGCGAAGCCAGATCAGGCCGACGTACCGCCACCGCCACCGCCACCGGTGCCGGCACGGGCACGGGCATCGGCAGCGGTGGCGGTGGCGCGATGAGTACGTCCGAGATCGGGAGGCCCCCGCGGCCCCTGCGCATCCTGCAGATCAGCTCGGCTGCCGTCGGGGGGAGCTGGTTCCACGACCAGGTGCGGGGCCTTGCCGAGCTGGGCAACGAGGTGTGCGCGCTACTGCCCCGAGAGGGCCCACTCGCCGACCGGCTGCGCTCGATCCCCGGTGTCCGGGTGGAAATCATCCCGTTCGGACTGCCCCGTCGGATCAGGCAGCTGCCGGGGCTGACGGCTGGGCTGTGGCGGCTGATGAAGTTCGTCAGGGTGTACAAGCCGGATGTCATCCATTCGCATCTGATCATCGCCAAGCTCGTGGCCCGAGTGGCGTCGGCAGCCCACCGGCCGGCGCTGGTCGTGTCGCAGGTTCCGGGAGTGGTGCATCTACGGATGGCGCCCTTCTGGATCCTGGAGCGCCTTTCGCTGTGGCGGGACGATCTGGTGATCGGATCCTGCCGGGCGATCGCCCGCCGTTACCAGGCCATGGGTGCGCGGTCGGTCGCGGTCAGCTATTACGGCTGCGACGTGCACCGGTTCGATCCGGCAACCCCGCCGGAGCCGTTCCGCCGTGAGTTCGGGCTCGCCGCCGACACGCCGGCCATCGGCATGGTCGCGTACATGTATCCGAGCAAGTCGCGGGCGTTCCGTCAGGTTGGTGTCAAGGGGCATGAAGTCTTCATCGACGCCGTTCCGCTGGTCCTGCGACACATCCCCGACGCCAGGTTCTTCGTCGTCGGCGACGAACTGGTCGGGGACGGGGAGTACCGGCGCGAGTTGGAACGCCGCGCCACCCGGCTCGGTGTCGCCGACCGGGTCCTGTTCACCGGATTCCGGTCCGACATCAGCTCGGTCATGGCCGGGCTGGACGTACTGGTGAACCCGTCGATGGAGGAGTCCGCCTGCTACACCGTGGTGGAGGCGCTGCTCATGCGTAAGGGCGTAGTGGCAACCGAGGTCGGTGGCCTGCCGGACACCGTCCGGCACGGCCGCACCGGCCTGCTGGTTCCGCCTGCCGATCCGACGGCACTGGCACAGGCCGTGACCGCGCTGGTCGCCGATCCTGCAGCGCGTCTGCGCATGGCCGGCCAAGGTCGTGAACTTGCCCTCCGGCAGTTCGACATCGCTCAGACAGTCAGTCAGGTGAACGATCTGTACCACCAGGCGCTGGCCGCGCGAGGGCGTCGCAGGCGGCTCCGCCGCGAGAATCCGGCGTGAAGGACATGGTGCGGGCCGGGGCTGCGCTGCCGGGCAGGGCGGGGGAGGCGGTGCGCGATCTGCGGCGGCCGAGCTTCCCGGCCGACGCGATGCCGTTGCCGGGTGACATGCCGGCCGACCGGCCGGGCAGGTACCCGCTCGGCCTGCGGCCGATGACCGCCGGGAGCGTGCGCGACCACGAGCGCCTGGGACCAGTGCCCCGGTACGAGGTGCGCCCGGGCTGGTACTCGGCCATGGCCCAGGGCCTGGCGGTGTCCGTGGTGCTGCGGGGGTATGGCACGACCGACGAGCGGTCCTGTCCTGACACGGGCGAGGGCGTGGTGGAAGTGATGCTCCGGTCGCCGGCCGCGGGTGGTTGCTCGGATGACGACCAACTGGGGCGGCCTTTGCTCGATGAGTGCCCGTCGGAACCGGTCAGTCACATTCTCAACGGTGCCGTCTTCGCCCTCTTCGGTCTCTGTGAGCTGAGTCGGCATCAGGGGGTGGCTGTCCACCAGCACGTCGCGGACCGGCTGCGCGACTCGCCGGCCGAGTTCGACCTGGGGTACCGGACCAGATACGACCTGCGGTACCGCGCGCCCGCCAGTCCCGCCTACCACCGCCTGCACACCGCGTTGCTGACCGCGGCCGGAAGCGTGCTCGCCGACGCACGACGGCCGGCGGTGGCGATGGCATGGGACCGCTGCACGCGGAACCCGGCCGGACGGCTGCGAGCTGCGGCGGGCGAGGGCTGGTTCGTCCTCAGGGAGCGCCGTGCCGGATCGTGATCACGTCGTGCGACGGCTGGGCCCGTGCGATTCGCCGCCCGCGCCGCTGCGTGTCGTCCTGCTCGCGCCGGCCACGTCGGCGCACACCCGGCGCTGGGCGGACGACCTGGCCGTGCGGGGGCATCAGGTGACTGTCTGCAGCTGGCATGAGCCGGACCTGCGTCCCGACGGCTGGCGAGCCGTGTCCGCCCCCACCGGAGCGTTCCTGCCGTTGCGGGCAGTACGGGCGGGGCACTGGCTGCGCCGCGAGGTGCGCCGGGTGCGGCCGGATGTCATCCATGTTCATTCGCTCGGCCTGCACGGGGCGCTCTCCCTCCTGCTGCCGGCCCGCCCAGCGGTGCCGGTCGTGATCACTCCGTGGGGATCCGAACTGCGCGCGGCCGAGCGGCATCCAGGCCGGGCGTCGGTCGCTCGGCTGGCGCTCCGACGGGCCGCCCGTGTGGTGCCGACCTCCCAGGAGGTGGCTGAGCACGTCGCGAGCCGATACCGGGTCCGCCGCTCACGGATCACGGTTCTTTCCTGGGGGGTCCCGGACGTGCTGCTGGATGCCGGCAACGACGCCGATCCCCGGATGACGCGTGCGAGGTACGGGATCCCGGCCGGAGCCACGGTCGTGCTGTCGGTCCGCAGCACGTCGGAGGTGTACCGGACACGCGAGATTCTGGAGGCATTCACCCGTGTCGCGCGGGTCCGGGCTGACCTGTTCCTCGTGTTGCTGGCGGGGCACCGGCCGGCTCATGCCGCTGCCAGACTCGCGCAGCAGCAATATCTCGAGCCTCTGCGCGCCCGAGCGCAAGATCTGGCCGGCCGGGTCACCGTCATCGAACAGCCACTCGGTCAGGCTGAAATGTTCAGCCTGATGCGCGCCAGCGATGCGGCGATCTCGGTTCCCCGGGCCGACCAGCGAAGCTCATCGGTGCTTGAAGCCGCGGCTGCCGGGTGCCGACTGCTGCTCTCCGACATCGCGCCCTACCGAGAACTGGTGGCGGACGGCCTGTTGGCGGACCTGCTTCCCGATCCGCTGGTCAGCTCGTTGGCTGATGCTCTCTCAAGTACCGGGCCGCTGGACGCCGGGGATCGCCTGATCAATCATCAGCTGATCAGTCACGCCGAGCGCGGCTCCCTGAAAGTCGCTGAACTCGAAGGGCTGTACAGGGATGTGGCCCGTGCGGGGACGGTGTGATCAGGGCCCCTGTAAGTGGAGGGGCAACGATGAGAACCGTGGGCAGGAAGGCGCCGCCGCCCACTGCTGGTTCAGCGGGCGGTTCGGCTCGGCGGCTGTGCCGGAACAAGGGCGACACGGAACATCTTGGGCCAGAACTTGCCCGTGAGAAGGAACTGGTCCGTTCCGGGGACGGCCGCGATGCCGTTCAGGGTGGAGCCGGGGACGAGTTCGTCGGCACGCAGGAGGCCTGAGGCGTCGATGCTCGCCGTCACCGTGCCGGTGAGGGGGTCGATGCGCACCACGCGGTCGGTGGACAGCACGTTGGCGTAGACGGCGTGATCGGCGCACTCCAGCTCGTTCACTCTCGTCACCGGTCGGCCGTCTTCGGTCACGGTGACCTCGCCGGTCTTCGCGAGGGTGCGCGGATCGCGGAAGGCCAGTCGTGCCGAGCCGTCGCTCGTCACCAGTTGCCTCTTGAGGCGGTCGAAGCAAATGCCCCAGCCTTCGTCGGGGTAGGGGAGGCGGCGTAGCTCCCTCAGTGTCGTCGCGTCCCGTTCGATGGCGATACGGTCCCGCCAGGTCAGCTGCCACAGGGTCCGGCCCACCAGGGTGATCCCCTCACCGAAGAGAGGAGCGGGAAGGCCGACGCGGGCCGTGGGCGGCGTGCCAGGGGCCCCGGACCGTACGGAGGAGTGACCGGACAGCCCGGTGCCTTCGTAGAGCGTGCTGCCCGTCATCTCCAGGCCCTGTGTGAACGATTCCGGGTCGTGGGGGAGGGTTTCGAGGACCTTCACCCGCAGGTGCTCGACCCGGTGGGGGCCGGCCTGCCGCCCGTGCGTGTGGCTTCGGCCGGCCGGATCGGCGGACACCGCTTCGACGTTCCGCTGGGCCGAGAGTGGCTCCGATCGGGTGAGCGGCGCGGTGGTCGCGATCCAGACGGAGCCGGTGACCAGGAGCGCCGTGATTGTCGGCAGGGCGTATCTCGATGTGCGGCGACGGTCCGCCGCTCGGTTGCCGGAACGACTGGTTCCAGTCAAGCGGACGGCGTCCCGGCCCCGGCCGGGACGCCGTTGTTCCGTCGTATGCACGTCCTGATCCGTCAGGAACTGCGACGACGGCGTACGGCCAGCATCGTGCCACCGCCTGCCACGAGCAGGGCGGTCGCGGTGCCGCCGATCACCAGGGCCTTGTCACTGCCCGTTGCCGCGAGCTTCTTGGCGTTCTGGTCCGTCTGCGGGTAAGCCGCCGGCTCGACGGCTGCGGCGAGTTCGTGGGAGGCGTCGCGTGTGTCACCAGGTCCGTTGTGCCCACGGCTCCTTGGCTCGTGGTGGTGCCCGATGCTGCCCGGGAGGGGCGGGTGGAGGGGCGGGTGGAGGGGCGGGTGGGGGGTGGGTGCAATCCGACCCTCCACGTAGATGCTGACGCCGACACTCGGGTCGGGGTGGCGCGAGGTGAGCCGGAAGACGTGCCAGCCGGTAATGGTCCTCGTCGGAATGGTCACCGTGCCCGCAACCGATCCGTCGGTCCGGGCCCGGAAGTGGCCGAGCACGACCGGGTTTGATTCCAACAGCGCCGTGACGTTCGCCCCGGCGGCGAACACGCCGGCGACGGTGCTGAAACTCAACTGCCCCCCGGCTGTCACCGTGGTGGTACTGACGGACAGGGGCGGGGGTGGCGGCGGGTACGGCTGCGCCGAGGCTGCGGGCGCCCCCATCAGCGGTGCTCCGATGAGAATGGCGGTCGATGCCGCCGAAACCAGTGCGGCCCGCCATCTGCGCGATGCTGTCATCTTCATCAATCTCCTCGACTTGGGTCCGGGCCTGGGCCTGCGGCGGCCGTGAGGCGTGAGTGGGCACCAAGATCTGGATATATGGAATATGCGGAACACGGCGACATTTACTGGCGCGGCCGCGCATGAAGTCACCGGATTGGTGGAGTCCCCGCTCACGCGGCGTCTGTCGCAAAGATCGTTCGAGGGGTCGACACGGGGTGGTGGATCCCTCGTTCGAAGCGCCCGAGTCCCTATGGTCGACTGCGTCCGTAGGGAACAGAAAGCCTCAAATGGGGTCGTTCCCTCAGTCCTGTGAGGGGTGCAGCTTGGATCTCCAAGGATTCCTGAAGGCTCTTGCCAGACGCTGGCCGACGGTCGTGGTCTGTCTGGTTCTCTCGGTCGGGTCGGCGCTCGCCGTGACAAGCCTGAGCACCCCTGTCTACGAGGCGAGGACGCAGCTCTTCGTCGCCACTCGCACCGGTGATGACACCGTCGACCTCAACCAGGGGCAGACCTTCTCGCAGGCGCGTGTGCAGTCGTACGCCGAGATCGTGAGGACCCGTCAGGTCACCGCTCCCGTGGTGAAACAGCTGCGGCTGCGCAGCACCCCGGAGGAGCTGGCGTCCCGGATCACCGCCGTCGTCCCGCTCAAGACCGTACTCATCGACATCACCGTCCAGGACACCATGCCCCAGCGTGCGGCGCGCATCGCCAACGCCGTGGCAAAAAGGTTCAGCTCGGTCATCGAGCAGTTGGAGACCCCCAAGCACGCGGTCCGCTCGCCGCAGTCCAAGAAGGGGGGTAAGGGCGAGGATGCCGCGCCTGTGTCCCCGGTCTCCCTGGGCGTCACACAGGAAGCCATCGCCCCCACCGGTCCCGCTTCGCCCCGCCCGTTGCTGAACCTGGCCGCAGGTGTGCTCGGTGGCCTCCTGCTCGCTGCCGGGCTGGTCGCCCTGCGTGAGACGCTCGACAGCACGTTCAAGACGAGCGAGACGCTGGGCGAATTCAGCTCTCTGCCAGGCCTGGGTACCATCCCGTACGACAGGAACGCCCCGAGGCAGCCGCTGGTCAGTTCCGACGGGCACTCCAAGCGCGCCGAGGCCTTCCGCAAGCTGCGTACCAACCTGCAGTTCTCGCAGGTCGACGATCCGCCGCGGATCATCGTGGTGACGAGCTCGGTGCCCGGTGAGGGCAAGACGAACACCGCGATCAACCTCGCCCTCTCGCTCGCCGAGGGTGGCGTCTCCACCTGCCTTGTGGACGGTGACCTGCGCCGTCCGTGCGTGGCACCGACCTTCGGCCTCGTCCAGGACGCAGGCCTCACCACGGTGCTCATCGGACAGGCCCGTCTCGAGGACGTGATGCAGGAGGTCACCGGCGGACTCTCGGTGCTCGCCAGCGGCGCTGTGCCGCCGAACCCCGCGGAACTGCTCGGCTCGGCGCGCATGGAAGAGGTGCTGCGCGAGCTTGCGGACATGTACCAGGTCGTTGTCGTCGACACTGCGCCGCTGTTGCCGGTCGCTGACACCGTGGGGCTCGCCTCCCTCGCCCAGGGCGCGCTGCTCGTCGTACGGGCCGCGAAGACCAGCCAGGACCAGGTGCGCACGGCCACGGAGGCGCTGGAGCGCGTGGGCGTCCGCGTGCTCGGCACGGTGTTCAGCATGGCTCCTGTTCCCAAGGGTGGCCGCTATGGCGGTTACGGCGCCTACGGGCAGTACGGCGAGCTGCCCGCTCCGCGTATGTCGGCCTTGCTGGAAGGGAGGGCCGCCTCCACGGCGACGAACCCCACGGACGGGAAATGACCCGGGTCCTGTTCGTCTGCACCGGAAACGTGCACCGCTCGGTGCTCGCCGAACGTCTGTTGGCGGCGAGGCTGCCGCCCGGCGCGGCCCTGCGGCCAGAGAGCGCCGGCACGCAGGCGTGGCACCGCTCCCGTATGGAGGACACCACCCGGGCGGTCGTGGAGGAGCTGGGTGGCGACGGCTGCAGATTCACCTCCCGCCCGCTCACCGCGCAGCTCGTGGTGGGCGCCGGACTGGTCCTCGGGCTCGCGCGCGAGCACCGGGAGGCGGCAGTGCGCCTCGCGCCGTCGGCGATGCGGCGATGCTTCACCCTGAAGGAGTTCGTGCGGCTCGCGGACGGGGGCGGTGCGGAGGGTGGGGGCGAATTCGGCGCCGTGGTGGCGGCCGCGGCCACCCGCCGCGGTGCCGCGGCCCCGGTCCCGCCGGCCGAGGACGACATCCCGGACCCCTGGGGCAGGCCCCGCGAGGAGCTGTACGAGTGCGCCCTGGAGATCGACAGGGCGGTGAGCGGGCTGGTCAGGCTGTGGGGGATGCGCCAGACGCAATAGCCGGTGACTTCGGGTGCACTGAATCACCGGTATTGCGTCTAGCTCTGGTTGTGCTTGGTGATCGCCAGTGCGCGCCTGGCACAGCGTGGTTCGGATCGGCCGGCAACCGACGTCGGCGTGCGGCAGGCGGCTCCGGGCCCGCGCTCTTCCGTGAGCGGTTCCGGCAGGGCGAGCCGATCGGCAAGGGCGTACCAACGCTGATCCCCCTCCCCCTCGTCGGTCACTGCTCTCAGCACAGCAGTTGACCGCCGGAAGATCTTGTGCGGAATCCACGGACCCGCGCGGGCCGAGGGCCTGCCCGCGGAGTTCGGGGCGGGTGGTCCGGCCCTCAACCGGGCCGGCCCCAGGGCCGTACCCTGGAGGCATGAGCACCTCCGCCGGCCCCGAGCCGCGCGCGCCGAAGGCCGCGCTGATCTTCGACGACCCGCTGGACCGGCAGTCCTCGGACGACACCGACCGCGGGTGGGGCGAGCGCCCTGCCTCCGACGGCGACAACGCCGCCGACCTGAGGCGCTTCCTCGACGAGAAGCCGCCCCACCACATCTGAACCCGGAGGGCCGCCCGGCGCAGTACCGTCCGCAGCGTCGCTACCGCTCGCTGTGGCCCGAGCCCCGTCGGGCGACCAGCGCGTCGCGGATCTCCTTGAGGACCTCCAGTTCGGTCACCTCGATGACCTCCTGCGTGCCCTCCTTGGCCTTCCTGCGGGCCTCCACCGTCGCCAGGTACTTCGACATCGGCAGGACCATCAGGAAGTAGACGACCGCCGCGGTGATCACGAACGTGAGCGTCGCGCCGAGGACGGAGCCCCACAGGATCCGCACTCCCGTCGCACTGTCGCCCGTGCCCGTGCAGGGGCCCTTGAGGCAGGAGCTGTAGCTGTCCAGGTTCTTGGTGCCGACCGCTCCGATGACCGGGTTGATGATCCCCTTCACCACCGAGTTGACGATGTTCGTGAAGGCCGCGCCGATCACCACCGCGACTGCCAGATCGACTACGTTCCCGCGCATCAGGAAGGTCTTGAAACCCTGCCAGACGCTTGCCTTCTTTTCGCTCACCTCGGGGACACTCCTCACATGTACAGGTTGTGGAACAAACAGCTCCGCAACCTACGTCAGTGCGACGCGCCCGTGTCTCCTTGGGTAGCTCGAACGAGGGACTTGACTTCACCACAGAGTCACCGCCAGCTGAGCCGTCGCGCTCGCACCCGCCAGGCGCGCCGCAGTGGACCGGGGCACCGAGAGGACGACCAGCGCACCGCCGTCGGCGGCGCCCGCCGAGGTGTCCAGAGGCTCCGGCACCTTTGTCACGAGCGCCCCGCGCGCGACCACATGGGCGTCGCCGCCCACGCCATCGCCCATGCCCCCACCGCTGCCCGACGCCGTGTGCTCGGCGACGGCGAGGATGTCGACCCGGTCACCGGGCCGCAGGAGCCCGACGGTGGCCGCGTCGGCGATCCGCACCGGCGCCGTCACCTTCTCCGCGGCGCGCGGATCAGACGCAGGGGCGCGCACCGGCGTCTGCGCGCGGGCGTACGAGCCCTGGCTCGCCTTCCCGCTCCCGCCCGCGCCTCTGTCTGAATGTCCGCTCGCCGGACCGCCGACCCGTGGGCCGGCCGCCACGAGGGCGGCGGCGGTGATGGCGAGACCGATCGCGAGGGCCCGTCGCCGGCTCCGCACGAGCCGTTGCAGCCGGTACCGCCCGCCGCGGACCCGCACGGGAGCGAAGGACGGCACCTCGCACGTGGCCGGAGCGTCCGCACCGGCTGGGTACGCCGCGGACGTGCGCGGAAGAGGCGGCTGCGGAGCGAGGGGAGAGGGACGACTGTGAGGAGCGGGAGGAGGGAGTGGAGCGGGAGGGGCGAGTGGAGACGTTCGGGCGGGGAAGGGGTCGGACATGGGATCACCACCTGCGACGAGGGACGGACTTGCGAAACCACGATGAGACTTCGCGCCGCCGCTCGCCGGAGCCGGTGGACTACCGACGGGTTGTGGACAACTCCTTCACCCGAACGAGGAGTTCCGCCTATGGCAGCTCGAACCCCGGGTTCAGTCCGCCCAGCGCGTTCGTGCACAGGCAGTCCCGCTCCTCGTTCGAGGGCAGTGCGGCCACAGCGTCGAACAGGACGCCTCGTAGCCGGTCCACGTTCGCCGCGAACACCTGCAGGACTTCCTCGTGGGACACGCCCTCACCGCTCTCGGCACCCGCGTCCAAATCGGTGACCAGGGTCAACGACGTGTAGCAGAGCTCGAGTTCTCGGGCGAGCGCGGCCTCCGGATGGCCCGTCATACCCACCACCGCCCAGCCCTGCGCCTGATGCCACAGCGACTCGGCGCGGGTCGAGAACCGCGGCCCCTCGATCACGACCAGTGTCCCGCCGTCCACCGGCTCCCACTCCCGCCCGCGCGCCGCCTTCAGCGCAGCCGAGCGTCCGGCGGGGCAGTAGGGGTCGGCCAGGGACACGTGCACCACGTTGGGCACGGTGCCGTCGGGCAGGGGCAGCCCGTCGAAGTATGTCCCGACCCGCGACTTCGTGCGGTCCACCAACTGATCGGGCACGAGCAGCGTGCCGGGTCCGTACTCGGGGCGCAGGCCGCCCACCGCGCACGGACCGAGGACCTGGCGCACCCCGAGCGAACGCAGCGCCCACAGGTTGGCCCGGTAGTTGATGCGGTGGGGCGGCAGATGGTGGCCGCGCCCGTGCCGGGGCAGGAAGGCGACCCGCCGGCCGGCGATCTTGCCGAGGAAGAGGGAGTCGCTGGGCGGTCCGTAGGGGGTGTCGACCTGGATTTCGGTCACGTCGTCGAGGAACGCGTAGAAGCCGGACCCGCCGATCACGCCGATCTCAGCGTTCGCCTCGATCTCTGCGCTCGCCCCGAAGTCTGTGTTCGCCCCGGGCTCCGTGCCCGCCTTGTTCGCCATGTCCCGCACCCTAACTGCCGTCGAGAACGCCGAAGACCCCGCCGTCGGTTGACGACAGGGTCCCGTAAGAAGTGGCCTTACGCGGCGGAGCTGTTGCCGGTCGAGGTGCCGGTGCTCGACGACTTCGAGTCCGAAGAGGTCGAGGACGTCGAGGTCGAGCTCGACGACTTCGCGTCGGAACCGGACGTCGACGACTTCGACGCGGACGACGCCGGGGAGCTGCTCGACGAGGAGCCGCGGCTGTCGTTGCGGTAGAAACCGGACCCCTTGAAGACGATGCCGACCGCGGAGAACACCTTCTTGAGGCGGCCACCGCAGTTGGGGCACTCGGTCAGGGCGTCGTCGGTGAACTTCTGCACCGCCTCGAGGCCCTCGCCGCACTCGGTGCACTGGTACTGGTAGGTCGGCACTTGTCTTCCTCCTGGCACTCTCACTCAGTGAGTGCTAACGACGGTCTATCTTGACGCATTCCCGAGCATCAGTCCACTGTCACCGGCACGCGGTGACCGACGCCACGTGCGACGGTACGCGCGCGTGGGCGCGTCTCCAGCCGCGAACGCAGCGCCAGCAGGACCGCCAGCGCCGCCACTGTGCCGCCCATCGGCACCAGGAAACCGGCGCCGCCCCAGAAGTGGTCCTCCAACTGCCCGGCGATCGTGACGGCCGCAGCCTGCCCGAGCGCCACCGCGCCCGTCAGCCAGGTGAACGCCTCCGTGCGGGCCCCGGCCGGGACGAGGCCCTCGACCAGGGTGTAGCCGGTGATCAGTGCGGGCGCGATGCACATGCCGACCAGGAGGCCGAGGCCCGCCAGCACGAGCACCGAGTGTGCGGCCCACAGGCCGGAGGCGACGAGGGCCAGCGCGGTGTAGGCGACGACGAGGCGTCGCCGCGGGGAGGTCTTCCAGGCGATCGCGCCGCAGACCAGGCCGGAGAGCATGTTGCCGGCGGCGAAAGTGCCGTAGAGGACGCCGTTCAGGCCGGGCTCGCCGATCGATTCGGTGAACGCGGCCAACGAGACCTGCATGCCGCCGAAGACGGAACCGATGCCCAGGAAGACCACGATCAGCACGCGCACCCCGGGGACGCGCAGCGCCGAGGCGTGCTCCACGCGCGCGTGCCCGACGGCGACCTGGGGCTGCGTGCCCTTCTGCGCGGCGAACAGCAGACCGCCGAACAGGGTCAGCGAGGCCTCGGTGATGAGACCGGCGGCCGGGTTCACGGCGGTGCACAGGGCGGTCGCCAGCAGCGGGCCGAAGACGAAGGTGAGCTCGTCGGTGACGGACTCGAAGGCCGCCGCGGTGGTCATCAGGGGTGAGTTTTTCAGCTTCACGCCCCAGCGGGCCCGCACCATCGGCCCGATCTGCGGCACGGACGCGCCTGTGGGCACGGCCGCCGCGAACAGCGCCCACAGGGGCGCGTGAGCGAGGGCGAGGGACGTGAGGGTGAGGCCGGAGAGCGTGTGCACGAGCACGCCGGGGACAAGTACGGCGCGCTGGCCGTAGCGGTCGGCGAGACGGCCGCTGTAGGGGGCGCACAGTGCCATGGAGACGCCGGTGACGGCCGCGGCGGCGCCGGCCGCGCCGTAGGAGCCGGTGGTGTGCTGCACCAGCAGCACGATGGAGATGGTGAGCATCGCGAACGGCTGGCGTGCCGCGAAGCCGGGGAGCAGGAACGTCCAGGCACCGCGGGTGCGCAGCAGCTGTCCGTATCCCGGGCGGGAGGTGACCGTGGATGCCACGGCCCGTGCCTTTCTGCCGCCTGGTAGCGCGGCCCACATGGGGCCGGGGCGCCGAGAGCTGTCCTCTTGCGCGGACTGCGGTAGATGCCGGCACTCACTGCGGAGGGCTTCTCGGCCGCCATACGGTCGCGCCAGCACTGCGTCAGGCAGAGTTGGTCGATCAGAATGCGCCTTCATCGTACAGGGATCAACGCCTGGTGTACCTGTGAAAACGAGCACGACGGGCGCGTTCACCTGCATTTGGCGGGAGGGTGAACTGTACGAAACATACCCTTAACGGCCCGCGCCGGTGCTGCCCGTCCCGAGCCACCCGGCCAGCTTGCCGCCGTGGCCCACCGCGCGGAGCCGTTGTTCCGCAGCGTCCCGGACGGGATCGGTGGCGACGACGAGCAGCTCGTCCCCGTGCCGCAGTACCGTCGCCGGCAGAGGAACAAACGATTTTCCATCCCTTACGACGAGGGTCACGGCAGCCCCGGCCGGCAGCCTCAGCTCGTTGACCTCGACGCCGTGCATCTTCGACCCCTCGGGGATCGCGACCGACAGCAGGTGCCCGCGCAGCCGCTCCAGGGGCGCCGACTCGACGCCCAGGTCGGCTGCCTCGGGCTCCCCGCCCAGCCGCAGCTTGCGTGCCAGCCAGGGCAGCGTCGGTCCCTGGACCAGGGTGTAGACGACGACCAGGACGAAGACGATGTTGAAGATGCGGCGGCTTTCCTCGACGCCGTTCACCATGGGGATCGTCGCCAGGATGATGGGCACGGCGCCGCGCAGCCCGGCCCAGGACATCAGCGTCTGCTCCTGCCATGGCACCCGGAACGGTGTGAGGCAGAGCATGACGCTGAGTGGTCGGGCCACCATCGTGAGCACGAGACCGATGACGAGGGCGGGCAGGACGTCGTCGCCCAGCTCGTGCGGGGTCACCAGGAGGCCGAGCAGTACGAACATGCCGATCTGGGCGATCCAGCCGAGGCCGTCGGCGAACCCGCGCGTGGCAGGCCAGTGCGGCAGTTTCGCGTTGCCCATGACCATCGAGGCGAGGTAGACGCCCAGGAAGCCGCTGCCGTGCGCCAGTGAGCCCGCCGCGTACGCGGTGACGGCGATCGCCATGACGGCGATCGGGTAGAGGCCGGAGGCGGGCAGCGCGACGTGCCTGAGACCCCAGGAGCCCAGCCAGCCGACCGCGAGGCCGATGGCGGCGCCGATGGCCAGCTCCAGGGCTATCTCGCCCACCAGCACGTACCAGTGCTCGACAGGGCCCGCCGTGGAGAAGGCGACCACCAGGATGACCACCGGGGCGTCGTTGAAGCCGGACTCGGCCTCCAGGGTGCCCGTCACGCGCGCGGGCAGGGGGATCTTGCGCAGGACGGAGAAGACCGCCGCCGCGTCCGTCGAGGACACCACCGCGCCGATGATCAGCGCCTGCCGCCATTCCAGCCCCACCACGAAGTGCGCGGCCATGGCGGTGACGCCGACACTCACCGCGACGCCGGCCAGCGCCAGCGCGGTGGCGGACGGCAGGGCCGGCTCGATCTCCTTCCACTTCGTGCCGAGACCGCCCTCGGCGAGGATCACGACCAGGGCGGCGTAGCCGATGACCTGGGTCAGCTCGGCGTTGTCGAAGTGGATGTCGCCGATGCCGTCCTGGCCCATGGCGATGCCGATCCCCAGGTACACGAGCAGGCTGGGGAGCCCGCTGCGCGAGGAGATCCGGACCGCTGCGACGGCGACGAGCAGGACGAGCGAGCAGACGAGCAGGAGCTGGTTGAGGTGGTGGACAGTCAGCGGCGGTTCCCTTCACCGGCGTGCGCGCCTCGCGTACGGGCGCACACGTGCATCGGATACATCGGACACGAAGCGGCACGCTCCGGACCCAACTACTTCGTTACCTTACCTAACTCTTGACGATTTCTTGACGCTCGCCGAGGCAGGATCGAACATCCTTCCGTGCTGGTACCCGACTCCGCGTCAAGTGGCGCGAGGCCCTGCGCCTATGGTTGCTCCAGCACTCCAGGACCGCCTGCCGCTCGCGTTAGGACAGCAAGGACAGCGATGCCCCCCAACACCACCGCCACATCGGGTGACAAGCCCGGCAAGTCCGGCAGGAAGAAGGGGCGCAAAGCCCGTTTGATCGTGCTTGTGCTGGTGCTGGCCATCATCGGAGGCATCGCGTACGGCGCCTACTGGTCCATCAGCACCGTCCGCGCGTCCTTCCCGCAGACCAAGGGTTCGATCACACTCGAGGGCCTCTCCGGGCCCGTCGACGTGAAACGGGACGGCTACGGCATCCCGCAGATCTACGCGGATTCCGACGAGGATCTGTTCATGGCGCAGGGCTACGTCCAGGCGCAGGACCGGTTCTACGAGATGGACGTCCGCCGGCACATGACGTCCGGACGCCTGTCGGAGATGTTCGGCAAGGGCCAGGTCGACAACGACGAGTTCCTGCGCACTTTGGGCTGGGACCGCGTAGCCCAGCAGGAGTACGACACCAAGCTGAAGCCCGCCACCAAGAAGTACCTCCAGGCGTACGCCAAGGGAGTCAACGCCTACCTCAAGGGCAAGGACGGCGCGGACATCTCCCTGGAGTACGCGGCCCTGGGCTTCACCAACGACTACAAGCCCGCCGAGTGGACCCCGGTCGACTCGGTCTCCTGGCTGAAGGCGATGGCCTGGGACCTGCGCGGCAACATGCAGGACGAGATCGACCGCGCCCTGATGACCAGCCGTCTCGGCCCGCAGCAGATCGCCGAGCTGTACCCGCAGTATCCGTACGACCGCAACCAGGCGATCGTCCAGGACGGCGAGTACGACGAGCTGACCAAGACGTTCAAGCAGAGCGACGGCGACACCGGCAGTGGGGGCAGCTCGGACGGCGGCTCCACGGGCGGCTCCACGGGCGGCAGCACGGATGGCAGCACAGGCGGCGGCGCCACTGGCGGCAGGGGAACGTCGAACGGGTCGGGCTCGGCCCTGCAGAGCCAGCTCTCGGGCCTCTACAACGTCCTGGACGACCTGCCCACGGCCGTCGGCGTGAACGGCAACGGCATCGGCTCCAACTCCTGGGTCGTCGCGGGGAAGTACACGATCACCAAAAAGCCGCTGCTGGCCAACGACCCGCACCTGTCGGCCTCGCTGCCGTCCGTCTGGTACCAGATGGGCCTGCACTGCCGCACCGTGTCGGCCAAGTGCCAGTACGACGTCTCCGGCTACACCTTCGCGGGCATGCCCGGTGTGATAATCGGCCACAATCAGACGATCTCCTGGGGCATGACCAACTCGGGCGTCGACGTGACCGACCTCTACCTGGAGAAGCTCTCCGGGAACGACGGTTACATCTACAACAAGAAGGTCAAGCCCTTCACCACGCGTGAGGAGACCATCAAGGTCGCCGGCGGCACGTCCAAGAAGATCGTCGTCCGGCAGACGGAGGACGGGATGCCCCTGCTGTCCGACCGTGACGACGAGCTCGTCAACGTCGGCAAGAAGGCCACCGTCGACACCGCGGCGCCCGACCGCGGCGACGGTTACGGCGTCGCCCTGAAGTGGACCGCTCTGGAACCGGGCAACTCCATGGACGCCGTCTTCGCCATGAACAAGGCGAAGGACTGGGACAGCTTCCGCGCTGCGGCCAAGCTCTTCGACGTGCCCTCGCAGAACCTCGTCTACGCCGACACCGCGAACCACATCGGCTACCAGCTGCCCGGAAAGATCCCCACGCGTGCGAAGGGCCTCGACGGCTCGATCCCCGCGCCCGGCTGGGACTCCAGGTACAAGTGGACCGGCTACATCGCCTTCGACGAGCTGCCCTACGAGTACGACCCCGCGCGCGGGTACATCGTCACCGCCAACCAGGCCGTCGTCGACAAGGACAAGTACCCCTACACGCTCACCACGGACTGGGGCTACGGGGCGCGCAGCCAGCGGATCACCGACCTGATCAAGGGCAAGATCAAGGGCGGCGGCAAGATCTCCACCGATGACATGCGGCAGATGCAGCTGGACAACGACAGCCAGATCGCCCGGCTGCTCGTGCCCACCCTGCTGAAGATCAACCTGGACGACCCGGACGTCCGCGAGGCGCAGAAGCTGCTGCAGGGCTGGGGCTACACCCAGGACGCCGACTCGGCGGCGGCCGCCTACTTCAACGCGGTC
The DNA here is from genome assembly GCF_055581185.1 of Streptomyces sp. NPDC031474. Lineage (NCBI taxonomy): Bacteria > Bacillati > Actinomycetota > Actinomycetes > Kitasatosporales > Streptomycetaceae > Streptomyces > Streptomyces sp. NPDC031474. The sequence goes on from NZ_JBVIJX010000005.1 coordinate 308,340, forward strand.
TGGCGCAACATCCTCAAGCTGGCCTTCGGCAACAAGCTGCCCAAGGAGCTGCGCGTCGAGGGGCAGTGCCTGTGGGTCGACCCGGTCAACAGCACCGGCCCGGTCGACGACACCGACAAGGTCCGCGAGTGCGGTGAGCGCGACGCCGACCAGGCGCAGCCGGACGGCGGCGACCGCTGGTTCGAGGTCGTGCGCAACCTCATGCAGAAGACCGACAGCGAGTGGTGGACGACGCCCAAGTCGGTCAGCGGCCGCCCCGGCGCCGACCACAACCGCGACAAGCTGTTCGCGCGGGCCCTGATCGACGCCCGCTGGGAGCTGACCGCCAAGCTCGGCAAGGACATCGACACCTGGAGCTGGGGGCGGCTGCACCGCCTGTTCCTGAAGAACCAGACGCTGGGCACCAGCGGCCCCGGCTTCCTGCAGTACATCCTCAACCGCGGCCCCTGGAAGCTCGGGGGCGGGGAGGCGACGGTCAACGCGACGGGCTGGAACGCGGCCGGCGGCTATGGCGTCGTGTGGGTGCCGTCGATGCGGATGGTGGTCAACCTCGACGACCTCGACAAGTCGAAGTGGATCAACCTCAGCGGCGCTTCGGGGCACGCCTTCAGCGCCCACTACACCGACCAGACGGGCAAGTGGGCCAACGGTGAGCTGCTCGACTGGTCCTTCTCGAAGAAGGCGGTCGACGACAGCACCAGCGACACCCTGGTCCTCAAGCCTTGAGCGACCGCCCGGTGAAGGGGGCCCTCCACGCGCGCGTGGAGGGCCCCCTTCACCTTCTCCCGTTGCCCAGGAAGGCGGGTGCCTCAGGTGAAGCGACGCACTGCCGAGGGCGTCACCACCGCGTGCACCGGTCGGTCGTGCGGCTCCACCAGGACCTGCTCGACGACCTCGCTGTCGTAGAGAAGCACCACCAGGGAGGGACGCGCGTCGGAGTCCGCCAGCCGGGCCAGTACACGGTCGTACGACCCTCCGCCGCGGCCCAGCCGCATGCCGCGCTCGTCGACCGCCAGCCCCGGCAGCAGCACCACGTCGGCATCCGTCACGGCGTCCGGGCCGAGGCGCTCGCCGGACGGCTCCAGGAGGGCCATCTTCCCGCCGTGCCGGACCCGCGCGAGGGAGTCCTCGCCGGTGTAGGCGCCCCAGTCGAGGTCGTTGTCGGGCAGGAGCACGGGGAGCAGGACACGTACGCCCCGCCCGCGCAGCGCGTCCAGCAGCGCCAGGGTGCCGGGTTCGGTGCCCACGGAGACGTACGCCGCCACTACGCGCGCGTGCGTCAACTCGGGCAGCTCCAGGGCGCGGGCGGCCAGTGCGATGCCCGCCCGGTGCACGTCGTCCGACGTCAACCTGTTCCTCACGGCGAGGAGCTCTCGCCGCAACGTAGCTTTGTCAGGCTCCTGTACGCCTTCAAGGTGACTCATATGTCGCTCCCGCATCGCTCCCGCACTCCTCCCGCACCATTCCAACGCGGTCATATGATCATGAATTAACCGGAGCTACAGATTTCTCTCAAAGTCACCGGATAAGGTTGCCGCCATGACTCAGTCGCACCCCAGGATCAGCAAGGCTGTCATCCCCGCAGCCGGTCTCGGTACCCGGTTCCTGCCGGCCACCAAGGCCACTCCCAAGGAGATGCTGCCCGTCGTGGACAAGCCGGCTATCCAGTACGTGGTCGAGGAGGCCGTCTCCGCGGGGCTCGACGACGTCCTCATGGTCACGGGTCGCAACAAGCGTCCCCTGGAGGACCACTTCGACCGCAACTACGAGCTCGAGTCGGCGCTGCAGAAGAAGGGCGACGCCGCCAGGCTCGCCAAGGTCCAGCAGTCCAGCGACCTCGCGACGATGCACTACGTGCGACAGGGCGACCCCAAAGGTCTCGGACACGCGGTGCTGTGCGCGGCCCCGCACGTCGGACAAGAGCCGTTCGCCGTCCTCCTGGGGGATGACCTGATCGACCCCCGCGACCCGCTGCTTCAGCGGATGATCGAGGTCCAGGAACGGCACGGCGGCAGCGTCGTCGCGCTCATGGAGGTCGCCCCCGCGCAGATCCACCTCTACGGCTGCGCGGCCGTCGAGCCCACCGCACAAGGCGACGTGGTCAAGGTGACCGGCCTCGTCGAGAAGCCGGACCCGGCGGACGCCCCGTCGAACTACGCGATCATCGGACGCTACGTCCTCGACCCGAGCGTGTTCGGCATACTCCGCCAGACCGAGCCCGGCCGCGGCGGCGAGATCCAACTCACCGACGCCCTCCAGCAGCTCGCCCAGGACGAGAAGGTCGGCGGACCCGTCCACGGCGTCGTCTTCAAGGGACGGCGCTACGACACCGGCGACCGCGGCGACTATCTGCGTGCCATTGTCAGACTCGCGTGCGAACGTGAAGATCTGGGTCCGGACTTCCGGTCCTGGCTTCGCAGTTACGTCACCGAGGAGATGCAGCCACTTTGAGCACCGCCGCACCCCGCCCCGCCGACCAGGACCGCCTCTGGTCGGTGGACGAACACCTGGCGGACATCCTCGCCGCCGTCCGCCCCCTGGAACCCATCGAGCTCCAACTGCCCGACGCCCAGGGCTGCGTCCTCGTCGAGGACGTCACGGTGCCGGTCTCGCTGCCGCCCTTCGACAACAGCTCGATGGACGGGTACGCGGTGCGGGTCGCGGATGTCGCGGGCGCGAGCGAGGAGTTCCCGGCGGCCCTGGACGTCGTCGGGGACGTCGCGGCGGGACAGCAGGCCGACCTGCTGTACGTGGGACCGGGGCAGGCCGCCCGGATCATGACGGGCGCCCCGCTCCCGTCCGGCGCCGAGGCCGTCGTCCCTGTGGAGTGGACCGACGGCGGGCTCGGCGAGGGCCCCGTCACCGGGATGCGCGCCCGCAGCCTCGCGCCCGAGCAGGCCTCGGGGCACGTGCGCGTCTACCGGCCCGCCGAGGCACGCGCGCACGTGCGCGCGAAGGGCAGCGACGTGAAGGCCGGCGACCGCGCCCTCGACGCCGGAACCGTCCTCGGCCCGCCGCAGATCGCCCTGCTCGCCGCGATCGGACGCGGCACTGTACGCGTGCGCCCGCGCCCGCGCGTGGTCGTCATGTCCACCGGCAGCGAACTCGTCCAGCCCGGCGAGGAACTGGGCAGCGGCCAGATCTACGACTCCAACAGCTTCGCCCTCACCGCGGCGGCACGCGACGCCGGCGCCATCGCCTACCGGGTCGGCGCGGTCGCCGACGACGCCGACACCCTCCGCTCCACCATCGAGGACCAGCTCGTCCGCGCCGACCTCGTCGTCACCACCGGCGGTGTGAGCGTGGGGGCCTACGACGTCGTCAAGGAGGCGCTGGAGCACGTCGGCGACGAGGACGAGGCGGGCAGCGGCATCGCGTTCCGCAAGCTCGCCATGCAGCCGGGCAAGCCTCAGGGCTTCGGCTCCATCGGCCCCGACCACACCCCCCTGCTGGCCCTGCCCGGCAACCCGGTGTCGTCGTACGTCTCCTTCGAACTGTTCGTCCGCCCCGCCATCCGCACACTCATGGGCCTCGACGACGTCCACCGGCCCACCACGCGCGCGAAGCTGACCGCCGAGAAGGCGCTGACCTCGCCGAAGGGCCGCCGACAGTTCTTGCGCGCCACCTATGCCGACGGCGCCGTCAGCCCGGTCGGCGGCGTCGGCTCCCATCTGATCGCGGCCCTCGCGCACGCCGACTCGCTGATCGTCGTCCCCGAGGATGCGGAGTGCGTCGAGCCCGGCACCGAGGTCGACGTGGTCCTCCTCGGCTGAGCACGCCTGGTTGGGGGTACCGTGTCGCGCACAACAGGCCCGACCGGGAGCGCCGACAGAGCATGAGTACGCAGGACCGACTGACGCACATCGACGACGCGGGCGCGGCCCGCATGGTCGACGTATCCGGCAAGGACATCACCGCGCGCACCGCGCGGGCCAGCGGCCGTGTCCTCGTCTCACCCCAGGTGGTCGAGCTGCTGCGAGGCGAGGGGGTACCCAAGGGTGACGCCCTCGCCACCGCGCGGATCGCGGGCATCATGGGCGCCAAACGCACCCCCGACCTCATCCCGCTGTGCCACCCGTTGTCGGTCTCCGGTGTGAAACTGGACCTGTCGGTCGCGGACGACGCCGTGGAGATCACCGCCACGGTGAAGACGACGGACCGCACGGGCGTCGAGATGGAGGCCCTCACCGCGGTCTCCGTCGCCGCGCTCACCGTGATCGACATGGTCAAGGCGGTCGACAAGGGAGCGGTCATCACGGACGTGCGCGTGGAGGAGAAGACGGGCGGCAAGTCGGGCGACTGGAGCCGGGCATGACAACGGCTGTCGGGTACCGGGCGCTCGTCGTGACCGCCTCCAACCGGGCCGCCGCCGGGGTCTACGAGGACAACGGCGGCCCGCTGGTCGCGGACGGCCTCAAGCGGTTCGGCTTCGCCGTGGACGGGCCGCAGGTCGTCCCCGACGGCGCCCCGGTCGAGGCGGCGCTGCGGGCGGGCGCCGAGGCCGGCTACGACGTCATCGTGACCACCGGCGGCACCGGCATCTCGCCCACCGACCGCACCCCCGAGGCGACGCGCAGCGTGATCGACCACGAGGTGCCGGGGATTCCCGAGGCGATCCGCGCCTACGGCCGGGAGAAGGTGCCGACCTCGGCGCTCTCCCGGGGCCTGGCCGGGGTCGCGGGCCGCACCCTGATCGTCAACCTGCCCGGCTCCACCGGCGGGGTGAAGGACGGTCTCGCCGTCCTGGAACCCCTGCTGATCCATGCCGTCGACCAGATCCGCGGCGGTGACCACCCCAGACCCGGGGCCGGCCCGGGGGGTGCGAGCTGAACAGCGCATCCTGGCCCGTGGAGCTCGCGGAGGGCGACATCGTCCTGCGGCCGATAAAGCTGCGCGACCAGCGGGCCTGGCGCGAGGTCAACCGGCGCAACCGGGACTGGCTGCGCCCCTGGGAGGCGACCATCCCGCCGCCCGCGCCGAGCGGGCCGATCGCGCACCGGCCGACCTACCGCCAGATGGTCCGGCACCTGCGGGCCGAGGCGAACGCCGGGCGGATGCTGCCGTTCGTCATCGAGTACCAGGGGCGGCTCGTCGGGCAGTTGACGGTGGCCGGGATCACCTGGGGGTCGATGTGCTCGGGGCACGTCGGCTACTGGGTGGACGAGTCGGTGGCCGGCCGCGGGGTGATGCCGACGGCGGTGGCGCTCGTCGTGGACCACTGTTTCCGGACCGTCGGACTGCACCGCATCGAGGTCTGCATTCGCCCCGAGAACGGCCCCAGCCGCCGGGTCGTGGAGAAACTCGGATTCCGTGAGGAAGGGCTGCGGCCGCGCTATCTCCACATCGACGGCGCCTGGCGCGACCATCTCGTCTTCGCGCTCACCGCGGAGGAGGTCCCGGAAGGCCTGCTGAGCAGGTGGCGGCGAGCGCGCTCGCGGAACGCGTCCAATTGAAAAAACGTGTCGAATAAGCGTTCGAAAATGATCGGTTGATCGCATCGGTCGCAAAAAAAGCTCGAAATATCAGCCAGATCGTGCGACACACCGGCTCAATTGGCGGATGGCCTCACGCAAACCCCTCTACCGTGTGAGGCGTGAGCAGCAGCGGCCTCATCTACGCAGTCATTGTCGGGGCCTGGGCCGCCTACTTGGTGCCGATGTGGCTCCGTAGGCAGGACGAGCTGAACGAGGCCCGTCCGACGGAACGCTTCAGCACCGCCATCCGGCTGCTGTCCGGAAGGGCGGGTATGGAGCGCCGGTACGCCAGGGACCTGCGGGCGCGCTCCACCGAGGAGGGGGAGCAGGGCGCCGACGCCTCGGACGCCGTCACCGACTCGGTGGACGTCCGGGCCTTCGCCATGCCTCCGACCCGCCCGCAGGTGAAGGCGCCGGTTCCGGAGCGAGAGCAGGAGCGGGGGCACGAGCGAGGACAGGAACGCGGCCAGGAGCGGGCCCAGGAACGAGGGCCGGGACGTCCGGAAACGGCACGTGAACCGGCCCGAGACCCGGCGGCCAAGCCCACGCGGGAACAGCGCGAGCAGCGCGAACAGCGCGAACAGCGCGAGCCACGGGATCAGGGTTCCGCCCCCGCGCGCGACGGGAGCGCCGCTGCGGCGGACCGGCGTGTGCCGGTCGCGCGCCGCGCGACCTCCGCGCAGGCGTCCGCCGCACGTGCCCAGCGCTCGAAGTCGCTCGCCCGCCGCAGGCGCACCACCGTGATGCTCTTCCTCGCCTTCACGCTCGGCGCGATCGTCGCGGCGGTCGGCGGCCTCGCCTTTCTCTGGGCGCCCGGCGTGCCCGCCGTCCTGCTCAGCGCCTATATCGCGTACCTGCGCTCCCAGGAGCATCGCCGCTTCGCCTACCAGATGGACCGCAGACGCGCCGAGGTCGCCGCGCAGCGGCTGCGGGAGCGTCAGCCGCGCCGGCGCGCACCCGCCCCCGCGAACGCGTCCTCCGTCGACCCCGGCCCCGACGCCGGCGCAGAGGAGCCGCACGAGGCCCCCGAACCGGAGACCGACCCGGGCCTGCTGGCGCTCGCCGCGGACCGCAGGGCACTCGTCGAGCAGACCGACCACGCGGAGTGGGTCGACCAGCAGCGCGAGCGGCAGCGCCGGCCCGGCCACGGCGAGAGCTGGGACCCGGTACCGGTACCACTGCCGACGTACGTGACCGCCCCGGTCGCTCCCCGGGCCACCTCCGACGTGGACCTCGCCGCGCCGGACGCCTGGAGCTCGGCCCGCTCCAGCTCGGTCGCGCCGGAACAGGAAGCGGCGGACGCCGCGGACGCAGCGGCCGGGGACCCGGAAGACGCGGACCGCGCGGAGGACCGCACGGCGGACGGCGACGAGCGCAGCGACGCCCGACGCGCGGCCTCGGCCCGACGCTCGCGCGAACGCGGACGCACCCCGCTGTTCGACCAGTACGAGGACGGCGAGCGTCCCCGCGCCGCCAACGAATAAGGCCCCCGCGCCCCCGCGCACCCCGCTCCCGGCCTCGGGGAACGGATTTCCAAGCAGGACGATGGGGGTGCTAGAGTTTCACTCGTTGCAAGGGCCTGTGGCGCAGTCCGGTAGCGCACCTCGTTCGCATCGAGGGGGCCAGGGGTTCAAATCCCCTCAGGTCCACGCAGCATAGAGCCCCCGTCGGGTTACCGACGGGGGCTCTATCGTGTTCACGGCCAGTGCGCGCGGCCAGTGCGCGCGGGCGGTGTTCGTGGCCGGTGGTCGGGGCACGGGGCCCGGGTGGGTCAGGGGCCGGCGGGTGGTCGTAACGCCGCCGCCGTTGACGCCAGGGCGGTTGTCAGCGCGAGCAGCGTGCACGCTGCTGTGGTCCGGGCGAGGGCCGGCCAGGGCAGGGTGAGCGGGGTCGGGGCCGAGAGCTGGTGGAGGGCGGCTGTCAGGGCGGCCAGGTTGGCGCACGTCACCAGCAGGCCCAGCAGGCCTCCCACCGCGACGACCGTCAGCGCTTCCGTGGCGGCCAGCCGCAGCACCTGCCCGCCCGTCGCGCCGGCCAGCCGCAGGGCCGTCAGATCACGCCGGCGTTCGGCGGCCGACATGAGCAGGGTGTTGGCGAGCGAGATACCGGTGTAGAGCAGCGCGATGCCGAGGACGAGCAGCAGGCCGAGCCGGGTCGTCCGGTCGGTCCGCGGGTAACTCGCCCGCACCCACTGCGCCTTGGTCATCACCCGCACCCCGTCGACGGCCCGCAGCCCCGCAGCCACCGCCGCCGCGTCGGCCCCCGCCCGCACCCGCACGTCCACCCGGTCGACGCCCGTGCCGGCCGTGCCGCCCGCGTTGGCCGGGGTGACGTACGCCCCGTTGTCTCCCGTGCCCGTCGCCAGGACGGCGGCGACGCGGAGGGTCTTCGCGGTGCCGTCCCCGAGCCACACCCGCACCCGCTGCCCCACCCGGTGCCGGGCCCACTCCTCGGTCACGACGATCGACCCGTCGTCGAGATCGGCGAGCCGTCCGGCTGTCACCGGCAGCCGTACGGTCGCTGCGAGCAGCGTCGGATCGGCCGCCCGGGCCTCGGACTTCACGAGCGCCACGCCGTCCTCCAAGGTGTACACGGCGGTCGCGACGGAGGCGGACACCAGGGTGCCGGGGACCTGCCGCAGGCGCTCTACGGCCGCCGCCCGCACCGTCGTTCCGGCCTGCGCCGTCACCACGAAGTCGGCGGCCGTCGCCTGCCGCACCTCCGCCGCGCGGGCCTCGTTCAGGGTGGCCGTCGCGCCCAGCAGGGACCCCGCGAGTGCCACCGTGACCAGGACGGGCGCGGCCACGGCGGCGGTACGGCGCACCCCGACGACCGCGTTCGCCCGCGCCAACAGTCCGACCGCACCCGGCAGTCGGGGCACCAGCGGGCGCACCAGCACCGGCGACAGCAACGCCGCCGCCGTGATGAGCAGCATCGGCCGGCTGATGTACGTCTTGCGGTGCAGCAGCTCGCCCGGGTCGCTCACCAGGGCGTACGCCAAGGTCGCGACGGCCGTCAGCAGCAGCGCCGTACCGCACAGGCGCCGGCCCCGGGTCAGGGCGCGGCCGTCGACCGAGGCCTCGCGCAGCGCCTGCGCCGGGGCGGTCCGGCCGGCCCGCCAGGACGCGGCGGCCGCCCCGCACAGGGCGACCAGCAGGCCCGTCCAGAAGGCGAGATGGAAGGGCCACACCGCGGCCGCAGGGCCGCCGATCGTGTACCAGGCCGGTGCGAGCCCGCCGTCGACCACCAGGTCGGCGAGGAGCGGGGCGGCGTACGCGCCCAGCGCGCAGCCCGTCGCCGAGGCGGCTGCGCCGACCAGCAGCGCCTCCGTCAGGACCGTCCGCCGGATCTGGCCGGGGGTGGCGCCGGCGGTGCGCAGCAGCCCGAACTCGCGGCGCCGCCGGTCGACCGCGAAGGCGAAGGTGGACGCCACGACGAACACGGACACGAAGGCGGTCACGCCGCCGGCCGTGCCGAACAGGGCGTTCAGCGCGGTCAGGGCCTCGGCGTCCCGGCCCGGGTCGGCGTCGGCCAGCCGGCGACCGTCACCGGTGAGGACCCGTACGGCGGCGTCGGCGGTGTCGGCGGTGGCGATCGCTGTCCGGACGGCCGTGGCGGTCGCCTCCACCACCCACTGGACCGGCTCCGGGGAGAGTCGGGCGGCTTGCGCGTCCATGTAGAACACGGCGTTCTCGAAGCCGCGTCCCCTCACCGTGCCGACCACCCGCAACGGGCCGTCCGGGGTGCGCAGTTCGGCGCCCGCGCGCGCCCAGGCGCCGGACGTCACGACCTCGCCGGCCGTCTCGGGGGCCCGGCCCGCGGTCAGTTCGTACGGCGCGAAACGTGCCGTCGACCAGGGGTGGCCGACGAGGTCGGCGGGGGCGCCCGGTGCGTTGACGGGGAAGGCGCGGTCCTCGGTGACCCGCCCGACGGTGCGCAGTGCGGCGATGGTCCTGGCGGGGATCGGGCGCGGTCTCGCCAGGGCCGTCGACTGCTCGCCGTTCGGGGTGGGGACGCGCAGGGTGTCCTGGCCCCTGACCACCACCGGCGCCGCCGCGAACCGCTCGGGGGCGCGCACCGGCGCGTTCTGCGATGCGGCCAGCGCCTGGCCCATCACGGTGAGCAGCGCGACGCCGAGCGCGAGGGCGACGAAACTGCCGACGAACGCGACCCCCCGCGCGCGCAGGGTGCACAGCGCGATGATCAGCACGGGGTGCTCACCGTCCGTCGGGTCGCCACCGGGACGGCGGTCTCCAGCCCGGCCATCCGGGCCGCGATCTCCTCCGCCGACCCACCCGCTCCCGCACCGGATTTCACTGCCGCACCCGCTCCTGCTCCCGCACCCGCTCCTGCTCCCGCACCCGCGCAGGTCAGTTCGCCGTGTATGCGGCCGTCGACCAGGAAGATCACGCGGTCCGCGGAGGAGGCGGCGAGGGGGTCGTGGGTGACCATGACGACGGTCTGACCGCACTCGTCGACCAGGGAGCGCAGCAGGGTCAGGACCTCTCGGCCGGTGGTGGAGTCCAGGGCGCCGGTCGGCTCGTCGCCGAACAGGACCTCCGGGCGGGTGATCAACGCGCGGGCCAGGGCGACGCGTTGTTGCTGCCCGCCGGAGAGCTGGGTGGGCCGGTGACCGGCGCGGTCGGCGAGTCCGACCTGCCGCAGGGCCTCGCGGACCCGTGCCTTCGCCGGGCGGCGGCCGGCCAGCCGCAGCGGGAGGGCGACGTTCTGCTCGGCGGTGAGGGCGGACAGCAGGTTGTACGACTGGAAGACGAATCCGATCCGCTCCCGGCGCAGCAACGTCAGCCGTCGCTCGCTCAGTCCGCTCAGTTCGGTCCCGCCGATCCGCACCGTCCCCGAGGTCGGTCGGTCGAGCCCGGCGGCGCACTGCAGCAGCGTCGACTTGCCCGAGCCGGACGGTCCCATCACGGCCGTGAACGAGCCGCGGGGGAGGGCGAGAGTGACGTCGTCGAGCGCGGTCACCCCGGTGTCCGCGGCACCGTATCGCCTGCTCACGGAGGTCAGTTGGACGGCGTGTGTGGTCATGGCTCCACGAAACCGTGCGCCCTCCTGTCCGGTCTGTGGGGCAGGGGCGAGACTTGGGGTAGGGCCAGGCATACCTCCGTTCCTCCGTCCAGCCCGGTGGTTGTGGCGCGGCGCCCCTTCTACGGTGATCCGCATGCAACCCCGACCCACGTCTGCGTCCGTGCCCGCGTCCGCGTCTGCGTCTGTGCCCGTGCCCGTGACTGCGTCCGCGTCCGCGCCGGCCTTCCCGGCCGTGCCCGCGTCCATGACCGTGTGGCAGGCTCTGGCGCGCCCCGGCTACCTGGTGTCGTCGTGGCCCTGGCGGGCGGTCGGCTATCTGCTGACTGGCGCGGTCACCGGGGCCGTCGTCCTGGTCGTCCTGGTCGCGCTGGTGGCGGTGGGCGCTGTTCTCGCGGTCGTCCTGGTCGGGTTGCCGCTGCTCGCCGTCGTCGCGTTCGCCGGGCTGCCCGTGGCCGCCCTGGAGCGGCGTCGGCTGCGGCTGGTCGACGCGGACGACGCACCCGGCACGCACGTCGAGCCGCCCGCGCCGGGCCTGCGCAGCTGGCTCACCACCCGCCTGCGCGAACGGGCCACCTGGCGGGAGCTCGGCCACGCCCTCCTCACCGCCTGTCTGCTCTGGCCGGCCGAGGCGCTGCTGCTCACCGTCGCGTTGTTCCTGCCGCTGTCGGCGATCGCGACGCCGGTGCTGCTGGCGACGGTCGGCGAGGGCCGTGAGACGAAGGTGTTCAAGGTGTGGACGGTGACCGGCTGGACGGACGCCCTCGCCGCGTCCGCACTGGGCGTGCTGCTGCTCGTCCTCGGGGCGTACGCCGTCGGGGTCGCGGCGGGCGCCCGGGCCGCGCTGACCCGGCTCCTCGTCGCGCCGCGCGGGGGCGAGGCGGAGGCCAGGGTGGTCGAACTGACGCGTTCCCGCGCGCGGTTGGTCGACGCGTTCGAGGCCGAGCGCCGCCGTATAGAACGCGACCTGCACGACGGCGCGCAACAACGGCTGGTCGCCCTCGCCATGACTCTCGGCCTGGCCCGGCTCGACGCGCCGCCCGGCGGACCGCTCGCCGAACAGCTCGCCCGCGCGCACGAGGAGGCGGGCGCGGCCCTTGCCGAACTGCGCGAGCTGATCCACGGCATCCACCCCAAGGTGCTGGCCGACTACGGTTTGGAGGCGGCCGTCGCCGACGCCGCCGACCGCTCGCCCGTCCCCGTGGATGTCGCGTTCGACCCGGCCGCCCTTCGGTTTCCGCAGGCCGTGGAGGCGGCCGCCTACTTCGTGGTCCGCGAGGCGCTGGCCAACGTGGCTCGGCACAGCGGGGCGCGGCGTGCGTGGATCACGGGGGAGCACGGTGCCGGACGACTGGTCGTGGAGGTGCGGGACGACGGCCGTGGCGGCGCCGATCCCTTGCGCGGCACCGGCCTCACCGGTCTCGCCGACCGGGTGTCGGCGCTCGATGGAAGACTGACCATGACCAGCCCGCCGGGCGGACCGACCCTGCTGCGTGTGGAGATCCCTTGCGAGCCGAGCCAGCCGAGCCAGCCGAGCGCGTTGATGCAAGCGACGGAGGCGACGGAGGCGACGGACACGGCCGGGCGCTCCGTGTAGTCCTCGCCGAGGACGGCGTTCTGCTGCGCGACGGCCTGAAGACCCTCCTCAACCGCTTCGGCCACGAGGTCGTGGCCGCGGTCGGTGACGCGCAGGCGCTGCTGTCGGCGGTCGCCGAGCACGCGCCCGACGTCGTCGTCACCGACGTCCGCATGCCGCCCGGCTTTCAGGACGAGGGGCTGCGGGCGGCGGTCCGGCTGCGCGCGGAGCGGCCCGGGCTGCCGGTGCTCGTGCTCAGCCAGTACGTGCAGCGCGCCTACGCCGCCGAGCTCCTCGACTCCGGGGACGGCACCGGCGTCGGCTACCTGCTCAAGGACCGGGTCGGGCAGGTGGAGGAGTTCGTGGACGCGCTGCGCGAGGTCGCGGCCGGCGGCACGGTCGTAGACCCGGAGGTCGTACGGCAGTTGCTGCGCCGGCGCCGCGACCCGCTGGCCCGGCTCACCCCGCGCGAGCGGGAGGTGCTGGAGCTGGTCGCGGAGGGCCGGTCCAACGGGGCGATAGCGCGCCGGCTGGTGGTGTCGGAGGCGGCCGTCGGCAAGCACATCGGCAGCATCCTCACCAAGCTGGACCTGCCCCCGGCGGACGACACCCACCGCCGGGTCCTGGCGGTCCTCACGTACCTCAGGAGCTGAGCGGCTTGGCGAAGCAGCGGCTCGACTCGTACTCCCGGTAGTAGCCGAACTTCGTGCACGGCGCGTACCCGCTGGAGGTGTACAGGGCGATGGCCTCGGGCTGCTCGGTGCCGGTCTCCAGGACCATGCGGAGCCGCCCGGCGTCCCGTGCGTCCTCCTCCAGGGCGGTGAGCATGCGCCGGGCCAGTCCCCGGCCGCGCATCTCGCGGATCACGTACATCCGCTTCAGCTCGGCGTCGCCGTCCTCGTTGCCCTCGCCGTTGCTGTCCTGGCTGCGCCAGCCGCCGGTGGCCACGGGGCGGTCCAGCTCGTCGTACGCGATGAGGTACACCCCGCGCGGCGGCCGGAAGTCGGACGGCTCCAGGGTGGTGGCGTCGCCGCCGTCGCCGTAGCGCTCGTGGTACTCGGCCTGGACCTCGTCGTTGAGCTTGATGGCGTCGGGGTGGTCGAAGGGGACTCTGCGCAGATTCATGCTACTCACTGTAGTTTTATGCATCCTCGGGAAAAAGTGACATTCGGACCGGCTCCAGTGTGCATGGATCCGACCGGTATCGTGCCCGGGTGCTGACCGTGACCTCCGTGAACGTGAATGGACTGCGAGCCGCCGCGAAGAAGGGCTTCGTGGAGTGGCTCGCGGACACCTCCGCCGACGTGCTGTGTCTGCAGGAGGTGCGTGCCGAGCCGGAGCAGTTGCCTCAGGCGGTCCGAGCCCCCGAGGGCTGGTACGTCACCCACGCGCCGGCCGCCGCGAAGGGCCGCGCCGGCGTCTCCCTCTACACGCGCCGCGAGCCGGACGCCGTCCGCGTCGGCTTCGGCTCGTCCGAGTTCGACGGCAGCGGCCGGTACGTCGAGGCCGACCTGCCCGGTGTGACGGTCGCCTCCCTCTACCTCCCGTCCGGCGAGGTCGGCACCGACCGGCAGGACGAGAAGGTCCGCTTCATGGACGAGTTCCTCGCCTACCTGAAGGACCTGCGCGGGCGCGCCGCCGCCGACGGCCGCGAGGTCCTGATCACCGGCGACTGGAACATCGCCCACCAGCAGGCCGACCTCAAGAACTGGCGCTCCAACACCAGGAATTCCGGCTTCCTCCCGGAGGAGCGGGACTGGCTGACCCGGGTCCTCGCCCCGCAGGACGGCGGGTACGTGGACGTCGTACGGTCCCTGCACCCGGACGTGGACGGGCCGTACACCTGGTGGTCGTACCGGGGACGGGCCTTCGACAACGACTCGGGATGGCGCATCGACCTGCACGTCTCGACGCCCCCTCTCGCGGGCAAGGCCGTCAAGGGGCTCGTGGAGCGGGCCGCCACGCACGGCGAACGCTGGTCGGACCACGCTCCGGTGACCGTCGTCTACGACCTGTAGACCGACCACGACCTGTGGGCCGTCTACGACCTGTAGGCCCCTTCACTTCCCTTCCCTTTGCGTAGCCGTCGGTCCAGGGCCAGGGAGAGTTCGGCTTCCATGACGCTGCGGGCGAGGGGGCGCAGGCGGGGGAGGTCTGCCTCGGTGGCGTGGCGGAGGATCAGGGCGGTGAAGAGTTCGGCGAGGGCGTCGGCGTGTTCGCGGACGCGGACGCCGGCGGCCAGCACCTCGGCGAGCGGGATGCCCTCGCGGACCAGGGCGGAGGAGACGTCCAGGAGCCGTCGGCTGATGTGGACGATCTCGTCGCCGTCGATGCCCAGGTAGCCGAGGTCGAGGGAGGCGGCGAGGTTCTCGGGGGTGACCTGGCCCTCGAAGCGGGCCGCGAGTTCCTCGGGGGTGAGGTGGATCGGTTCCTCCTCGGTGGGGCCGTCGACGCCGAGGAGGTCGGCGACGCCGCGGCCGTGGTCGAGGGCGTCCGCCAGCTCCGCGATGCCGGTGAGGGTGTGGCCGCGCTCCAGCAGCGCCGCGATCGTGCGCAGCCGGGCCAGGTGATGGTCGTCGTACCAGGCGATGCGGCCTTCGCGGCGGGGCGGCGGAAGCAGTTTGCGCTCGCGGTAGAAGCGCAGGGTGCGCACCGTGATGCCGGCCTCCCCGGCCAGCTCCTCCGTCCGGTATTCCCGCTTCTCGGCCACGGGCGAAGCTTATGTCGTACCGCGGGTACCCGCGGAGGCAGCCGCTGATGTGGACGTCGTTCTTCTGGCCTCTACCCATCGGTACGGCACTGCTCTACCCTCCCATTGCGCCAGTGTTCACTGGCAGAGTCCGCGAGGTCCGCAGAGTCCGCGCAGCGGTGCGCACGGCTGGGAGGTGTGTCGGGATGACCGAACACGTACGGGTGGCGGTGATCGGGTCCGGCTTCGGCGGGCTGGGGGCCGCCGTGCGGCTGCGCCGCGAGGGGATCACCGACTTCGTCGTCCTGGAGCGGGCGGGCAGCGTCGGCGGGACCTGGCGGGACAACGACTACCCGGGGTGCGCCTGCGACATCCCCTCCCACCTGTACTCCTTCTCCTTCGCGCCCAACCCGGACTGGCCGCGCACCTTCTCCGGGCAGAAGCACATCCGCGCCTATCTGGAGCGGGTGACCGACGTGTTCGGGCTGCGCCCCCACCTCCGCCTCGACTCCGAGGTCCTGCGGATGACGTGGGACGCGCAGGAGTTGCGCTGGGACATCGAGACCAGCGCGGGGCGCTACCTCGCCGACGTCGTCGTCTCCGCGACCGGACCGCTGTCCGACCCGAAGATCCCGGACGTCCCGGGGCTCGACACCTTCCCGGGCAAGGTCTTCCACTCGGCCCGCTGGGACCACGACCACGATCTCACCGGGCAGCGTGTCGCCATGGTCGGCACCGGCGCCTCCGCCATCCAGATCGTGCCCGCCCTCCAGCCCGACGTCTCGCGGCTGACGGTCTTCCAGCGCACCCCGCCGTGGGTGATGCCCCGCGTCGACCGGGCGATCAGCGGCGCCGAGCGCGCGCTCCACCGGGCGCTGCCCGTCACGGCCCAGCTGCGGCGCGGGTTGCTGTGGGGCATCCGGGAGCTGCAGGTCCAGGCGTTCACCAAGCACCCCAACGAGCTCGGCTTCGTCGAGCAGCTCGCCAAGCGCAACATGGCCCGGGCGATCAAGGACCCGGCCCTGCGGGCCAAACTGACCCCCGACTACCGCATCGGCTGCAAGCGGATCCTGCTGTCCAGCACCTACTATCCGGCCCTCGCGCAGCCCAACGTGGACGTCGTCGCGAGCGGCCTGAGCGAGGTCCGCGGGTCCACGCTGGTGGCCGCCGACGGCACCGAGACCGAGGCCGACGCGATCGTCTTCGGCACCGGGTTCCATGTCACCGACATGCCGATCGCCGACCGGGTGGTGGGCGCCGACGGGCGGACCCTCGCGGAGAGCTGGCAGGGCGGCATGGAGGCCCTGCGCGGCGCCTCCGCCGTCGGCTTCCCCAACTGGATGACGATCATCGGCCCCAACAGCGGCCTCGCGAACTCCTCCATGATCCTCATCATCGAGTCCCAGCTGAACTACCTGGCCGACTATCTGCGGCAGCTGAACGTCCTCGGCGGACGGGCGGCCCTGGACGCCCGTCCGAGCGCCGTGCACGCGTGGAACCGACGGGTACAGGAGCGGATGAAGCGCACGGTGTGGAGCACGGGCGGCTGCACCAGCTGGTACCTGGACGCCAGTGGCCGCAACACGACCATCTGGCCGGGCACGCCGGGCGAGTTCCGGCGCGCGACGCGACGCGTGGACCTCGCGGAGTACGAGGTCCTGCGCGCCCCCGCCACCGTCAAGAACGACGCGAAGAGTGAGAAGCAGGACGCGAAGAGTGAGAAGCAGGACGCGAAGAGCGAGAAGCAGGACGAGAAGAGTGAGAAGCAGGACGAGGTGAGCGCGTGAGCGTCTTCGGCGTCTCTCCCCGCGAGCTCACCGCCGTCTCCGCCGACGGCGCCCCGCTGCATGTCGAGGTGCACGGCCCCGAGGCCGGCCCCGCCGTCGTCCTCGCCCACGGCTGGACCTGCTCGACCGCTTTCTGGGCCGCCCAGATCCGGGATCTCGCCGCCGATCACCGGGTCGTCGTCTACGACCAGCGCGGCCACGGACGCACCCCGCCGAGCGCGGTGTGCAGCACGGACGTCCTCGCCGACGACCTGGTCGCCGTTCTCGGCGCGACGCTCGCGCCCGGCGAGAAGGCCGTCATCGTCGGTCACTCCATGGGCGGCATGACGGTGCTGGCGGCGGCCGCCCGGGACGCGTTCCGGGAGCACGCGGCCGCCGTCCTGCTGTGCAGCACCGGCGCCTCGCGGCTGGTCGCCGAGGCCACCGTGGTGCCGATCCGGCCCGGCCGGCTGCGAGGTTGGCTGACCCGGCAATTCCTCGGGTCGAAGGCGCCCCTCGGGCCGGTCACGCCGGTCGCGAAGGCGATCCTCAAGTACGCCACGATGGGCGCCGGTTCGGCCCCGCACCTGGTGGAGAGGTGCGCCCGGATCGTGCACGCGTGCCCGCGCCGGGTGCGCCACACCTGGGGGCAGGTGCTGAGTCTGCTCGATCTCGACGACGGGATACGGGAGTTGAGCGTGCCGACGGCGGTGGTCGTCGGCACCGGCGACCGGCTCACCCCGCCGGTGCACGCCCGCCGGATCGCCGCCGGGCTCCCGAACTGCGTCGGCCTGACCGAACTGGCCGGCCTCGGCCATATGACGCCGGTCGAGGCGCCCGAGCTCGTCACGGCACGCATCCGCGAACTCGTCACCACATACGCGCCGTACACCCCGAAGGCGCCGCACGCCACGCACATCCCGAACATCACGCACACCCCGAACAGCACGCACACCACGCACACCCCGGACACGCAGGTGAAGGAGGGCGCATGAGCGGCAGGGTGAGTCTTGAAGGGCAGGTCGCCGTCGTGACCGGGGCCGCGCGGGGCGTGGGCGAGTTGCTCGCCCGCAAGCTCTCCGCGCGCGGTGCGAAGGTCGCCCTGGTCGGCCTGGAACCCGACGAACTGGGGCGGGTCGCCGAGCGGTTGCACGGCGACAGCGGTCACTGGCACGCCGACGTCACCGACCACGAGGCGATGGCGCGGGTCGCGGCGGAGGTGAAGGAACGCTTCGGGAAGGTGGACATCGTCGTCGCCAACGCGGGTGTGGCGAGCGGCGGACCGTTCGCCGACTCCGACCCGCAGGCCTGGAGCCGGGTCATCGAGGTCAACCTGATCGGCTCGGCGGTGACGGCCCGCGCCTTCCTGCCGGTGCTTGTGGAGAGCCGGGGCTATCTGCTGCAGATCGCCTCCCTCGCCGCGATCACCCCGGCTCCCATGATGACGGCGTACTGCGCGTCGAAGTCGGGGGTGGAGGCGTACGCGCACTGTCTGCGCGCCGAGGTCGCCCACCGGGGGGTCCGGGTCGGCGTCGGCTATCTGTCCTGGACGGACACGGACATGGTGCGCGGGGCGGATCAGGAGGAGGTGATGCGGGAGCTGCGGCAGCGGCTGCCGTGGCCGGCGAACAGGACGTATCCGCTGGGGCCGACGGTCGACCGGCTCGTGGCCGGGATCGAGCGGCGCTCGGCGCATGTGTACGGGCAGGGGTGGCTGCGGGGGATGCAGGGTGTGCGCGGATATCTGCCCGGGCTGATCGGGAGGGTCGGTGCGCGGGAGATGCGGAGGTTCGCGCCCCGGCTGCAAGGGATGCGGACGGGGCTGGTGGGGGCGGGCGGCTCCGCCGACGAGCAGGCCCGACAGGCGAGGACTACGCAGCGTAGTTGATCGACATGCGCGCCGTGACCGCCCGTGTGAATCTGGTCGAGGCCCCACCACGGGGCCACAATCCCCTCATCTCCCACAGGAGTGAACCCACATGGGTATGAAGGACAAGTTCCAGGAGCAGTCCGAGCAGTGGCAGCAGCAGGCCAAGCAGAAGGCCCAGCAGGGCAAGGAGCAGGTCCAGCAGCGCGGCAAGAAGCGTCCGGGCGAGGAGTCCGAGCGTATGCGTCCGGAGCGCGAGGAGTCGGAGCGCCGCTCGCCGGAGGCCCCGCACCACCGCGACGACGAAGCGTTCTGACGCACCGCCCCCGGCGGACGTCGAACAGCGGTTGACGGAAGGGGTGTCCCCGACGGGGGGCACCCCTTCTCGTGTGCCAACCCGCTGCTGCACACTGCTGGTTGACGCACAGGCGAGGGCGAGGGGGAGCCGGTCGTGCAGGATCTGACGGTCAACCTCATCGCTTCGCTGCTGGCGTTCGTCGTCGGGTGGCTCGGCCGCGCCCTGCTGCAGTATCAGCGGACCAGGAAGCCCGCCGCGCGCGTGTGGCGGCTCGACCGGCGCAGGCGGGTGGTGATGGTCGTCGCGGAGTCGACCAGTGGGACGCCGGGGCATCCGAAGATCTCCGAGACGGACGCCCTCGCGGCGATGAACCTGCGCCAGTTCCTCTCCCAGGAGCTGCGGCGGCACGAGGTGACCACGGTCCGGGCCAGGGCCTTCGTCATGGCGTCCGACGCAGAGGAGAACCTGGTGGTGATCGGCGGACCGGCGCGCAACACCCTCTGGCAGGTGCTGGCCGACCGGTTGAACGCGCCGTACGCGTTCCGGCAGTATCCGACGGAGTACCGCATCGCCTCCGCGGACGGTGCCGAGGAGTACGGGGCGTCGACGCTGGACGGGACGACGCTCGTGGATCACGCGATCGTCGTGCTGGCCCGCAACCCCTTCGCGCCCGGCAGCCGCCTCGTGATGATCGCGGGCTGTGCCCTGCTGGCGACGTCGGGTGTGACCCAGCTCTTCGCCCGGGGCGCGATCCGCGCACTGGCCCGGGCGTACGACACGGCGTCGCCGCTGGCGCTCGTGGTGCGGGTGGAGAGCGTCGGCGGGTATGTGCGCAGGCCCGAGGTGGTGGCCGCGGCCACCTTCGCGCAGGCCCCGACCGGCAGCAACGCCCCCGCGTCAGCCTCCTGAGGTGCGTGGCGGCAGTTTCGGGCGGGAGCAGTCCGGGGTGTTGGCGTAGTCGGGCGGGGTCGCCGGGGGGCTGGTGGTGAGGAGGTCGAGGGCGAGCTGGACGGCGTCGTCCAGTTGGGCGTGGCGGCCTTCGGCCCAGTCCAGGGGGGTGCGCTGTATCTCCAGGTCGGGGGTGACGCCCTTGTTCTCCACGGTCCAGCCGTACGCGTCGAACCAGGCCGCGTTCATCGGGACGGTGATGACCGTGCCGTCGCCGAGCTGGTGGCGGCCGGTCATGCCGACGACTCCGCCCCAGGTGCGCTGGCCGACCACCGGGCCGAGCTTCAGCAGCTTGAACGCGGCCGTGATCATGTCGCCGTCCGAGGAGGTCGCCTCGTCGGCGAGGGCCACCACCGGGCCGCGCGGCGCGTTCGAGGCGTACGACACCGGCTGGGCGTCGCGGGTGAGGTCCCAGCCCAGGATGGTGCGTGTCAGTTTCTCCACGACCAGTTCGCTGATGTGGCCGCCCGCGTTGCCGCGCACGTCGACGATCAGCGCGGGCCGTGACACCTCCATCCGCAGGTCGCGGTTGAACTGGGCCCAGCCCGAGCCGCCCATGTCGGGGATGTGCAGGTAGCCGCACCGGCCGCCGCTCAACTCCCGTACCACGGCGCGTCGTTTGGCCACCCAGTCCTGGTAGCGCAGGGGGCGTTCGTCGACGAGGGGGACGACGGCCACCCGGCGGGAGCGGCCCGCCTCGCCCTCGGCGGGCGTGAAGGTCAGCTCCACGGTGGTGCCGCCGGCGCCGGCGAGGAGCGGGTACGGGCCGGTCACCGGGTCCACGGCCCGGCCGTCCACGTGCGTGAGCACCGCGCCCTCGCGGATCCCGGTGCCGGCCAGCGGCGAGCGTGCCTTGGAGTCGGAGGAGTCGCCGGGCAGGATCCGCAGCACCGTCCAACCGCCTTCGCGGTGTACGAAGTTGGCGCCCAGGAGCCCTTGCAGCCGCTGGTAGTGCGGTGGGCCCTCGTTGCGGCGGGCGGCGGTGACGTACGCGTGGGAGGTGCCCAGTTCGCCGAGGACTTCGCGCAGCAGGTCCGCGAACTCGTCGGGCGAGGCGACCCGTTCGACGAGCGGCCGGTACTGGTCGAGGACGGCGTCCCAGTCGATGCCGCACATCCCGGGCTCCCAGAAGTAGGCGCGGATCAGCCGCCCGGCCTCCTCGTAGGACTGACGCCACTCGGCGCCCGGGTCCACCTCGTGCATGATGCGCCGCAGGTCGATCCAGACCGTGGAGTCGAGGTCGCCGGCCTCGACGGACGGCACCGCCCGCAGGTCGCCCTCGTCGACCACGACGAGCCGGGTGCCGTCGCCGCTGACCGCGAACCAGTCCAGGTCGCCGACGAGTTCGGACTTCTTCGCCTTGCTGATGGTGAAGTACTCCAGCGTCGGCCGCCCGCTGGTGTCGTCGGGGTTGGCGAACGTCTCGCCCAGCGCGCCGGAGATCGGCCAGCGCAGCCAGACCAGCCCGCCGCCCGCCACCGGGTGCAGCGCCGAGTACTTGGAGGCGGCCACCGGGAAGGGCGTGACGCGGCTCTCCAGCCCTTCGATCTCGACGGTGACGGCCCCGCCGGCGCCTTCGTCCTCCTCCTCCACCGGGTCCAGGCCGCCGGCCGCCGGACGGCCCTCCGGGGTCAGCGCGAAGGGGGAGGGGGTCGCCGACGACAGCGGCACGAGGTAGGGGCGGCAGCCGAGCGGGAAGGACAGGTCGCCGGTGTGCACGTCGTACACGGGGTCGAAGCCGCGCCAGGACAGGAATGCCAGATAGCGGCCGTCCCTCGTGAACACCGGGTTCTCGTCCTCGAAGCGGCCGTTGGTCACGTCGATGATCAGCCGGTCCTTCGTGCGGGCCATCTTGATCTGGCGCAGGGAGCGTCCGATCCCGGGGTGCGACCAGGTCAGCCAGCTGCCGTCGGGGGAGAAGGCCAGGTCGCGGACGGGGCCGTTGACCGATGAGATCAGCTCGGTGACCTCGCCGTTGGAGTCCTCCGTGGCGTCCATGAGCAGGAGCCGTCCGTCGTGTGCGGCCAGGGCGAGCCGCTCGCCCTCCGGGTCGGAGACCATCTCCAGCACCCGTCCCAGTTCCCCGGAGGCCAGCCGTCGCGGCTCGCGGTCGCCGCTCGCGCGCGGCAGGTAGGCGATCTCGACGGCGTCCTCGCCCTCCGCGTCCGTCACATAGGCGACCTGTCCGCCCGAGCCGAGCATCTCCGGCAGCCGCACCCGTACCCCGGGGGTGTCGGTGATCGTCCGGGCGGGGCCGTCGCGGTGCGTCAGCCAGTACAGACTGCCGCGGACGACGACGGCGCTCGCGCGTCCGGTCTCGTCGACGGAGATGCCGTCCACGTGCTGGGCGGCCGGGATCTGGTAGGGCCGCCGTCCGGCGCGCGGCCCGCTCAGCCGTACGTCGATCCGGCGCGGCTCGGAGCCGGCGGCGAGGTCGTCGACGATCCACAGGTCCCCGGCGCACTGGTACACCACACGGGTGCCGTCACTGGAGGCGTGCCGGGCGTAGAACGCGTCGTGGTCGGTGTGCCGGCGCAGGTCGGAGCCGTCGTAGGCGCAGGAGTAGAGGTTGCCGACGCCTTCGTGGTCGGAGAGGAAGGCGATCCGGCCGCCGACGAAGAGGGGGGACGCGAGATGCCCGTCGAGGCCTTCCAGGAGCCGCTGCCCGTGCAGCCACAAGCGGCCCGTGGCGCCGCCCCGGTAGCGTTTCCAGGCGGCGGGCTCGTGCGGCGGGGTGCCGGTGAGGAGCAGGGTTCTGCGCTCGCCGTCGATCTCGGCGACCTGGAGGTCGGAGACCGGCCCCCAGGGGAGTTTGCGGCCGGGGGCGCCGTCGGTGGGCACCTTGTAGGCCCAGGTGTAGTAGGAGAAGGGCTCGCCATGGGAGGCGACGGCGAGGATGTCGGCGTGGCCGTGCTGGTCGGGGGGTGTCCAGCCGCAGACCTGGGTGTCGGAGTTGCCCCAGTACGTCAGTCGCCGTCCCGGCCCGCCGTCGACCGGGACGAGGTGGATCTCCGGGACGCGACTGCGCCAGCTCGTGTACGCGATCCGGCGGCCGTCGGGGGAGAAGCGGGGGTGTCCGGCCTTGGTACGGTCGACGGTGAGCCGCCAGGCGCGGCCCGGGTCGGTGAGGGGGGCCAGCCAGAGATCGTCCTCGGCGACGAAGCACAACAGATCGCCGCTGAGATGGGGCAGACGCAGATAGCTCACCTTTCCATGCTTTTCCGGCGGAAGAGGGCGGGCAACTCGTGCGGCGTGCGGGCGACACGTGCGGCTTGCTTACGCCTCTTTCACACACGTGAGCCAGCGCACGTACGAAACGGTTTCGTTTCGCTGCCTCTCGGGGTATGTTCATGGTGTACGAAACGAGTGGGCGACGACGGAATCGGAAGGTGTGTGCCATGACTGAGGTCGCAACGGCGCGTCGCAGTCGGATCACGCCCGAGCGTGAGGCCGAACTGTACGAGGCCGTGCTCGTCCTGCTCCGCGAAGTCGGCTACGACGCCCTCACCATGGACGCCGTCGCCGCGCGCACACATTCCAGCAAGGCCACGCTCTACCGCCAGTGGGGCGGCAAGGCCGAACTGGTGGCGAAGGCGGTCCGGCACAACAAGCCGGGCATCGCCGGTCTCGGCGAGATCGACACCGGCTCGCTCAGGGGCGACATGCACGCCCTCACGCGACGCTCGGACGACTGCGAGATGGAACAGAACTCCGCGCTGATGCGGGGTCTGGCCATGGCGATCCACGGCAACCCCGACCTTCTGCGGGCGTTTCGGGACCACCTGATCGAACCGGAGATGGCGGACTTCCGCCGCGTCCTCCAGCGGGCGATCGACCGGGGCGAGGTCCGAGCGGACAACCCGGCGATCGAGTTCGTGATGCACATGATGATCGGCGGGTTCGCCGCCCGTTCGATGATCGACGAGCAGCCGCCGACGCAGGAGTTCCTCCTTTCGTACATCGACGCAGTGGTCCTCCCCGCCCTCTGCGCACCTGCCACCGCCTGACCCCGACCGTCCCCACGGTCCGCCCATCCTGACGCACCGCTCACGTCGTCGGGCCGATCACCCCTGCCTCCCCGCCGGGTTGGTCAACCCTGCCCTCGGGACCTGTGCAGGAACCCCGGCCGGGCGCACGCAACCAGACGACGTGCGCTGATCCGACCGGGATTTTCGACACGGGCCCCCTCACCACACGACCTGACCGGGAGTACGCCTCCGTGGCCACGTTCCTTTACAAACTCGGCCGGCTCGCCTTCAGGCGACGCCACTTCGTCGCCCTGATATGGGTGGCGCTGCTGACCCTCGCCGGTGTCGGCGCGGCCTCCGCGCCCGCCGCCGGCACCACCTCCTTCTCCATCCCCGGCGTCGAGGCCCAGAAGGCCTTCGACCTGCTGGAGCAGCGCTTCCCTGGGGCCAGCGCCGACGGCGCGACCGGACGCATCGTCTTCAAGGCCCCCGAGGGCCAGAAGATGACGGACGCCGCCAACAAGGCGACCGTCGAGAAGACCGTCAGCGCGCTGGGCGACGGCTCCGAGGTCGTCTCCGTCGCCGACCCGTTCACGTCGCACGCCGTGAGCAAGGACGGCACGGTCGCCTACACGTCCGTCAAGTACAAGGTCCCCGGCATGGAGTTGAAGGACTCGACGCGGGACGCCCTGGAGAAGGCCGCGGACGACGCCCGGGCGAGCGGACTCACCGTCGACGTCGGCGGCGACGCCCTGCAGGCCGCGGCCGAGGCCGGAGCCATCGGTGAGGTCATCGGCCTCGCCATCGCCGCGGTCGTCCTCGTCCTCACCCTGGGCTCGCTGGTCGCGGCCGGACTGCCGCTGCTGACCGCCATCATCGGCGTCGGCATCGGCGTCTCCACCATCACCGCCCTCGCCAACGCGCTCGACCTCGGCGACACCACCTCCACGCTCGCGCTGATGATCGGCCTCGCGGTCGGCATCGACTACGCGCTGTTCATCGTCTCCCGCTACCGCAGCGAACTCGCCGAGGGACGCGACCGTGAGGAAGCCATCGGCCGCGCCACCGGCACCGCCGGCTCCGCGGTGGTCTTCGCGGGCCTCACGGTCGTCATCGCGCTGGCGGGCCTGTCGGTCGTCGGCGTCCCGATGCTGACCAAGATGGGCCTCGCCGCGGCGGGCACGGTCGTGGTCGCCGTCCTCATCGCACTGACCATGATCCCGGCGCTCCTCGGCTACGCGGGCAAGAAGGTCCGGGCGACGGGCGAGAAGCGCAAGGCGGCCGGCGGCAAGCGCACGCCGGGCGGCGAGCAGGACAAGCCGGCGGCCAAGCCCGGCCTGGGCACCCGCTGGGCGAGCTTCGTCATCCGCCGTCCGGCCGCCGTGCTGCTGCTCGGCCTGGTCGGCCTCGGCACCATCGCCGTCCCGGCCACCCAGCTGGAGCTGGGCCTGCCCGACGACGGCTCACAGCCGACGTCCACGACCCAGCGCCGCGCCTACGACCTGCTGTCGGAGGGCTTCGGACCCGGCTTCAACGGCCCCCTGATGATCGTGGTCGACGCCAAGAACAGCGACGACCCGCAGGCCGCGGCCACCTCCGTCACCGACGGCATCAAGGACCTCAAGGACGTCGCGACGGTCACCCCGGCGGTCTTCAACAAGGCCGGCGACACCGCCATGATCACCGTCATCCCGGGCTCCAAGCCGTCCTCGACGCAGACCGAGGACCTGGTGCACGCCATCCGTGACCAGGGCGTCGACGTCAAGGCCGACAGCGGCGCACAGGTCCTGGTCACCGGCACCACCGCGATGAACATCGACTTCTCGCAGAAGCTCAACGACGCCCTGATCCCGTACCTGGGTCTCGTCGTCGGCCTCGCCTTCCTCCTGCTGATCGTGGTCTTCCGCTCCATCCTGGTCCCGCTGAAGGCGGCCCTCGGCTTCCTGCTCAGCGTGCTCGCCGCGCTCGGCGCCGTCGTCGCGGTCTTCCAGTGGGGCTGGCTGTCCGGCCTGATCGGCGTCGACGAGACCGGCCCGATCATGTCGATGATGCCGATCTTCATGGTCGGCGTGGTCTTCGGACTCGCGATGGACTACGAGGTGTTCCTCGTGACCCGCATACGCGAGGCATACGTCCACGGCGAGAGCCCGAGCCAGGCCGTGGTGACCGGCTTCAGGCACAGCGCCAAGGTCGTGGCCGCCGCCGCGATCATCATGATGGCCGTCTTCGGCGGCTTCATCAGCTCCAGCGAGTCGATGATCAAGATGATCGGCTTCGGTCTCGCGATCGCCGTCTTCTTCGACGCGTTCATCGTGCGCATGGCGATCGTGCCGGCGGTGCTGGCGCTGCTCGGCAAGAAGGCCTGGTGGCTCCCGAAGTGGCTGGACCGCGCCCTGCCCAACGTCGACGTCGAGGGCGAGGGGCTGCGCACACAGGACGAAGCCGACGCCTCCCGCGACGGCGACGAGGACCGGGAACTGGTACGCGCCTGACACGCGCCTGACCTGCCAGTACACCTGAAAGACCGCCGGTGAGGGCTCCGTGGGGACGGGGCGCCCTCACCGGCTCCTTCTTTGTGACCCACTTTCGGGTGAGGCGCACTCCCCATCAGGGCCGCGCGGGCCGGAACCGCAAGGGTTCGGTGCGTTCGTTACATACATGGACATTGAAGGCTACTGTCACCGCAATGTGGATGGTTCGTAACGAGAGGTGTCAGTGGGGCACTTGGGGCGGGGTCGGTGGTCGAGTGTGGGCCACGCGGCCGATCTGGCCGCGACCCGCACCAAGCAAGGAGACCTTGTGTCTGCTTCTGTTTCCGCTCGCTGTCTCACCGTCGCCGCGGTCGCCGTCGCCGTCGTCGGGACGGTGGCGCTGCCGGCGTCCGCCGCCGGCCACCCGCGTCAGGCCAGGCCGAACGTGGAGATCAGCGCCGTGCAGTACGACGCACCGGGCCGGGACGACCGCGCCGGCCGCTCCCTGAACAAGGAGTGGGTGGAGCTGACCAACACCACCCGCCACGAGATCAACCTGCACGACTGGACCCTCTCGGACGAGCACGGCGACACCTACACCTTCCGCCACTACCGCCTGGCGCCCCGCGGCACCGTCCGCATCCACACCGGAGAGGGCCGCGACACCCGCACCGACCTCTTCCAGGACCGCCGGCGCGAGGTGTGGGACAACCACGCCGACACCGCCACCCTCCGCAACGACCGCGACCGCTTCGTCGACGAGAAGTCCTGGGGCCACGACCGCCACCACGGCGTAGACCGCCACCACGGCGTGGACCGCCGGCACGACGGCGACCGTCAGCACGACGGCAACGGCCACTACGACGGCGACCGCCACCACGACGGCAACGGCCACCACGACGGTGACCGCCACTGACGAACCCGCACAGACGGCGGCGCGCCCGACCCTTACCTCCGGGTCGGGCGCGCCGCTCGCCCATGTCCCGAGCGCCGGCTCGATCCGCGCAGCACCTCAGCCCACACCGTCTTGCGCGGACACGGTTCCGGGGCGACGCCGAAGCGGTCGGCCAGGGCGTCCACCCCCGTTGCGAAGTGATCGATACGATCGCCGCATGACTGTCGACGGGCGAATAGAGCAAGCTGAACTCCTTTACGAACGTGCCGTGTTCGGCGGCGACAGCGGTGCGCTGGCGGCCGCCGACCGGAGTCTCGACGCGGTCGAGGCGGACCTCGCGCTGAGCCGCGGCCGGGTGATTCACGCCCGCTTCCTCGCGGAACGGGTCGAGAACGCACGGGAGTTGGAGCTCTTCGAGCGGGCGGCGGAGCTGTACGGGCGGCTCGGTGACGTGCGGGGCGAGGGCGAGGCGGTGTTCTGGGTCGGCACCTTCCACCAAGTGGTCCGCGATGACGACGAGACCGCCGTGCCCGCCTTCGAACGCGCCCTCGACCTCGCCACCCGCGCCGGCGACCGGCTGACGACGTCCTACACCTTGCGGCACCTCGGCTTCTCCGCGCACATGGCCGGCCGCCTGGACGAGGCCCGTGCGCAGTTCGAGGAGTCCACCCGCCTGCGCCGGGAGCTGGGCTTCCTGCCGGGGGTGGCGGCGAACCTGATCGGGCTGGCCCATCTGGCCGCCCAGCAGGAGCGGCGAGGCGACGCGGCGGCGCTGCTCCAGGAAGCCACGGAACTGGCCGAGAGCACCGACTCCCACGGCGTGCTGCGCTGGGTCGCGGAAGCCCGCAAGGAGATCGGTCTGCCGTGACTCGGGTACGGGTGCATCACGTACGGCTGGGCGGCGACGAGTTCCGGGTGATCCGGGCGGACCCGGCCCCCGGACGGCTGGCGCTGCGCGACGACCGCCACTGGCTGTCGATGTACGCCGACCGCGACGGCGCGGCCCAGCTCGTCGCCCTGTGGGCGCTGGCCGCCCGGTCCGCCCGCTCACTGGTCCATCTGCCGATCCGGGCCAACCCGGTCCCGGAGGGTGTCGTCGGCGACGGTGAGCCGGTCTCGCTGGACCTGGTCCTGCTCCACCACAGCCTGCAGTTCCCGGCCGCCTCGTGGAAGCAGATCCGGGCGCGCCTCGGTGCCGGGAAACCCCATACGGTGACCACCCCGGACCAGGACTTTCCCGACGAGACGGCCATCGACCACGACAGGCGTCACCACCGCGAGTACCGCGACCACCTCGATTTCGACATCGCCGCGCACACCCTCTTCGTCGTGGGCAGCTCCACCGCGTTCCGTGAACACGGCACCGCGCTGCGCGGCCTCGTCGACGAGGCCCCGTCGTACCCGCACCGTCACCCGGGCCCCGGGCACTTCTGCGTCGAGCTCGGCGCCGGTCCCTGGCCCCACGCCGGCACCCGTCGCCACGTGCCCGGCCGTCTGCACATCCAGTACTCCAGCACCTGGCAGGCGTGACGAACGGCGCTCAGCCGACGACCGCCGTCGCCTCGATCTCGACCAGGTGGTCGGGGACGTCCAGCGCCGCGACGCCCAGCAGCGTGGCCGGCGGGACCGGCGTCACTCCCAGCTTCGCGAACGCACGCCCCGCTCCCTCCAGGAACAGGGGCATCTTGTCGGGCGTCCAGTCGACGACGTAGGCGGTCAGCTTCGCCACGTCGTCGAAGGTGGCGCCGGCCGCCGCCAGGGCCGTGCCGACGTTGAGGTAGCACCGCTCGACCTGAGCGGCGAGGTCGCCTTCGCCGACGGTGACTCCGTCGGCGTCCCAGGCGACCTGTCCGGCGACGAAGACAAGCTTCGAACCGGTCGCGACCGACACCTGCCGGTAGGCGTCGATCTCCGGCAGTCCGGCGGGGTTCATCAGGGTGATGGGCATGATTGTGCCTGCTTCCGTGCTCTCTTGTGGTTACTGGGAAACCGTAAGAGAGTGGCTGCTGACATGGAAGAACGCACTTTTCGGTGACTGGGGAACCTGATGGTGACCAAGCAGTTCACGGGCACGCCCGAGGAAAGGGCGGACCTCAGGCGGGCCGACTCCCTCGCGCGCGAGATCTTCTCGGACGTCGCCAACAAGTGGGCGCTCCTGATCATCGAGGCCCTCGGCGAACGCACCCTCCGCTTCAGCGAGTTGCGGGACGAGGTCGAGGGCGTCAGCCACAAGATGCTCACCCAGAACCTGCGCATGCTGGAACGCAACGGCCTGGTCGAGCGGACGGTGCACCCCACCGTGCCGCCCAGGGTCGAGTACACCCTCACCGAGGCGGGCTCGGGCCTGCGTGCCACGGTCGACGCGATGTGCGACTGGACCCACCGCTACCTCGGCCACATCGAGGCCTCCCGCAGCAGCTTCGACGCCTAGGCACCCGCGGCGCAGGCTGTTCACGTGTGCCGGCTCGGCCGTTCACGTGTCACGTTGAGCGGCGGGACCTCAAGGAGTTCAGAAGGGCGGCTCCGCGTTCGGCGTCGTCCAGGCTCACGGCGAATTCCCTGCCCTTTGAGGGGTGGATGACCAGGCATGCGCCGCCGCGCAGCATCACGGTGGTTCCCTGCCCGCTGAGTCGGTAGCCCCAGCCGCCGACCTGGGCCGGCGTGCGGTTCTCGACGCGTGCCGACTCGACGTCCTCGGCGGCCCAGTGCCGCGTGGGCCGGCCGAGGGGGCCGAAAGCGACGTCCAGACCCTGCTCGCTGACCCGTGCCCGTACCGAGGAGCAGCCGAGGACCAGAACGCAGGCCAAGCCGAACGGCGCGGCCGCCAGCAGGAACGGACGGTTCGTCAGGCCCGCGAACGCCGACACGACGACGGTGATCGCGAGCAGCCCGGTCAGGGCGGCGATCGCCTGGAGCCAGGAGTTCGAGGCGTGGGCGAGCCATACGACCCGTTGCCCGGCGGGAATCTCCAGGGTCGGGCCGTCCGCCGCGGGCCGGGGCTCGGCCGGCGCCCGGCGTGCGACCAGCAGACCGGCCGCCCCCACGGCGGCTGCCACGACGAGCGTGCCCAGGACGCCGTTCGTCACCGATCCCGCCTCGTGCCAGTCCGCGCGGTCCAGGTTCGCCCGTACGACGGACGCCTGCCCGCCGAGCAGCGTCACGCCGCCGAATCCGAGGCCCGCGGCCGCCCACCCCGGTATCCCGCCACTGCCACCGGCCCCTGCCCGGCGCAGCGTCAGCACGACGACGACTGCCAGTACGGACCAGATCAGCGCCGGGAAGAGCGCCGCGGCCCAGAGCGGCATGGAACCGTCGGGCCTGTCCGAGCCGGCGTCCCAGTGGGTCGCCAGCCGGTCCGGGAGCCGGCCGCTCGCGGCCAACGGCAGCGCCGACAACAGAGCCAGGACGCCGACGCCCCAGCCGACAGCGCCCCACGCCGTTCCGCTCCTGCGCGCCCGATCGGTCACGAGATCCCCCTGATCATGTCGATGACGTCAGCCTTGCTGTAGCCGAGGTGTGCCGCGTCGGTCACCAGGTCGCGTACGCGGTCCAGCAGGACGGAGCGCTCGTCCGCCCCGTCGGCCACCGTCACGCCCCGGCCGCGCCGGAACTCCAGCACCCCTTCGTCGCGCAGCGCCCGAAGGCCCCGCAGAACCGTGTTGACGTTCACGTCCAAGGCCAGGGAAAGGTCCCGGGCCGGGGGAAGGCGATCTCCCGGCCCGCACTCGCCCTCGGCGATGGCGCGCCGGATCGCGCCGGCCACCTGCTCGTGCAGGGGGCGACTGTCCGCAGCGTTCAGTCTCAACAGCATGGTGCTAGTGAAGATAGCACCAACGGCTTGAAAGGGAAGCGAGGTTTTGAGCCGAACGATGCGACGACGTCACCGCGCGCTCTGGCCCCGCGGGAGCGGGGTGTCGCCGCCCCGCTCCCGCGCAATCCACTCGCCCGCTTCCGCGCCGACCGCTAGCGTGCCCGCATGACGACCCCCGCCGCGCACCCCCGCTTCGCCGACGCCCTCCGCGCCCTCGGGCTGGACGGCCTTCCGACGCGGAGTTTCCCCGAGGCGACCCGGACCGCCGCCGAGGCCGCCGCCGCGATCGGGTGCGAGCTGAGTCAGATCTGCAAGTCGCTGATCTTCGCGGCGGACGGGGTGCCGGTGCTGGTGCTGATGGACGGGGCCTCGCGCGTCGACGTGGAACTGGTACGCAGGGAACTCGGCGCCGAGAAGGTGACGAGGGCACGCGCCGACGTCGTACGGGAGACGACCGGGTACGCGATCGGCGGTGTGCCGCCCTTCGGGCACCGGACGCGTACGCGGGTGCTGGCCGACCGGGGTCTGCTCGCGCACGACGTCGTGTGGGCCGCCGCCGGCACCCCGCACACCGTCTTCCCCATGGCGCCCAAGGACCTCGTACGGCACGCCGACGCCACCCTCGTGGACGTGCGCGAGCGCACCGCGTGACCCCGCTGGTCACCGCGGCCGTCCTGTTCGCCGCGGTCACCCACGCCGGCTGGAACGCCATCGCCCACCGGATCACCGACAAGCTCGTCGGGTTCACGCTCATCGCCGGCGGAGGCATGCTCATCGGGCTCGCGCTCGTGCCGTTCACCCCGTTCCCGGCGGCCGGCGCGTGGCCGTACCTGCTCTCCTCCGCGCTCATCCACATCGCCTACTACGTGCTGCTGATGCGGTCGTTCCGGCTCGGCGACTTCGGGCAGGCGTACCCGATCGCGCGCGGCTCCGCGCCGCTCGTCGTCACCGTCCTGGCCGCCGTCTTCGCGCACGAGGTGCCGGACGGCTGGGCGGCCGCCGGCATCGCCCTGTCGTGCGCGGGACTGACCGGCGTCGCCCTGTGGGGGCTGCGCGGACGGCGGCCGAACTGGGCGGCGATCGGGGCCGCGCTGGCGACCGGGCTGACCATCGCCTCGTACACCGTCGTCGACGGACTCGGCGTCCGCGCCTCCGGCTCCTCCCTCGGGTACATCGCCTGGCTGATGGCCGTGCAGGGCGCCGTCATCCCGGCGTACGCCGTCCACCGCTGGCGCGGCCGGACCGTCACCGTCCTGCGCCCCTTCGCCGCCCTCGGTCTCCTCGGCTCCGCCCTGTCCGTCCTCGCGTACGCCCTCGTCCTGTGGGCCCAGACCCGCGCCGAACTGGCACCGGTCGCGGCCCTACGGGAGTCGTCGATCCTCGTCGGCGCGGCCATTGGCGCTCTGCTCTTCAAGGAGCGGTTCGGTGCGCCGCGTCTCGTCGCCGCCGGACTCCTCGTCGTCGGCATCGGGTTGATGCTGCACACCGGTTGACCCGCCGTCCCGCGGATCGTTGTGCGGATTATTGTGAAGTCATGTCCGAGACAAGGCTGTTCGCCCCGGCCCTCACCCCCGACGAACTCGACGCGTACTGTCGCCGGATCGGCTGGGACGGGGACCGTCGCGCCGACGCGGCGACCCTGCGGGGCGTGCATTTCGCCCACAGCCTTGCCATCCCCTTCGAGAACCTGGACCCGCTGCGCGGCACGGCCCCTTCGCTCGACCTGGCCGACCTGATGGCCAAGCTGGTCCGTGACGGGCGACGCGGCGGCTACTGCTACGAGCACAACACCCTCTTCGCGGCGGTCCTGGAGGCGCTGGGCTTCCGGGTGACCCTGCTGACCGCGCGGGTCGTCCTGGGCGCGCGGCGCTTCGAGGACCGGCCCCGCACCCACATGGCACTCCTCGTCGAGGTTCCCGGCGACTCGCGGCCGTATCTCGCCGACGTCGGCTTCGGCGCCACGGGAGCCCTGCTCGAACCCGTCCCGCTCACCGCGGGCGTTCAGTTCCACGGCGCGGGCCGCCGTCACCGCCTGGTCCACGCGCCGCACCGCGGCCCGCTGGAGCTGTGGGTGCTGGAGGCGCAGGTGCACAGGGCGTCCGAAGGGGCCGCGAGGAACGAGGGGGACGGGTGGCAGGCCCAGTACGCCTTCACTCTCGACCCCTTCGAGCGGCCCGACTTCGAGGTGATCAACTGGCACATCGCCACCAACCCCCGCTCCCCGTTCAGCAGCCGCGCCTACGTTCAGCGTGTCACCCCCGACCGGCAGCTCCTCCTCGACGGCCCGCTCCTGACCGAGACCCACGCCGACGGCACCGTCAAGCAGCGCGAGCTCACGGGCGAGACGGAGGCGCGCCGGATCCTCGACGAGCAGTTCGGCATCGCCGTACCGGACAGGACGCGTCTGTTGCCCTGAGCCGACTGGGTGCGTCCGCCCGCTGTCAGGAGCACCCTGGAAACAGGAGTTTCGGAGGTGATCGTCATGACCGCTATGCACACCGCTGTCGGATGGCATGTCGAGCTGGAGTTCGAGGAGGACGATCGGCACACGCGCGCAGTCGCGCTGGTGCGTTTGCCCGACGGGAGCGAGGTGAAGGCCACGGGGCACGCCAGCCGGCACAACGTGGACGCCAACCAGCCCCGGGTCGGAGAGGAGATCGCCGGCGCCCGGGCCCTCAACGAGATCGCCATGCAGCTGCTGACCAAGGCTCACACGGAGATCGACGATGCGTCGGGGCGGACGTCCCACTCGATCAACGTGTGAACGATCCGACGAGTCAACGATCCAACCAGGGAACGAGTCAACGATTCGACGGGTCAACCAGTCAGCGAGTCAACAGCGCGACCAGGCAACGGTTCGACGACTTGACGTCACGACGTCGTCGTCATCGCCGTGCGCAGTGCTCGTAGCAGCGCCTGCGCGCGCGGGTCCGCCGTCACGCTCGACCTGAAGCCGTTGGTGACGTAGCCGAAGGCGATGCCCGACTCCGGGTCGCCGAGGCCGAGGGCGCCGCCGCGGCCCGGGTGGCCGAAGGAGGTGGGGGACAGCAGCGGGGACGCGGGTCCGTGCAGCATGTAGCCGAGGCCGAACCGGGTGTTCACCACGAGCACCCGGTCCGGGCCCGACGACTGCTCGCCGCGGGCCAGTGCCACCGTCTCCGGGCGCAGCAGCCGTACGCCGCCGTCCACCTCGCCGATCAGTGACGCGTAGAAGCGGGCCAGGCCGTCGGCGGTGGCGATGCCGTTGGAGGCGGGGAGGGCGGCGGCCCGGTAGGCCGGGTCGTTCTCGTCGGGGAGCGGGGTGATCGCGGCGAACGCGCGGCGGGTGAGGGAGCCGGGGTCGGCGTAGGCGGCGGTGACGGCGGGCTTGGGCCGGGTCTTCAGCGCTCCCGCTTGCGCGGGCACATCCACCTGCCCCACGCGCCCCACCCGCGCGCTCTGCGCCGCAGGCAGCCCGAGCCACAGGTCTGCCCCCAGCGGCCCGGCGATCTCGTCGGCGATCCACTCCCCGACGGGCCGGCCGGTGATCCGCCGCACCAGCTCGCCCGTCAGCCAGCTGAACGTCTGCGCGTGGTAGCCGTGGTCGGTCCCCGGCTCCCAGACCGGCGCCTGCGCGGCGACCGCCGCCGCGCCCCGCTCGGGGTCCGCGGCCTCGGCGGGCGTCAGCGGCCGGTCCAGCACGGGCACGCCCGCGCGGTGCGCGAGCAGGTGCCGTACGAGCGTCCGGTCCTTGCCCGCGGCCTTGTACTGCGGCCAGTACGCCCCCACGGGCGCGTCCAGGTCCAGCTCGCCGCGCTGGTGCAGCAGCAGGAGGACGGCGGCGGCGACGCCCTTGGTCGCCGACCGCACGATCTGCGCGGTGCCGTGCTCCCAGGGGGCCGCACCGTCCACGTCCTTCGTGCCGGCCCACAGGTCGACGACCTTGTGCCCGTCCCGGTAGACGGCGACCGCCGCGCCCCGGTCACCGAGCGTCTCGAAGTTCGCCGCGAACGCCTCCCGGACCGGCTCGAAGCCCTCGGCCACCGCACCGTTCACGTTCACGCCCACGCCCGCACGCCCTCTCGACCCGCCTCGCTCGACCCGCCGAGGTCTCGCCTTCGACTCTCCGGGGAACACCCCCGCCGGGCCTGCGATTCCTGCGTCTCGCTAGCCGAGAAGGATCGTTACGTCGATGTTGCCGCGGGTGGCGTTCGAGTACGGGCACACCTGGTGCGCCGCGTCCACCAGCTTCGCGGCGAGGTCGGCGTCCAGGATGGGCAGCGAGACGCTCAGCGCGACCGCCAGCCCGTAGCCCTTGCTCTGGTTCGGGCCGATCCCGACCTTCGCCGCCACCGTCGACCCGGCGAGGTCGTAGCCCGCCCGGTTGCCGACGAGGATCAACGCGTTGTGGAAGCAGGAGCTGTAACCGGCGGCGAAGAGCTGTTCCGGGTTGGTGCCGTTGCCGTCGCCGCCCAGCTGCGGCGGCATCGCCACCTTCAGCTCGATCTGGCCGTCCTGGCTGGTGACATAGCCGTCCCGCCCGCCGTGCGCGGTCGCCTCGGCGACGTACATGATCTTCGTTGGACGGGTGTCGACGGTGTCGACGGCGGCGACAGCGTCGTCGGCGGCGCCTTCGGTCATGCGGGACCTCCCCCGGAATCTTCCCCGATTACATCGTGCACAAGGTACCGGCCAGTAGGGAGGCGGATGCTTACCAGGGGGTAGTAACCGTGGGTAACTTCAGCTCAGGCCCACCGCGTCCACCGCGCAGGGCCCACCGCGTCCACCGCGCCTACCGCGCGCGGTCCGCCGCGCTCTGGGCCCGTTCCGCGAGCCCCCACAACTCCTCGCGCAACCGTGCGACCTCCGCCGCCATGAGCCCCGTCGACGCGAGCAGCGCGCCGGGCACGCGCTCCGCGCGGCCCTTCAGTTCCTCGCCGCGCACGGTGCACGCGACGAGCACCGTGCGCTCGTCCCGCGCCGAGCGCTCCCGGCGCACCAGCCCCGCCGCCTCCAGCCGCTTCAACAGCGGCGACATCGTGCCGTAGTCCAGCCGCAGCGCCGAGGCCAGCTCCTTGACGGTGGTCTCACCGCGCTCCCACAGGACCAGCAGCACGAGGTACTGGGGGTAGGTGAGGCCCAGCTCGTCCAGGAGCGGGCGGTACGCGGCGGTCACCGCGCGCTGGGCCGCGTACAGCGCGAAGCACAGCTGCTCGTCGAGGAGCAGCGTGCCGTCGGCGGTGGGTGCCTCGTTCGTCACGCGCCCATTGTGGCCGAGCGCGGGTCGAACCCGAAGGGCAGCTCCAGGCGGTGCGCGCGCATGAGCGTGTCGTCGGCGAGCAGATCGCCGGTCCGGCCGTCCGCCGCGATCACGCCCTCGCTGAGGATCAGGGCGCGTGGGCACAGCTCCAGGGCGTAGGGCAGATCGTGCGTGACCATGAGCACCGTGACGTCCAACGAGCGCAGGATGTCGGCCAGTTCGCGGCGCGAGGCGGGGTCGAGGTTGGAGGACGGCTCGTCCAGGACGAGGATCTCCGGCTCCATGGCGAGCACCGTCGCGACGGCCACCCGGCGCCGCTGGCCGAAGGACAGGTGGTGCGGCGGACGGTCCTTGAACTCCGCCATGCCGACCTGCGCGAGCGCGTGGTCGACGCGTGCCTCCAGCTCCGCGCCCTTCAGCCCGGCGGCCGCCGGTCCGAACGCGACGTCCTCGCGGACCGTCGGCATGAACAGCTGGTCGTCGGGGTCCTGGAAGACGATGCCGACCCTGCGCCGGATCTCGGCCATGTGCTGCTTGCCGACGGGCAGCCCGGCCACCGTCACCGTGCCCGCGCCGCCGGTCAGAATGCCGTTGAGGTGCAGCACCAGGGTCGTCTTGCCGGCGCCGTTCGGGCCGAGCAGCGCGACCCGTTCCCCGCGCGCGACCGAGAAGTCGACGCCGAACAGGGCCTGGTGGCCGTCGGGGTAGGCGAAGGCGAGGCCGCAGACCTCGAGGGAAGCAGTCACACCGGGAACCGTCACGTCGGAAGCCGTCACATCACTCACAAGGACCATCCCAACACGCAGACGACGAGGGCGGCGAACGGGAGGGTCAAGGCGTACGACCACTGCGCCCGGGACGCGGTCACCTCGTCGATCACCGGCATCGAACCGGCGTACCCGCGGCTGACCATGGCCAGGTGCACGCGCTCCCCGCGCTCGTAGGAGCGGATGAACAGCGCGCCCGCCGACTTCGCGAGCACCCCCCAGTGCCGCACGCCCCGCGCCTCGAAGCCGCGCGACTCCCGGGCGATCCGCATGCGCCGCATCTCGTCGGTGATGACGTCGCCGTAGCGGATCATGAAGGAGGCGATCTGCACGAGCAGCGGGGGCAGCTTCAGGCGTTGCAGGCCGAGAAGCAGTGCGCGCAGCTCCGTGGTGGACGCCAGGAGCACGGAGGCGGCGACGCCCAGGGTGCCCTTCGCGAGGACGTTCCAGGCGCCCCACAGCCCGTTGACGCTCAGGGACAGTCCGAGGACGTCCACGCGCTCGCCCTGTGCCACGAACGGCATCAGCACGGCGAACGCGACGAACGGCACCTCGATCAGCAGCCGCTTCAGCAGGAAACCGGCCGGCACGCGCGCGTGGTACGCGACGAACGCCAGCAGGACGGCGTACAGGGCGAACGCCCACATCGCCTCCCGTGGCGTCGACACGACGACGACCACGAAGGCGAACGTGGCGGCGAGCTTGGTGTGCGGCGGCAGGGCGTGCACGGGCGAGTGCCCGTGCCGGTAGAGCCGGTGCGCGTGTCCCGCTCCCACGACGTCAGACGCCGCTCGTGGAGGCGCTCGTCGACGCGCTCGTCGACGTCGGGGACACGTCGTCCGTACGGCGCCTGCGTAGCGCCCAGAACAGCGTGCTGCCCGCGACGACGGTCGTGCCGACGCCGATCACGCCCGCGAGACCGCCGGAGAGGCGGGCGTTGGTGATGTCCTTGACGCCGTAGTGGGCGAGCGGGGAGTCGGAGGACGCGTGCTTCTGGGTCCGCTTGTCGATGCCCTTGTCGATGGCGACCTTCTCCAGGCCGTCGGGGTTGGCGGAGGCGTAGAAGCTGACGAAGCCGGCCAGGACGAGGGAGGTGACCAGACCGGTCACCCACAGCGTGCGCCGGGAGGTGCGCGCCGCGACGGGCGCCGTGCGCGCCCCCTCGGCGGCGGGCGCGTCGACCAGTTCGCCGTTCACCCGCAACTGGAGCCTCTGCCGCAGATCGCGCGCGCCGTGCACGAGATCCGGCCGTACGGCGACGACGGCGCCCACGGTCAGCGCGGTGATGACGGCCTCGCCGACGCCGATCAGCACATGCACGCCGATCATCGCGGTGGCCACCTTGCCGATCGCCACGTCGGTGGTGCCGCCGATCCAGTACAGGAGCGTGAACGCCACGGCGGCGGCGGGCACGGACAGCAGGGCGGCGACGAAGGAGGCGGTGGTGATGGACCGGCGGCTGCGCGGCAGCACCTTCACCAGGGCGCGGAAGACGGCGTAGGACACGACGGTCGTCACGATCGCCATGTCGGTGATGTTCACGCCGAGCGCGGTCAGGCCGCCGTCGGCGAAGAGGATGCCCTGCATCAGCAGGACCACGGACACACACAGGATCCCCGTGTAGGGGCCCACGAGTATCGCGGCGAGCGCACCGCCCAGCAGATGGCCGCTGGTTCCCGCAGCGACGGGGAAGTTCAGCATCTGCACGGCGAAGATGAACGCGGCCACCAGGCCGGCCAGCGGCGCGGTCCGGTCGTCGAGTTCACGGCGCGCGCCGCGCAGGCTCACGGCGATGGCGCCCGCGGC
Source organism: Streptomyces sp. NPDC031474 (assembly GCF_055581185.1). Taxonomy (NCBI): domain Bacteria; kingdom Bacillati; phylum Actinomycetota; class Actinomycetes; order Kitasatosporales; family Streptomycetaceae; genus Streptomyces; species Streptomyces sp. NPDC031474. Next base: position 346,958 of record NZ_JBVIJX010000005.1, read on the forward strand.
GACGACTCCGGTCACGGCGGAGGTCGGGGCGTTGATGAATCCGTCGGGTACGTGCACCCGTTGATGATAGTGGCTTAATGCGAATGGTTCGCAAGAGCGAGGGACTTGTCTATCGCAGATGTGAGATAGGTCGGGACGGAGGCGCGTATTCCAGAAAATATGGGACATTGGGATGAGCGAAAGCGGATTCACAGTTTCCGCACAGGTTACGCTGCGTGAGAGGGTCGACCGATGTCTGTAGTCGAGCAGTACGCGCGAGCCCACATCGTCACGGACGCGGACCAGGTCGAGGAGGAACGCACGGCCGTCCCCGTCGTTCTGCGCTACGACCCCGAGGACGACCCCCGCTCGGTACGCGTCGGACTCCCCGACCGGCGCGAGTGGACGTTCTCCCGCAGCCTCCTGGAACATGGGCTGCGCGCCCCGGCCGGCACCGGCGAGGTGCGGGTGTGGCCGCTGGGGCGCGTCCAGGCCGTCGTCGAGTTCCACTCCGCGCACGGCGTCTCGGTCGTCCAGTTCGAGTCGAAGACGCTGCTGCGCTTCCTGCGCCGCACCTACATGGCGACGGCGCAGCCGGTCACTCACTAGGGCGTGTGACTGGCCCTGCGGTCGGGTCTCAGCCGCCCATCCGCAGCAGGGACGCCACGATCGGGCCCGCCGTGTCGCCGCCGTGGCCGCCCGCCTGGACGACGCCCGCGGCCGCCAGGTCGCCGTGGTAGGCGGTGAACCAGCCGTTGGGCTTGTCCTGGTTGTCGACCTCCGCCGAGCCCGTCTTCGCGCCGTAGTCCGGGCCGAGGCCCGACATCGCCTCGGCGGCCGTGCCGGCCGCGGCGGTGTAGTTCATCAGCTCCCGCAGCTGCGACAGCGTGGACGACGACATCGTGCGCGAGGCCGTCGCGAGCGTGCGGTCGTCCACCGACGGGGCGACCAGGTACGGCTGGTGGAACGTGCCCGCCTTCACCGTGGCGGCGACCGACGCCATGTTCAGCGGGTTCATCCGCACCCCGCCCTGACCGATCAGCGAGGCCGCCATCTGGGCCGCGGACTGCACCGGCACCGAGCCGTCGAAGGACGGGACGCCGATGGCCCAGTTGTCCATCGACAGGCCGAAGACCTGCTGCGCCTGCTTGGTCAGACTGTTGTTGTCCAGTTCGGGGGCCTGGCTGATGAAGGCGGTGTTGCAGGAGCGCGCGAAGCTCGCCTTGAACGAGCCGCCCTTGATCTCGAAGTCGTCGTCGTTGTGGAACTTCCAGCCGCCATAGGTGAACGTCTTCGGGCAGGGGTGCGTCTTGTCCGCCGACGCCAGGCCCTTCTCGATGAGCAGCGACGACGTGATGACCTTCATCGTGGAGCCGGGCGCGAGCGAGCCGTTGAAGGCGGTGTTGAAGCCGGGGCTCGCGTTGGCCACCGCGAGGATCTCGCCCGTGGAGGGGCGCATCACGACGACCGACGAGCGCGCCGTCTTCGCCACCTGCTGCTCGGCGGCGGCCTGCAGGGTCGGGCTCAGCGTCGTCCTCACCGTGCCCGGGGTGCCCTTGCTGAGCTCCAGCAGCGTCTTGTCGGAGGCCTTCTTCGCCTTCGACGCCTTCCCGCGGACGACCTGGAGCTCGACGCCCGCCTTGCCGCCCGCCTTCTTGCCGTACTTCTCCCGCAGGCCGTCCAACACCGTGCCCAGGGACGGGTACTTGGCCGCCGTCAGCTCGCCGCCGTCCCGGTCGACGGCCTTCACCGGCGGCGTACCGGACTCGCCGGTGACGAGCGTGTCGCCGTCCTGCAGGTCCGGGTGGACGACGGACGCGTGCCAGTCGACCTGCGCCTTGCCGTTCTTCGGGTTGCGGACGACGGTGAGCGCGCTGGAGTACGTCAGCGGCTTGCTGACGTCCTTGTACTTCACCGTGCCCGTCACGGAGAACGGGACCTTGGTGCCGGAGGGCGCGCCGGCGGTCAGGGTGACGCCCGTGACGTGGGCGTCCTTGGTGTAGCCGGTCAACAGGGCGGTGGCGGCGGCGGAGTCGTCCGTGGTGGCGGCGGCCCGGTCCACCTTGCCCTGCTGCCAGGCCGTCAGGAACGTCGCGGCCAGGGTCTTGGTCTCGGCCGCCGAGGGTGCGTCGGCCCTGACCCGCGGGATCTGCTTGCCGTTGGCGGCCGCAGCCGAGCCCTCGTCGGCCGCCGCGCCGCCGCCGTACAGCGCGTAGACGCCGAACCCCGCCCCGCCGACCACGACGGCGATCATGCCGCCGACGACGGCGGGACGCCGCTTGCTCGTGCTGCTCCGCTCGTCGACACGCCTTCTCTTGCCCACTGCCCAGATCCTCCGGATCCTCAGGGACTTTCCCCCAGCCCCACTGCCCTCGTTGCCCTCATTGACCCCAACGACGGCAACCACACTAGAGTCCCGTGCTGTGGGAGTGACGTCATATGTGACGTCAGCCACCTCTGAGCCGGTGCGCTTGGCCCGGTGCGGCAGGCCGGTGCGGCAGTGGCCGGTTCAGCCCGCCCGCAGTACCTCCACCACGATCGGGCCGGACGCGTCGACGCCGTGGCCGCCGTCCTGGGTCATCGCCGCGGCGGCGACGTCGCCCCGGTAGCCGGTGAACCAGCTGTCGGACTTCGTCTGGCCGTCGACCTCGGCGGAGCCGGTCTTGGCGCCGATCTGGCCCCTGAGCCCGGCCATCACCTCGGCCGCGGTGCCGCTGGTCGCGGTGCGGTTCATCATGGAGCGCAGCTGCTGCACGGTGCCGGACGACAGTCCACGCGCGTGTGCCGGTTCACGGTCGTCGAGGCTGAGCGGCACGATCACCGGCTGCCGGAACGTGCCCGTCATCGCGGTCGACGTCACCGAGGCCATGTTCAGCGGGTTCATCTGGACCTTGCCCTGGCCGATCAGCCCGGCCGCGGTGTCCGGGCCGCCGGCGGCGGGGACGGAGCCGTCGAAGGACGGGATGCCGGTCTGCCAGTCGAGGCCGATCCCGAAGCGGTCGCGGGCCTCGTTGGTGAGCGAGTCGACCTTCACCGAGTCCGCGAACTTCACGAACGCCGTGTTGCAGGAGCGGGCGAAGCTCTCCGAGAGCGTCGCGTTCTCGTTCGGCTTCATGCCCTTGATGTTCTGGAAGGTCTGGCTCTCCGAGACGGCCGACGGCGGACAGGGCGCGGGGCCGTTCGCGGTGGTGAGCCCGGTGTCGATGAGGGTGGCCGCGCTGATGATCTTCATGGTGGAGCCGGGCGCGACCTCCCCGAGGAACGCGGCGTTCCAGCCGTCCGTGCGGTGGTTGGCGACGGCCAGCACCTCGCCGGTGCTCGGCTTGACGGCCACCACCGACGACTGGGCGTACTTCTGCACCGCCCGCTCCGCCGCCGCCTGCACGCTCGCGCTGAGCGTGGTGGGCAGCTTGCCCGCCTTGCCCTCGGCGAGGGTCAGCAGCGGGGTGTCGGCGGTGTCCGGGGCGGCGTGGTGGATCGCGAGCTCGACGCTTGCCGTGCCGCCCGCCTTCTTCCCGTACTTGGCGCGCAGCTGGTCCAGGATCGGCCCCAGGGAGGGGTACTTCTCCTTCGTCAGGACGTTGCCGTCCCGGTCCACGGCCTCGATCGGCGGTGCCGCCGACGCGCCCGTGACCAGCGTGTCGTCCATCTTCTTCAGCTCGGGATGCACGACCGACGGCTGCCAGTCCACCAGCGCCTTGCCGGTGGTGAGCCCGCGTACGACGGTGAGCCGGCTCTGGTACGCCAGCGGCTTGGACTTCCCGTCGTACGACACCGTCGCCCTGACGCTGAACGGCACGCTGTCCCCGACTGCCGCGCCCGGTGTGATCTTCACCCCGGTGATGTGCGCGGCCTGGCCGTACGAGGTCAGCAACGGCCCGGCCTTCGCCGCGTTGTTGGTGAGCTGGGCGGCCACCGCGGCCTGCCCCTTCTCCCAGGCCGCGAAGAACTTGCCGCTCGTGTCCTTCACCTCGGAGCCGCTGGGCGGCCCGGTCTTCACGGCCACCGGCTCGGACGACCCCGGCGCACCGCCGCCGTCCCCGTTGAGCGCGTTCACGATATTGAAGGCGCCATACCCGGCCCCGCCCACCATCACGGCGAACACCGACCCGACAATGGCCGCCTTGGCCCCCTTGTGCATGCTGTGCACCCTCCCCGTTGACCCCGCCGGACCCGCCGGACCGACAGATCCCCCGAACCCGCCCCCGCCTCACGGGCGCATTCTGAACGTGTTCAGAAAGTTCTTCTCAGGGTCACAGTAAGCGGAAAGGGTGACGCAGGGGGCGACAGTTTTCGGAATCGTTAGACCCAGGTGTCCAACCACATACGTGAACGCCAGTTGTCGATCGGGATCGACGTCCCCGTGTACAAAGGCCAGAAATAGATGAAGTTCCAGGCGATGAGCAGGACCAGGACGCCCGCTCCCGTCGCTCCCGCCACGCGGCGGGTGTCGCTCGAACCTGGTGGGCCGATGATCGCACCGATCATCATCGCCACCGCCAGACAGAGGAACGGCAGGAAGACGACGGCGTAGAAGAGGAAGATCGTGCGTTCCTGGTACATGAACCACGGCAGGTAGCCGGCCGCGATGCCGCAGGCGATCGCGCCCGCGCGCCAGTCGCGGCGCAAGAGCCAGCGCCACAGGACGTAGGCGAGGGCGAAACAGCCCGCCCACCACAGCACCGGCGTGCCGATCGCGAGAACCTCACGGGCGCACTTCTCGCCCGCGTCGGACGGACAGCCGTCCTTGCCGGCCGCGGGGGACTCGTAGAAGTACGACACCGGACGGCCCAGGACCAGCCAGCTCCACGGGTTCGACTGGTACGGGTGCGGCGAGGTGAGGTGGGTGTGGAACTCGTACACCTCGTGCTCGTAGTGCCACAGGCTGCGCCACCAGTCGGGGAACAGCCACGTCCAGTTGCCGCCCCTGCCGTCGGTGGCCGCCCAGTTGCGGTAGTAGCCGCCCGAGCCGTCGGTGGCGGACAGGATCCAGCCCGTCCACGACGCCACATAGGTGACCAGCGCGATCGGGACCGTCGACAGGAACGCGAAGCCCGTGTCGCGCTTCAGCGCCGCCAGGTACGGGTGGCGGGCGCCCGCCACCTTGCGCGAACCGGCGTCCCACAACACCGTCATCACACAGAACGCGGCCAGGATGTACAGGCCGTTCCACTTCGTGCCGATGGCCAGGCCCAGCAGCAGGCCCGCACCCAAGCGCCAGGGGCGGAATCCGATGCGGGTGGTCTCGGCGATGTGCGCGTTCGGGCGGTAACGGCCGTCCTCGTCCGGCTGGAGCGCGGCGGCGAGTTTCGCGCGGGCCCACTCCCGGTCGGCCACCAGAGCGCCGAACGCCGCCAGCACGAAGAACATCAGCACGCCGTCGAGCAGCGCGGCGCGGCTCATCACGAAGTGCAGCCCGTCCACGGCCATCAGGGCGCCCGCCAGGCAGCCCAGGAACGTGGAGCGGAAGATACGGCGGCCGATCCGGCACAGCAGGAAGACGGAGAGCGTCCCGAGTAGGGCGGTCATGAACCGCCAGCCGTACGGATCGAACCCGAAGATCAGTTCGCCCAGCCCGATCACGTACTTGCCGACCGGCGGATGCACGACGTACGCCGCGTCCGTCGGGATCGGGACATGTCCGCCCGAGGAGAGGATGACGTCGTTGGCGTGCTTGTCCCAGTTGACCTCAAACCCGCGGTGGACGACCGCCCACGCGTCCTTGGCGTAGTACGTCTCGTCGAATATCACCGCCTTGGGGCTGCCCAGATGCCAAAAACGCATCACCCCCGCCATCAGCGTGACCAACAGCGGGCCGCCCCAGGACGACCAGCGCACAAGCCGCTGCGCCCACCGGTGCGGGACGCCGAGCGCCTGCCACACCCGCGGGCCGGGCTTCGCGAACGGCGGCACCAGCCGCTCACGGACGTCGGCGGCGGGCTCCGCCGTGTATCCGAATCGGCGCAGCCGCTGCTGCCACGCGGGCCGCTGATCGTGCGGCGGCCGGTCGGGCCGGTAGTCCGTGGAGTCCATGGAGGACGCGGTACTGGTCACCGCGCCATCGTAGGGAACAGGTCTGTGTGAGTCCCGTGCTTGGGGCCTCCCTGGGCCCTGCGAGGATGGAAACGTGACAGCCGCACCCCGAAGCACGTCCGCAGCCTCGCCCGCATCCCCCTCCGCGACCACGCCCGGAATCCTCGTGCTCGCCGGTACGCCCATCGGCGACGTCTCCGACGCCCCGCCCAGGCTCGCCGCGGAGCTGGCCGGCGCCGATGTCATCGCCGCCGAGGACACCCGGCGGCTGCGGCGGCTGACGCAGGCGCTCGGGGTGACGCCCAAGGGGCGCGTCGTGTCCTACTTCGAGGGCAACGAGTCCGCCCGTACGCCTGAGCTGGTCGAGGAACTCGCGGGCGGCGCGCGCGTGCTGCTCGTCACCGACGCCGGGATGCCCTCGGTCTCCGACCCCGGCTACCGGCTGGTCGCCGCGGCCGTCGAGCGGGACGTCCGGGTCACCGCCGTCCCCGGCCCGTCCGCGGTGCTCACCGCGCTGGCCCTGTCCGGGCTGCCCGTCGACCGGTTCTGCTTCGAGGGATTCCTGCCGAGGAAGGCGGGGGAGCGGCTGTCGCGGCTGCGGGAGGTCGCGTCGGAGCGCCGCACGCTCGTCTACTTCGAGGCCCCCCACCGGCTCGACGACACCCTCGCCGCGATGGCCGAGGTCTTCGGCGCCGACCGGCGGGCGGCCGTGTGCCGTGAGCTGACCAAGACGTACGAGGAGGTCAGGCGCGGCCCGCTCGGCGAGCTGGCGGAGTGGGCGGCCGAGGGCGTGCGCGGCGAGATCACCGTCGTCGTCACCGGCGCGCCCGAGCGCGGGCCGGAGGAGCTCGACGCGGCGGAACTGGTGCGGCGGGTGCGGGTGCGCGAGGAGGCCGGCGAGCGCCGCAAGGAGGCCATCGCGGCGGTGGCGGCGGAGGCCAATCTGCCCAAGCGGGAGGTGTTCGACGCCGTCGTGGCGGCGAAGAACGCGGGGGGCACAGGGGCCCTGTGAAGGGGCTCACACCCCCTCTGAGCAGGGCGCATGCCGTCTGAGCGTGCGCCCCATGTGCGGGCAAAGGGCAGTCGCCGAAGGCAAAGCCCACCCCCGTTCGTGAGGCCGCTTTGGCAAGGAAAGTCCAAATCGGCTCCAACAGTGCACAGGCCTGATGCATTCGGTCCGGTCGAGGCGTCCACTGGTGACAGGGACGCACCCGTCCCTCGCTCCCAAGGACGTTCCGGGGGGAACGCCCGCGCCGGGAGCGCTTGTCCAGCGGACAGCAGGAGCTGGCATGAGTGAGATCACAGGGCAGACCGGCCTCCGGGGCGGCGCGAGCGCCGTCGTCAACGAGTCGTACTCCTTCGCCTGCATGCGCTGCGGGCACGGCTGGGAACAGTCGTACGAGATAGAGCACCACACCGACGCCGACGGCCACGAGTTCGTCCTCTACGTGGCGAACGGCCAGGTCGTGCCGTCCCCGCTGAGCCGCCCCGCGTGCCAGAACTGCGACGGGCACGTCGTGCGCATCATGGCGGCGGGGCAGGTCTCGTCGGTGCTCAGTGCGGCGCGGCAGCGCACGTCGCCCCCGGCGGGACCGGTCGAGGCGCCGGTGACGGCCGCCGAGGAGGAAGCCGGGCAGCGGGCCGGGGAACGGCCCGAGGAGCACCACCACTGGCACCTGTCCGATCTCCTGCACCCCTTCCGCAAGGCCGGCTAGCAGGGCAGGGCGTGCCCCTTCCGTAGGATCGGGGCATGTCTTCGAACGCCGGCAAGAACGCCGACAAGAGCGCCGCGCCGCCGCTTCCGGCCCCCCTCGGGGCGCCGGTCGCCGACTCCCACACCCACCTCGACATGCAGTCGGGCACGGTGGAGGAGGCCCTCGCGAAAGCCGCGTCGGTCGGCGTGACGACCGTCGTCCAGGTCGGCTGCGACGTACGAGGCTCCCGGTGGGCGGCCGAGACGGCGGCGGCGTACGACAGCGTCCACGCCGCCGTCGCCCTGCACCCGAACGAGGCGCCGCGCATCGTGCACGGCGACCCCGACGGCTGGTCCCGGCAGGGTGCGCGCGAGCCGGGCGGCTCCGGGGCGCTCGACGAGGCGCTCGCCGAGATCGACCGCCTGGCCGCGCTCGCGCACGTCAAGGGCGTCGGAGAGACGGGACTCGACTACTTCCGCACCGGCCCCGAGGGCAAGGAAGCGCAGGAGAACTCCTTCCGCGCCCACATCGAGATCGCCAAGCGGCACGGCAAGGCCCTGGTCATCCACGACCGCGACGCCCACGCCGACGTCCTGCGGGTCCTGAAGGAGGAGGGCGCCCCCGAGCGCACCGTCTTCCACTGCTACTCCGGCGACGCCGAGATGGCCGCGATCTGCGCCCGCGCCGGGTACTTCATGTCCTTCGCCGGCAACGTCACCTTCAAGAACGCCCAGCAGCTGCGGGACGCCGTCGCCGTGGCCCCGCTGGACCTGCTCCTGGTGGAGACCGACGCCCCCTTCCTGACCCCGGCGCCCTACCGGGGCCGGCCCAACGCGCCGTACCTCATCCCCGTCACGGTGCGCGCCATGGCCGCCGTACGGGACATCGACGAGGACGCCCTGGCCGCCGCCCTCGCCGCCAACACGGCACGCGCGTTCGATTACTGAGCGCCTCCGGAGACGTCGAACACAACTCTCAGTAGCCGGGTCGCTTTGGAGAGTGACGGTCGCTCCGCTAGGTTCTGGGGGCCCGATCCGGACCCCACCCCCCTGGAGTGTCGGCGTGAGCAACTCGCAGCACCTCGAGTACGACCCCTACGGCGGTGGCGGATCGTACGTCGACCTGCACAACGCGGAGACGATCGCGTACGGCGTGTACGCGGCCCCCGGAACGTACGACGACACCTACCGGCCCGCATACGAGGCGTACGAGACCCACGAGGCCTACGGGGAGCACGAGACGTACGAGGCGTACGAGGCGCCGCCCACGCCTACCGAGACCCTCGTGCTGCCGGAGCCGGTCCAGCTCGCGGCCGAGCCGCCGTTTCCCCGGCAGAGCGCGGGGCGGGCCGGGCGCCGGCGCAGGACGCGCCCCGGCGAGCGCCCGGAATCCACGATGCGCCGCCTGCTCCCGCAGGCCCTCGTCGTCGCCTTCCTGGCCGGCGGCACCACCGCCTTCGTCGCCGAGGACAAGGCGGTCGAGCTGACCGTCGACGGCAAGCCGCGCACCCTGCACACCTTCGCCGACGACGTGGGCGAACTCCTCGCGGAGGAGGGCGTGCAGGTAGGGGCGCACGACCGGGTGGCGCCCGCCCCCGGCGCCGAGCTCACCGACGGCGACGAGATCGCAGTCCGCTACGGCCGCCCCGTCCGCCTCACCCTGGACGGACAGCGCCACGACCTGTGGACGACGGCACAGACGGTCGAGGAGGCGCTCCAGCAGCTCGGGGTGCGTGCGGAGGGCGCGTACATGTCCGTCTCGCGCGCCCAGCGCATCGGGCGCGCGGGACTCGCGCTGGACGTGCGCACCGAGCGCGCCGTCACCGTCATGGCCGACGGCCGGGCCCGCACCGTCCGCACCAACGCGGCGACCGTGCGCGAGGCGGTCGAGGCCGCCGGGATCGTTCTGCGCGGCCAGGACACCACGTCCGTCGCGCCCGGCAGCTTCCCGCGCGACGGGCAGACGATCACCGTGCTGCGGATCACCGGCGCCAAGGAGGTGCGCGAGGAGGCGATCCCGTTCGCCGTGCGCCGCACCGACGACCCCTCGGTGTTCACGGGCACGGAGGTCGTGGAGCAGATCGGACAGCCCGGACTGCGGCGCGACACGTACTCCCTGCGCATCGTCAACGGCGTGAAACAGAAGCCCAGGCGGATGCGCAGCGAGATCGTGCGCGAGCCGCGCGAGCAGGTGGTGAAGGTCGGGACGAAGCCGCTGCCGCCGTCCGTGCGGGGCGCCGACGGCCTGGACTGGCAGAGCCTCGCGGCCTGCGAGTCGGGCGGCCGGCCGGGCGCCGTCGACCCCTCGGGCAACTACGGCGGGCTGTACCAGTTCGACACCCACACCTGGCACAGCCTCGGCGGCAGCGGACGGCCCCAGGACGCCCCGGCGACGGAACAGACCTTCCGCGCGAAGAAGCTGTACGTGCGCCGTGGGGCGAGCCCCTGGCCGCACTGCGGGAGACGGCTGCACGGCTGAGGTGCGCCCCCGCTGGGCAAGAGAACGCGGGGGCGACGCGAGGGCGACTCGGCGGCGGCGCGGCGGCGGGGTGGCGGTGACTCGGGGGTTGGCGCGGCGGTGACTCGGGGTGACTCGGGGGTGAGATGCGGCGGCGAGGGGTGTCGGTGCGTCCCCGTACCCTTGTCCCGTGAGTACCAGCCCCACCCCCGACGCCCTTCTGGGCCCCGCCGACATCCGTGAGCTGGCGGCGGTCCTCGGCGTGCGTCCCACCAAACAGCGCGGCCAGAACTTCGTGATCGACGCGAACACGGTCCGCCGCATCGTCCGCACCGCGGGGGTCCGGCCCGACGACGTCGTCGTCGAGGTCGGCCCGGGCCTAGGCTCCCTCACCCTCGCTTTGCTGGAGGCCGCTGACCGGGTCACGGCCGTCGAGATCGACGACGTCCTGGCCGGCGCCCTCCCCGCGACGATCGCGGCACGCATGCCGGAGCGCGCGGACCGCTTCGCGCTCGTGCACTCCGACGCGATGCAGGTGACCGAGCTGCCCGGCCCCGCCCCGACCGCGCTGGTCGCCAACCTGCCGTACAACGTGGCCGTGCCCGTGCTGCTGCACATGCTGGAGATGTTCCCGAGCATCGAGCGCACGCTCGTCATGGTCCAGTCGGAGGTCGCCGACCGGCTCGCCGCCGGCCCAGGTTCGAAGGTGTACGGCGTTCCCTCCGTCAAGGCCAACTGGTATGCCGAGGTCAAGCGGGCCGGCGCCATCGGTCGCAACGTGTTCTGGCCCGCGCCGAACGTCGACAGCGGACTGGTCTCACTCGTCCGCCGCGGCGAGCCGGTCAGGACGACGGCGTCGCGCCGCGAGGTCTTCGCCGTCGTCGACGCGGCGTTCGCCCAGCGCCGCAAGACCCTGCGGGCCGCGCTCGCCGGATGGGCGGGCTCCGCGGCGCAGGCGGAGGCGGCCCTCGTCGCGGCCGGCGTCTCGCCCCAGGCGCGCGGAGAGGCCATCACGGTCGAGGAGTTCGCGAGGATCGCCGAGAACAAGGACGAGAACAAGGACGAGAACAAGGACGACAGCAAGGGCGAGAACAAGGGCGAGAACAAGGAGTCGGGGCAGAAGTGAGTGTCACCGTGCGGGTGCCGGCCAAGGTCAACGTGCAGCTCGCGGTGGGCGCGGCCCGGGCGGACGGCTTCCATGACCTGGCGAACGTCTTCCTGGCGGTCGGCCTGTACGACGAGGTCACGGTGACCCCGGCCGACGAACTGCGCGTCACCTGCGAGGGCCCGGACGCGGACCGGGTCCCCCTGGACCGCACCAACCTCGCGGCGAAGGCGGCGATCGCCCTCGCCGAGCGGTACGGCCGTGATGCCGACGTGCACCTCCACATCGCCAAGGCCATCCCCGTCGCCGGGGGCATGGCGGGCGGCAGTGCGGACGGCGCGGGCGCGCTGCTGGCCTGCGACGCACTGTGGGGCACGGGCGCCTCCCGTGACGAACTCCTCGACATCTGCGCCGAGTTGGGCAGCGACGTGCCCTTCAGCCTGGTCGGCGGGGCGGCACTCGGCACCGGACGGGGCGAGAAGCTGACGGCCCTGGAGGTCGGCGGCACGTTCCACTGGGTGTTCGCGATGGCCGAGCGGGGGCTGTCGACCCCGGCGGTGTTCCGCGAGTTCGACCGCCTGGCGGAGGGCCGGAACGTTCCGGAACCGCTCGCTTCACGCGACCTCCTGGCCGCCCTCGCGAAGGGCGACCCCGACGCGCTCGCGGCCACCCTCTCCAACGACCTCCAGCCCGCCGCGCTGTCCCTCTTCCCCGAGTTGGCCGACACCCTCGCCGCGGGCCGCACTGCAGGCGCCCTCGCCACCCTGGTGTCAGGCTCGGGCCCCACCACGGCCCACCTGGCCCGCGACCCCGCCTCGGCAGCAGAAATCGCAGAGAAACTACGAACCTCGGGCACCTGCAAGAGCGTCCGAGTGGCGTCGGGACCGGCGGCGGGCGCGACGCTTGTCGAGGGCCGGCGATAGCTGGCGGTTATTCCGCTGCGCCGAGTGGCGGGGCCGTCTATGCTCCGGCCTCCGGCGGCGGGTGTCGCCGGGTTCGTCTTTTCCCAAGCGAGACGGGTGGCGGGTTGGCATGGGTCGGGGGTCTGGGGGCGGAGCCCCGGGGGGCGGTCACCGGGGCGGACGGGAGTTGTCGGGCGGCGGGGCGGATGCCGACGGCGCCGACCCGACCGACGGAGTCCCACCGCTCTGCCTCGCCGTCGCCGCATACGACGAGCCCCTCGCCGAGGAGCTGCTCAACGCCGGCGCCGACCCCCTGCGCCCACTGGACGGCGTGCCCGGCGGCGACCCCGGCCTCCCCGGCGGCGACACCCCGCTGACCCGGGCCGTGGACAGCGGCTGCTCCTGGATGACCACCAGGCTGCTTCCCGAGCCCGTACACCTCGACGCCGAGGCCCGCGCCGATCTCCTGGCCCGCGCCCGGCACTGGGCCGACGCGGACATCGAGGCCGAGCTGCGCCGCCGGACGGGAGCGGCCGGCCCGGTCGAGCGGCGAACCGTGCGGGTCGACGACTGGAGCTGCCACCACGAGCGGTACACGCTCGCCGGCCAGACCGTGTGGGACGGCCACCTCGGCGTGCTCACCGCCCTGGAGGAACGCTTCCGCATCCGGACGCCGTTCGACGAACTCCTCGCGCGGGCGCTCACCCGCCCGGACCGGGACCACGCCGTCTGGACCGACGTCGTCGTCCACCTGGCCACCCGTCAGGACGACGAGACCTGGACCGCGGCCGAGGCGCTGCGCGACCACCCCGACCGGCTCCGCCGTCTCTTCGCCGCGGACGTGCTGCGGTGCCTCGTCATCGGATTCGGCGGTCTCTTCGCGCGGCCGGGAACCGTCGTCGACAAGCCGGCGACCGAGGTGTTCCTCCCCTGGGCCGTGCAGGAACAGGACCCGGAGGTGCTCGCGGTGGTGCTGTCCGGGCTGAGCGAGGGCGGCGGGGACGGCGCGGACGGCGCCCGGGCCGACGAGATCGACGCCGTCGGCCTGTCGTATGTCGGGCATCCCGATCCGCGGGTGCGCCTGGAGGTGCCCGAGACTTTGAGAAGCGCAGCCGAGCGCGTCCCGGCGGAGAAGCTCGACGCCCTGTACACGCTCACCCGCGATCCCGACGCCGGGGTCCGCGAACGGGCGGCGTACTGGCTGGCCTCCTGCGGCGCGGAGGCGCCCGGCATCATCGACGTCCTGGCCGCACTCCTCGACGACGAACTGCGGGAGACCCGGGTGCACGCCGCCTACGGGCTCGCGAAGCGCGGTGATCCGCGCTGTGTGGAGGCCAGGCGGCGGCTGCTTCCCCTCGATCCCGACGGATGGCCGGATTCACACCTGGTGCGGGCGATGTGGGCGTACGAGAAAGGCGACGACGTCCAGGGCTCGTCCAGGGGCCGTCCGGCGTGAGAGCCGGGCGTGCGCGAGGAGTCGCCCGCCCGTACGTGCACCCGGCCGCCGTCCGGTGTGAGCTGCCCGGCGGCCCGCCGGGACCCAGGCGGCGCGAGCGGCTCGCGCACGCGCCGTGCATGAACAGCGCGCATGGCGATCACGCGCCCTCCGGGACACCGCAGGCCGCCCCCGCACACCCCACCCCGGGCCCGTGCGCCTCCGGTGTGCACCTCTGCCGGACGGGCCGAAACGCCGTGACCGGTCCCTGTCAGTGAACGCCTGGCAGGCGATGCGCCCGTCCGGACTACCCTGGAGGGTCGATCGATCCCCCCGGGCAGGAGAGAAATGGCCGTCAATCTGGTCAATGTCGAGAACGTCAGCAAGGTGTACGGGACCCGTGCGCTCCTTGACGGCATCTCGCTCGGCGTGTCCGAAGGGGACCGGATCGGTGTCGTCGGCCGTAACGGCGACGGCAAGACCACGCTGATCCGGATGCTCGCCAGGCTGGAGGAGGCCGACACCGGGCGGGTCACGCACTCCGGCGGGCTGCGCATGGGCGTGCTCACGCAGCACGACTCCCTGGACCCCGCCGCGACCGTCCGGCACGAGGTCATCCGCGACCTCGCCGACCACGAGTGGGCGGGCAACGCCAAGATCCGCGACGTCCTGACCGGCCTCTTCGGCGGGCTCGACCTGCCTGGCTTCCCGCAGGGCCTGGACACCGTCATCGGCCCGCTCTCCGGTGGCGAGCGCCGCCGTATCGCACTCGCGAAGCTCCTCATCGAGGAGCAGGACCTCATCGTGCTCGACGAGCCGACGAACCACCTCGACGTCGAGGGCATCTCCTGGCTCGCCCGGCACCTGCGCGAGCGTCGCTCCGCGCTCGTCTGCGTCACCCACGACCGCTGGTTCCTCGACCAGGTCTGCACCCGCATGTGGGACGTCCAGCGCGGCGCCGTCCACGAGTACGAGGGCGGCTACTCCGACTACGTCTTCGCGCGCGCGGAGCGTGAGCGCATCGCCGCGACGGAGGAGACCAAGCGGCAGAACCTGGTCCGCAAGGAGCTGGCCTGGCTGCGCCGCGGCGCCCCCGCGCGGACGTCCAAGCCGCGCTTCCGCGTCGAGGCCGCCAACGAGCTGATCAAGGACGTGCCGCCGCCCCGCGACAGCAGCGAGCTGATGAAGTTCGCGTCGTCCCGGCTCGGCAGGACGGTCTTCGACCTCGAGGACGTCACCGTCCAGGCCGGTCCGAAGGTGCTGCTCAAGCACATCACCTGGCACCTCGGCCCCGGCGACCGCATCGGCCTGGTCGGCGTGAACGGCGCCGGCAAGACGTCCCTGCTGCGTGCCCTGGCCGACGCCGCGCGCAGCGAGGGCGAGAAGCAGCCCGTGGCCGGCAAGGTCGTCGTCGGCAGGACGGTCAAGCTCGCCTACCTCTCCCAGGAGGTCGCCGAACTCGATCCCGGCCTGCGTGTCCTGGAGGCCGTCCAGCAGGTGCGCGAGCGCGTCGACCTCGGCAAGGGCCGCGAGATGACCGCCGGCCAGCTGTGCGAGACGTTCGGCTTCAACAAGGACAAGCAGTGGACGCCGGTCGGCGACCTGTCCGGCGGTGAGCGCCGCCGCCTGCAGATCCTGCGCCTCCTCATGGACGAGCCCAACGTCCTCTTCCTCGACGAGCCCACCAACGACCTCGACATCGAGACCCTCACGCAGCTGGAGGACCTCCTCGACGGCTGGCCCGGCTCGATGATCGTCATCTCCCACGACCGCTTCTTCGTCGAGCGCACGACGGACCGCGTGTTCGCGCTCCTCGGCGACACCACCCTGCGGATGCTTCCGCGCGGCATCGACGAGTACATCGAGCGCAGGCTGCGCATGGAGGAGGCCGCGGCCGCCGCCTCCGCCCCGGCGGTCGCGCAGAAGCCCGCGACGGAGAAGAGCGCCGCCGAGCAGCGCGCCGCCAAGAAGGAACTCCAGAAGATCGAGCGGCAGTTGGACAAGGTCACCGAGAACGAGGCCCGGCTGCACACCCAGATCGCCGACAACGCCACCGACTTCGAGAAGGTCGCCAAACTCGACGCGGAGCTGCGCGAGTTGGCCGGCGAGCGCGAGGAACTGGAGCTGCGGTGGCTGGAACTCGCCGAGGACGCGTGAAGGGTGCGTGAAGGCGCATAACGACGGCATCACAGGCCGGTCCTCCCTTGGGAACAGGGGTGGATCGGCCCCGGGAGCTGTCGGACACGGGTGATAGAAAGAGCCGTCTGAGAACTTTCTGAAGACGGCTCCGGGTGGTCACTGACCTGGGGGCGTGGCTAAAAATCAGTGACATAGGGGGAACACGCTGATGGCTCAGCCGCCCAATCAGCCGCCGCAGCAGGGTGGTTTCGGAGCACCACAGGACCAGCCGCACCAACAGCCGCCACAACCGCACCAGCAGGCGCAGCAGTCGCAGCAAGGCGGCTTCGGCGCACCCCAGATGCCGCCCCAGCCACCCCAAGCGCCCCAGACGCCCCCGGGCCCGCCCGCCCAGCAGCCGGCGCAGCCCGGCTACGGCTACCCGCAACAGCCGGGCCAGGCAGGCCAGGCAGGGCCTTACGGCCAGCCCGGCCCCTACGGGCAGCAGCCCGGCCCGTACGGCCAGCAGCCCGGCCCGTACGGCCAGCAGCCCGGCGCCTACGGCCAGCAGCAGGGTCCGTACGGCCAGCCGAGCGGCCCCTACGGGCAGCAGCCCGGCTACGGCTACCCGGCCCAGCCGCCCCAGTTCCCGGGCGCTCCGGGCGCCCCCGGCACCCCGCCCCCGGGCGGCCGTAACCCCTTCAAGGGGCGGCCCGCGCTGGCCGTCGGGGCCGCGGTGGCGGCGCTGCTGGTGATCGGCGGGCTGGTGTTCGCGGTCACGAGCGGCGACGACAAGGGCGACAAGAAGCCGGTCGCCGGGCCGAGCGACGACGACAAGGCCACGGCGACGTCCAGCGGGGGCCCGGTCAACCCCGGTGACGGCAGCGGCGACGGCGGTAAGGACGGCGAGGACTTCAACGCCGACCGCAAGGCCGGTGAGGCGAAGGTGCTCTGGTACAAGGAGGCGCCCGACGCTCCCGCCTCCGGCGCCGACGCCCCCGGCATGTGGATCACCTCCAAGGCGGCCGTGAAAGCGGCGTACAAGGAGGTCGTCGCGTACAACGTCGGCGACGGCAGGCCGACCTGGGCCACCATCGCCTTCCCGCAGAAGATCTGCGCGGTCACCCCGCAGAAGACGGCGGACGACAAGGTCGTCGTCGCCTACATGAGCGGCACCAGCGAACGCGCCAAGTGCAACCAGCTCCAGCAGATCGACCTCAGGACCGGCGCCAAGGGCTGGACCGGGGTCGTCGCGGACGGCGCGCTGTTCGACAGCGCGATCGACATCGAGTTGTCGCTCACGGGCAACACCCTGATGGTGGGCCGCTCGCAGTCCGGGACGGCGTACGACGTGCGCACCGGCAAGAAGCTGTACGACAAGCAGAAGTACGGCGACGCGTGCTTCCCGTCGGCGTTCGCGGGCGGGACCAAGCTGTTCGCGGTGGCGTCCTGCAACGCGACCGAGGCGAACGAGCACGACGAGATCCAGGAACTGGACCCGGCGACCGGCAAGGTCAAGTGGACCCAGAAGTTCGACAAGGGCTGGACGGTCTCGAAGACGTACTCCGTGGACCCGTTGGTCGTCTACAGCACCAACGAGGACAAGAACACCTGGAACATCGCGACGTTCAAGCCGGACGGCACCTACCGCTCGCAGGTCGGCTTCGACGAGGACTTCGCCCCCGAGTGCGGTTCAGGGTTCCTGCAGCGCGACCTGACCGGCTGTGGGGGCACGGCCGCCGACGCCAACACGCTGTACCTGCCGACCGAGGCGAAGAGCGGCCCCAACGCGATCGTGGCGATCGACCTCTCCACCGGCAAGGAGAAGTGGCGCGTGAAGTCCCCGACCGACGAGGCGATGGTGCCGGTGAAGGTCGAGGGCGGCAACCTCGTCGCGTACGTCGAGCCGTCGTACGACACGGCCGGCCGGGTGGTGGGCATTCCGACGGCCGGCTCCGCCCACACGCCGAAGACGCTGATGCAGCTGCCCCAGAGCACGGCCAAGATCGAGGACGGCTTCTACTCGCGCGACGTCGACTGGGTCGACGGACGCTTCTACCTCTCCTCGACCCGGCTGACGGGCAACGACGACGACAAGGAGAAGCTGATGCTCGCCTACGGCAAGTAAGGCGGCCTGCCACCTTCTCGACGCTCTGTCGCCCTCCGTCCGTCGTCCGTCGCCCTTCCGAGGTACCCACACCATGACCCAGCCGCCGCCCCCGCCCCCGAACCAGCCCCCTCAGCAGCCGCAGCAGCCTCAGCAGGGCGGTTTCGGCCCGCCCCCGCCGCCGCAGGACGCGGTCCCGCAGGACGCCCCGCCGCACCCCCCCGCCCCGAACCTGGCTAAGGCCCCGGAGCCGGGCTACGGCTACCCCCAGGCGCCCCAGGCCCCGGGTCAGGCGCCGCAGACGCCCCCGCCGCCGGCAGCCCCGGCCCCGGCCGGGCCCCCGCAGCCCCAGCCGGGCTACGGCTACCCGCAGACCCCGGGCCAGCCGACGGGTCAGCCGTCGGGCCAGCCGGTCGCGCCCCCGCAGCCCCCGGCCGCCGCTCCCGGCTACGGCTACCCGGCCCAGCCGGGCGCCCCCGTGCCCGGCGCTCCCGCCGGTCCCGGCGCGTACGGTCAGCCGCCCCAGCAGCCGGGCCCCTACGGTCAGCCGAGCGCCCCGTACGGTCAGCAGCCCGGGTACGGCTACCCGGGGCAGCCCGGCCAACCGGGTCAACCGGGATACCCGTCCCCCCAGCCGGGCTACGGCTACCCCGCGCCGCCCACCATGCCCATGCAGCCCCAGCCGGGTGGCGGCGGGGCCGGCAGGAAGTTCAACGCGCAGATGGCGATCATCGTCGCCGCCGTCGCAGCGGTCGCGCTGATCATCGGCGGCGGGGTCTGGTACTCGCAGTCCGGTGACAGCGGCAAGGACAAGGAGAAGAGCACCGCCGGTCCGACCGGCGGCGGCGACAAGGGCGGCACGGGAGGCACCGGCGGCACGGGCGGAACGTCCTCCGGCGGCAGCGAGAAGGTGCCCGCGAACCCCGCCTCCGACGTCCTCTTCAAGGTCCCGATGCCCGCGGTCAAGAAGGACGCCCATGTCGGCGTCCGGGGATCCTGGGTGACCGACAAGGCGTATGTGAAGACCGGCGCCAGCGAGATCGGCGGCTACGACCTCGACAAGGGCACGAAGCTGTGGACGGTGAAGCTGCCCGGCCCGGTGTGCGAGGCCAGCAAGTTCGCCACCGCCGACTACCGCACGGCGATCGTCTTCCAGGCGAGCAGCGCCGAGACGGCCCGCTGTGACCAGGTCGCCGCGATCGACCTCGCCGCGGGCAAGCAGCTGTGGAAGAAGACGGTCTCCTCCGGTGACTACGCGATCGACTTCGACAACGTCACGGTCAGCGCGAACACGGTCGCCCTGGGCAGCACCCAGGGCGGCGCCGCCTTCGACATCGGCTCCGGCAAGGTGCTGTGGTCGCCGAAGCCGGCCGACACCTGCTACGACTCCGGCTACGGCGGCGGCCCGAAGCTGGTGGCGGTGCGCAAGTGCGGCGACTACGACAACCCTCAGCTGGGCATCCAGACCATCGACCCGGCCTCCGGGAAGGTGCTCTCCGAGTACAAGCTCGCCGCGGGCATCGAATACGCGTCCGTCGTGTCGACCGACCCCCTGGTGGTGGCCGCCGACGTCGGCGACAGCGCCGGTGACGGCAGCGGCATCTCGGACCTCTTCTCCATCGACAACAAGACCGGCAAACTGCGCACCCGCATCTCCGTGCCGGGCGACGACTACGCGGCCGACTGCGAAGGCATCACCAGGATCGAGGCCTGCATCGGACTGGCCGTCGGCAACGGCAAGGTCTACATCCCGACCGAGGAGCACGACGGCGGCGGCGACTACAGCCGCACCAACGAGGTCATCGCCTTCGACCTGGCCACCGGCAAGCAGACCGGCCAGCGCGCCGACGCCGGCGACGGCTACACGATCTACCCGCTGCGCATGGACGGCACCAACCTGATCGCGTACAAGCGGCCGCCGTACGACAAGGGCGGCGAGGTCGTCAGCATCGACGGCGGCTCCTTCAAGGAGACCAAGCTGATGGTGAACCCGGCCACGGACTCGGTGCACGACCTGGAGACCAGCATGTCCCCGGAGTACTCCGAAGTCCTGTTCTCCCAGGGGCGTCTGTTCATGTCGGAGGTG
Source organism: Streptomyces sp. NPDC031474 (assembly GCF_055581185.1). Classification (NCBI taxonomy): domain Bacteria; kingdom Bacillati; phylum Actinomycetota; class Actinomycetes; order Kitasatosporales; family Streptomycetaceae; genus Streptomyces; species Streptomyces sp. NPDC031474. The sequence goes on from NZ_JBVIJX010000005.1 coordinate 366,874, forward strand.
TACGCCGACGACGGCGCGACCTCGGGCGGCGACCCGCAGTATCTGGCGGTCGCGTTCGGCGGCGCGGGCAGCTGATCGTCTTAATCGCCGTGACGGCCCCGTCCCTGCTCAGGGGCGGGGCCGTTCACGTACCGTGCATGACCCTCGAATGCGAGGAATTTCGGCGATCCGGGGCACTTCTCACCGGTAGGGGGAGCGCAACGTCGAACAAGCGTGTAGCTTCCGGGGGCATGAAGGACGGGGTGCCGGGGGGCACCCCTTTGTTGGTCCGGGTTTGGTCCGGCTTTGTTCCGGGTTGGTCCGTGTGGGTCCGTGTGGGCATCCATACAGGGACTGGGGGGTTGCTCGATGGGAGTGCGGCTGATGGTGGTCGACGACCACCGACTGCTCGCCGAGGCGTTGGCCTCGGCACTCAAGCTGCGGGGGCACCGGGTGCTCGCCGCGGCGGCGCCGGCCGCGGGCGCGGCCGAGCTGGTGATCACCCGCGCCCCGGAGGTGTGCCTGCTGGGCACCGCGACCCCGGCCGAGCCGGGCATCTTCGACCCCGTCGTCCGCATCAAGCGGGAGCGTCCGCAGGTCGCGGTCCTGGTCCTCGGGCCGGTGCCGAGCCCGCGCGGCATCGCGGCGGCCTTCGCGGCGGGCGCCTCCGGCTATGTGCGCCACGACGAACGCATAGAGGGCGTGGAACGCGCCATCATGAAGGCGAGGTCGGGCGAGGCGGCGGTGGCTCCCCAACTGCTGCAAGGCGCGTTCAGTGAGCTTCTCAACCCGGCGGCCCAGCCGGACGACGAGGGTCAGCGCCTCCTTCAGATGCTCACCCCGAGGGAGGTGGAGGTCCTGGTCCGGGTGGCGGACGGCGAGGACACCCGCCTGATCGCCGCCGGCATGGGCATCGCCCCGTCCACGGCCCGCACCCACGTCCAACGCGTCCTGATGAAGCTGGGCGTGGGCTCCCGCCTGGAGGCGGCGGCACTCGCGGCACGCACGGGCCTGCTGGACCGTGCGGGGCCCCTTCCGCATTCTCCTCGGCACACGGACGTGGGGTCGCAATCCTGATCCCCCGGCATGCCCCGGCGCCCGGCGTGACGTCACCGAGCTGATCATTTCCCCCGGAAACCGGTGTGTCGGCTGGTGCTCGACGGGCGCATTTCGGCATGGTCTACCCGATGAATGTCCGCCTTGTAGGTAAATGTCCGCCGGGGTGGAGAGTTCCGTCGCCGCCCTCTCGCGCGGTCGGACGAAACGCCTGTCCTGGCCGACTGCCTGCTTGACGGCACGCCTGGGCCGACAGTGCGTGGAATCGGGCCGAGTCCTCGTGGCTGCAGCAGTGCCGCGTCCCTTTCCGGGTTTTCCCCCCCAAGGAGTCCCACAGCCCATGCCATCCGCCCGCACGTTGCCCGCCGGCCGGACACGACTCGTCGGCTGCTCACTTCTGGCCTGCCTCCTGCTGCTCACACCGCTGTACGGCGCCGGGACAGCTGCGGCCGCACACGGCGCCGACCACGCATCCCGGTCGGCCGCCACCGAGGCCCGGATCGCAGCCGTCAGGAGACTCGACGCCCGGACCCTGGACCTGACCGTCCAGTCACCGGCCATGGGAAGGTCTGTGCCGGTCCGCGTCATCCTCCCCAGGAGCTGGGGCAGCGACAAGAAACGCAGGTTCCCCGTGCTCTACATGCTGCACGGCGGCGCCGACGACTACACCTCCTGGACGCGCGAGACGGACGTCGAGGCACTGGCGAAGAACTCCGACGTCGTTGTCGTGATGCCCGACGGCGGGAAGCACGGTTACTACTCCGACTGGTACGCCGGCACGCCCCGCTGGGAGACCTTCCACACCACCGAACTGGTCCGGCTCATGGAGAAGAGTTTCCGCGCCAACTCCTCCAGGGCCGTCATGGGCCTGTCGATGGGGGGCTTCGGCGCGCTCAACTATGCGGCGCGCCACCCGGGAATGTTCCGGTACACGGCCGCCCTGAGCACATACGTCGACCTCAACGACCCCGCGGTGCGGCTCTTCATCGACTTGAGCTCCAAGCAGGACGGCACCGACGTCAAAGACGTCTGGGGCGACCCGACGGCACAACGCGGCAACTGGCAGGCCCACAACCCGGCCGCCATGCCACGCGCCTTCCGTGGAACGAAGGTTCACCTGTCCATGGGAAGCGGAGAGCCCGGACCCCTGGACACCGGTCATTCGATCGGTGTGATCCTGGCGGGCGCGGTGGGTGAAATGGCGCTGTCCTCACAGTCGGTGAAGAAATTCGCCGGATCGCTCCGCTCCGCGGGCGTCGAGGTCACGACGCACTTCTACCGGCCCGGGACGCATTCCTGGCCCTACTGGCAGCGTGAACTGCACAGCATCTGGCCCACCATGATGAAGGAACTCGACTAGCGAGGCGGGCCAATGGGCCGAACAGTGGTGATGTTCGCGGCAGGGTCCCGTGGGGACGTTCAGCCGTGCCTGGCACTGGGCGGGGCGCTGACGCGCCAGGGCGATACCGTCCGGCTGCTCGCCAGCCCCCGCTACCGGGAGCTGATCACCGCGGCAGGACTGCAGTTCCACTCGGTTCCGGTGGATCCCACCGAGATCATCGAATCGTCCCAAGGACAGGAACTGCTGTCCGGCGGACGTAACCCGGTCACGTTCATCCGCGGCATGAACCGGATCCTGCGGCCACTGTTCTCTCGCCTGTTCGCGGCGACCCAGGCCGGCGCCGAGGGAGCCGATCTCGTCCTGGCCCCTACGTTCAGCTTCCTCGGCGTCCACCTGAGCCAGTACCTCAACGTCCCGCACGCGATCATTCACTATCAGCCGAGCCAGCCCACGGGAGAGTTCCCTCACCCGTTCGCGCCGGCCGCGAGCTTCCTCGGATCTCCCGGAAACCGCCTCAGCTTCGAAGCGGTCGACCTGGGATCGTGGCTGGTGTGCCGACGGTTCGTCAACATGTGGCGCAGGGAGGGACTCGGTCTTCCCGCTCTCTCCCCGCTCGGCCCTCTCCGCCGAGTCCGCCGGGCCCCCGTGCTGTGTGCGTTCAGCCCTGTCGTCGTACCCCGGCCGGCCGACTGGGGACCCAACGTCCACCTGACCGGTTTCTGGCACCACGAACAGCCCCTGTGGGAACCGCCGCGTCGCCTGCTCGACTTCCTCGACGCCGGGCCCCCGCCCGTGTACGTGGGCTTCGGCAGCATGAGATCCAGCGACCCCGAGGCCACCGACCGCGTCGTACGAACCGCACTGCGGCGTGCGGGACTGCGTGGGGTACTGGCCGGGGATCCGGCCACGAGCTGCGACGACGTGCTCGTCGTCGGGGATACCCCCCACAGCTGGCTTTTCCCTCGTATGGCTGCGGTGATCCACCACGGCGGCGCGGGCACCACCGCCGCGGCACTGCGTTCCGGAGTGCCGTCCCTGGGCTGCCCGTTCTTCGGCGACCAGCCCTACTGGGCCTCTCGGGCGCACAGCCTTGGAGTCGGCCCCAAGCCCTTGCCGTTCCGGCAGCTCACCGTCTCCGCCCTCGCCGACCGCCTGCGAGCCGTCACCGAGGACGGCAGCCATGCCGAGGCGGCCCGTCGGCTGGGCCGTGCCCTGACGGCCGAGGACGGAGTCGCGCATGCCTGTCGCGTCCTGAACCGGCTCCTGTAGCCGGCCTCATGGTTCGGCGGTGGGACGGGCAGCGTCATTGCCGCGCCTACACCTTCTCGTCCGTCGCCGGCTTCGACAGGCCGTGTCCTTCTCGTGCAGGTTCACGGGGGTGACGCAGAGCCCACACCGCGACCGGTGCCGCCGCTCCGACCAAAGCCGCGGCGATGCACAGTCCGGCCTGATACGCCACCAGGAAGGCCGCGTTGCGCGAGGTTCCCGCGGACAGGGTCCAGTGCTGCACGAAGGTCACCACCGCACCCATGAGCGCGATGCCGAACACACCGGACATCTCTCGCGTGGCGCTGAACAAGCCGGCTGCGACGCCGGACAGGTGACGAGGCGACGACTCCAGCGCCCGGGTCGTCAGCGGGATGGCCAGCGCGGAGCCCACACCGACCGAGGCCAGCCCTGGCAGCAGGCCGACGAGAGCACCCCGCACACTGCCCAGCGCCACCAGCAGCAGGCCCAGGGCGACCAGGAGCAGACCGGCGGCGGAGACCCGGCCGTCCCCCCATCGTCTGGCCAGGACGGTGACGAACGGAGCCGTGAGGACAAGAGCGGAGGCCACCGGAGTGAACGTCAGTCCCGCCTCCGTCGGACTCAGCCGCAAACCGTTCTGCAGGAACTGAGAGGTATAGAAGTACACGCCGCTCACTCCGAGGCCCCACAACAGCTGGGAAATGAGCCCGCCCTTGAAAGGCCGCTGTCGAAACAGTTCTCCCAGCTCCGGACCGCCGCGGAATTTCTTCCCGCAGCAGAGTGTGAGCGCACCCGTCACGGCAGCGATACCGGAGATGACCACGAGTGGGTCGGTGAACCCGTAGCTCGGCCCCTGGATCAGGCAATAGACGATTGCTGCCAGGGAGACGCATGCCAGGGCGATCACCCGGGACGGGAGGCCGGCCAGGCTCCGCGCAGGCGAACCCCTCTCGGGCAGGGAGGAGGCGGATACGGCCAGGGCGCCGACGAGAAGGCCGGCGAACCCCAGGGGAACATTCATGACGAAGAGCCATTCCCACCCCAGATGTTGCGTCACGACACCGGAGATCACCGGCCCGAGCGCCAGCGCGGAAGCCAGCGTGGCCGTTGTGGCAGCGAAGCCGGCGGCACGCACGCGGCGCGGCAGCTCGTGCGACATCAGGGCCAGGCAGGCGGGCAGGATCAGGGCGGCGCCGGCCCCCTGCAGACAGCGGAAGCAGACCAGCATCGCCGCTGTGGCCGACACCGCACAGCCCGCGGAGGAGGCGGTGAACACCGTCAGCCCCGTCAGCAGGGTCCAGCGTCGGCCCCTCGTGTCGGTCAGCTGCCCGCCCAGAAGCAGAAAGCTGGCCAATGTCAGTGGATACCCCGTAGCCACCCACTTCACATCGCTTTCGGACAGGGCGAGTTCTGCACGCATTCGAGGCAGGGCGACATTCACCACGGTGTTGTCGAGAGCCGTGAGGAATGTGCAGAGAATGACGGTTGCGACGACGCTCAGGATGCGCAGTCGGCTCATGTCGCACCGCCCCGTTCTCTGTCGGCGTGTCACAAGTGAGAGCAGACAGTCCTATGTTTAGCTGATTGTCCGCTGCTTGCATCCGGAACAGCGCAATCGGTGACGTACGCCCGCCGCCCGCTATGCCTGACAAAGGCTCCAGCCAATCCGTCATGGCCGAGGGGCCGCTTTCGCCCACTTACCTTAAGGTTCGGTGAGTCATGCCATCTTCGGTCAGAGACACACTCAGCCACTATCTTGCCCATGTTGCCGCACTCACGCCGGACGAAACCGCCTTCACGTTCGTCGACCACAGCACCGATATTGCAGGAGTTCCCACCTCGCTGACCTGGAGGCAGGTCGAGGACCGGGTACGCGGCCTCGCCACCGGCCTGCGCCACCTCGGCGCCGTGGGCGAGAGAGTGGCGATCGTGGCCCCGCAAAGCCTTGAATACGTCGTGGGATTCCTCGCGGCTGCCTGCGCCGGAGCCATTGCCGTTCCCCTTTTCCCCCCGTCCCTGCCAGGGCATGAGGAGAAGCTCGCAGCGATCCTCAAGGACGCGGCCCCCGCATTCGCGCTGACCGTCGAAGGCGGGCGCACGGCCCTGACGGACTTCTGCGCGAAACACGGCGTGCCCTCCGGCTGCCGCGTCATCACGGAGCAGGAGCTGGGGGAGGCCGCCGTACAGCCCTCCCACGAACTGCGCCACCCCCAGAGCGACGACGTGGCCTACCTGCAGTACACATCAGGCTCCACCCGCATCCCGACCGGTGTGGAGATCACGCATGCCAACGTCTGTGCCAACGCTCGCCAGGCGCTCGAGGCGTATGACCTCCGACGAGGCCGCAACTGCGCCGTGGGATGGCTGCCGCTCTACCACGACATGGGACTCGTGCTGGCCATCGCCCTGCCGATCGTCGGCCACATGCCCTCCGTCCTCATGGACTCACTGGCGTTCATCCAGCAGCCGGCGCGCTGGCTGCGTCTGCTGAGCCTGCACCCCGGAGCCATCACCGCCGCCCCCAACTTCGCCTACGACTACTGCGTTCAGCGTGTGACGGCAGAAGAACGCGCCGAACTGTCCCTGGGACAGGTCGCCGCGATGGTCAATGGGAGCGAGCCCATCGGACCGCGCACCCTCGAACGCTTCCAGGCGGCCTTCTCCTCCGTCGGCATGATGCGGACCATCATGCGCCCCTCCTACGGGCTGGCGGAGGCAACCGTGTTCGTCAGCGCTTCGCCGGCGGGGGAGGAGCCGACCGTCACCCCCTTCGACCGCGAGGCCATCGGGCAGGGAGTCGCCCGCACCGTCATCACCACCGACGACCAGGCCGTGGCCGAACTCGTGGCGTGCGGGCGGCCCACCGGCCAGGAGATCGCCATCGCCGATCCCGCGACCTGCCAGCTCCTGGAAGACGGCCACATCGGTGAGATCTGGCTGCGCGGCCCCAACATCGGGCGCGGCTACTGGCACCGTCCCGACCAGAGCGAGACGCTCTTCCGCGCGACGCCGCACGGCGACGACTCGCGCACGTACTGGCTGCGCACAGGGGATCTGGGGGTGTGGCACGACAAGCAGCTCTATATCACCGGGCGCCTGAAAGACCTCGTGATCATCGATGGGACCAACCATTATCCGCACGACATCGAGGCAACGGTCCAGGACGCGCATCCGGCCCTTCGCCCGCACCACATCGCCGCGTTCGCCGTGGCCGGCGGAGACGGGGAGAGCCTGGTCGTCGTCGCCGAACACGGCCGGGACGTCAGCGATCCGCTCACCGTCGCGGAGGAGGCGACGCGAGCCGTACGGGCGGCGGTCGCCACGCGCCACGGTGTGGCCGTCCACGATTTCGTCCTGGTGCCACCCGGCACGGTCCCGCACACCACCAGCGGAAAAGTCGCCCGCAGCGCATGCCGCGAACGGTATCTGGCAGGGGACTGGCCGACGATCCCGGACGCCTGAGCGCGCCATCGACCCGTACCACACGAGAGTGCACACAGGGAGAGAGCGATGGAACCAGACAGGGAACCGGCCGTAGCGTCCGGGCAGAAGTCGGTGACCGAGGCCGGGCTACGGGCCACCCTGCGTCGGCTCATCTCCGAGACCTGCGGTATCCCACCGGCTGAACTCGACGACACCCGGCCCTTGGCCGAATACGGTCTGACGTCCCGGGCCGCCGTCGCACTCACCGGACACCTGGAACAGGCACTGGACAGGCCGCTGCGGGCCACGCTGCTGTGGGAGAACCCGACCGTGGAGCGGCTGGTACGGCATCTGGCCACCGTCCAGCGGCCCGAGCCGGTCGCGGGAAACCCGGCCGAGTCCCACGAGAGCCGCCCGGCCGCGGCCGACGCCCGCCCGGCCCGCAACGCGGCCGAGACGCCCCCGCGGGCCTGCCCCATCGCCGTCATCGGCATCGGCTGCCGCCTTCCCGGCCGCGTTGACGGACCGGACGCGCTGTGGCAGCACCTGCTGGCGGGAAGCGACCTCACCGGTCACGTCCCGGCCAAACGCTGGCGGGACTTCGTGACCGGCCCCGGCGCCGCCGCCCTGCTGGAACGCACCCCCCGTCAAGGCGCCTTCCTCGACGACATCGAGACCTTCGACGCGGACCACTTCGGCATCACCCCGCGCGAAGCCGAAGTCATGGACCCACAACAGCGCCTCCTGCTGGAAGTCGCCTGCGAAGCCCTCGACCACGCGGGACGGCCCGCCCACACTCTCGAGGGCACCGACACCGGCGTGTTCGTCGGCCTCAGCGCCCTTGAGTACGGGCATCTGACCACGGCGGACCCCACCCGACTCACCCCCTGGACCAGCACCGGAGCCGCGGGAAGCATCGTCGCCAACCGGCTGTCGTACCTGTTCGACCTGCACGGTCCGAGCTTGACCGTGGACACGGCCTGCTCATCGTCGCTGGTGGCGGTGCACCAGGCATGCCGGAGCCTGCGCGACGGCGAGTGCGACACGGCACTGGCAGCGGGCGTCAACGTTCTTCTGTCCCCCACCGTCACCTCTTCCCTGGAACACGCCGGCGTGCTGGCGGCGGACGGCCGCTGCAAACCGTTCGACGCCGCGGCCAACGGCATCATCCGGGGCGAGGGCTGCGGGGTCGTCGTCCTGAAGCGACTGGCCGACGCACAGCGCGACGGCGACCGGATCCTCGCCGTCGTCAAGGGCTCGGCGGTCAACTCCGACGGCCGCTCGGCGGGGCTGATGGCGCCCAACCCCGCAGCTCAGAAGGACCTTCTGCGCAGCGCCCTCCGCGACGCGCAGGTGGAAGCCGACAGCATCGACTACGTCGAGGCACACGGCACCGGCACCATGCTGGGAGACCCCATGGAGGCCGGCTCGATGGGCGCCGTTCTCGGCGGCGCCAGGACGGCCGACCAGCCGCTGCTCATCGGTTCCGTGAAGAGCAACCTGGGCCATCTGGAAGGCGCCGCCGGCATCGTCGGCTTCATCAAGACGGTACTGGCGCTCCATCACGACCGGATTCCGCACACCCTGCACTTCCGCACGCCCAACCCGCACATCGACTTCACCGGACTGCGGCTGCGCGTCGTGACGGAGCCTGTCGCCTGGCCGGAAGGAAGATACGGCCCGGCTCGGGCCGGCGTATCCGCCTTCGGCTTCGGAGGCACCAACGCGCACGTTATTCTCGAACGGGCGCCCGCGCACTCCCCGAGCAGAGAGATCCGCCCACCGCAGGCCCTCGACGCCGACGACGACCACACGGGCACTCCGCATGTCCTCATCGTCTCGGCCAGGTCCGGGGACCGGATCGGCGACGCGGCGGAGGGCCTCGCCCGAAGGCTGGCCGCTGACGGCGCGCCCACACTCAGGGACCTCTCGCACACACTCGCCCGCTTTCGCAGGGGTCCGGTGTGTGCCGCTGTCGTCGCACGCACTCATCAGGAGGCGACCGGCCGGCTCGCGGCTCTGGCACGCGGAGAGGAAGTCACCGGCCTCGTGTCCGCCCGCACCGACGACTCCGCCGGGCGGTCGTCCGGCACCCGCCACCCGGTCTTCGTCTTCTCCGGGCACGGCTCCCACTGGCCGGGGATGGGACTGCGCCTCATGCGAGAGGACTCCCTGTTCGCCGACGCCGTCCGCGAGTTGGACCCCCTGTACGAGGCCCAGGCAGGAGCGTCCCTGACGGACATGCTCTCCCTGCCCGAGTACTGGGCCGGCGTCGACCGCGTCCAGCCCTTGGTGTTCGGGATGCAGATCGCCCTGTCCCGGACCTTGCAGTCCTACGGTGTGCACCCCGCCGCCGTCATGGGCCACTCGATGGGAGAAATCGGCGCCGCCGTCACCGCCGGAGCCCTCGACCCGGCCGACGGCCTGCGTGTCATCCTGCGCCGGTCGGCGGAGCTCGCCGCCATCGGCATCGAGCGGGCCGGCGCCATGGCCGCCGTGGAACTGTCCGAACAGGAGCGCGCGCGGGTCCTGTCGCGATTTCCGGGGATCGAGATCGCCGTGTACGCGTCACCCCGCAGATGTACCGTCACCGGGCCGCCCGACACCGTGCAACACCTGGTCGACGAACTGACCGCCGAAGGCAGATTCGCCCGGATTCTGGAGATCGGCGCGGCGGCCCACTCGCCAGCGGTGGATACCGCCGTGCCGAAGCTGCGGGAAGCCCTGGCTGGGCTACGTCCCCGCAAGCCGGAAGTCCCCTGGTACAGCACCGTGCTCGACGACCCCGGCGCCGAGGTGCATGCGGACGCCGCCTACTGGTGCGCCAATGTCCGCAGTCCGGTACGCCAGCAACAGGCCGTGCGGGCCGCCGCCGCTGCCGGACACGATCTGTTCCTGGAGATCTCACCGCACGCCGTCGCCGTCATCCCGTTGAGCGAAGCGCTGCAGGCAGCCCAGGACGACTCCGAGGCAGAGGTCATCCCCACACTGCACCGGCGCCGCGACGAGGCGGTCGACCTGCGCACGGCACTGGCCCGACTGCACCTGGCCGGGGTGCGGTTGGACCAGGACCACGTCTGGCCCCGGGGCACGCAGGTAGCGCTTCCGACTCCCGCCTGGCACCACGAACGCCACTGGTTCGGCCGCCGAGGCTCCGTCACCACGTCACCTGTCGCGGGCCACCCCTTGCTGGGGCTTCGCGTCGACGACCCCCGCACGGGAGCCGTTCTGTGGCAGGCAGACGTCGGTACGGACACCGCCCACGCCCCCCGTCGCCGCATCCACGGCCGCCCCGTCCTCGACCTGGCCGCGGCTGCCGCACTTTTGATCGCGGCAGCGCAGGAGATCCACGGGCGCGACCGCATCGACGACCTTCGCATCGAGGAACTGGCCATCCACCGCTGGCTCCCCCTGTCCGGCAGCACACCGGCCACCATCGTCTGGGAGCCGACCGGCCCTTACGCGAGGGTCACCGTCAACTCCCGTGCCACAGACGGCGCATGGCACTGCCATGCCTCGGCCCGGCTGCACACCGACCCCGTTCCGCCACCTGCCGACGTTTCCGCCCCACCACCCTCAGCCGTCAGCCATTCGACGTTCACTGCAGGGGAGGAACCCAACCCGCATTCCGCCGATGAAGAGCTCCTCGGGGCAGTGTTGTACGCGCCGGTCGCAACCGCCACCACCGGCGTCGGGCACGACGCCTCCCACGTCGACTTCGCTTCCGCCGAGATCATCCCGGCCGCTCTGCGCTGCCTGCACGTCCAGGGGCTTGCTCCGGACGGCTCGACCTACGACGTCCAGTGCTTCCCGGACCCTGGGACGACCACCGAACCGGCGCCCGGTACAGCCGCGGAGAGCACGGAACCCGGTTCCCGCTGGAACGTCGTGGCGGTCGGATCACAGAGACGGATCACGGCACAGGGCCTGGAACTGCGTCCGACCCGACGCGACGAGGTGCCCCAGCACCTGCACGCGCTCGCCTACGAGATCCAGTGGCAGAAGGCCTCCGTTCCGCTCCCCGGGCCACTCGGCAGCGCCCTGCTGCTGGCCGACGATCTCCCGGACGGCGACGGCGCCCTGACCGCGGCCCTGAGCGCAGCGCTCGAAGCGAGAAGCGTGCGGACGACGATCCAGGCCGGTCGAGCGGTGGACGACGGGCAGCCGGTCGAGGACTGGCTGAGAAGCACCGGCCAGGGCGATCCGGGCGCCGTGGTGCTGCTGCTGACCGGACGGACCGAAGCCGATGCCACCGCCGCCCTGCACAGAGCCGCGCAGATTGCACGACGCCTTGCCTCCCACGGCTCTCGCACACCGCAACCGCCCCGGCTCTGGCTCGTCACCGTGCAGGCCCGAGCCGCGACACCGGGCGAAGCCGGTGAGCCGCACCTGGCCTGCCTGCGCGGTCTCGTTCGCGCGCTGGCCATCGAGGAACCCACCCTGCGGGCGAGCCTGGTGGACATCGACACCCAGCCCGAGGGCGTCGACGACCTCGCAAGGGAACTGCTCGGCAACAGTCCCGAAGACGAGGTGGTCTGGAGAGCCGGTACCCGTCTGGTCGCCCGCCTTGCCCGCGCGGATCTGACGGAGCAGCAGTACGAGGTGCCTTTCGCCCGCCGGGACGGCGCCTACCTCGTCACCGGCGGCCTCACCGGCCTCGGCCTGGAAACGGCCCGTCGCCTCGCCGAACAGGGAGCCGGCCGCCTGGTCCTCAACGGAAGGCGGTCCGCCACCCCCGAAAGCCAGGGAGTCATCGCCGAACTACGCGCTCGCGGCACGTCCGTCGCCGTGGTGCAAGGAGACATCGCCGATCCGGACGTGGCGCCCCGCCTGGTGCAGGCAGCCGTCAGTGAGGGACACACGCTGCGTGGAGTCGCCCACTGCGCCGCCGTCCTGCACGACCGCATGATCACCGACCTCGAGCCCGCCGACATCGACACCGTTCTGCGGCCCAAAGTGACCGGCGCGCTCAACCTCGAGGCCGCCCTCGCCTCGCACGACATCGACTGGTGGGTGTCGTACAGCTCAGTGGCCGCGCTTCTCGGCTCCCCCGGGCAAGCCGCCTACGCGGCCGCCAACGCCTGGCTGGACGCGATCGCGCATCGCCGGAGAGCGGAAGGCAGGCCCGCCGTCTCGATCGCCTGGGGCCCCTGGAGCGGCGCCGGAGCCGCGCCCACGCACCGGGCCCTCGCGATGGACTACCTCACGGTGCCCGAAGGACTGGACGCCCTGCAGACGCTCGTCGTCCACAACCGCACGCACACCGGCGTGGTCCACTTCGACGCCCAACGCCTGCTGGAGGCCTTCCCGAGCCTGTCCGCCCTCCCCTTCTTCGCGGACAGTCTCCGCACCGACGCGACAGCCATGGAGGACTGGGGCGGCCCCGCTCGGATCGAAGGCCTCGGTGACGCCGCGGCGGGCACGGTGTACTCGCGCCTGGTCAGACGTACAGCGGCCATCATGGGCTTCAGCCCGGCCAATCTGAACGACGCGGTTCCGCTCACGGAACTGGGCCTGGACTCCCTGATGGCGGTGCGCATCCGAAACGCCGCCCGGCAGGACTTCGCCGTCGAAGTTCCCTCGGACCTCCTGCTGCGCGGAGCAACGCTGCGCGAAATCGGTGAGAACGTGCTCGAAGGGCTCGGACTGGAGTTCGAACGTGGACGTGACACGGAAGACGGGGCGGCCTCACCGGCAGGGGCGGACGCACACCAGGACGCCACGGCATCGTCAAGCGTGGTGCCGCCCGAGCTGCCGCGCACGATCCAACCCCGTGACGCCGCCGAGCGCCTGGTGGCCGGCGCCTGGGCGGAAGTCCTGCGGGAGCGCCCCGCCGACGTCCACGCCGACTTCGTCGAGGCAGGCGGGAACCAGCGCTCGGCCGGAGCACTCGTCGATGCGATCCGCCGCCGTCTGGGGGACGCCCGCCCGAACCTCACCACCGAGACCGTGCTCGGGCAACGGACCGTCGCCGCCATCGCGGAACTGATCCGGCCGACGGTCAACCCGACCGGTGAGTCACCGGTCAACGCCCTGCGCCCGCCCCTGCCGGGCTCCTCCCAGCCCCCCCTGTTCACCTTCCACCCCGCCGGGGGGCCCACCTCGGTCTATCAGCCCCTCACTCAACTACTGCCCGCTGACCAGGCCGTGTACGGAATGGAACGGCTGGACGGTGTGGGCACGATGGAGGAGAAGGCCGCGCACTATGTCACCCTCATCAGGGAGATCCAGCCGCAAGGCCCCTACCGGCTCCTCGGCTGGTCCTTCGGCGGCTGCCTGGCCTACGAGACGGCGCAACAGCTGACGGACGCCGGCGAAGCCGTCGACTTCCTCGGACTCATCGACACCATCCTGGCCGCCGCCCTTCCGGACCTGGACTCCTCCGACCTGCTGCTGCGACGCTTCGGCCGGTTCGCCGAATACATCGAGAAGACGTACGGACACCGCCTGGACCTGGACTACGACGAACTCGCCGCCACCCCCGACGACCAGCAGATCGACGTGGTCATGCGCCTGGTGTCCGAAGCAGGCCTCGACATGAGTCCGGGCATCATGGAGCACCAGCGAACCTCGTACATCGACGCCAGGGTGGGCGAGCGCTACACGCCCCGCCCCTACGACGGTCACGTGGTCCTCTACCGCGCCCAGCAGGCGCAACCGCTCACCACGGCGCTCGACCCGCGCTACCTGAGGCAGGAAGCCGACCTCGGCTGGGCCCCCTTGTGCCCGTCACTCGAAGTCGTCCCGGTCGAGGGCGACCACCTCTCCCTCATCGACCCGCCGAGTGTCGCCACCATCGCGCGACATCTCCGGCAGTGCTTCGCGGCTTCCTCGCGGTGATCTGCCATTTGATTTTCACGTTGATTTCGCGATCCTGCAGGGAATGGGATGGGCGTGATCGATGACGCGACTGAGCCTTTCCACGAAAAGGTGTCCGCTCTCGGCGTGATACCGATATCCAATTTTGGCTGACGGCGATTCCGTGTTGTGCGATCATCGCGCGGGTGATGACGTGCTTCCAGGGCCATCGGGCAGGCGCGGGGAGACAATGGGGGCGGCTGGTGTTCACGAGTTGCCCGCGGCGCAGGGCATCCGGAAGCGGAGCCGTTCCGGTTCCCCTCGGCGGTGCCGCCGGTCAGTGCGAGCATCGGCCTCCGGGCCAGGAGGTCGACGCGATGGAGAATTGCTCAACACGATGGCCCAGGCCGACGACGAAGAGCCGGTGGCTGCGGCAGACGCTCACCCCGGGAGCGGTCGAGGTCCTCGCCCGGGTCACCGAGGGCGAGGGCAGCCGCCCGGAAGCGGTGGCCCTGACGGCGCGGACGGGCCTGCTGGACCGCGCAGGCCCCCTTCCCGCCTCGGCGGACAGAACAGGGGGCCCCTCATGACGCCCCGTACGGTCGTCGGCCGCGGCATACGCCTCGGCGCCCTCATCGGCGCGTGGCCCGCGGGCATCGGCGGCATCCTGTGCCTCATAGCGTCGTTCGTCTTCCTGACGGGCGGCCAGCAGGGAACAGCGCGGGCGCTGCTCGTCACGGCCGCCTACGCCGTCCTCGGCAGCATGGCGGTGGGCCTCACCCTGGGCACGGCCACCGGCCTCACCCTGGCACTGGCCCCCCGCCGGCTCCTGGCACGCCCTCTGCTGCGAGGCCTCCTCGCAGGAGTCACCGCGGCCCTCCCCGTAGCACTGCTCGCCGTCGCGGCCCTGACCGGCGACGGCTACACGCTCGCCGACTACCCACCCTCGATCCACCTCCTCACCTGGGCCGCGACGCTGACGATCGCCTTCGTGGCGGCAGCCCGCAGCGGCGACATCACCGGCTACGGCACCGAGCGCTGACCGTCCCTGAACCCCGGCGCGCATCCCTGCCCGCAGCCGCAGCCGCTGTCCCGCAGGGGCCACCGGGGCAAGTTCGTCCGGTGCGAACCGTCTGTCGCCCAGGCCCTGTCCCGGGGGCTCGGAGGGCAGGAACGGGGGCAGATCGTCACCTTTTTCTGCCGTTCCGACCGGCGTGGCTGATGAACTTCAGCTTCCATGCACACGCCTCACTGATCGGACCAGAAGGAACTCATGCGTAAGTTGACGTCTACTGTCGTAACCGGCCTGATGGCGTTCGCCGGAACGGTCGGCATGATGACCGCGCCCGCCCAGGCGGCGGGGGAGCTGGAGTACGTGGCTCTCGGGGATTCGTACGCGTCCGGGGTCGGTGCCGGCTACTACGACAGCTCCAGCGGCGACTGCAAGCGCAGCACGCTCGGCTACCCGGCCCAGTGGGCGGCCGCGCACTCGGACTTCACGCTGAAGGACGTCTCCTGCAGCGGGGCGACCATCGCGGACGTGCGCACCAACCAGCTGTCCGCGCTGAGCGCCGAAACCGACCTCGTCACCCTCACGGTGGGCGGCAACGACGCCCAGTTCTCCAGCGTGGTCCAGGCCTGCCTCACCCAGAGCGACAGCTACTGCAAGACGGCCACCGACTGGATGTCGTCGTACGCGAAGAACCAGCTGGTGACGGAACTCGCCGGGCTCTACAAGGACGTCAAGGCCAAGGCGCCGGGCGCCGCGATCGTCGTGCTCGGCTACCCGCGGACCGTCTCCTCGACCGGCGCCTGCCCCGTGATCGACCTCAGCCCCGCCAAGCGCACCGCCATGAACGGGCTCGCCGACGCGCTGGCCGAGGGCGCCCAGGCCGCGGCGGCCAAGGAGCCGACCTCCTTCATCGACATGCGCGACACGTTCACGGGCCACGGGGCGTGCGGCTCCGACCCCTGGATCAACGACCTGACCGACGCGGCCTCGGTCTTCCACCCCAACCTGAAGGGCTACATGGCGGGCTACGCCGCGAAGCTCAACGAGGCCACGGGCTGACCCACAGGGGCCGGACCCGCTCGCGACCCGGCCCCAAAGGTCACCGCACGCTCACTCGCCCCGCGGGGGCTCCCCTTCCCCCTGCACTGCCTCCGGCGGCAGCGTCGGGGTGACCGGCGCCGCGGGGCGCAGCTTCAGCCAGGCCAGGAAGAAGACGCCCAGCGCCAGCATCCCCAGCCCCGTCCACAGGTTGATGTTGATCCCCTGCGCCTTGTCGATCTCCGCGTCGCCGTCCGTGAGGCCGGCGATCGTGACGATCACGCCGTAGACGACGAACAGGCCGCCGATGATGCGGCGCAGGTCGAAGATGCGGGCCGCGGTCGCGGACTTCTCCTCGAGTTCCGTGACCTCCCGCTGGACGTCGGCCTCGGAGTACCCGGCATGCCGCAGCCGCTCCGCGCGCTCCGCACGCGCCGCCTGCTCGTCGGGTTCGAATTGCTCGGACATGGTCCTTCCATTCTCCCGCAGTAGTCGTGACGGGCTCGGACGACGGGGCTCAGAACGAGAACGGGATGTAGCAGGCGGCAGCCAGGATCACCGCGCCCCAGCCCAGCAGCGCGGGCCGCCGGTACCACGCGTCGTCGCCCGCCGCCGGCGGCTCGGCCATGCCGGGCGAGACGGTGCCGTAGACCAGGCCCTGCAGTTCCTCGTCCGGCTTCGGGGCGGTGAACAGCGACACCGCCACCATCACCACCGCGCCCGCCACGAACCCCGCGATCGCCGACACGAAGTTCGCGCCCTGGTCGGTGGGGATGCCGATGACGTCCTGCTTGTAGAGGACGAAGTAGTTGACCATCGCCGCCGTCGTGCCGGCCAGCAGGCCCCAGAACCCCGATTTCTTCGACGCCCGCTTCCAGAACATGCCGACGATGAAGACGACGAACATCGGGACGTTGAAGAAGCTGAACAGCGTCTGCAGGTAGCTCATGATGTTCGAGAAGGACGACGCCAGGAACGCCGTGCCCACCGACGCCGCCACGCCGATCGCCGTGATCAGACGGCCGAAACGGACGTAGTACGCGTCCTCCCTCCCGACCACCACGTACTTCGCCCAGATGTCGTTGGTGAACACCGTGTTGAACGACGACACGTTCGCCGCCATGCCCGCCATGAACGCCGCCAGCAGACCCGTCACCGCGATGCCCAGCACGCCGTTCGGCAGGAGCTGTGACATCAGGTAGGGGATCGCGTCGTTGTACTGGAGGTCGGAGCCCGCCGTGCCGATCTTCGGCACCAGCACCGCCGCCACCAGCCCCGGGATCATCACCAGGAACACGATGAAGATCTTCGGGTACGCGGCGATGAGCGGAGTGCGCTGCGCCGCCGACAGGTTCCTCGCCGACAGGGCCCGCTGGACCTCCGCGAAGTTCGTCGTCCAGTAGCCGAACGACAGGACGAAACCCAGCCCCAGCACGATCGTCAGCCAGTTCGCGCCCAGCGGGTTGGCGCTGCCGATGCCCGTGCCGCCCCACGCGCTGACGAAGTTGTCGCCGTGGGTCGCGGTCAGCTTGTCGCTCAGGCCGCCCCAGCCGCCCACCCTCTTCAGGCCCAGCACCGACAGCGGGATGAGGGCCGCCAGGATCACGAAGAACTGGAGCACCTCGTTGTAGATCGCCGAGGACAGGCCGCCGAGGGTGATGTACGCCAGGACGAAGAAGCCCGCCACCACGATCGCCACCCACTGCGGCCAGCCCAGCAGCGCCTCGACGACGATCGCCAGCGCGTACAGGTTCACCCCGGCGATGAGGATCGCGGCGAACGCGAACAGGGCCGAGCTCAGCAGATGGGCCCCCTTGTCGAAGCGCAGCAGCAGCATCTCCGGGACCGAGCGGACCTTGCTGCCGTAGTAGAACGGCATCATCACCAGGCCCAGGAACACCATCGCCGGGATCGCGCCGATCCAGTACCAGTGGACGGTGTACGCCCCGTACTGTGCGCTGTTCGCGGCCATGCCCAGGATCTCGGTGGCGGCCAGGTTGGCCGAGATGAACGCGAGGCCCGTGATCCAGGCGGGCAGGGAGCGGCCGGAGAGGAAGAAGTCGAGACTGGTCTTCACCGAGCGGCGGGCGGCGAAGCCGATGCCCAGGACCACGACGAAGTAGATGCCGAGGATCGTGTAGTCGAGCCAGTTCGTAGGCAGCCGCAGCTCTGCCGCCAGCTGGGGTGTCGTTGCCGCGTATACCGTTTCTGTGGGGGTTCGCATGCACTGCTCACTTCGCTTGGTGTTCTTTGTTTGGTTGTGGTGGTGACAGGCGTGGGGGTTTATGGTTTTATGTGTTTGATTCTGTTTGAAGCTTCGCTAGGTGTACTGAGCCAGGCCCGCGGGCCTGAGGTACGGATGGAGAGTCGCGGTGAAGAAGACCTCGACCCGCTTGGCCGACGGTCGTGAGCTGATCTACTACGACCAGCGGGACGACTCGGTGCGCGACGCGGTGGACAAGCGGCCGCTGGACCGCACGGTCACCACTTCGGAGGTACGGCGGGATCCGCTCCTCGGCGATTCCATCGCCGTGGCCTCCCACCGGCAGGGGCGCACGTACCACCCGCCGGCCGACGAGTGCCCGCTCTGCCCCTCGCAGGGCGACCGGCTGAGCGAGATCCCGGACTCGTCGTACGACGTCGTCGTCTTCGAGAACCGTTTCCCCTCCCTGGCCGGCGACTCCGGGCGCTGCGAGGTGGTCTGCTTCACCTCCGACCACAACGCGTCCTTCGCCGACCTCACCGAGGAGCAGGCACGGCTCGTCCTCGACGCGTGGACGGACCGGACGTCCGAGCTGTCGCATCTGCCCTCCGTGGAACAGGTGTTCTGCTTCGAGAACCGTGGCGCCGAGATCGGTGTGACCCTGGGTCACCCGCACGGGCAGATCTACGCCTACCCGTTCACCACCCCCCGCACCGCCCTGATGCTGCGTTCGGTCGCCGCGCACAAGGAGGCCACCGGCGGGGAGAACCTCTTCGACGCCGTCCTGGAGCGCGAACTCGCCGACGAGCGGGTCGTCCTGGAGGGCGAACACTGGGTCGCCTTCGTGCCGTACGCCGCCCACTGGCCGTACGAGGTGCACCTCTACCCCAAGCGCCGGGTGCCCGACCTGCTCGCCCTCGACGAGGACGCGCGCACAGAGTTCCCCAAGGTGTATCTGGAACTGTTGAGGCGCTTCGACCGGATCTTCGGCGAAGGTGAACCGTCCACGCCGTACATCTCCGCCTGGCACCAGGCGCCGTTCGGCGCGCTGGAGGAGTTCGAGGGCGTCAACCGGGACGACTTCGGGCTCCACCTGGAGCTTTTCACCATCCGCCGCACTTCCGGCAAGCTGAAGTTCCTCGCGGGCTCCGAATCCGGGATGAACGTCTTCATCAACGACATCCGGCCGGAGGCCGCGGCACAGCGACTGCGGGAGGTAGCGAGTTCATGAGCGGGAAGTACCTGGTCACCGGCGGCGCGGGGTACGTCGGCAGTGTCGTCGCCCAGCACCTGCTGGAGGCCGGCCACGAGGTCGTCGTCCTCGACAACCTCTCCACCGGCTTCCGTGAGGGCGTCCCGGCGGACGCCTCGTTCATCGAGGGCGACATCCGCGACGCCCGCAAGCACCTCGACCCCTCCTTCGACGCCGTCCTCCACTTCGCCGCGTTCTCGCAGGTCGGCGAGTCCGTCGTCAAGCCCGAGAAGTACTGGGACAACAACGTCGGCGGCACCATGGCCCTGCTCGGCGCCATGCGCGAGGCGGGCGTGCGCAAGCTCGTCTTCTCCTCCACGGCCGCCACCTACGGCGAGCCGGAGCAGGTCCCGATCGTCGAGACCGCGCCCACGAAGCCGACCAACCCCTACGGCGCCTCCAAGCTCGCCGTCGACCACATGATCACCGGCGAGGCCGCCGCCCACGGGCTCGGCGCCGTCTCCCTCCGGTACTTCAACGTGGCCGGCGCCTACGGCGCGCAGGGCGAGCGGCACGACCCCGAGTCGCACCTCATCCCGCTCGTCCTCCAGGTCGCGCAGGGCCGCCGCGAGGCCATCTCCGTCTTCGGCGACGACTACCCGACCCCCGACGGCACCTGCATCCGCGACTACATCCACGTCGCCGACCTCGCCGAGGCCCACCTCCTCGCCGTCGCCGCCGCCAAGCCGGGCGAACACCTCATCTGCAACCTCGGCAACGGCAACGGCTTCTCCGTCCGCGAGGTCATCGAGACCGTCCGCCAGGTCACCGGCCACCCGATCCCCGAGGTCATGGCCCCGCGCCGCGGCGGCGACCCGGCCGCCCTGGTCGCCTCGGCGGCCACCGCCCGCGAGCAGCTGGGCTGGAACCCGTCCCGCGCGGATCTCGCGGGTATCGTCGCGGACGCGTGGGAGTTCGCGCAGCACATCGCAAGCAGTGCGGCAAGGGAGCAGTAGTGGGGGCACAGGAAGTGCGCGAGGGGTTCGTCCGGCTGTACGGGGCCGAGCCCGAGGGCGTCTGGGCGGCGCCCGGCCGCGTCAACCTCATCGGTGAGCACACCGACTACAACGACGGCTTCGTGATGCCCTTCGCGCTGCCGCACATCGCCGTCGCGGCGGTCTCACGGCGCGAGGACGGCCTGCTGCGCCTGCACTCGGCCGACCTCGACACCGGCGTCGCCGAACTCCGCCTGGACGAGCTGACGCCCGAGTCCGACGACGCCTGGACGGCGTACCCGGCCGGCGTCGTCTGGGCGCTGCGCGAAGCCGGCCACCCGGTCACCGGCGCCGACATCCACCTGTCCTCGACGGTCCCGTCGGGCGCGGGCCTGTCGTCCTCGGCGGCCCTGGAGGTCGTCGTCGCCCTCGCGCTCAACGACCTGTACGAGCTCGGGCTGCAGCGCTGGCAGCTGGCCCGCCTGTGCCAGCGCGCCGAGAACGTCTACGTCGGCGCCCCCACCGGCATCATGGACCAGACGGCGTCCGCGTGCTGCGAGGCCGGCCACGCGCTGTTCCTCGACACCCGCGACCTCTCCCAGAAGCAGATCCCCCTCGACCTGGCCGCCGAAGGACTGCGGCTGCTCGTGGTCGACACCCAGGTCACGCACGCCCACAGCGGCGGCGAGTACGGCAAGCGCCGGGCGGGCTGCGAGAAGGGCACCGCGCTGCTCGGCGTCGACGCCCTGCGGGACATCCCCTACGCCGACCTGGACGCGGCCCTGGCCCGGCTCGGCGACGAGGAGGAGGTCCGCCGCCTGGTCCGGCACGTGGTGACCGAGGACCAGCGGGTGGAACAGGTCGTCGCCCTCCTGGAGTCGGGCGCCGACACCCGCGCCGTCGGCCCGGTCCTGACGGCCGGCCACGCCTCCCTGCGGGACGACTTCCAGGTGTCCTGCCCCGAGCTGGACCTCGTCGTCGACACCGCCCTCGCGAACGGCGCCCTCGGCGCGCGCATGACGGGCGGCGGCTTCGGCGGCTCGGCGATCGTCCTGGCCGAGGCGACCGACGTCGAGACCCTCACCAAGGCCGTCGAAGAGGCCTTCGCCGCCGCGGACTTCAAGGCGCCGAGGGTGTTCGAGGCGGTGCCCGCGGCGGGGGCACGACGCGTGAGCTGACACGACGCGTGAGCTGACGGGTGTGGGCGCCCCTCCCGGGGTGCCCACACCCGAGTCGCTCATCCCAGTCGCTTCGTCAGCGTGTACTCCGTGATGCCCGGCGGGTAGTCCTCGATCACGCACACCACGTCGTAGCCCTGCCGTTTGTAGAACTCCGGCGCCTGGAAGTCCCAGGTCTCCAGGCGTACGCGGTCGCAGCCGCGTTCCTCGGCGGCGACGCGTTCCGCCTGCGCGAGGAGGCGGCTGCCCAGGCCCGTGCCCCGGTGCGGGGCGTCGACCCACAGATAGGTGACGTGCAGCCACGTCGTCCAGGTGTGGCCGACCAGACCGCCGGCGAGATCACCCCCGGGGCCGGTGGCCCACACATGGAGCGGCGACTCGCGCTCGGCGGGCGTGCCGCGCAGGGCGCGCAGTGTGGGGGAGGCCTCGGTGTTGGTCTCCAGGAGCCGCGAACGAAGAAGATCGCGTCGGGTCCTGTCGACTTCTGTCTCAAGACGAAACATGCGGCTCACCATAAACGCCCCGGCCAATCAGTTCTGCAATTTTCCTTCCCCTGTCAGCCCACGGCCCTACCCTGTGAACAGCACCGGTGGGGGCCGGTGCCGATCAGGGGGCGAGACAGTCGGGTACGACGCCCGCGGTGGGGGTAGCAGTCTCTGCACGGCGGCGGCCGTGCGGTTCTGACGCCCCCTTCGGGCGTCGTACCCGCGCAGGTCTCCGTTCTCCGTCTCCGGACCTTGGGGTATCCCCTGCTCTGTCAAGGAGCTTGGGGAAGGGGGTTTCGTGGTTCGCATCCGAGTCCTGGTCGTCGACGACCACCGTATCTTCGCCGAGTCGCTCGCCGCGGCGCTGGCGGCCGAGCCCGACGTGGACGTGTCCGCGGCCGGCAGCGGCCCGGCGGCGCTGCGCAGCCTGGAGCGCGCGGCCGCCGAAGGGCGCCGGTACGACGTGCTGCTCGTCGACGCCGATCTGGGCGGCGCGCTGCCCGGCATACGGCCCGCGGTGCCCGTGCAGGAGGTGGGCGAGGACGGGCTCGTCGACGGGATCTCGCTGGTCGCGGGCGTGCGCGCCGCCCAGCCGCTCATCCGGATCGTCGTCCTCGCCGAGAAGGACGACGCGCGCCGCGCGGCCCTCGCGCTGCAGGCCGGGGCGTCCGGCTGGGTGGCCAAGGACTGCTCGCTGTCGCGGCTGCTGACGGTCATCCGGGGCGTGCTGCGCGAGGAGACCCACCTCCCGCCCGCCCTGCTCACCGGCGTCCTGCGCGAGTTGACGGCCGCCCGCAAGCACCGCACCGAGAGCGAACGCCTGGTCGAGTCCCTCACGCCGAGGGAGCGCGAAGTGCTGCGCTGCATGGTCGCCGGACTGGGCCGCAAGGCCGTCGCCGACCGCCTGTTCCTGTCCCCGCACACCGTCCGCACCCATATGCAGAACGTCCTCGGCAAACTCGGCGTCCACTCCACCCTCGCCGCGGTCGCCCTTGCCCGCCGGGCGGGCGTCGGACCCGTGGACCTAGCCGGGGATGTTGTCGAACGGGGCGGTCAACTGGCGTAGCAGGGCGGCCAGTTCGCCGCGCTGTGCATGCGAGAGCTCGGCCAGGATCGCCCGCTCCTGGTCGAGCAGTCCGGCGAGCGCCTGATCGGCGCGCTCCTTGCCGTCGTCCGTGAGGCGGACCAGCACACCGCGCCGGTCGCTCGGGTCGGGCAGCCGCTCCACCAGGCCCTTCTTCGTGAGCCGGTCGATGCGGTTCGTCATCGTGCCCGACGTGACGAGGGTCTGCGTGAGCAACTGCCCCGGCGAGAGCTGATACGGCGCACCCGCGCGCCTCAGCGCCGTCAGGACGTCGAACTCCCAGGGCTCCAGCTGGTGCTCGGCGAACGCCAGCCGCCGGGCACGATCCAGATGCCGGGCCAGTCTGCTCACCCGGCTGAGTACTTCCAGCGGCTCCACGTCGAGGTCCGGGCGCTCCCGGCGCCACGCTGCGACCAGCCGATCGACCTCGTCCTCCATGTCGATCAGTGTAGTGGTTGTGTCGACATGAAGTCTCTTGATGTCGAGTCTCTTGATGGTAAGTCCCTTGAGATCAAGTCTCTTGACATCAAGAGAGATTGGGAGGGAAGGTATGAGGCATGACGACGACCAACCCCTCCTGGGACCCCGCCCAGTACCTGCGTCACGCCGGCCACCGCGCCCGCCCCTTCGCCGACCTCCTCGCTCGCGTCCCCGACCTGCCCGGCGACCCGCCCCGCATCGGGGACCTCGGCTGCGGCCCCGGCAATGTCACCGCCGTCCTCGCCGGCCGCTGGCCCACCGCCCGCATCACCGGCTACGACAACTCGCCCCAGATGCTCGCCGACGCGGCAGCGCACGCCGGCGCGGGCCTCGACTTCGCGTACGCCGACCTCGCTGTCTGGACGCCGCAGGAGACGTACGACCTGCTCGTGTCCAACGCCGCCCTGCACTGGGTGCCCGGTCACCTCGACGCCTTCGCCGGCTGGCTGGACGGCCTCGCCCCCGGCGGCACGTTCGCCTTCCAGGTCCCCCACAACATCGACGCACCCCTGCACGCCCTCATGCGCGAACTCGGCGACACCCCCCGTTGGAAGAACCGCCTCGGCGACGTGCTGCGCCACGAGGACTCCGTCCACGCACCCGGCGTCTACCTCGACCGCCTCGCCCGCCTCGGCTGCGAGACCGACGTCTGGACGACCACGTACTTCCACGTCCTCACCGGCGACGACCCCGTCCTCGACTGGGTGAAGGGCACCGGCCTGCGCCCCGCCCTCGACGCCCTCGCCGACGACCCCGAGGCCCAGGACGCCTTCGTCACCGAATACCGCGACCTGCTCCGCACGGCCTACCCCAGCGCCGAGTACGGCACGGTCCTGCCGTTCCGCCGCCTGTTCGCGGTGGCCACGAAGGGGGCGTGAGGTGCTCGCTGCCGTCGACCACGTCCAGCTCGCCGCCCCACCCGGCACCGAAGACCTCCTGCGCCCCTTCTACGTCGACGCCCTCGGTATGACGGAGATCCCCAAGCCGCCCGCCCTCGCGGCGCGCGGCGGCTGCTGGTTCCGGGCGGGCGCGGTACAGCTGCACCTCGGCATCGAGGACGACTTCCGCCCGTCCCGAAAGGCCCACCCCGGGCTGCGGGTCACGGACATCGAGGCGTACGCGACCCGGCTGGAGGCCCACGCCACGCGCCTGGCCTGGGACACCGGCCTGCCGGGACACCGGCGCTTCTACGCGTGGGACCCGGTGGGCAACCGGCTGGAGTTCCTGGAGCCCGACGAAGATCGAACTGTTTGAGTCGTGCGCTGACGGTCACTCGGAGTGGCATCGAACGCGATTGAACTCGGATGCGGCTGGAAGTGATCCACGGTGGCGAAGGACCAGAAGGCCAAGGCCAAGAAGGAACAGATCAAGGGCAAGGCCAAGGAGGTCGTCGGCCGCGCGACGGGCGACATGAGGGCGGAGGCCAAGGGCCGCGCCGGCCAGTCGAAGGGCGACGCCCGCCAGGCGAAGGAGAAGGGCAAGGACGTCTTCAAGCACTGACAGCCCCGCTGAGAGCAGCACTGACAGCGCTGAACAACAGTAAGGACGCTGCGAGACCGTCGTCGGCAGGGCGACGGTCTCGCGGTGTTGTGCGTCTCTCAGGCCTGCGTCTCTCAGGCCTGTGTCTCTCAGGTGTTTGCGTCTCTCGGCTGTGCGGGCGGTGCGTGTTACGCCTTGCGGCGTCCTATCAGGTGCGGCTTGGCCTCCAGGCCGTCCAGGCCGTGCCAGGACAGGTTGACCAGGTGGGCCGCCACCTCCGCCTTCTTCGGGCGGCGCACGTCCAGCCACCACTGCCCGGTCAGGGCGACCATGCCGACCAGGGCCTGGGCGTAGAGGGGAGCCAGCTTCGGGTCGAAGCCGCGGTTCTTGAACTCGCGGCCCAGGATGTCCTCCACCTGGGTGGCGATGTCCGAGATCAGCGACGCGAAAGAGCCGGTGGACTGGGGGATGGGCGAGTCACGGACCAGGATGCGGAAACCGTCCGTGTACTCCTCGATGTAGTCCAGGAGTGCGAACGCCGCCTGTTCGAGGAGCTCGCGCGGATGGCCCGCCGTCAACGACGACGTCACCATGTCCAGCAGACGGCGCATCTCCCGGTCCACCACGACCGCGTACAGCCCCTCCTTGCCGCCGAAGTGCTCGTACACCACCGGCTTGGACACCCCGGCCTTCGCCGCGATCTCCTCCACCGACGTGCCTTCGAAGCCCTTCGCCGCGAACAGGGTGCGACCGATCTCCAGCAACTGCTGCCGACGCTCCGCCCCCGTCATCCGGGTGCGTCGCGCGCGCCGCGGCTTCGTGTCACTGCTGGGACTGGAGGTACTGCTGGAGTCGGTCGCCACACCGTCAATCATGCCGCCTCGACGGTCGCCTTCCCCCGCCGAGAGCCGTCCTCATCGGTGTTACGACGTGAATCGATACGCGAGCGTGACGGCCAGCGCACGTCGTATGCCCACCCGAGCATCTCGAACCACCGGATGAAGCGGGCGGAGGAGTCCACCTGCCCGCGCATCACGCCGTGCCGCGCCGACGTCGGATCGGCGTGGTGCAGGTTGTGCCAGGACTCGCCGCACGACAGCACCGCCAGCCACCACACATTGCCCGACCGGTCCCGCGACTTGAACGGCCGCTTGCCGACCGCGTGACAGATCGAGTTGATCGACCAGGTGACGTGGTGCAGCAGCGCCACCCGCACCAGCGAACCCCAGAAGAACGCCGTGAACGCGCCCCACCAGGACATCGTCACCAGTCCGCCCACCAGCGGCGGCAGCGCCAGCGACAGCATCGTCCAGAACACGAACTGCCGCGAGACCGCACGGATCGCCGGGTCCTTGATCAGATCCGGCGCGTACTTCTCCTGCGGCGTCTGCTCCTCGTCGAACATCCATGCGATGTGGGCCCACCACAGGCCCTTCATCAGGGCCGGCACCGTCTCCCCGAACCGCCACGGCGAATGCGGGTCACCCTCCGCGTCGGAGAACTTGTGGTGCTTGCGGTGATCCGCCACCCAGCGCACCAGCGGCCCCTCCACCGCCATCGACCCCATGACCGCCAGCGCGATCCGCAGCGGCCGCTTCGCCTTGAACGAACCATGCGTGAAGTACCGGTGGAAACCGATCGTGATGCCGTGGCACCCCAGGAAGTACATGAAGACCAGCAGGCCGATGTCCAGCCAGCTCACCCCCCAGCCCCACGCCAGCGGCACCGCCGCCAGCACCGCCAGGAACGGGACGATGATGAAGATCAGCAGCGTGATCTGCTCGATCGAACGCTTCTGCTCGCCACCCAGCGTGGCCGAGGGGGTAGAGCTGCCGTCGGGGGCCTGGGAAGGGTCTTCGATCACGTTGGAGCCTGTGGTCATGCGCGTCCCCTGGGGGGTCTGGGATTGAGGGAGATGCCGCACCGACGGAACCAAGGCCGTTTCCTACGGTTCCGTAACCTACGGCATCGTAAGTATGGCAGTGCACTGCCCGGCGGCAAGAGCCCGCCAACCTGCGCGTCCTTGCGGGAACTATCCTTGGAGACGGTCGGACAGCGCCGTCCGCTCTGTTTAGTTCCCTCCCGGACGAGCTTCAACACTGCAAGGAGCCGCACCTGTGAGCAGTGCCGACGACCTTGGCCAGGCCGACACGGCCACCACACCAACCAGCACCGAGTTGCGCGCCGACATCCGCCGACTGGGTGACCTCCTCGGCGAGACCCTCGTCCGGCAAGAGGGCCCCGAGCTCCTCGATCTGGTCGAAAAGGTCCGCCGCCTCACCCGAGAGGACGGCGAAGCCGCCGCCGAACTGCTGCGTGGAATCGAACTGGAGACCGCGGCCAAGCTGGTCCGCGCCTTCTCCACCTACTTCCACCTCGCCAACGTCACCGAACAGGTCCACCGAGGCCGCGAACTGCGCGAACGCCGCGCCGCCGAGGGCGGACTCCTCGCCCGCACCGCCGACCGCCTCAAGGACGCCGACCCCGAACACGTCCACCAGACGGTCCGCCACCTCAACGTCCGCCCCGTGTTCACGGCACACCCCACCGAAGCCGCACGCCGCTCGGTACTCAACAAGCTCCGGCGCATCGCCGCGCTCCTGGAGACCCCCGTCATCGAGGCCGACCGCCGCCGCCACGACACCCGGCTCGCCGAGAACATCGACCTCGTCTGGCAGACGGACGAACTCCGCGTCGTCCGCCCCGAGCCCGCCGACGAGGCCCGCAACGCCATCTACTACCTCGACGAACTCCACGCGAACGCCGTCGGTGACGTCCTGGAGGACCTGACCGCGGAACTGGAACGCGTCGGCGTCAAGGTCCCCGACGACACCCGCCCCCTCACCTTCGGCACCTGGATCGGCGGCGACCGCGACGGCAACCCCAACGTCACCCCCGCTGTGACCTGGGACGTCCTCATCCTCCAGCACGAACACGGCATCAACGACGCCCTGGAGACGATCGACGAACTCCGCGGCTTCCTCTCCAACTCCATCCGCTACACCGGAGCCACCGAGGAACTCCTCGAATCCCTCAAGGGCGACCTGGAGCGACTCCCCGAGATCAGCCCCCGCTACAAGCGCCTCAACGCCGAGGAGCCCTACCGCCTCAAGGCCACCTGCATCCGCCAGAAGCTGGAGAACACCAAGCAGCGCCTCGCCAAGGGCACCCCCCACAACCCCGGCCACGACTACCTCGGCACCAGCGAACTCCTGAGCGACCTCACCCTCATCCAGACCTCCCTGCGCGAGCACAAGGGAGCCCTGTTCGCCGACGGCCGCATGAACCGCACCATCCGCACCCTCGCCGCCTTCGGCCTCCAGCTCGCCACCATGGACGTCCGCGAACACGCCGACGCCCACCACCACGCCCTCGGCCAGCTCTTCGACCGCCTCGGCGAGGAATCCTGGCGCTACACCGACATGCCCCGCGAGTACCGCACCAAGCTCCTCGCCAAGGAACTCAGGTCACGCAGGCCCCTCGCCCCCACCCCCGCGCCCGTCGACGCGGCCGGCGAGAAGACCCTCGGCGTGTTCGGCACCATCAAGCGAGCCCTCGCCGTCTTCGGACCCGAGGTCATCGAGTCGTACATCATTTCGATGTGCCAGGGCGCGGACGACGTCTTCGCCGCAGCCGTACTCGCCCGCGAGGCCGGACTCATCGACCTCCACGCCGGCTGGGCCAAGATCGGCATCGTGCCGCTCCTGGAGACCACCGACGAACTCAA
The DNA here is from genome assembly GCF_055581185.1 of Streptomyces sp. NPDC031474. NCBI lineage: Bacteria > Bacillati > Actinomycetota > Actinomycetes > Kitasatosporales > Streptomycetaceae > Streptomyces > Streptomyces sp. NPDC031474. Next base: position 395,593 of record NZ_JBVIJX010000005.1, read on the forward strand.
GGCCGCCGACACCATCCTCGAAGACATGCTCTCCGACCCCTCCTACCGCCGCCTCGTGGCGCTGCGCGGAGACGTCCAGGAGGTCATGCTCGGCTACTCCGACTCCTCGAAGTTCGGCGGCATCACCACCTCGCAGTGGGAGATCCACCGAGCCCAGCGACGCCTGCGCGACGTGGCCCACCGCTACGGAGTACGCCTCAGGCTCTTCCACGGCCGCGGCGGCACCGTCGGCCGCGGCGGCGGCCCCTCCCACGACGCCATCCTCGCCCAGCCCTGGGGCACCCTGGAAGGCGAGATCAAGGTCACCGAACAGGGCGAGGTCATCTCCGACAAGTACCTCATCCCCTCCCTGGCCAGGGAGAACCTGGAACTCACGGTCGCCGCCACCCTCCAGGCCTCCGCCCTGCACACCGCCCCCCGCCAGTCCGACGAGGCCCTCGCCCGCTGGGACGCCGCCATGGACGTCGTCTCCGACGCAGCCCACGCCGCCTACCGCACCCTCGTCGAGGACCCCGACCTCCCGCCCTACTTCTTCGCCTCCACCCCCGTCGACCAGCTCGCCGACCTCCACCTCGGCTCCCGCCCCTCCCGCCGCCCCGACTCCGGCGCCGGACTCGACGGCCTGCGCGCCATCCCCTGGGTCTTCGGCTGGACCCAGTCCCGCCAGATCGTCCCCGGCTGGTACGGCGTCGGCTCCGGCCTCAAGGCACTGCGCGACGCCGGCCTCGACACCGTCCTGGACGAAATGCACGAACAGTGGCACTTCTTCCAGAACTTCATCTCCAACGTCGAGATGACCCTCGCCAAGACCGACCTGCGGATCGCCCAGCACTACGTCGACACCCTCGTCCCCGACGAGCTCCGCCACGTCTTCGACGCCATCAAGGCCGAACACGCCCGCACCGTCGCCGAAGTCCTCAAGATCACCGGCGAGAAGGACCTGCTCGACGCCACCCCCGTCCTCAAGCAGACCTTCACCATCCGCGACGCCTACCTCGACCCCATCTCCTACCTCCAGGTCACCCTCCTCAAGCGCCAGCGCGACGCCGCAGCCGCCGGCGCCGAACCCGACCCGCTCCTCGCCCGCGCCCTGCTCCTCACCGTCAACGGAGTCGCGGCAGGCCTGCGCAACACCGGCTGACCCGGCCACAACGGCCATGAGGGCGCCCCCGAGCATCGAACCAGCTCGGGGGCGCCCTCATGTCCATCCCGTACGTCAGGCGGTCCGGCGCCGCCGGACCACCAGGTAACCGCCCGCGCCGAGCAGCGCGGCCGCGACACCGGCCAGCGCGCCGACAGGCGCACCGTTGCCCGTCTCGGCGAGCTTGCCGCCGCCCTGCGGGCCGGCCGCCGACGACGGAGTCGACGCCGCCGAACCCGACGGCTCCGCCGACGCCGACACCGAAGAGCCCGGCGAAGCAGACACGGACGAGGACGCCGAACCCGACGGCGATGCAGACGCGGACGGAGATGCGGACGGAGACGCAGACGCGGAAGCAGACGGGGACGACGAGCTGCCGCCGCCCTCCTCGTCCCCGCACTCCGTCCAGAACACCTTGGGCTTCGCGGCCCCCTTCTCGCCCTCGAAGTTCCAGAACAGCTTGAAGTGCCCGTCCGCCAACGACAGGTCCTCGGTACGGCCGTGGCCCTTGCCGTCCAGGGTGATCGAGCCGGTCTTGACCGTCTCGCCCTTGGAGTCGGCGTCCGGCGCCCAGGCCTCGATGTGCCAGTCCACCTTCGCCAGACCGTCGAAGTGGAAGGCGTCCAGATAGAACGAGCAGACATGCGGCTCGTTCCGCTCGTCGAACTCGTTCGTCGTCGACTTGTGGATCTTCACATCGCCGTTGTCCCCCGGCGGGGCGGCATGGGCGGCGACGGGCGCGGCGAACACCGCGACAGCAGCGACGGCGGCCAGGGCGCCGACGCGGGAGGAGGTACGCATGAGGCAGTCCATCTTCGAGTGATGAAACGGAAGATGTGGAGGGGGCGGCTCAGCTTCCTGCCAACACTGACCCTCGGTCAATCACGAACGGGCAACATGTGATCGCCGTACAGCAAAACGGAACGCCGAACACGATCAAATCGTCACGAACGCCGCCGTCAACAACGCCACCCCCGACCCCGCCAGCACCCACCCCGCCCGGGTCCGCCCCAGACCGTCCGCCACCACCACCGACGCCAGCAGCAGCGCCCCGCCCAACGGCACCCACGCGAACAGAATCCCCGCAGGACCCGAACGCACCGCCTCATCACTGTCCGGCTTGAGCACCACCGTGTAGGTCCGCCCCTTGCGCACGGCCACCGACTTCTCGAGCACCACGCGCGCGCGTGCCGTCGAACCCGCCGACAACGGCGTGTACGGCCCCACACACGTGTCCTCACCGCACCGCGTCACCTCGACCGTGCCCTGCTCCCGGCCCTTCGTCAGCATCACGTGCTGAGCGGACCCCCAGGAACCCCACACCCCCGCGACCAGGATCAGCACCGCCACCGCGCCCATCCCCGCAAGCCGCCCGAACCGCCCCAACCGCGACACGGCCACCGAACCCGAGGCCACCGAACCCGAGGCGGACCCCTTGACCGAGCGCTTATGGGACGAACTCCGACGGCGGTGGGACGACGCTGCTGTGGCAGGCATGGCCGGGATCATTGGCCATGCCCGAAGCAACCGTCAACCTCGGTGGGCGACAAGTCAGGAGTTGTACGTGCTTTGCGCCCGCTCCAACCCCTCCAGCACCAACGCCTCCACCGCATCCGCCGCCCGGTCCACGAAGTAGTCCAACTCCTTGCGCTCCGCCGAAGAGAAATCCTTCAGCACGAAGTCCGCCACCTGCATCCGCCCCGGCGGCCGCCCGATCCCGAACCGCACCCGGTGGTACTCCGCGCCCATCGCCTTCGTCATCGACTTCAGCCCGTTGTGCCCGTTGTCCCCACCGCCCAGCTTCAGCCGCAGCACCCCGTAATCGATGTCCAGCTCGTCATGCACCGCCACGATGTTCGCCACGGGCACCTTGTAGAAGTCCCGCAACGCGTTCACCGGACCACCCGACAGGTTCATGAACGACATCGGCTTCGCCAGCACCACCCGCCGGCTCCCCATCCCCGGCGGACCGATCCGGCCCTCGACGACCTGCGCCTGCGCCTTCCCCGCCCGCTTGAACCTCCCCCCGATCCGCTCGGCCAGCAGATCGGCCACCATGAACCCGACGTTGTGCCGGTTCATGGCGTACTCCGGACCAGGATTGCCGAGGCCCACGATCAACCAGGGGGCATTGGCGTCGGTCGTCACGTCCATGTCTCCTTGATACGCGCCAGCCGCCGCCCCTCACGCTGAAGGGACGACGGCTGACAAACGACTGAGGCTCGAGGATCAGGCCTCGGCGGACTCTGCGCCCTCGGCGGACTCGCCCTCCGGGGCCTCCTCCGCCTGCGCGGCCAGGATCTGCAGGACGACCGTCTCGCCGTCGACGGCCAGCTTGGTGCCCTTCGGCAGGGTGATGTCCTTCGCGAGAACCGACGCGCCGGCCTCCAGACCCTCCACCGACACCGTGACGGCCTCGGGGATGTGCGTGGCCTCGGCCTCGACCGGAAGCGCGTTCAGGACGTGCTCCAGCAGGTTGCCACCGGCCGCCAGCTCACCCTCGGCGTGCACCGGGATCTCGACCGTGACCGTCTCGCCGCGCTTGACCAGCTGCAGGTCGACGTGCTCCAGGAAACCCTTGATCGGGTCACGCTGCACGGACTTCGGGATCGCCAGCTCGTTCGTCTTGCCGTCGATGTCCAGCGCGATCAGGACGTTCGGCGTACGCAGCGCGAGCAGCAGCTCGTGGCCCGGAAGCGTGAGGTGCAGCGGGTCGGAACCGTGACCGTAGAGAACACCGGGAACCTTGCTGTCACGGCGGATACGACGCGCCGCACCCTTGCCGAACTCGCTGCGGGTCTCGGCGGAGATCTTGACCTCGGACATGAACACTCCTCGTAGAACTGAAACGGCGGACGTGGTCACCCGGCCACGAACGGCCTGCTACGAAGAGCGCGTCGATAACGGACAACCGCACCCCGAACCCCGAACCATCCGGAACGGAAACGGAGACGGCCTCCCTCGCCGAGCAACTGCAACAGTCTACTCGGCGAGGGAGGCCGCAGAAAAATCGATCAAGCACCGATCAGCAGCGGAACCCGATGACGACGGCTCACTGCTCGTCGAACAGGCTCGTCACCGAACCGTCCTCGAACACCTCACGCACCGCGTTCGCGATCGTCGGCGCGATCGACAACACCGTGATCTTGTCCACCTCCAGCTCACCCGGAGTCGGCAGAGTGTTCGTGAAGATGAACTCGCTCACCTGCGAGTTCTTCAGACGATCCGCCGCCGGACCCGACAGCACACCGTGCGTCGCCGTCACGATGACGTCCTCCGCACCGTGCGCGAACAACGCGTCGGCCGCCGCACAGATCGTGCCACCCGTGTCGATCATGTCGTCGACCAGGACACACACCCGACCCTCGACCTCGCCCACCACCTCATGGACGGTCACCTGGTTCGCCACGTCCTTGTCACGCCGCTTGTGCACGATCGCCAGCGGCGCACCCAACCGGTCACACCAACGGTCCGCCACCCGCACCCGACCCGCGTCCGGCGACACCACGGTCAACTTCGCACGGTCCACCTTGCTGCCCACGTAGTCCGCGAGCAGCGGCAGCGCGAAAAGATGATCCACCGGGCCGTCGAAGAAACCCTGGATCTGATCCGTGTGCAGATCCACCGTCAGGATCCGGTTCGCACCCGCCGTTTTCATCATGTCCGCGATCAGCCGCGCCGAGATCGGCTCACGACCACGGTGCTTCTTGTCCTGCCGCGCATAGCCGTAGAACGGCACGATCACCGTGATCGAACGCGCCGAAGCCCGCTTCAACGCATCGATCATGATCAACTGCTCCATGATCCACTTGTTGATCGGAGCCGTGTGGCTCTGGATCAGGAAACAGTCCGCACCACGCGCCGACTCCTGATAACGAACATAGATCTCACCATTGGCGAAATCGAAGGCCTTCGTCGGGACGACCCCGACACCCAGCTGGTGGGCGACCTCCTCGGCAAGCTCGGGGTGGGCGCGGCCGGAGAAGAACATCATCTTCTTCTCGCCGGTCGTCTTGATCCCGGTCACAGCACTGTCTCCTCAGAGGTGTCTCAGCTGGATGTCGAGAGACCACGCCACTGGGCGCGACGAGGCCGTCTCAGCTGGTGGGGTGCGGATGTGCACTTATCACGGTACGCCGTGTTCGACGCACCTGTTTCCGGTCAGCTCTCGCTTTCCTCCTGGCGAGAGGCCGCCTCCGCAGCCTTCGCCGCCGCGCTGCCCGGACGCTTACGAGCCACCCAACCCTCGATATTCCGCTGCTGACCACGGGCCACGGCCAGCGAACCGGGCGGCACATCCTTGGTGATCACGGACCCGGCGGCGGTGTACGCGCCATCCCCGACCGTGACAGGAGCCACAAACATGTTGTCCGACCCCGTCTTGCAGTGCGAGCCGACGGTGGTGTGATGCTTGCTCTCCCCGTCGTAGTTCACGAACACGCTCGCCGCACCGATGTTGCTGTACTCACCGATCGTCGCGTCACCGACGTAGGACAGATGCGGAATCTTCGTCCCCTCGCCGATGGAGGCGTTCTTCGTCTCCACGAACGTGCCGATCTTGCCCTTCGCCGCGAGACGGGTACCGGGACGCAGATAGGCGAACGGCCCGACGCTCGCGTTCGGCCCGACGCGCGCGTTGTCCGAAACGGTGTTGTCGACCCGCGCACCCGCACCGACGACCGTGTTCCTCAGCCGGCTGTTGGGACCGACCTCCGCACCCTCGCCGATGTGCGTGGACCCGTGCAGCTGCGTACCCGGGTGGACCAGGGCGTCCTGCTCGAACGTCACGGTCACGTCGACCCAGGTCGTGGCCGGGTCGATGACGGTGACGCCCGACAGCATGGCGGCGGTCAGCAGCCGGTCGTTCAGAATCCGACGGGCCTCGCTCAACTGCACCCGGTTGTTGATACCGGCGATCTCACGGTGATCAGCGGCGACGGACGCACCGACCCGGTGACCGGCCTCGCGGAGTATCCCCAGGACGTCGGTCAGGTACTCCTCACCCTGACTGTTGTCCGTCCGCACCTTCTTCAACGCGTCCGCGAGCAGCGCCCCGTCGAACGCGAACACCCCGGAGTTGATCTCACGGATCGCCAGCACCGCCGCGGACGCGTCCTTGTGCTCGACGATCGCGGTGACCGCACCGGACGCCTCGTCCCGCACGATCCGCCCGTACCCGGTCGCGTCCGGCACCTCCGCGGTCAGCACGGTGACCGCGTTGCCGTCCGCCTGATGCGTGGCGGCGAGCCGGGCCAGGGTCGCACCGGTCAGAAGCGGGGTGTCACCGCAGACGACCACGACCGTCCCGTCCACGCTCCCACCGAGCTGCTCAAGGCCCATCCGGACGGCGTGCCCGGTGCCGTTCTGCTCCTCCTGCACGGCGGTGCGCACGGCGGTGTCGACCTCGGCGAGGTGCGCGGTGACCTTCTCGCGGGCGTGCCCCACGACGACGACCAGGTTCTCGGGGTTCAGTTCGCGGGCGGCGGCCAGCACATGGCCCACGAGGCTGCGGCCGCAGATCTCGTGGAGAACCTTCGGTATGGCCGACTTCATACGGGTGCCCTCACCCGCTGCGAGAACGACGACGGCTGCCGGGCGATTGGCGCTCACGGAAGTTGCCCTTCGGCTGTGGAGTGAGGTGGGACATCCGAAGGATACCGGGGCGTTTCTTGGGGGACATGAGAGCGGGTCCTGACCTTGCTAGGTCAGGACCCGAACTCGGCACTTGTGTGCCGTGAGCTCCCGGAGAAGGATTCGAACCCTCATTCAACGGACCAAAACCGTTTGTCCTACCCTTAGACGATCCGGGATGGTTTGCGTGCTATGTCCGATTCTGGTGATCGGCTTCACGCGCGGACTCCACTATGCCGTACCAGGAGCCCTCGATGCGACGGTACAAGTCGGCACCCTTCAGGACTTTGATGACCAGGCAGCCGCGGTAGGACTCGCCGATGTTCTTCCGGACCGTCTTCGGGTTGTGCCTCGTGATGGTCGTCTTGTTGAACCTGGAGCGGTCGGCGCCGACGAGGTCGCACCAGTAGCCTTCAGCGCCTGCGATGTCGGCCGTCTCGTGGATCATGACGGCGAACCTCAGACGTTCGCGTTCGATGCCAAGCAGGTCCAGCCAGGCGAGGAAGACCTCGATCATTCCGGGATCGCTGTTGACGAAGGCGACGGTCTCGCGGCGGTCGTACGACTTGTCCTTGCCGCCCTCGGCCCAGTACAGGCCCACGCCCACCAGGAACAGCTCGCGGTCGGACAAGTGGCCGACGGCCTGTCTGGCTTCCTCTTTCGTGCGCTGTCGTTCCTCGTCGCGGAGGCGATTCTTGGCCTGCCAGCCCTTTCTGGCGATGGCCGCTGCTTCCTCGCGACTGCGCTTGCGCTCCGGCCTGGGCAGATCCCGTACCCACAGAGACACCGAGCTGCGGGAACACCCCAGCTCCGCCTCGATCTGGTCGTACGTCCACCCCTGTAGACGCAGCTCCCTGGCCTTCTCGCGCAGATCGTCCTTGGCGTTCGGGCGCTTGGTCCACTCCGGCGGCGGCTCACCTTTCACCAGCTGATTGAGGATGTCGTTGTTGAAAATCTTCAGCTCGTCGCGGATCTGCCGAAGGCTGAGGCCCTCGCGCCGCAAGGTCACCGCCCGCTCCCGGAGTGTCTCGAAGTCCGCGTACTTGCCAGGGGAATGTGCCATACGCATACAGTCCGGGCGGAATGCCTGCTTCCGGGGTCGAACAGGCCTGGTTCAGCAGTTCGAGGGATACCGGTGGGTTTCGGTGATGTTCGGTCACGGTGTGTGGTGTAGGCCAGTCGGGGAAAGTCGCCGGAAAAGCCGGGGGGTGCGCCCGTAGGCTGGAGGCATGACCACGACGGGGGATGAGGACACGGCGGCCCTGGGAGGGCCGTTGTGGTGGACCAGATGGCGTAGCGCGGCGTTCGACTGGAGCCTGGGGCTCGTGTCCGCCGTGGAGTGTGTGGTGGAGGGGGTGCCGTTCGCGCGGGATGCGGGGATCCCGGTGGCGGTGGGGGTGGTTTTCGGGTTGCTCGCCGGGTCGGTGTTGGTGGTGCGGCGGAAGTGGCCCATCGCTGTGGTGTTGGTGGCGATCGCGATCACGCCGGCCCAGATGGGCTTCCTGATGGGGATCGTGGGGTTGTACACGCTCGCCGCGTCGGAATTGCCTCGGCGGATCATCGCCTCGTTGGCGGGGATGCAGTTGGTGGGCACGTTGATCGTGACGTTCGTGCAGGTGCGGCAGAGCATGAACCGGGGGTCTTTGACGCTGGGGGACTGGTTCGTTCCGTTCGCTGCGATCACGACGTCGCTGGGGCTCACCGCGCCGCCGCTGCTGCTGGGGCTGTACGTGGGTGCTCGGCGGCGGCTCATGGAGAGTTTGCGGGAGCGGGCGGACAGCCTGGAGCGGGAGTTGCAGTTGCTCGCGGAGCGGGCGGAGGAGCGGGCGGAGTGGGCGCGCGGCGAGGAGCGGACGCGGATCGCGCGGGAGATGCATGACGTGGTCGCGCATCGGGTGAGCCTGATGGTGGTGCATGCCGCGGCGTTGCAGGCTGTTGCGCGGAAGGATCCTGAGAAGGCGGTGCGGAATGCGGCCCTGGTGGGTGACATGGGGCGGCAGGCGTTGACGGAGTTGCGGGAGATGCTCGGGGTGTTGCGCAGCGGTGGCTCGGGGGAGCGGTCGGCGTCGGCGTCCGTGCCGTTGGTGGCGGTGGGGGTGGCCGGGGCTGTGGTGGAGGAGGGGGAGGGGCCTTGTCTGGAGGAGTTGGAGGAGTTGGTCGGGCAGTCGGCGGCTGCGGGGATGGTGGTGGAGCTGTCGGTGGAGGGGGAGGTGCGGTCGTATGCGCCGGAGGTGGAGCAGACGGCGTATCGGGTGGTGCAGGAGGCGCTGACGAACGTTCACAAGCATGCGGCGGGTGCGAAGGCGCATGTGCGGTTGGCGCATCGGGTGGCGGAGATCGCGATGCAGGTGGAGAACGGTCCGCCGGCGGAGGCGGCGTCGTCGGCGCGGTTGCCGTCGGGGGGTAATGGGTTGGTGGGGATGAAGGAGCGGGTGGTGGCGTTGGGCGGGGTGTTTGTGTCGGGGCCGACGGAGGCGGGGGGTTTTCGGGTGTCGGCGGTGATTCCGGCCGGGTAGCCCGGGTCGGGGTGGTGCCGGCCGTGGTGGCCGGCCGGGGGGCCGGTGGGGTGGTTGTGGGGGTCAGCCGGCGGTGAGGCGTACGGGTTCGATGCCGGCGGTGAGGGCTCCGAGGGCCTGGTCGATGTCGGGGCCGAGGTACCAGTCGCCGGTGTGGTCGAGGGCGTAGACGCGGCCTGCGGCGTCGATGGCGAGGAGGGAGTGGGTGTCGGTTTCGGTGCCGAGGGGGGCGACGTCGGTGTCGAGGGCGCGGCCGAGGTCGGCGAGGGTGCGGGCGAGGTGGAGGCCGTGGAGGGGGTCGAGGTGGATGGTGGTGGGGGCGACCTGGCGGCCGGGTCCGGTGGGGGCGATGGTGAGCCCGCCGAATTCGGCCCAGGCTTCTACGGCGGCGGGGAAGACGGCGTGGCGGTGGCCGGCGGGTGAGGTGTGGTCGCGGAGGGCGTCGGCCCAGATCTCGGCTTGTTTGATGTCCCAGCGTCCGGGTTGCCAGCCGGCGGCGCGCAGGGCGGCGTCGACGGGGACGGGGAAGCGGGTGGTGGAGGTGCGGTCGGGGTGCATCTGCCCTTCGTTCGTCGTGCTGGTGGTGCGCGGCCCGGGGTGAGGCCGTGGAGCGGAGCGTGGGGGGCGCTGGGTGCTTGGGGTCTGAGGGCTAGGGGTGCTGGGGTGTTGGGCTGCCTCGTTCGGTCGGTCTAGCCGTCGGTGGCGGGGTCGACGATGCGGACGCCGAAGTGGGCGCTGAGGGCGGTGCAGGCGCGGCAGGGGGTGGCGAAGCTGCCGTGGAGGGGGTCGCCGTCCTCGCGGATGCGGCGGGTGGTGAGTTTGGCTTGTTTGAGTGTTTTGCGGGCTTCGCCGTTGGTCATGGGTCTGCGGGCGGCGCGTTTGCTGCGGGCGGCGTCGGCGGCGGCGATGTGCCGGGAGATGAGGAGTGCTTCGGCGCAGCGGCCGGTGAAGCGGTCGCGTTGGGCGCTGGTGAGGGTGTCGAGGAAGTCCTGGACGAGGGGGTGCAGGGGTGGGGGTTGGTCGCCGCGGGCGGCGGTGCCGGTGAGGGTGGCGGTGCCGCGGACGGAGAGGGCGGCGGCGATGGTGGGGAGTATGCCGTCGCGGCGGTGGCGGAGGGTGGGGGCGTGGGGGGTTTCGGTGGCGGACCAGCCGATGCGGGGGTCGCCGCCGGGGCCGGTGTGCGGGCCGGTGTGGCCTGTGGGGCCTGTGTGCGGGTCGCCGGTTCGGCCGGTGTTCTGGTCGGCCGTGTTGCCGTGGTGCAGGTTGTCGGTCCTGCCGGTGTATGGCCCCGTCTGTGTCGTGTTCATGATCGTTATCCCCTCCCGTGCATCCCCCCGGACGTCACAGGGTGCCAAATGGCGTGGCGGGTGCGGAAGCTGGGGCGGTGCGACACGCCCGGGTTTGGGCTGGCTGTCACGGCGGGGTGACGGCTGGTCACGGAAGCGGAGGCCCGGTGACCGGTGTCGTCGTACGGCATAGGCTGTCGGCACCGCGATGCGCGCGGTTGACGCGCGTTGGAGATTGTTGGAGACAGTCGATACGGGGTGTGGTGGTTCGGGACCGGAAGCGGAACCGGCCGCTGCGGTCCGTACAGAGTGCCGCAGGGGGCAACCGCCATGACGACAGGTCGGCTCGGGCAGCAAGCCGCGCCGCCGAACGCGGCCTATGCCGGGCAGGTCGTGCATTTCCCGGATCCGGTCCGGGCGGCACGGCACCCGAGGGGCGTGCGGGTGGACGAGCGGGGCTACCCGGATTTCTCGCCGTATGCGCGGGCGGTCGCGGAGATCGCGGATCCGCCGGAGGGTTTCGGCGTGGACGAGCTGCGGTTGACGGACTATGTGTCGGCGAACGCGGCGTTGGCGGCGTCGGGGCACGAGCTGTGGGACACGGTGTCGGCGGTGGCGACGCCGCATGGCTGGACGTGGCATCACGTGGTGGGATCGCGGCGGCTGGAGTTGGTTCCGGTCGAGGTGAAGGCCTTGCTGCGGCATCACGGTGGTGTGTCGACGGCTGCGGTGGATCAGTCGAAGCGGGGGACGCGGCCGTTGCAGGAGACGCGTCCGGCGCATTTCGGGCTGCCGAAGTCGGGTGTGGCGGTGACGGAGCAGCAGGTGCAGGGGGTCGAGGAGGACCTGGGGTATCGGTTGCCGGGGGCGTACCGCTCGTTCGTGAAGGCGGCGGGTGGTTGTGCGCCGGTGGGTGCTGCGTTGGACGCGGAGCTGGGCTTGCTGGTGGACCAGCCGTTTTTCACGGTGCGGGACGAGGCGGCGGTCAATGATCTGGTGTATGTGAACAAGTGTTTGCGTGATCATCTGACGAAGGACTATCTGGGCGTCGGTTTCGTGCAGGGCGGGCTGCTGGCCGTGAAGGTGCGGGGCGAGCGGTCGGGTTCGGTGTGGTTCTGCGCGTACGACGATGTGCGGGACGTGGATCCGGGGTGGTCGCCGGCGGAGCGGATGGAGCGGTTGTTGCTGCCGTGCGGTGAGGACTTCGACGTCTTCCTGTCGCGTTTGGCCGGTAATCCGCCGGAGTTGGAGACGGTGGCGAACCTGATGGTGGACGGCGGTTTCGCGCGGGCGGTGCCGGCGGCTTCTGCGGCTCCCGCGTCTTCTGTGTCTTCGGTGGGGGAGTGAGCTGAGCGATGGTGACGTTCGCGCAGGCGCAGGAGCGCGCCGAAGAGTGGATCAACGGGGATGTGCCGGCGTACCAGCATCGTGAGGTGCGGGTGCGGGAGTTCGAACTCGGGTTCGTGGTGTGGGCCGAGGACCGTGCGGAGGGCCCGCGTTCGGACGGGGGTGCGCAGCGGCTGGTGATCGCCCGGGACAGCGGGGAGGCCACGTTGTGGCCCGCGATCGCGGTGGGCGAGGTGATCCGCCGGTACGAGGAGGAGTACGGCCGTCCGCCGGAGCCCGCCGACGCGGTGCCGGCGCCTGCGGCGCGGGTGGACCTGAATCAGACGTCGTTCTTGTTGTCGCCCCCGGAGTGGTTGCAGGAGGCGGCGGACAAGCTGGGGATCGCGGACCAGCGGGAGGCCGGTTCCGCGGCCGGTTCGAGGGCTGGTTCGGGGACCGGTTCGGGGGCCGGTTCCAGTGGTGTGCCTGCGGGGGCGCCCGGTGGTGTGCCTGGTGGTGCGCCCGCGGGCGGCGATCCCTCGCTTCCGCAGACGCAGGCCGGTGCCCCGGCTCCTGCTCCGGCGGCGCCGGCCGCTCCCGTCGCTCCCGCCGGGGCGACGCCGTGGGCGGGGACGGACACCAACGCCGACGCCGGTGACGACCGTTCCGTACCGCTGCCCGCGACCGTGTTCGCGCCGCCGCTGAGCGGTTCCGACGAGGAGCCGACGCCGCCGACGGCCGCGCCGGACGCCAAGACGGCCCTGATGTCGGGCGGCAGCCAACTGCCGCCCACTGCGGTCGCACCGGCGCTCGACGACCGGGGCGCGCCTGCCTCGCAGGGGACGCAGGGGACGCAGGGGTCACAGGGGTCACAGGGGGCGCCGCAGTTGCAGCCTCCGTCGCCGGGTGCGTCGCCGGGTGCGTCGTCGTACGGCTATCCGCAGGGCGCCGGTGCTCCGTCGGCTCAGGGCGGTCCGGCTGCGCCCGCGCGGCCGCTCGCGCCGAACGCCGGTGACATCGCCGACGCCGCGACCAGCAAGGCGGCGCCGCCTCCGCGTCGTAACCGTGGGACAGGAGCGGCGCCGCCGCCTCCTCCGGGTGCGCCGGGAACACCGGGTGCGCGGCCGGGCAACACGCCTCCGGCTCCCCCGTCCGGGCCGGGTGCGCCCGGCACCCCGGCGGGCGGGTACGTGCCCACGCAGCTGGTGTCGGCCCTGGGTCCCGACGGACCGGCGGGACAAGCAGGACAGGCGGGACAGGCAGGGCCTGGTGCAGGGGGCGCGGGCAACGCACCGCAGCCTCCCGGTGCGCCGAACGCGCCCGCTGCGGGGCCGAATCCGCCCGGCGGTACGCCCCCCGGTGGCGTTCACCACGCCGCGACGATGCTCGCCGACCCCGGTCGGATGGGGCCGCCCGGGGCGCAGGGCGCGCCTCAGCCGCCCGGCCCTCCGGGTGCGCCGGGTGCTCCTGGCACCCCCGGCGCTCCTGGTGTTCCGGGTGCCCCGGGTATGCCGGGCGCGCCGGCCGCTGCGGGCGCCCACGGTGCGCCGCAGGCCCCGGGTGCTCCCGGTGCCCCGGGTATGGCTCCCGGCGCTCATGGCTTCGTGGGGGGCGCGCAGGGTGCCGTTCATCATGCGCAGACCATGCTGGCCGGCCCCCCGCAGGGCGGCCCTGGCGCACCAGGGGCACCGGGCGCACCGGGGTCCCCCGGCGCACCCGGATTCCCGGGTGCCCCCGGCATGGCTCCCGGCGGCCACGTGCCGCCCGGCGCGATGCCCCCGCCGGGTGGGCCCGTGCCAGGTGGTGGGCCGCTGCCGGGGCAGGCGCCCGGCTACGGGTATCCGCAGCAGCAGGGGTTGCCCACGGTCGGCCCCGGCTATCAGGCCGTGCTGCGTTATCGCGCGCACGACGGGTCAGAGCAGCAGCTGATCCGGCGTTCGGCGCCGGGGACGCCGCACCCGGAGTGGCAGATCTTCCACGAGCTGCGGGCGATGAACGTGCCGCCGGACCAGGTGCTGGAGCTGCACACGGAGTTGGAGTCGTGCGAGCTGCCGGGTGCGTACTGTGCGCGGATGATCCGGGAGCAGTGGCCGCAGGCGCGGATCACGAGTATCGCGCCGTACGGCACGGATCACGCGAGCCGGCAGCAGGGGATGCAGCAACTGCTGGCGCATCAGGGCGAGTTGCATCAGGTGGCGGACGGGCCTGCCCGCCCGGCGCCCGTTCGTGCGCCGTTGCCCGCGGTCGCGCCGGCGCCGCCGGTTCCGCCGGAGGCGATCGGGCAGGAACTGGCGGCGGTGTTCGGGCCGTCGGTGTTCCGGTTCGAGCAGGCCGCGGTGTCCCGGCAGGGTGTGCCGCCGGTCGTGGCGCACACGCTGGTGGTGGCGGGTCTGCCGGGGGACATGGGGCCGTTCTTCTGGGCGCAGGCCCAGCCGGGCCGGCCGGTGCCGACGCTGGCGGAGCTGGCGGCGGAGCGGGGTGTGCAGCCGGCGTCGGACGCGGGCTCGTACCTCGTCATGGGCAGTGACTTCGGCAAGGCGATCTGTGTGCAGTACGGGACGGCGAACATCGTCGCGGTGCCGGTGGAGGCGGGGCCGGGCGGTGTGCCCGTGCCGCCGCAGTTCGTGAACACCGGGCTGCCGGAGTTCGCGCGCTGCCTGGCGCTGCTGGGGCGGATGTGGCGGCTGCGCTTCGGTCTGAACCAGGAGCAGGCGGGCCGCTGGACCGTCGACTTCCAGGCCCAGCTGGCCTCGCTGGACCCGGCGGCGCTCGGTTCGCCGGAGAGCTGGTGGTCGGTGCTGCTGGAGCAGATGTGGGACGGCCTGCTGTGAGGCGTACGTTGCGCTGACAGACGTGCGGAAGGGCCGGGCCCGGCCGCGCGTGAACGATGAGAACGTCAGCGACGAGAACGTCAGCGACGAGAACGTCAGCGATGAGTTCGGGCGGTGGATCGGGTCTGCCCTGGCATGACTCGCATCATCGCTGACATCTCGGTTTCCCTCGACGGCTTCGTCACCGGGCCCGACCCCGGCCCGGACAACGGTCTGGGGGCCGGTGGCGAGGCCCTGCACACCTGGGCGTTCTCCGACGATCCCGACGACCGCCGGTATCTGCGTGAGGGGACCGCCCGCTCGGGCGCCGTCGTCCTGGGCCGTCGGCTCTTCGACGTGGTCGACGGGCCGCAGGGCTGGGACGACACGACCGGCTACGGCGCCGGTGAGGTCGGCAGGCCCGCGTTCGTCGTCGTGACGAGCTCGCCGCCCAAGGCGGTGCGGCTCACCGGCCTCGACTGGACGTTCGTCACGACCGGTCTGGCCGATGCCGTCGCCGCCGCGCGTGAGCGTGCCGAGGCGGCGTCGTCGGCCGGCGGCAAGGATCTCGACGTCGTCCTGATGGGCGGCGGTGCCACGATCCGCTCGGCGTTCGACGCCGGGTTGGTCGACGTGCTGACGGTGCACCTCGCGCCCGTCGTGCTGGGCTCCGGGACGCCACTGTTCACCGGCGGAGCGCCGCGCACGCTGGTGCAGCGGAGCGTGACCTCGACCTCGACCGTGACGCATCTGACGTACGACGTCCTCTGACGGCTCGGTCACCGTGCGCACAGTTCTTGCTGTGCGCACGGTTCTTGCTGTGTTCTCAACCCCTTTGTGTTCATGGCTGACCGTGATGTGTGCGCGGAGTGTCGCGTTATGAACACTTACGTCCGATCCATCAAGATATGCGCGACATCATCATCTTCATCATGTCGTGTCCGTCGGGTGGCGAGGGGTTCCAGGATGAGCAGCGCATCGGGGTCGGCGCCGGGGTTCGTGACCGTTCGCGGGCGCGGTTACCGGCCCGAACAGGTCGAGGCGTTCACCGTCGCGCTCTGCGCCGACCGGGACGCCGCGTGGGAGCGGGCGGCCCGGCTCACGGTGCTCGCCCGGCAGATGGAGGAGGAGGCCGAGTGGTTGCGCGAGGTCGTGACCCGGCTCGCGCCGCAGACGTACGACTCCCTCGGGGAGCGCGCGCAGCGCATTCTCCAGCTCGCGCTGGAGGAGGCCGCGGACGTTCGCGACAACGCGCGGCGTGAAGCGTGCGAGGAGGTCGCGGACGCCGAGGCGCGCGCCCTCGATGTGCGCCGGGCGGCGCAGGAGGAGGCGGACGCGCTGCGCGCGCAGGCCGAGGAACGCGCCCGTCAGCGGCTGCTCGCGGCGCGCGCCGAGGCCGACGAGGTCCGGATCGGCGCCCGGCGCGAGGTGAAGGAGTACCGGGGTGAGGCGCTGGGCGCGCTGCGCGAGGCGCGGCAGCGCACCGCCGGGATGCTCGCCGAGCAGGACAAGGAGCACGCGGAGAAGTGGACGGCGGCGGAGCGCGAGGCGGCCGAGCGGGCCGCGGCCCTCGACGCGCTGCACGCCCGGGCGGTGACCGGTGCCGAGGCGGCGCTGTCCGAGGCGAAGCAGGCGTTCGCCGAGGCCGAGGAGTCGGCCCGGCGGCTTCAGGAGGAGGCACACGCGCGTGCCGCCGAGATCCTCGCCGAGGCGCGTGCCCGGGAGGAGCGCACCGCGGGGGAGACCGAGCGGGTGCTGCGCGAGCACGGTGAGCGCTGGGACGACGTCCAGGCCCACATGGACCACGTCCGCAACAGCCTGACCGCCCTCACCGGCCGCGCGGTGGACTAGCCTGCCGCCCCTGCCCCTGCCCCGGCCCCCTGCCCCGCCCCGCTGCCCCGGCCCGCTGCCCCGCCCCGCTGCCCCTGCCCCGCTGCCCTGCCCGCCGCCCGACCCCCTGCTCGTCGACTCCCCGCCCGGCAGGTCAAGGCGGCTCGGCCGGGTCGTGCGGTGGTGTTCAGTTCTCTCCGCGCACCGCCCTCGCCAGGATCCAGCCCTCCACCGCCTCGTACTGGCGGCGCTGTTCCTCCGCCCTGCTACGGCCCGAGACGATGGTTCCCAGCCAGCCGAGGGCGAAGCCGAGGGGGATGGTGACGATGCCCGTGGTGGTGAAGGGGAACCAGTTGAAGTCGGCCTCGGGGAAGGCGGAGACGGGGGAGCCGGAGACCAGGTTGGTGCCCGGCATCAGCAGCAGGACGGAGAGGGTGCCGCCGATGCACCCGGGCCGGACTCCTGTAGCGGCGCCAGAAGAGGCTGTGGACAAGGGCGGGGGCCAGGGCCGAGGCGCCGAGGCAGAAGGAGAGGGTGACCAGGGGCTGGAGGCTGCGATGCTGGACCTGGACGGCGAGCAGGATCGTCGGGACGCCGACGGCCAGCGCGGGCTGCCGGGCGAGGAGCATCTCGCGGCGCGGTGACATCTGCGGGTCGCGGGCGGCGAAGACGTCGTGGGCGAGGGAGTTGGCGTAGGCGAGGATCATGCCGGCGACCGAGGCGAGCACCGTGAGGAAGATCGCCGTCGTGACCGTCGTGAAGAGCAGGGTCTCGACGGTGGACACGTCGGGGCCGAAGGCGGCCCGGGAGCCCAGCAGGTACGCGGTGTTGCCGCGCGGGTCGGCCTGGGCGATCACCGCGCGGCCGACGAGTGCCGTCGCGCCGAACCCGACGACGGTCATGACGAGGACGAACACCGAAGTTCGCCAGGACTCCAACGCAGACGTGGTCTTGCGCGATCCCACCGGTGCTCTGTTCGGCCTTACCCAGCACGCCCGGTAGTGCCACTCCGCCCGCACGGGTTGCCCCAGGCAATCGCGCACCAAGTTGTAAGCATCTGATCTTGATCTTGGGGAACGTGGAGGTCGCGCCGCAGCTGCGCTCCGGTGATGCCGAGGAGGCGGTTTCCTTCGACGGCCTCGTACAGGACCCGGAGCACCTGATCGCGGTAGGTCTTGCGTTCGCGCCGTGTGGCCGTGACCGCGTCCTGTCGTGTGGGGGTGGGCTCCGGGCCCGGGGCTCTCAGATCTCGTCGGAGTGGGCGCCCGCGCCGGCGGGGGTCCGGCTGGCGGCCAGCCAGGAGCGGGCAGGGCCGGCGGATGCCGCCGTGTCCACGGTGAGGTGGAGGCGAGTGTCACCGTTGAGGCCGGGATAGCTGCGCTGTTCCGTTCCGGCGAAGCAGCCGCGGAGAGCCTCCGCGACTGCTCGGGCGGCTTCGGGCGTGCGCGCGATGATCCGTACCTCGGCGTGCCCGAGCGACGGCAGTATCTGGGTCTCGATGTACTTCACGTGGGCGTGTTCCCTTCAAGGTGGGCGAGAAGCCGGCAGGTCGGGGCGCCGTGGCGCCCCGACCGCTGCCCCCGGTCGGAGGAAGGTCTGTTCCTCACCGGCCGGCATCCGTGCGGTGGGCTCGACGACCGGTGTCGTCCGGCAGACCGGGAGGTCTCGGCAGGGGGTCGCTGAAGTGGTAGGCCGCGATCCGCGCGTCGTGCTGGGCGTTCAGCAGGTGGATCCAGCGCATTCCGATGGCGATCGCGAGGATGATCACCGCGATGACGACGATGGTCTCCATGGAGCTCACCTCCAGCCGTTTCCGGGCAGCGGCAGGGTGCTTCGGTCAAGCGGGTTCCCGAAGGGGGACATACAGGCCCCGCCTTCGCCCTCCCAGGTGGCTTCCCGGCGGCGGGCGTCGCGGATGCCGCGCCCGACGGCGGTCTCGTTGGCCATGAGGACGCCTGCCGTCAGGACGCTGCCCGGGATCGCGGCGGCGGCCATCAGCCGGACCGCGGCTGCGGGCTCGGTCTCGGGCGGAACCACCAGCAGGTCCCAGCGGCCGACGGTGTAGGAGAGCAGGATGAGCTTGTCGGGGTCCTGTTCGGTGAACCAGCCCACGTGCACGGTGTTCCCGGCCACGGGAACCGTGTGCGGGATGACGGGCCAGCGGGTGGGGTTCACGGTGACGCGGGTAACGCGCCCCCAGGGCCCTTCCAGGGCGGCGACGAGCGGCGGAATCTCGGCTGCAAGGTCGCGGGAGTAGGGCCACCAGGCACCGTCCAACTGGCCGGCGAGGGTGGTCTTCGGGGTGAGGGACAAGCGTGCCGGGAGCTCTGCGGCGAGGTCGCGGGGCGCGATCCGGTCGAGGGTGGTGGTCATGATGCGGACCTGCCCCCGGACTGCCCGTCGGCAGTCCGGTTTTTAGGCGATCGCCAGAAATGACATCCGCGTGGAAGCGGGTGTGCGAAGTACTTCCGGTGCTTTCACTGTACGCCTGCTCGATGGGCGATGTTCGGTGTGACCAGGTATTTTCCGGCGGAGGCGCTGTGCAGAGCGGCGGTGCGGGCGGCGGGAGTACCGTGAAACGACGGCGGGTGCGTACGTAGCAGGTGGGCTTCGGTGCTGACCTGCGACGAGGCGCAGCCGCACCCCGTTGACGGGCGGATCCACATGGCTGACTCCGATATTCCCCACAAGCCACCACTGCTCCTGCCGGATGCGATCCACCAGGCGGTCAAACCCGGCACGGCCCTGCTGCGGCTGGAGACCACGCGCTCCCGGGAGGGGCTCCTGGACGGCGCGTGGTGGCCCCGCACCCGCGACATCGAGACCGAGCTGCCCGCGCTGATCAGCGTGTTGACCGGGCATCTTGGGCCGATCACCCGCGTGGGCGTGGACGCGGCCTCCTGGAACGGCCTCCCGACCCGCCTGGTCATCGACGACCGGATCGTGCACCTCGACTCCCACCCGGTCGGCGACAACACCGTCCTCATCACCCGCGGCCACCACGACCACTTCGCCCTGTTGGTGGTTCCCCCGGACACCACCGCCGACGCCGCCCGCGAAGCGATGGCCCGCGCCGTCCGCGCCGACAACATCACCGAGGCCGCTCAGATCCTCATCGCCACCGCACCCAAACCTGAAGGGGGACCAGGTCGTTGACCGGGGAGTTCACTAGAGGGGCCGCTGCGGTGACCGGGCTTTCGAGGGTCTTCTCCCGGATGTGGTTGCGCTCGATCTGCCCGGCGACGGCGAGGACGGCGAAGAACATGGCGCCCATGCCGTTGGGGTCGTAGATGCCGGTGAGCGGGCCGGTGAGGAGTTCGAGCTGGATGCCGCCCGCCTGGAGCTCGGCGGACAGCGTCATCAGCTCGGCCGCGTTGCGCGCGCGCCGCTGCGCCCACTCAGCGAGTGATCTGCTGGGGAGGGCCGAATTCCAACGGATCGTGAGAGAAGCCGACCAGACCCGAGAAGCGGTCTGGGATTCCGAAGGGGAGCCATGGCGCCGGTGTGATCGCGCCAGCACGCTCAGCGTACCCAAACGGCCCCGGTGAAACCGCCGGGGCCGTCCTTTCAGGCGCAACACGTGAGAGTGCGCAACCCACAATCCACGGTACACCTGCAGGTAGTTTCCGACGTGATTCCGTAGGCTGACGGAAAGCATGAGCACATTCTGCTCGGACCTCAAGCACCGACGACCGGGCCCAGCAGCCGGCACACGCCCGGCCGCCGGCAAAGTGCTTGCTATTCCGTATTACCGCGCCACTGCCCCTGGACACGGAACCAGAGTCCGGGAGCGTAGATCGATTCGACGACAGCGGCTTCGCCTTTGGTCACCCTGAGGATCCGCAATGCGCCGCTCGGAAGCAGGTCGTACTCGTACGTGGTGGTCGACTCACCTTCGGTGATGTCGTCGTAGGAGATATCTGCAGCCGCCAGCTCCGCGTATTCCTTGGGGGGCCGGTTCTCCACCAGCTTGATGAACACGCTCATACCTTGACAATAGACCTCGCGGTTTTCTCGCGTGACATGCCAGAGTCACCGCCAACGGCCGCACCACCAGTCGGGCGGTATCGGCTCATTCCGGGTCTTCGAAGTCAGTGGGGGTCGCCGCCGACGCGCGCCCGCTGGCCGCCTCGCTGCGAACTGCGCCCAAGGCCGTGTTACCCGCGTTGACCCTGCCCTTGCGGCCCCTTGTGGCCCCTTGCGGCCCCTTGTGGTCTCACCGGACGTCCTGCTCCTCCAGTACCGGGAAGCGGCGCGGTGCCACGCACAGCAGGACCAGGAAGGCCAGTGCGGCGGCGCACGACGCGCCGAGATAGACGGCGTGCACGGCGCTCGCGACGGCGTGCCGGACGGTCTCGGGCGCCGAACCGGCGGCGTCCAGCGCGCGGGTGACGGAGTCCAGATCGCCGGCGCCGCCCAGCCGCGCGGCCAGTACCCCGTTGGCGACCGCGCCGAACACCGACGCGCCGATCGTCTGGCCGGTCTGCCGGCAGAACAGCACGGACGCGGTCGTCGTCCCGCGCTGCGACCACCCCACCGTCGACTGCACGCCGACGATGAGCGGCAGTTGGAAGAGACCGAGCGCCGCGCCGAGCAGCAGCATCAGCAGGGTCGGCTGCCAGGCCGCGCCGGGGTAGGGCAGGAACGGGAACGCGAGCAGGATCAGCGTCGCCGCGCCGATGCCGAGCAGCGCGGTGTCGCGGAAGCCGATGCGCCGGTAGACGTGCTGGCTGAGCGCGGCCGACAACGGCCAGCTCAGCGTCCAGACGGACAGGACGAACCCGGCCGCCGCCGGTCCCAGGCCCAGGACCGACTGGGCGTACGTCGGCAGGAACACCGTCGGGGCCACCATCAGCAGGCCCAGCGCGCCGAGCGCCAGGTTGACCGCCGCGATCGTCCTGCGGCGCCATACCCAGCCGGGGATGATCGGCTCCGCGGCCCGCCGTTCGATGACGACGACGAGGCCGGCGAGCGCGAGTCCGACGGCGAACAGGGCGAGCGAGGGCCCCGACAGCCACGGCCAGGCCACCCCGCCCTGCACCAGCGCGGTCAGCAGCACGCCGCCGCACGCGAACACCGCGAGTGCGCCCGCCCAGTCGACACGCGCGCGTGCGTCACGCGTGGCCGACGTGCGTTGCGGCTCGTGCAGATGACGGACGATCAGCCACAACGCAACCGCCCCGATGGGCAGGTTGACCAGGAAGATCCAGCGCCAGTCCGCGTAGGCCGCGAGGACCCCGCCGATGCCGGGGCCGGCGACCGCCGAGACCGCCCACACCGTGGACAGCTTCGACTGGATCTTCGGCCGCTCCGCCAAGGGGTACAGGTCGGCCGCGAGCGTCTGCACCGTGCCCTGCAACGCCCCGCCGCCCAGGCCCTGCACGATGCGGAACGCGATCAGCGCCCCCATGTTCCAGGCGAGCGCGCACAGCAGCGAGCCGAGCAGGAACAGCGCCGCCCCGACGACCAGGACCGGCTTGCGGCCGAAGGTGTCGGAGAGCTTGCCGTAGACCGGCAGGGTGACCGTCACGGCGAGCAGATAGCCGGAGAACAGCCAGGAGAAGACGGAGAACCCGCCGAGATCGCCGACGATCTGCGGGACGGCCGTGGAGACGACGGTGGAGTCCAGGGCGGCCAGCGCCATGGAGAGCATGAGCGCGGCGACGACCGCTCCCCGCCGGTGTGGTGCGGTCCGCTGCGCGGCCTCGCGCAGCGCGGGTCGTGTGTCCCCCACCGGATGCCCTCCCCTTGTCGTCCGCGTCCCCGCGTCCCCGCGTGTCCGCGGCCCTGCTCCGCCGCGTTCCGTGCCCCTTGCATCCAACTGCCGGAAGCCAGCTTCCCACTTGGCCTCTGCCAGCGGGAGGCCCGACCGTCGTCTTGACCTTCACGTCACGTGAGGGTGGAGCCTGACTGGGCCGGAGGGTGGACGGGACCCCGAGGGGCACTCCATCCGGCGGTGGACGGCCCCTAGGGGTTCCTCCGTACTACGGCTGGGGGAGGGTTCGTACCGTCGGAGGAGGAGATGGGCCCTGTCCCGTCCTTAACCTGGCTTTATGCCGCTGGGGGGCGGCTACCGCACCGGCGGGAGGTGGGGTTAACCCCCCTGGAAGAGGGGCCCGAGCACCAGCGCGCCGGACCCTTCCCCGCCGACAGACTCTTCGGCGTAGCGCTCCTCGCGCTGCTCGCCACTCGACCACCGCGGTGGAGCACTGCCCACCGACATCCGACTTAGGAGACATACCGTGACTTCGGCTGTGACCATTCCCAGGCACGGGGGCACTGGAGGGCGTACGGCCGTTGCCGCGCGGGCGCGGCAGGTCGTCAAGGCGTACGGGTCCGGTGAGACCCGGGTCGTCGCCCTCGACCACGTCGACGTGGACATCGCCCGCGGTCAGTTCACCGCGATCATGGGCCCCTCGGGGTCCGGCAAGTCCACGCTGATGCACTGCCTCGCCGGTCTCGACACGGTGTCGTCCGGCCAGATCTACCTGGACGAGACCGAGATCACCGGGCTGAAGGACAAGAAGCTCACGAAGCTGCGCCGGGACCGGATCGGGTTCATCTTCCAGGCGTTCAACCTGCTGCCCACGCTGAACGCGCTCGAGAACATCACGCTGCCCATGGACATAGCCGGCCGTAAGCCGGACAAGGCGTGGCTCAGCCAGGTCGTGGAGACCGTCGGGCTCGCCGACCGCCTCAGGCACCGTCCCACACAGCTCTCCGGCGGCCAGCAGCAGCGCGTCGCCGTGGCGCGTGCCCTGGCGGCCCGCCCGGAGATCATCTTCGGCGACGAGCCGACCGGAAACCTCGACTCGCGCGCGGGCGCCGAGGTCCTCGGCTTCCTGCGCCGCTCGGTGGACGAGCTGGGCCAGACGATCGTCATGGTCACGCACGACCCGGTGGCTGCCTCGTACGCGGACCGGGTGCTGTACCTCGCAGACGGACGGATCGTCGACGAGATGTTCAAGCCGACCGCGGAGACCGTCCTGGACCGCATGAAGGACTTCGACGCGCGGGGGCGTACGTCATGACCGTCCTGAAGACCTCGATGCGCAACTTCTTCGCGCACAAGGGGCGCATGGCCCTGTCGGCCGTGGCGGTCCTGCTGTCGGTGGCGTTCGTGTGCGGGACGCTGGTGTTCACCGACACGATGAACACGACGTTCGACAAGCTGTTCGCCGCCACCTCCTCCGATGTGACGGTGAGCGCGAAGGGCGCCTCGGACACCGGTGAGACGACCTCCGACAACGGCAGGCCGCCGGTCATGCCGGCCTCGGTGCTCGGAGAGGTCCGCAAGGCGCAGGGGGTGAAGTCGGCCGAGGGGACCGTCTTCTCGACCTCCGTGACCGTCGTCGACGCCGACAAGGACAGTCTGTCGCCCTCCAGCGGCGCCCCGACGATCGTGGGCAGCTGGAACGGCAACGACGCCCGCACCATGAAGATCACCGACGGTGCGGCGCCGAAGAACTCCGGCCAGGTCATGGTCGACGAGGACACCGCCGACAAGCACCATCTGAAGCTCGGCGACGAGATCGGCGTGATCAGCGCGGTCGGCACGCACACTGCGAAGATCTCCGGCATCGCCGCCTTCCAGGTCACCAACCCCGGCGCGGCGATCTTCTACCTGGACACCAGGACCGCCCAGCAGGCACTGGTCGGCGAGTCGAACGTCTATACGAACGTCAATGTGACGGCGGCGGCCGGCGTGAGCGACGCGCAGCTGAAGAAGAACGTCGCGGCCGAGATCGGCGCCGACTACAAGGTGCAGACGGCCAAGGAGACCGCGGACGCCAACCGCGCGGACGTGGGCGACTTCCTGAACGTGATGAAGTACGCGATGCTCGGCTTCGCCGGGATCGCCTTCCTCGTCGGCATCTTCCTGATCATCAACACCTTCTCGATGCTGGTCGCGCAGCGCACCCGGGAGATCGGCCTGATGCGCGCCATCGGCTCCAGCCGCAAGCAGGTCAACCGGTCCGTGCTCGCCGAGGCCCTGCTCCTTGGCGTGGTCGGCTCGATCCTCGGCGTCGGCGCGGGCGTCGGCATCGCGGTCGGCCTGATGAAGCTCATGGGCATGACCGGCATGAACCTGTCCACGGACGATCTGACGGTCGCCTGGACGACCCCGGTGATCGGCATGGTCCTGGGCGTGGTCGTCACGGTGCTGGCGGCCTACCTGCCGGCCCGCCGGGCCGGCAAGGTCTCCCCGATGGCCGCGCTGCGCGACGCCGGCGCTCCGGCCGACGCCAAGGCCGGTGTCGTACGGGCCGTCGTCGGCCTGCTGCTGACCGGTGGCGGCGGCTTCGGCCTCTACCTCGCCTCCGCCGCCGACAAGGCCGCCGAGGGCTCGCTCTGGCTGGGCCTGGGCGTGGTGCTGAGCCTGCTCGGCTTCGTGGTGATCGGCCCGCTGCTGGCCGGCGGTGTGGTCCGGATCCTCGGCGCGGTCCTGCTGCGGGCCTTCGGCCCCGTGGGACGGATGGCCGAACGCAACGCGCTGCGCAACCCGCGCCGCACGGGCGCCACGGGCGCGGCCCTGATGATCGGCCTCGCACTGGTCGCCTGTCTGTCGGTGGTCGGCTCCTCCATGGTCGCCTCGGCCACCCAGGAGCTCGACCGGAGCGTCGGCACGGACTTCATCATCCAGAGCGACAGCGGCCAGCGGATGACCTCGCAGGCGGTGCAGGCCGTGAAGTCGACGCCGGGCCTGACGCGGGTCACCGAGTACAAGACCACCGAGGCGGACTACACCACCCCCGACGGCAAGACGCTCAAGAACACGGACATCACGGCGGCCGACCCGACGTATGTGTCCGACCTGCGCAAGACGACCGTCGCGGGGAACCTCAAGGACGCCTACCTGCCGGACTCGATGTCCGTGCACGAGAAGTTCGCCGAGGCTCACGGCATCCACATCGGCTCGAAGATCGACGTCGCGTTCAAGGACGGCGCCACCGCCCACCTGACGGTGCGCGCGATCACCAGCAGCGACGACGTGGTCGACCAGGGCGCCAAGTACACCTCCATCGCCACGCTCGCCAAGTACGTGCCGGCCGACAAGCTGCCACTCGACCAGCTGGTCTTCGCCACCGCCAAGGACGGGCAGCAGGACGCCGCCTACAAGGCCCTGAAGACGGCGCTGCACGACTACCCGCAGTACACCGTCCGCGACCAGACCGACTACAAGCAGGAGCTCAAGGACCAGATCGGCCAGCTGCTGAACCTGATCTACGGCCTGCTCGCCCTCGCGATCATCGTCGCGGTCCTCGGTGTGGTGAACACCCTGGCCCTGTCGGTGGTGGAGCGCACCAGGGAGATCGGCCTGATGCGGGCGATCGGCCTCTCCCGCCGCCAGCTGCGCCGCATGATCCGCATGGAGTCGGTCGTGATCGCCCTCTTCGGTGCGCTGCTCGGCCTCGGCCTGGGCATGGGCTGGGGCGCCACCGCCCAGCAACTCCTCGCCCTGCAGGGCCTGGACGTCCTCGACATCCCGTGGCCGACGATCATCGGCGTGTTCATCGGCTCGGCGTTCGTGGGCCTGTTCGCGGCCCTGATCCCGGCCTTCCGCGCGGGCCGCATGAACGTCCTGAACGCCATCGCGACGGACTGACGCGACAGCCGACGGGGCACAGACACGGCCCGGCACTGAGACGGACGGGGGTCCTCTCAGCGCCGGGCTCGTGTGTTTTGTTCTCCTCTTCTCCGGCCGGGTGTTCGTCTTTCAGCCCGTCGGAGGTGCCCCCTCTGGGGGAGCGGGGGAGCCCGAGGACGAGGCCCTCAGGGGCCGAAAGCGGGGGTCCGGGGGCGGCAGCCCCCAGGGACGGGAAGGGAACGGGAAGGGAAGGGGCGGCGGGGGCGGACAACCGCGGGCCGAAGCACCACCGCCCCCCGGTTGTCCACAGCCCCCGGCGAACAATCCCACCCCGTCGTACTCTGGACACCCCCGGCCCGTGACACGCGTCGGGCCCTTCGCGTTGCCCACCCCGGACCCAGGTACGCCCGCTTCCCCGGACGCACCCCGGCCCCTCGGACGGAAAGCCCTCCATGAGCCTGCACGGTCTGCTCGACGCCGTCGTCAAGGACACCGCCCTCGCGGAAGCCATTCCCGCGGCCGCAGACGGCAACCGCATGCACGTCGACCTGGTCGGCCCCCCGGCGGCCCGGCCCTTCGCCATCGCCGCCCTCGCCCGCGAGAGCGCCCGCACCGTCCTCGCGGTGACGGCCACCGGCCGCGAGGCCGAGGACCTGGCCGCCGCCCTGCGCTCGCTGCTCCCGCCCGACGGCGTCGTGGAGTACCCCTCCTGGGAGACGCTCCCGCACGAGCGGCTCAGCCCCCGCAGCGACACCGTGGGCCGCCGCCTCGCCGTTCTGCGCCGCCTGGCCCACCCGCGCCCCGACGACCCGGAGACCGGCCCCGTCTCGGTGGTCGTCGCGCCGGTCCGCTCCGTGCTCCAGCCGCAGGTCAAGGGCCTCGGCGACCTGGAGCCGGTGGCCCTGCGCACCGGCCACAGCGCCGACCTGAACGAGATCGTCGAAGCCCTCGCCGCGGCCGCCTACGCGCGCGTGGAGCTCGTCGAGAAGCGCGGCGAGTTCGCCGTACGAGGCGGCATCCTGGACGTGTTCCCGCCCACCGAGGAACACCCCCTGCGCGTGGAGTTCTGGGGCGACGACGTCGAGGAGATCCGCTACTTCAAGGTCGCCGACCAGCGCTCCCTGGAGGTCGCCGAGCACGGCCTGTGGGCCCCGCCCTGCCGTGAACTGCTGTTGACGGAAGACGTGCGCACGCGCGCGCGTGCCCTCGCCGAACAGCACCCGGAACTCGGCGAACTGCTGAACAAGATCGCCGAAGGCATCGCGGTCGAGGGCATGGAGTCCCTCGCGCCGGTCCTGGTCGACGACATGGAACTGCTGCTCGACGTCCTCCCCAAGGGCGCGATGGCCGTCGTCTGCGACCCGGAGCGGGTACGCACCCGTGCCGCCGACCTCGTGGCGACGTCCCAGGAGTTCCTGCAGGCGTCCTGGGCGGCCACCGCCGGCGGCGGCGAGGCGCCCATCGACGTCGACGCGGCCTCCCTGTGGTCCCTCGCCGACGTCCGCGACCACGCGCGCGAGCTGGACATGATGTGGTGGTCGGTGTCGCCGTTCGCCGCCGACCTCGAACTGGAGGCGGACACCCTCCAGCTCGGCATGCACGCCCCCGAGACCTACCGCGGCGACACCGCGAAGGCCCTCGCGGACACCAAGGGCTGGCTCGCCGACGGCTGGCGCGTCGTCTTCGTCACCGAGGCGCACGGCCCCGCCGCCCGCACCGTGGAGGTGCTCGGCGGCGAAGGCGTCGCGGCCCGCCTGGACGCCGACCTGACCGACCTCGGCCCCTCCCTCGTACACGTCTCCTGCGGCTCGATCGACTACGGCTTCGTCGACCCGGGGCTGCGCCTCGCCGTCCTCACCGAGACGGACCTGTCCGGCCAGAAAGCGGCCGGCAAGGACGGCGCGCGCATGCCCGCGCGCCGCAGGAAGACCATCGACCCGCTCACCCTGGAGGCGGGCGACTACATCGTCCACGAGCAGCACGGCGTGGGCCGCTACATCGAGATGGTGCAGCGCACCGTCCAGGGCGCCACCCGCGAGTACCTGGTCGTCGAGTACGCGCCCGCCAAACGCGGCCAGCCCGGCGACCGCCTGTACATCCCCACCGACCAGCTGGAGCAGATCACCAAGTACGTCGGCGGCGAGGCCCCCACCCTGCACCGCCTGGGCGGCGCGGACTGGACGAAGACCAAGGCGCGCGCCAAGAAGGCCGTCAAGGAGATCGCCGCCGACCTGATCAAGCTGTACAGCGCGCGGATGGCGGCTCCCGGCCACGCCTTCGGCACGGACACCCCCTGGCAGCGCGAACTGGAGGACGCCTTCCCCTACGCGGAGACGCCCGACCAGCTGACCACGATCGCCGAGGTCAAGGACGACATGGAGAAGACGGTCCCGATGGACCGCCTGATCTGCGGCGACGTCGGCTACGGCAAGACGGAGATCGCCGTGCGCGCGGCCTTCAAGGCCGTCCAGGACGGCAAGCAGGTCGCCGTCCTCGTGCCGACGACGCTCCTCGTGCAGCAGCACTTCGGCACGTTCAGCGAGCGGTACGCGCAGTTCCCGGTGAAGGTGCGCGCCCTGTCCCGCTTCCAGACGGACACGGAGGCGAAGGCCACCCTGGAGGGCCTGCGCGAGGGCGGCGTGGACGTCGTCATCGGCACCCACCGCCTGTTCTCCTCGGAGACGAAGTTCAAGGACCTCGGCCTGGTCATCGTCGACGAGGAGCAGCGCTTCGGCGTCGAGCACAAGGAGCAGCTGAAGAAGCTCCGCGCGAACGTCGACGTGCTGACGATGTCCGCGACGCCCATCCCGCGCACCCTGGAGATGGCCGTCACCGGCATCCGCGAGATGTCGACGATCACCACCCCCCCGGAGGAGCGCCACCCGGTGCTCACCTTCGTCGGCCCCTACGAGCAGAAGCAGATCGGCGCCGCGATCCGCCGCGAACTGCTGCGCGAGGGCCAGGTCTTCTACATCCACAACCGGGTCGAGTCCATCGACCGCGCGGCGGCGCGACTGCGCGAGATCGTCCCCGAGGCGCGCATCGCCATCGCCCACGGCCAGATGTCGGAGACGGCGCTGGAGCAGGTCGTCGTCGACTTCTGGGAGAAGAAGTTCGACGTGCTCGTCTCGACGACGATCGTCGAGTCCGGCATCGACATCTCCAACGCCAACACCCTGATCGTGGAGCGCGGCGACACCTTCGGCCTGTCCCAGCTGCACCAGCTGCGCGGCCGCGTCGGCCGTGGCCGCGAACGCGGTTACGCCTACTTCCTGTACCCGCCGGAGAAGCCGCTGACGGAAACGGCCCACGAGCGCCTCGCGACGATCGCCCAGCACACGGAGATGGGCGCGGGCATGTACGTGGCGATGAAGGACCTGGAGATCCGGGGCGCCGGAAACCTCCTCGGCGGCGAACAGTCGGGCCATATCGCGGGCGTCGGCTTCGACCTGTACGTCCGGATGGTCGGCGAGGCCGTCGCGGACTACCGGCGTCAGCTGGAGACCGGCGCGATCGAGGAGGAGCCGCCGCTCGAGGTGAAGATCGAGCTGCCCGTCGACGCGCACGTCCCGCACGACTACGCCCCCGGAGAGCGGCTGCGCCTGCAGGCCTACCGGGCCATCGCCTCCGCCAACTCGGAGGACGACGTCAAGGCCGTCCGCGAGGAACTCGTCGACCGGTACGGCAAGTTGCCCGAGCCGGTGGAGAACCTGCTGCTGGTGGCCGGGCTGCGCATGCTGGCACGCGCGTGCGACGTCGGCGAGATCGTCCTCCAGGGTGCCAATATCCGCTTCGCGCCGGTGGAGTTGCGCGAGTCGCAGGAGCTGCGCCTCAAGCGGCTGTACCCCGGGTCCGTCATCAAGCCGGCCGCGCACCAGGTCCTCGTCCCTCGCCCGAAGACCGCGAAGGTCGGCGGCAAGCCGCTGGTCGGGCGGGACCTGCTGGGCTGGGTGGGGGAGTTCCTGGCGACGGTGCTGGGGTCGTAACTCGCCGTAACCCGCCGTTCGCGGCTGCCGGCGCTGCCCGGTGGTGTCATCAAGTGCCGGGCGGGAGCGTCGTCCTCGGCGCCCTTCCCGGAGCACGTCCCGGAGCACGTCCCGGAGCACGTCCCGGAAGTCGAAACCGCCCGCGGGGAGGGGGTTCCCGCGGGCGGCCTCATGTGCCAGGTGGGTGAAGTCGGCGGCTCAGCCTTGGAGATGGCGATGGGTCAAGTCTCCGGACGGGCTGCCGCCGAGTCCGGCAGACACAGCCCAGGGCCCCGGCCGGCGGATTCGCCCGGCCGGCCTGTCCGACGCATTGCCGGCGGATCTACGGCTTGTCGGGCCGGTCCTCGTCCATGCCGAGCCGCTCCTGCAGTTTCTGCTGCGCGGCGTCGACCTGCGACTCGTACTTGTCGCCCGTCTTCTCGTTGATCTTCTGTTCCGCGCCGTCGGACATGTCCCTGGCCTTGCCCTGTGCCGCCTTGTTGCTCTTGAACCTGTCGAAGATGCCCATCCAGAGCTCCTTCCCGAGGTGACTCACACCGACGATATTCCTGAGATGCGAGGTGTGCCCACTTGAGTGGGTTGTGGTCTGGACCTTCCGACTGCCCCCACGCACCCCCTCGCTACGGTGTGCGAGTCCCCGTCAGGGGAATCCGCCCTGTGCGGGGTGACAGCGGGCAGGCAGAGGGAGGGGCGCGTGAGGCGTCTGAGGGGCGGGGCGGCGGCTGCCGTCGTACTGATATGCGCGGCGACGGCGGCCGGGTGCACCGAGCAGACCACCGGATCCGGCGCCGGTTCCGCCGGCGCGGGGCCGACGGCAGGCGGCGGGGCGGCGAACGGCGGCGCGGCTCTCGCGGTGGCCGAGTCGCTGACCGTCAAGGGGCGAGCCCCCAAGACCGGCTACGAGCGGGACAGGTTCGGCGCCGCCTGGGCGGACACGGACTCCAACTCCTGCGACACCCGTGACGACGTACTCAAGCGCGATCTCAAGGAGGTGAAGTTCACCGGCGGCACCTGCAAGGTGTCCTACGGCGTGCTGGAGTCGGACCCGTACTCCGGGAAGAACGTGACCTACCGGCGGGGCAGCAGCAAGGTCGACATAGATCACGTCGTCGCCCTGTCCGACGCCTGGCAGAAGGGCGCCAAGTACTGGGACGCGAGCAAGCGGATAGCGCTCGCCAACGACCCGCTGAACCTCCTGGCCGTCGACGCGAGCACGAACCGTTCCAAGGGGGACGGCGACACCGCGACCTGGCTGCCGCCCAACAAGGCCTACCGGTGCACGTATGTCGCGGCGCAGGTCGCCGTGAAGAAGAAGTACGCACTGTGGGTCTCCGCGGCGGAGAAGTCCGCGATGGAGGAGGTCCTCAAGACCTGCCCCGACCAGAAACTCCCCACCGGCGGCAACCCGACGAAGGCGCCGGAGCGTTTCCACGCGGGGTGACCGACCCCCCCCGGCGACCCTGCGGCCCTGCCACCCGGGCGGTCCCGCCCATGCCCGAAAACCCGTTCCCGCATGCGCGTTCCCTCGCCTACCGTGACCGCATGGACCTGAAGGTATCCCGTCTCGCCGAACGCCCCGACATGCTCGGCCCGGTCCAGGACATGCCCGACACCTGGCCGGAGTTCACCACGCAGGACCCGGTGGGCAACGCGCACTACGGCCGGATCCCCGTGGAGTTCCCCGAGTACGTGCTGTTCGCGCAGGACGAGCGGGGCGAGGTCGTCGCCCACGCCTACAGCGTGCCGTTCGCCCTGCACGCCGACGGCCGCGGCGAGCTGCCCGCCCGAGGCTGGGACCAGGTGCTCGTCTGGGCCTTCGCCGACCAGCGGCGCGGAGTGCGGCCGGACACGGTGAGCGCGATCTCGATCGTGATCGCCCCGCACGCCCAGGGCCACGGCCTGTCCGGGCGGATGCTCGCCGCAATGCGGGACAACGCTCGGTCGGCAGGCTTCACCGAGGTCGTCGCCCCGGTCCGGCCGAACGCCAAGCACCTCGAACCGCACACCCCGATCGAAGAGTACGCGCACCGGGTCCGGGAGGACGGGCTGCCGTACGACCCGTGGCTGCGGGTGCACGCCCGGGCCGGCGCGACCATCGAGCGGATCGCCCCGGCGTCGATGACGGTGTCGGCCTCGCTGCCGGAGTGGCGCCGCTGGACCGGCCTGCCCTTCGACTCCCAGGGCGACATCGAGGTCCCCGGCGCCCTGGTACCGGTGCGCTGCGAGCCGGAACGGGACTACGCCGTGTACGTCGAGCCCAACGTGTGGATGCGGCACAGCCTGTGAGACCGGGCGCCTGCGACTACTGCCCGTAGGGATACCCCTGCTGATACGGATTCGCCTGACCCGCGCCATACGGCTGACCCGCCCCGTACGCAGGGCCCGACGCCGACGCCGCAGCGGGGGTCTTCGTGTCGAACACCGCGAACAGCAGCAGCACCGACGCCGTCACCAGGGCCACCATGATGGCGACGCCCAGGAGGGCGTCCCCGTCGTCGTTGTCCGAGACCACCGCCCAGGTCACGATCACGCACTCGTACAGGGAGAACGCGCCGAAGGCCGTCCAGTCGGAGGCGAGTCCGCGGCGGACGGCCACGTACAGGAAGGGCACCCAGGCCAGAAAGCCGAGTGAGCCCCACACCAGGGCCGTCCAGGCGAGCCGCTGGAACCAGCCGCCCTCCAGCCGCCTCTCCGCGCCGGCCGTCGTCGGCGCCGTCGTCGGTATCGTCATGTCGCCCCCAAGTCACCAGGGGGCAAGGGTAGGACACAGGCGGACCGGGCCAGGCCGCCCCTTCTTTACTGTGACATGAGCGAAACTTGTGGCTATGGGGGACCTGTGTTTTCCGACACCAGGGACGCCGCAGGTTACGGTGCGATCCGTTTCCGGGTGCCGGACGTCGAGTCGACACCGTATCGTCGCACGGGCTCGGGCGACTTGAGCGAGACACAGCCGTACGCGACGACAGCGCCGTACGCACAGACGAACGATGGGGTGGGGATGGCCGAGCACCGGCAGTCCAGGAAGCGCAGATACATCACGTGGGGCGTGGCCGGCGCGGCCGTCCTCGCGGGGGCCGGGATAGCGGCGCAGACCTCGATGGCGGCCACCACCTGGCCCGCCCAGAAGACGTACACCGGCCGCGCCTTCGACGCCTGCACCGCCCCCTCGCTGGCCGCGATGAAGGCCTGGAAGACCGACGGCTACTACGGTGGCGCCGCCGTCTACGTCGGTGGCAAGAACCGCGGCTGCGCGCAGCCCAACCTCACCGCGTCCTGGGTGAAGTCGGTCAACGCGGTCGGCTGGAAGCTCATCCCGCTCTACGTCGGCGCCCAGCCGCCCTGCCAGACCGGCTCCAGCCCCGAGAAGATCACCGCCGCCACGGCCACCTCCCTCGGCGCGACCGACGGCGCGGACGCGGTCGCCAAGGCCTCGGCGCTCGGCATGAAGGCCGGCAGCCCGATCTACCTCGACATGGAGCCGTACGACATCACCAACAAGGCGTGCAACGACGCCGTGCTGGCGTATGTGCGCTCCTTCACCAAGACGCTGCGCGCCAAGATCTACCGGGGCGGCTACTACGGCTTCAGCAGCTCCAGCGCCAAGGCCATCGCCACCGCGACGAACAAGACGGACCTGCCGGGCAACCTCTGGTACGCCCTGTGGGACAAGAAGGAGACCACGACCACCGACTGGCCGTGGGGCGCCACCCAGTACACGAACCACAGCCGCGGCCACCAGTTCATGGTCAACAGCAAGGAGACCCGCGGCGGCTACACGATCACCGTGGACCGCGACACCTGGGACGCCCCGGTCGCCATCGTCGGCTGAAGCCGAGCGGGATCACCGGCCGAGCCGGTGCGGGGGAGGGGCCCGCGCGACGTCCGGGCGCGGCGGTGCCCGAAGTCCTGGTGAATCGTTGGTCGAATGGGTTGGCCCCAGCCGTCCCACTGCCTACCATCGATCACCGCAAGACTTTGTGCACCGTCGCACAATCTCCGACCGGGAGGTTCCCTTGCACCGCCGCCGTCGCACCGCGCTCCTGCTGTCCGCCGCGATCGTGGCGGCCCCCCTCCTCACCGCCTGCGGGAACGACACGCATCCCGGCGCGGCGGCCGTCGTCGGCGGCCAGCGGATCTCCGTCGCGCAACTGGAGAGCCGGGTGAACGAGGTGCGCACGGCCCAGCGCGCCGCGGTCAAGGACGACGCGCAGTACGCGCAGGCAATCGCCCAGACCGGCACCCTCACCCGCGACACCCTGCACGGCATGGTCCTCGACCAGGTGCTGCACCGCGCCGCCGAGGACGCGGGCGTCACCGTCAGCCGCCGCGAGGTCCAGCAGATGCGGGCCGGCCTGGAACAGCAGGCCGGCGGCGCGCAGGGCCTGGAAACGGCGTGGCTCCAGCAGTACGGCATCCCGCCGCAGCGCCTCGACGAGAACCTCCGCCTCCAGCTGGAGGCCCAGAAACTCGCCGCCGAGCTCGGCACGAACACCAACCAGGCCCCGTTCTGGAACGCCCTGTCCAAGGCGTCAAAGGCCCTCGGCGTCGACCTCAACCCGCGCTACGGCAGCTGGGACGCGCAGAAGGTGGCCCGCGTCGACGCGAAGACGCCCTGGGTGCGGGAGATCACCACGGCCGGCACGCAGCAGACAACGTGACGGCACAGCCCTGACGGACGCCGACAGGACAGGCGCTGACCGACGCCGACAGGACAGGCGCTGACCGACGCCGACAGGACAGGCGCTGACCGACGCCGACGGTCGTCGGCGCGGAGCCCGCTCAGGGCCGGTATGACTTATCCACCGGGCCTGTGGACAACTCGTGAGGCCGTCGGCGGGTGTGGGTTACGTTCGAGGTGTGAACGCATCCAGCCCGTCGAGCCCATCCAGCCCGTCCAGCGATCCCGTCGGCGGTCCCGCCGCCGTTGCCCCCGGCCCCGGCCCCGGTCCCGGCCGCATCGTCCTGCTCACCACCAGCCACCGCGTCGCCCCCGGTCTGCTGTCCTGGCCCGCCTGGCAGACCCTGCGCGCGGCGGACCGGGTGCTGTGCGCGGACGGCGCGCATCCGCAGCTGCCCTATCTGCGGGACGCGGGCATAACGGTCGAGGAGGCCTCCCCGACCGCCGAGGACATCGTCGCCGCCTGCGCCGGCGGCCGCGCGGTCGTGGTCGTGGCCACCGGCGAGGGCGAACCGGCCCTCACCGACGGACTGGCCCGCCTGGCGGGCTCCGGCCGGGTGTCGATGCCCGAGCTGGAACTCCTCCCCGCCTCCTACGACCTTCCCGGCGCCCGGCTCCTCGACCTCGTCCAGGTCATGGACCGCATCCGCGCCGAGTGCCCGTGGTCCTCCCAGCAGACCCACAAGGGCCTGGCGAAGTACGCGGTGGAGGAGTCCTACGAACTGGTCGAGGCGATCGAGGACGGCGACTACGACGAACTCCGCGAGGAACTGGGCGACGTCCTGCTCCAGGTCGTCTTCCACGCCCGTATCGCCGAGGAGGACGAGGAGTCCCCGTTCTCCATCGACGACGTCGCGGGCACGATCGTCGCCAAGCTCATCCACCGCCACCCCCATGTCTTCGGCGACGCCACCGCCACGACCCCGGAAGAGGTGAAGGAGCACTGGCTGCGCACGAAGGCGGCCGAGAAGCGGCGGGAGTCGGTGACGGACGGCGTCCCTCTCCACCAGCCGGGCCTGGCCCTCGCCGCGAAGCTGGCCTCCCGGGCCCGGACAGCCGGCCTGGACGTGCCACTGCCGACGGCCGAGGGCTCGGGCGCGGACGCCACGAGCGTGGCGACCGAGGACATGGGCACCAAGGGCAGAGGGTTCGAAGGCACAGACGCCGGGGGCAAAGCCGCGGAGCGCATAGGCGCGGAAGGCATCGGCTACGAGTTGCTGGCCCTCGCCGCGCGGGCGGAAGCGGAGGGCGTGGACCCGGAGGCGGCTCTGCGCGCGGCGGCGCGGGCCTATCGGGACGCGATCCGGGCGACCGAAGGGGTCTCACCTGCTGGCCTTTGAGATCGAGTAGGTGAGCGTAACCGTGCAGGAGTGAGTGTCGTTGTCAGAGTGTGAATCTGACGGAATGGGCGAAGACGCAGGGCGTGCATCCGCAGACCGCGTATCGCTGGTTCCGTGAGGGAACGTTGCCGGTGCCGGCTCAGCGGGTCGGGCCGCGCACGATCTTGGTGAACATCGAGACCAATACCGCTTTGGAAGCGGTGGGTGGCCTGGGTCTGTATGCCCGGGTTTCCTCGCCCGATCAGAAAGGCGATCTGGAGCGGCAGTTGGCCCGGTTGTCCGTATGGGCGGCCAAGGTCGGCGGCCAGGTCGTCCGGGTCGAGACCGAGATCGGGTCCGGTATGGACGGGGCCCGCTCGAAGGCGTGTCGTCTGCTGGCCGACCCGAAGGTGACGGTCGTGGTGGTCGAGCACAAGGACAGGCTAGGGCGGATGAACGTCGAACTCGTCGAAGCCGCGTTGTCCGCCGCGGGCCGTCGCCTCGTCGTGCTTGACGACGGCGAGGTTGAGGATGACTTGGTGCGGGACATGGTGGAGGTGCTGACCTCGTTCTGCGCCCGCCTGTACGACCGGCGGTCGGCGAGGAACCGGGCCCGCAAGGCGCTGGAGGCTGCCGGGCATGGCTGACGTCCAACTGCGTCCGACCGCGGCGCCGTTCGTCGCGCTCGGCCCCACCGGCGTCGCGATCCGCACCCGGCTGAAGGAGCTTGCCGCGCGGGACGAGAAGGTGCTCAAGCTGGTCGGCGCGCATCTCGGCTCGCTGGCCTCCCGTGACCTGGCTGGGCGCTGCCGGGACGGGCTGGAGCACTCCAGCCGGACGTGGGCTGTGCGCAAGCAGGCCCTGACCGCCGAGTCCTCCTCCCGCTGGGCGGGATCGATCACCAAGGCGACGCACGACCAGTGGGCACTGTCCCGCCGGGGGCAGCTCGCGCACATCCAGTCCCTGGAGGCGGGTGTCCGCGCGATCCGGCACCGGCTGTCGCTCCCACTGGGGGAGAAGGGCTCCAAGCGGGCGCCGGGCGGCTACCGCACCCGGCAGGAGTGGCACGCCAAGAGCCGCCGCCTGCACGTACTGGAAGACCGGCTGCAGCGGGAGCGGACCGACTGGGCGGGCGGAGTCGTGCACGTAGTGCGCGGCAGCAGGAAACTCGCCCGCGCCCGGCACAACCTGGACGCCGCCGGGCCGGCCGAGGCTGCCTGGCGGGAGCGGTGGGAGGCGGCGCGCTGGTTCCTTGCCGCGGACGGCGAGTCCGGCAAGAAATTCGGCAACGAGACCATCCGCGTCACCCTCGACGGCGAAGTCTCCATCAAGCTGCCCGCCCCGCTCGCCGGGCTGGCGAACTCCCCGCACGGCCGCTACGTCCTGGCCGGCCGCGTCGCCTTCCGGCACCGCGGCACGGAGTGGGCCGACCGCGTCGCGGCCAACCGGGCCGTGGCCTACCGCATCCACCTGGACGTCGCCCGTGGCCGCTGGTACCTGACCGCGTCCTGGCAGATCCCGCCCACGCAGACCATCCCCATGGCCACCGCGCTCGCCGACGGCGTCATCGGCGTCGACACCAACGACGAACACCTCGCCGCCTGGCGCCTGGACACCGACGGTAATCCCATCGGCAACCCACGCCGCTTCTCCTTCGACCGCTCCGGCACCGCCGCCCACCGCGACGCCCAGATCCGCCACGCTCTCACCCGCCTGCTGAATTGGGCCAAGACGTGCGGTGTGAAGGCCATCGCCGTCGAGAACCTCGACTTCGCGGCAGACAAGACTCGCGAGAAACACGGCCGCAAGAAGCACTTCCGCCAGCTGATCAGCGGCATGCCCACCGCCAAGCTGCGCGCCCGGCTCATCTCGATGGCCGACCACACAGGTGTCGCAATCATCGCCGTCGACCCGGCCTACACCTCCCGGTGGGGCGCCCAGCACTGGCAAAAGCCCCTCACCAGCAACAAACGCAAGACCACTCGCCACGACGCGGCCGCCGTGGCGATCGGACGGCGCGCCCAGGGACACCCGATCCGGCGACGGACGGCACCGCCCCCACACGACCAGAGCGATCGTGCGGGGCATCGGAGCGTCCAGGCCAACGGGCGAGCTCCTGAGCGTGAGGGAAACCGCCCCCGCATCCCCGGACCACGCACACGATGCGTGCCGCCCGGACGCGGCGAGAACGCGATGGACCAGAACGCCCAACACCGTTCGGGGCGTTCGGCCGAGCATGAGTTCTGGCAACAGGACTCACTTCCGCTCAGTCTCTAGAAACGGTGGTGGGTTAGTACGGTGGTCTCCTGAGCGGGCTGCGGGGCGCGGGGGGCTTGTATGGGCAGGGAAGACGAGTTGGACGAGCTGGACGAGCTGGCCTCCAAGGGTGCGGAGGTGCTGGAGGCGGGGCTGCGGTCTGAGCAGCGGGAGACGGTGCGCTGGGCGTTCCGGAAGTGGCTCGCGGACCACACGCCCACCTCGCTGGACCGGATCCTCGCCCCTCTCCCGCCCGACAAGTCCCGGCACTTCAAGGTCGGTTACTTCCGCGGCTACTTCCGTGAGGCCCTCTCCGGCACGGGAGGCCAGGAAGCGGCGGCAGACCTGAGGGCGCTGATGGCCGACCTGCCGGAGCTCCAGCAGCCGACCGAGTCCGAGTCCGCGGCCGAGACCGCCCACGGATTCTTTCCGGGCGGCACCGTCCCCGGATTCCCTCCGGGCGACACCGTCCCCGGGATCCCTCCGGGCGACATCGTCGGCTTCTACGGCGGGGACTACCGCGGCCCCGTCGTGGGCGTCCTGAACCAGACGACCTACGCCTCGCCGCCCGGCGTCTTCATCGTGCCGGACCCCGGCAACTGGCCCGCGGTTCAGGACGCCGACCCGGTGACGCTCGGCGTCCGGCCCACCGAGCGGTACTACGGGGAACCCGGCCTGCCGCCGTATGTTCCCCGTGATCTCGACGAGCGGCTGCGCGGCTGGAGCGCGCAGTACCGGCTGCTGGTGATCACGGGCGGACCGCTCACGGGCAAGTCGAGGACGGCCTGGGCCGCCGTGGTCGGCGACCTGGACCCCCGCGCCCGGGTGTATGCGCCCGCCCACGGCACCGACCTGCGCGGACTGCCTGCCCTGCTGCGCGGTCGGCAGGGCACGTACGTGCTGTGGCTGGACGAGTTGGAGCACCACCTCGGCGAACACGGGCTGACCCTGGGCCTGCTGGCCGAGTTGAAGGCGCTGGGCGTCCCGGTGGTGGGCACGATGAGCGACGACGCGTACGAAACGCGCCGCTTCGCGCCCGGACCGGCGTCCCAGGTGCTCAGTCTGGCCCGGTCGGAGCGGGTGAGCTCCACGTGGACTCCCCAGGAGCTGAGCCGGCTCCGCGCCGCGTTCGACGCCCGGCTCGATGAGGCCGAGCGGTGGCGCGGCGCGACCGGAGTCACCCAGTACCTGGCCATCGGCGCGGAACTCAGGGAACTGTGGCACCGCTCCGGCCTCTCCAACAGCCGTCACCCGTACGGGAATCTGCTGATCCGGGCCGCGACGGACCTGGCCCGCTGCGGGGTCACCGGGGACATCCCCCGGCGGCTGCTGCACGAGGCCTGCCAGTGCTATACGGCGCGGCAGCCGGCCGGGCGGCTGGAGCGGCAGTCGTTCCAGGAGGCGCTGGACTGGGCCCGGGAGCTGCGCCACGACGTCACCGGGTTGCTGGTGCCCGGAGCGTCGCGTCGGGTGGGGGACAGCGACGAGACCTGGCGGCCGTACGGCTCACTCGTCGTCGACGCCGAGCGGGCCTCGTCGGGGACGGGCATCCCGACCGCCGTCTGGCGCTGCGCGCTGGCGGGCACGGCGTACGACGCCGAGGTGCACCGCAATGTGCGGACGACCGCGCACGCCGTCTTCGCGGTCCGTGCGGAGGACGGCGACGCCGAGGCCATGCACATGCTCGGCCTGCTCGCCGAGGACGACGAGGACGAGGCCACGGCGCTGGAGTGGTTCCGCAAGGCCGTGGACGCGGGCAAGAAGGAGCTGTCCGGGCGGCTCGGCGAGCTGCTGCTGGCGAGGGGAGAGGCGGAGCAGGCGCTGCCGTATCTGCGGGCGGCGGCGGAGGGGAAGCCGGGCGGCCAGGAGATGAGGCTGGTCGGCGAGGCCCACCTGGCCCTGGCCGAGCAGGCGCTGCGCGAGGCCGTGAGCGGGGGTGACATGGCGGCGGCACACCGGCTGGGTGACCTGCTGCTGGGGCGGGGCAAACTGAGCCAGGCGTCGTACTACTACATGGAGGCCGAAGGGCAGGGGTACGCCCCGGTCGCCCGTAGCGCGGCCGTCTACTTCCTGTTGCGCCACGAGAGCGAGATCGCCGAGGTGCTGCTCACCCGTGCCGCCGCGGAGGGCGACAAGGAGGCCGCTCGTCTGCTGAACGACGCGCAGGAGCCGAGCGGGAGCCTGACGGACGCCGCGGAGTACTTCGCGTCCGGCCACCCGCTGGACGCCGCCCACCTCGGGGCCGTGACGGAGAAGGCGGGATTGCCGGAGCAGGCCCGCGGTCACTACGAGCAGGGGTGTGCGAACGGTGATCCCTACGCCGCCTACCGCCTGGCGTCCCTCCTCGACAAGCAGGGCGATCCCGCCGAAGCCGTCCTCTGGTACGGCAAAGCCGCCGACATGGGTCACCCGGGCGCGAGGAAGGCGCTCGCAGAGCGCGTCGAGGACCCCGCTACCGTCGAGGAGTGACCAACCAGCCCCGCCCTCCGACGGACATCCCGACGGACACCCCGACCGGCACCCCGACCGACACTCCGTCGGCTCCCACCCTCTTCACCTGGGAGTTCGCCACCGACCCCTACCCCGCCTACGCCTGGCTGCGCGAGCATGCGCCCGTGCACCGCACCCGGCTGCCCAGCGGGGTCGAGGCATGGCTGGTCACCCGTTACGCCGACGCCAAACAGGCCCTCGCCGACCAGCGGCTGTCCAAGAACCCCGCGCATCACGACGAGCCCGCCCACGCCAAGGGCAAGACCGGCATCCCCGGTGAGCGCAAGGCCGAGCTGATGACGCATCTGCTCAACATCGATCCGCCGGACCACACCCGGCTGCGACGGCTCGTCAGCAAGGCGTTCACGCCGCGCCGGGTCGCCGAGTTCGCGCCCCGCGTCCAGGAGCTGACGGATCGTCTGATCGACGGGTTCGCCGCCCGGGGAGAGGCCGACCTGATCCACGACTTCGCCTTCCCCCTCCCCATCTACGCCATCTGCGACCTTCTGGGCGTTCCCCGCGAGGACCAGGACGACTTCCGTGACTGGGCGGGGATGATGATCCGGCACGGCGGCGGGCCCCGCGGCGGGGTCGCGCGGTCGGTGAAGAAGATGCGCGGCTACCTGCTGGAGCTGATCCACCGCAAGCGCGCCGAGCTCCCCGCCGACCCGGTCCCCGGCGAGGACCTCATCTCGGGCCTGATCCGCGCCTCCGACCACGGCGAGCACCTCACCGAGAACGAGGCCGCGGCCATGGCCTTCATCCTTCTCTTCGCCGGCTTCGAGACCACCGTCAACCTGATCGGCAACGGCCTCCACGCCCTGCTTTCCCACCCGGAGCAGCGGGCGCGGTTGCAGACATCCCTCGCGGCCGGGCAGCGGGACCTGCTGGCGACGGGCGTGGAGGAACTCCTGCGCTACGACGGTCCCGTGGAGCTCGCCACCTGGCGGTTCGCGACCGAGCCGCTCAGCATCGGCGGGCAGGACATCGCGCCCGGCGACCCCGTGCTCGTCGTCCTGGCGGCCGCCGACCGCGACCCGGCCCGCTTCAACGCCCCCGACACGCTCGATCTCTCCCGTCGCGACAACCAGCATCTCGGTTACGGCCACGGCATCCACTACTGCCTGGGCGCCCCGCTGGCCCGGCTGGAGGGCCAGACGGCGCTGGCCACGCTGCTGACCCGGCTGCCCGACCTTCGACTGGCCGTGGATCCGGCCGACTTGAGGTGGCGTGGCGGGCTCATCATGCGGGGGCTGCGGACCTTGCCCGTGGAGTTCACTCCTGTGCAGTGCGAGCCCAGTCCGAGGGCACTCTGAGTGCATTTCTGACCGCACGCCAGCCGGACTGTGACCATTCGGGGAAGCGAAGGTGACCGATCCTCAACTTTGTGATCTTCACGTGATCTGCGCGGCATTAACTTGTGACAAGTGATCGTCTGCCGATACGTTCACTCGTCAGCGCGACGCGTCAGTCTCACCCGCCGCGCCGGTACTGCTGTCCAGAGAAAGGCCCCTCGCATGCTCTCCGGGAACGGTCGACACCGTCGCCCCCGCCAAGCCCCGGCGCTGCTCGTCGCGGCCGGAGTGACGGGCTCCGCCATCGCCATCCCGCTGCTCGCCGCCTCGGGCGCGAGTGCGGCCGACGGCACGGTGTGGGACAAGGTGGCGCAGTGCGAGACCGGCGGCTCGTGGAGCGCCGACAAGGGTGACGGCGAGTACGGCGGCCTGAGTCTGACCCAGAAGCAGTGGGAGACGTACGGGGGGCTCGACTTTGCGACGCGCCCCGACCTGGCCAGCCGCAACCAGCAGATCGCGGTGGCGCAGAAACTGCTCGCGGCCGAGAACATCGGCGCCTGGGGCACCTGTGGGCTGACCTCCGGGCTCACCCAGTCGAACGGCGCGCTGAACGTGGACACCGGCGTGGCGGACGACTCGTCCGACTCGTCTGCCTCCTCCGGATTGTCCGACCTGTCCAGGGGGTTGTCGGGCTCGTCGGGATCGTCCGGCTCCACGGGTTCCTCGAACTCTTCGGGCAGCGGTGACGGTTCGACCGGTTCGACTGGTTCCTCCGGGTCATCCGGCTCGTCCGGGTCATCCGACTCGTCCGGCAATTCATCGAGTTCACCCTCGGCGTCGCCTTCGTCCCCTTCGTCCTCCTCGTCCTCTTCCTCCCCGGGTGCGGGCGGCTCCATCGGCGCCGGCACGTCCGGCGGCTCCGGCGGTCAGGGTGACGCGCAGGCGACCGGCGGCTCGCCCACCGGGGTCCCGAAAGCGGACGACCCGGACAAGTCGGTCCAGGATGCGGGCTCTTGGAGCCTCGTCGACACCGGCTCCCTCGGCTCGGGCCGGCATCGCGGCGCCACCGCCGACGAGAACGCGACCAAGGGCGCGGCCGTCGACGATGCCGACGCCGCCGCCGTCGACGGCACCAAGACCGCCTCCGCCGGCCGGCACGCCGCGGCCACCTACGTCGTCCAGGAGGGCGACTCGCTCGCCTCCATCGCCGACTCCCTTGGCCTCGACGGCGGATGGCGCGCCCTCTATGCCGAGAACAAGGGCCTCATCGGTGCCGACCCGAGCGACATCGTCCCCGGTCAGACCCTCGACACAGGGGTTGAATAGGGCGCAAAACCCAAGAAAAACAGCGGGAGTTCACGTCACGCTTCGCGCCGAATGTCCGGTTTGGTGAAAGTGTGGGATGAGTCTCAGAAGCCCTGATCGTCTTTGAAATTCCGCGGATCGCGTGTCTACGGTCGTCCCGCTCGGCAACCCGAGCCCCGGCCGTCGCAACGCCGAATCCTGCCAGTGGCAGCCCGGGAACAGTCGTCGCGTCAAGCGCCGTAGGCAGGAGCGGGGGACCCAAGGTAAGCGCCGCACCGGGCAGTTGACCGGAGCGGCTTGGGGTGAAGCCGCGCCTCGTGAAAGCGAGAGCGTGGCCGGGCAACTCAACCGGCCCGAACCCGACAGCTCACCTCGCAGGCGTCGGTGAGGGGATCCACCATGCTGTTTTCCGGCAAGGGCAAGCACCGCCGTCCGTCCAAGGCCACCCGTGTCGCCGCGCTGGCCGGCGTCACCGGCGTCGCCATCGCCGCCCCGCTGATGGCGGCCGGCAGCGCCTCCGCCGCCACCGCCTCCGAGTGGGACGCGGTCGCCCAGTGCGAGTCCGGCGGCAACTGGTCCATCAACACCGGCAACGGCTACTACGGCGGCCTGCAGTTCTCCGCCTCCACCTGGGCCGCCTACGGCGGTACGCAGTACGCCGCGCAGGCCAACCAGGCCTCCAAGTCGCAGCAGATCGCCGTCGCCGAGAAGGTCCTCGCCTCCCAGGGCAAGGGCGCCTGGCCGGTCTGCGGCACGGGCCTGTCCGGCGCCGCCTACAACGGCAGCAGCTCCTCCGGCTCGTCGAGCAGCACCGGCGGCTCCAGCTCCAGCGGCTCGGACAGCAGCGCCGGCACCCGCTCGACCGAGAACCAGAGCGCCTCCCGCTCCACCGACCGCCCGGCCGCCTCCAAGACGGTCACCACGCCGACCGGCAAGAAGGTCAAGAAGGGCGACGGCGAGTACAAGGTCGTCAAGGGCGACACCCTCAGCTTCATAGCCGAGAAGCACAAGGTCAAGGGCGGCTGGCAGAAGCTGTTCCAGCTGAACAAGGACATCGTCGCGGACGCCGACCTCATCTACCCGGGTCAGCAGCTGCACCTGAAGTGATCCCCGGCTCCCAGAGCGGACCCAGAGAAGCCAC
The DNA here is from genome assembly GCF_055581185.1 of Streptomyces sp. NPDC031474. NCBI lineage: Bacteria > Bacillati > Actinomycetota > Actinomycetes > Kitasatosporales > Streptomycetaceae > Streptomyces > Streptomyces sp. NPDC031474. The sequence goes on from NZ_JBVIJX010000005.1 coordinate 440,192, forward strand.
AGCGCCCTCACATCCGAGGTCGGCACACTGAAGACCTCGTGAGGGTCACCCCCGTCCCCACGGGCTCCCCGCTCCGGTGCGTGTTCCCCCGTACGCACCGGAGCGGGGTTTCTCTTTGCCCGCTCGCCCCGCCGCCCCCTCTCTTGCCGCCCGCTCGCCCCGCCGCCCCCTCTCTTGCCGCCCGCTCTCTTCGCCGTCCCCCTCTCCCCGCGCGCTTTCTTCGCCTGTTTGTCATCCCCTCTTTGTTCCGAGCGGGAACAATGTGTACGGTCAGTTCGTCCACAGGGCGGTCGGTCGGCTGCCGACGCCCGTCGGGCGGTTAGGCTCTAGTCGCAAGGCCCACGGGCCCCGCACTCTCAGCGTCACATCCCAAGAAGGAGATGCTCGTGCCGTCCATCGACGTCGTCGTAGCCCGGGAAATCCTCGACTCGCGAGGGAACCCCACCGTCGAGGTCGAGGTCGGCCTCGACGACGGCAGCACCGGTCGTGCCGCCGTCCCGTCCGGCGCCTCCACCGGCGCCTTCGAGGCCATCGAGCTGCGCGACGGTGACCCGAACCGCTACCAGGGCAAGGGTGTCGAGAAGGCCGTCCTCGCCGTCATCGAGCAGATCGGCCCGGAGCTCGTCGGCTACGACGCCACCGAGCAGCGTCTGATCGACCAGGCCATGTTCGACCTGGACGCCACCGACAACAAGGGCTCGCTCGGCGCCAACGCCATCCTCGGCGTCTCCCTCGCCGTCGCCCACGCCGCCTCCGAGGCCAGCGACCTTCCGCTCTTCCGCTACCTGGGCGGCCCCAACGCGCACCTGCTGCCGGTGCCGATGATGAACATCCTGAACGGCGGCTCGCACGCCGACTCCAACGTGGACATCCAGGAGTTCATGATCGCCCCGATCGGCGCGGAGTCCTTCTCCGAGGCCCTGCGCTGGGGCACCGAGGTCTACCACACCCTCAAGAAGGTGCTGAAGGCCAAGGGTCTGTCCACCGGCCTCGGCGACGAGGGCGGCTTCGCCCCGAACCTCGGCTCCAACCGCGAGGCCCTCGACCTCATCCTCGAGGCCGTCAAGGAAGCCGGTTACGCGCCGGGCGAGCAGATCGCGCTCGCGCTCGACGTCGCCGCGTCCGAGTTCTACAAGGACGGCAAGTACCAGTTCGAGGGCAAGGACCGCTCCGCCGCCGAGATGACGGAGTACTACGAGGAGCTTGTGGCGGCCTACCCGCTCGTCTCCATCGAGGACCCGCTGTTCGAGGACGACTGGGCCGGCTGGAAGGTCCTCACCGACAAGCTCGGCGACAAGGTCCAGATCGTCGGCGACGACCTGTTCGTCACCAACCCCGAGCGTCTCGCCCGCGGCATCGAGGAGGGCGCCGCGAACGCCCTGCTCGTCAAGGTGAACCAGATCGGCTCGCTCACCGAGACGCTGGACGCCGTCGAGCTGGCCCAGCGCAGCGGCTTCAAGTGCATGATGTCGCACCGCTCCGGTGAGACCGAGGACGTCACCATCGCCGACCTCGCCGTCGCCACCAACTGCGGCCAGATCAAGACCGGCGCCCCGGCCCGCTCCGAGCGCGTCGCCAAGTACAACCAGCTGCTGCGCATCGAGGAGATCCTCGACGACGCCGCGGTGTACGCGGGCCGCTCGGCCTTCCCCCGGTTTCGCTCCGCGCACTGACAAGCACCGCAAGAGCTGACCCTTACGGGGTCAAGCCTTAGCCAGTCGTACGTACGTCCCCGTACTCGGTCCCGTACCGTGTGCGGGGACGTACGCACATGGGAGACGGGAGGCGGGGGACATGGCCGTGAAGGACCGGGACCGGTTCTCCACCGCGACGAGGATCAAGCTGCTCGGGGAGCAGACCGCGGCCCGGGTCTACCGCTCCCAGACCAAACGCCAGGCCCGCCGCTCCCGCCTCACCGGCCGCGCCGCGCTGCTCGCCCTCGTCCTGTGCACGCTGATCGTCGCCCTGGCCTACCCCATGCGCCAGTACGTCTCCCAGCGCGCCGAGATCGCCGACCTGGAGCGCGAGAAGCAGCAGGCCGGCGAACGCGTCGAGCAACTGCGCGACCTCAAGGCGCGCTGGCAGGACGACGCGTACGCCGAGCAGCAGATCCGGCAGCGCCTGCACTATGTGTTGCCGGGGGAGACCGGCTACGTCGTGATCGACCCGGACGCGGCCAGGCAGTCCCGCGCCGATCTCGGGGCGGCCGACCGCCCCTGGTACACGAACGTCTGGGACGGCGTCGACAAGTCGGACGCCTCCGACCACTGAACCGACAGAGAGACAATCCCGGAAGTATGGAAACTCCCCCGCCGACCACCCCGCGCACCGAGCCCACCGACGCGGACGTCGAGGCCTTCAAGCAGCAGCTCGGACGCCCGCCGCGCGGCCTGCGCGCGATCGCGCACCGCTGCCCGTGCGGTCAGCCGGACGTCGTCGAGACGGCCCCCCGCCTGCCCGACGGCACCCCCTTCCCGACGCTGTACTACCTGACGTGCCCGAAGGCCAACTCGGCGATCGGCACGCTCGAGGCGAACGGCGTGATGAAGGAGATGACGGAGCGGCTGCAGGCCGACCCGGAGCTGGCCGCCGCCTACCGTGCCGCGCACGAGGACTACATCCGGCGCCGGGACGAGATCGAGGAGCTGAAGAACTTCCCCAGCGCGGGCGGCATGCCGGACCGGGTGAAGTGCCTGCACGTCCTCGTGGCGCACTCCCTGGCGGCCGGCCCGGGCGTGAACCCGCTCGGCGACGAGGCTTTGGCGATGCTTCCGCAGTGGTGGCGCAAGGGGGCCTGTGTGACGCTCTCCGGGCCGCCGACCGGCGAGGGATGGCAGGTGCACGTCTCCGAGGACGGTGCGGGCCACTTCGCCTTCAGGCCCGTCGACCAGGACGCGAAGCCGGGCGAGGGAGACGCCCGATGAGCCGTGTCGCCGCCGTCGACTGCGGCACGAACTCCATCCGCCTCCTCGTCGCCGACGCCGACCCGGTCACGGGTGAACTGGTCGAGCTGGACCGCCGGATGACGATCGTCCGCCTCGGCCAGGGCGTCGACCGCACCGGCCGGCTCGCGCCCGAGGCGCTGGAGCGGACCTTCGCCGCCTGCCGCGAGTACGCGGCCGTCATCAAGGAACTGGGCGCGCAGCGGGTGCGCTTCGTCGCCACCTCCGCCTCCCGGGACGCCGAGAACCGCGACGAGTTCGTGCGCGGCGTGCTGGACATCCTGGGCGTCGAGCCCGAGGTCGTCACCGGCGACCAGGAGGCCGAGTTCTCCTTCACCGGCGCGACGAAGGAACTGGCGGGCCGCGACGACCTCACCAAGCCCTACCTGGTGGTGGACATCGGCGGCGGCTCGACCGAGTTCGTCGTGGGCGAGGAGCACGTACAGGCCGCCCGCTCGGTCGACGTCGGCTGTGTGCGGATGACGGAGCGGCACCTGGTCGTGGACGGCGAGGTCGCCGACCCGCCGACGTCCGAGCAGGTCGCGGCGATGCGCGCCGACATCGAGGCGGCCCTCGACCTCGCCGAGGAGACGGTCCCGCTGCGCGCGGCGCACACCCTGGTCGGCCTGGCCGGCTCGGTGACGACGGTCTCGGCGATCGCCCAGAACCTCCCCGAGTACGACTCGGCGGCCATCCACCACTCCCGTGTCTCGCGCGACAAGGTCCGCGAGATCGCCGAGTGGCTGCTGCGCTCCACGCACGCGGAGCGCGCGGCGGTGGGCGCGATGCACCCGGGCCGGGTCGACGTGATCGCGGCGGGCGCCCTCGTCCTCCTGTCGATCATGGAGCGGATCGGTGCGGAGGAGGTCGTGGTGAGCGAGCACGACATCCTCGACGGCATCGCGTTCAAGGTGGCGGAGGACGCCGAGCAGGCGTGAGAGCGGCAGGGGCGCGGGGCGAAACGCTGGAGAAGCGGGCCCTCGGGGGCACTCTGCTGAGCAGCGCGAATGACGCATGAGCGGGCCCGGCGGCCTTCGCGAGGCCCCGAAACGGTTCTCCTCGACAGGCCGCCGGAAAACTTCGTGAAGTTCTTCACAAGGAATTCGGCCCCGTCGGAGGATGAAGTGAGTCCGGTTGACCCTTCCGAGGGCCCAACCCTTGTGTGAACGTGTTCAAAAGAGGCAGGCGCGGACGTTTCGCGGCCGGGTCCGACGAGGCTTCCACGACCGCCTCACGGAGGCCCTCCAGGCCCGGAGAGGCAGCTCACGCGGCATTGACAACGGCACCCCGGGTGCACAGGTTCCCGTTCCGCGCCATGACGTGGATCACGGAGCCGCGGGAGGATAGCACACACCCTCCACAAGCTTGTGAAGGGGCGCACGAGCGACCCCCCTGGAGCGGGTGGATACTCGATGGCATGAGCACCACGGAGCGTCCCAGGATCCTCGTAGTAGGCGGTGGGTACGTAGGCCTGTACGCAGCTCGGCGCATTCTCAAGAAGATGCGCTACGGCGAGGCGACCGTCACGGTCGTCGACCCCCGGTCGTACATGACCTACCAGCCCTTCCTCCCCGAAACCGCCGCCGGCAACATCTCCCCGCGTCACGTCGTCGTCCCGCTGCGACGCGTGCTGCCCAAGGCGGAGGTTCTCACCGGCCGGGTCACCACCATCGACCAGGACCGCAAGGTCGCCACGATCGCCCCGCTGGTCGGCGAGGCGTACGAGCTGCCCTTCGACTACCTGGTGATCGCGCTCGGCGCGGTCTCCCGCACCTTCCCGATCCCCGGCCTCGCCGAGCAGGGCATCGGCATGAAGGGCGTCGAGGAGGCCATCGGCCTGCGCAACCACGTCCTTGAGCAGCTGGACAAGGCCGACTCCACCACCGACGAGGAGATCCGCCGCAAGGCGCTCACCTTCGTCTTCGTCGGCGGCGGGTTCGCCGGCGCGGAGACCATCGGTGAGGTCGAGGACCTGGCCCGCGACGCGGCCAAGTACTACAAGACGGTGTCCCGCGAGGACATGCGCTTCATCCTCGTCGACGCCGCGGACAAGATCCTGCCCGAGGTCGGCCCGAAGCTCGGCCAGTACGGCAAGGAGCACCTGGAGAGCCGGGGCGTGGAGATCTACCTCTCCACCTCGATGGACTCCTGCGTCGACGGCCACGTCGTCCTGAAGAACGGCCTCGAGGTCGACTCCAACACGATCGTGTGGACCGCCGGCGTCAAGCCCAACCCGGTCCTGGCCCGCTACGGCCTCCCGCTGGGCCCCCGCGGCCACGTCGACACCGCCCCCAGCCTCCAGGTCCAGGGCACCGACTACATCTGGGCCGCCGGCGACAACGCCCAGGTCCCGGACGTCGCCGCCCGCAAGGCCGGCGTCGAGAACGCCTGGTGCCCGCCGAACGCGCAGCACGCGCTGCGTCAGGCGAAGGTCCTCGGCGACAACGTGATCTCCGGTATGCGGGGCTTCCCGCAGAAGGACTACGAGCACTCCAACAAGGGTGCGGTGGCGGGCCTCGGCCTCCACAAGGGCGTCGCGATGATCGTCATGGGCAAGATGAAGATCAAGGTCAAGGGCCGTCTCGCCTGGTACATGCACCGTGGCTACCACGGCATGGCGATGCCGACGTGGAACCGCAAGATCCGCGTCTTCGCCGACTGGACCCTCGGCATGTTCCTCAAGCGCGAGGTCGTCGCCCTCGGCGCCCTGGAGTCCCCGCGCGAGGAGTTCTACGAGGCCGCGAAGCCGGCCCCGGTCGCCGCCAAGCCGGCCGCCGAGAAGAGCGAGAAGGCCGAGAGCGAGAAGGCCAAGGCCTCCTGACCTCGGTCACCCGACCCGCGGTCCGCTGACCGCCGGTCACCGAAACACCCCCGAAGGGGCCGTCCGCCATCCGTGGTGCGGGCGGCCCCTTCGGCGTGTCCGCCGCCGTGCCGGCGGGCGGGCGTGGAGTTTGCCCAGCTGTAACGCGCATGGGGGACTGCGCTGCGGCTTCGCTGGTGTTTACGTGGTGTCAGGACATTCCGGGATCACCGTCACGGAGGTGTGCATCATGGCTGACGCCGCGCCGCGGCTCCATGCGCTCGTCGAACAGTTGCTGGGGGCCCCGCTCCCGGTACGCGTCCGCGCCTGGGACGGTTCGCAGGCGGGCCCGCCCGACGCGCCCGTTCTGGTCGTACGCAACCGCAGGGCCCTGCGTCGTCTGCTGTTCAAACCCGGCGAACTGGGCCTCGCCCGCGCCTGGGTGGCCGGCGACGTGGAGATCGAAGGGGACCTGTACGTCGCTCTCGACCTGCTCTCCGGCCTCGTCTGGGAACGCGGCGAGGACGCCCGTACCCTCGCCCAGGCCCTGCGCGACCCCGAGTTCCGCGCGGCCGTGCGGGGGCTGCTGCGACTCGCCGGGCCCCCGTTGCCGCCCGCCCCGCCCCGCGAGGAGGTCCGCAGAGCCCGTCATCTCCACACCCGCCGCACCGACAGACGCGCCATCAGCCACCACTACGACGTCGGCAACGACTTCTACGAACTCGTCCTCGGCCCGTCCATGGTGTACTCCTGCGCCTACTGGGAGTCCGGCGACGGGGGCCCCGAGAGCACCCTGGAGACCGCGCAGCGCGACAAGCTCGAACTCGTCTGCCGCAAGCTCGGCCTGGGGCCAGGGAAGCGGCTGCTGGACGTCGGCTGCGGCTGGGGTTCCCTCGCCGTCCACGCGGCCCGCGAGCACGGCGCGAACGTCGTCGGGATCACCCTGTCCCAGGAGCAGGCGACGTACGCCCGTAAACGCGTCGCCGACGCCGGGCTCACCGACAAGGTCGACATCCGCGTCCAGGACTACCGGGACGTCACCGACGGCCCGTTCGACGCGATCTCCTCCATCGGCATGGCGGAACACGTCGGCTCCGCGAAGTACCTGGAGTACGCCCAGGTCCTGTTCGCGCTGACCGGACCGGGCGGCCGGCTGCTCAACCACCAGATCGCCCGCCGCCCGCAACGCGACGAGTCGACGTACGACGTGGACGCGTTCATCGACGCCTACGTCTTCCCCGACGGCGAACTCGCCCCCCTCGGCACCACGGTCACCCAGCTCGAACGCGCCGGCTTCGAGGTCCGCGACGTCGAGTCGATCCGTGAGCACTACGCCCTCACCCTGCGCCGCTGGGTGGCCCGTCTGGAGGCCGACTGGGAGCGGGCCGTCCACCTCACCGGTCCCGGCCGGGCCCGCGTCTGGCGGCTCTACATGGCCGCCTCCGCCGTCGCCTTCGAACGCAACCGCATCGGCGTCAACCAGGTCCTGGCCGTCCGCGCCCCCGAGTCGGGCGCCTCCGGGATGCCCCTGCGCGCCCGCACCTGGAACTGACGGCAGGACAACAGGGGCCCCCGGCGCCGTGCGTACGGCGCCGGGGGCCCCTGTTGTCCGCCCTCGCCGCTGCTACTCCGACTTGATCGCGGACAGCATGTTCAGCCGGGACGCCCGCCGGGCCGGCCACAGCGACGCCAGGATGCCCACCCCGGCCGCCAGCACCAGGAAGAGAGCCATCCGGCCCCACGGCAGGACAAGCTCGTACGTCGCCATCTTCGTGCCGATCAGCTCACCGGCCGCCCAGCCGAAGAACACGCCGAGGCCGAGGCCGAGCACCCCGCCGAAGAGCGAGATGACGAGGGACTCCAGGCGGACCATCCGCTTGACCGAGCGCCGGTCCAGGCCGATGGCGCGCAGCATGCCGATCTCCTGGGAGCGCTCGAAGACCGACATCGCGAGGGTGTTGATGACGCCGAGGACGGCGACGATCACGGCCATCGCGAGCAGCCCGTAGAGCATGTTCAGCATCAGCGTGAACATCTTCGCGATCTCGTTGGACAGGTCCTTCTTGCTCTGGACCTTGATGGCGGGGTTGGCGCCGAGGGCCGTCTCCAGCTTGTCCTTCGTGCCGTCCGAGGCGCCGGCGGAGGTCTTGACCAGGACCCGCCGGTCGGCCGGGGACTCCAGGTGCGGGGTGAGGACCGAGGTGTCCAGGAGGATGCCGTCGATGAGCTCGTTGCCCTCGTAGACCGCGGCGACCGTCAGCTGCTGCTTCCTGCCGTCCTCGTAGTTCATCGTGAACGACGAACCGGCCTTCCAGCCGTGGGACTTGGCGACGTCCTCGTCGACGGCGACCTGTGCGCCGCCCACCTTGAACGCGCCGTCGTCGACCTTGAGGTCGGTCAGCTTGCCGATGGTGGAGCCGGTGACGCCGGTGAGGTCCTCGGTCGTGCCGTCGACCCGCCCGTACCCGGCCCGCATCGGGCTGGTGGCGGTCACCCCGTCGGTGGCGTTCAGCTTCTGGTCGATGCCGGCGGAGAGCTCGTTGCCGTTGGCCATCGACACGACGTAGTCGGCCCGGATCGCGGAGGACGCCATCTTGTCGATGGCCTGCTGCAGGCTGCCCGCCATCACCGTCATGCCGGTGATCAGGGTCAGGCCGATCATCAGCGCGGAGGCCGTGGCCGCGGTCCGGCGCGGGTTGCGCACCGAGTTCTGCCGGGCCAGCTTGCCGGACACCCCGAAGATCCGCAGGACGGGGGCGGCGGCCGCGATCAGCGGACGCGACAGCAGCGGGGTCAGGATGAACACGCCGATGATGAGCAGGCCCGCGCCCAGCCCCATGGGGGCCTGGCCGTCGCTGCCGTCCATGGTCGTCGCGGCCAGGATCACGGCGACGCCCGCCGCCGAGAACAGGGCGCCGAGGGTGTTGCGCAGGACGAGCGACTTGGTGGTGGCGGTGGCGTGCACGCTGCTCATGGCCGCCACCGGCGGGATCTTCGCGGCCCGGCGGCCGGGCAGCCACGCGGCCAGCATGGTGATGACGACGCCCACGAGGAGGGCGGCGGCGATCGTGCCGGGCGAGACGACGAGCGGCCCGTCGGGGACGGTCGCCCCCAGCGTCCCCAGCAGCGAGCGCAGCCCGGCCCCGATGCCGATGCCGGCGACCAGACCGGTCACCCCGGCGACCGTGCCGACCACGAACGCCTCGATCAGCACCGACCGCGTCACCTGGCGGCGCGAGGCCCCGACGGCCCGCAGCAGCGCGAGCTCCTTGGTGCGCTGGGCGACCAGCATGGTGAAGGTGTTGGCGATGATGAAGGTGCCGACGAAGAGCGCGATACCGGCGAAGACCAGCAGGCCCTGCTTCAGCCCGCTCATCGACGCGGAGATCATTTCGGCCTGGTCGTCGGCGAGCTGCTTGGCGGTGGTGGTCTCCACCTTGCCCTTCGGCAGGGCCGTGTCCAGGGCCGCCTTCAGCGCGCCCTGCGAGGTCCCGGCGACGGCCTTCACGTCGATCTCGTCGTAGGCGCCGGTCTTGCCGAACAGCTGCTGGGCGGTGGCCGTGTCGAAGAGGGCGAGGCTGCCGCCGGCGGTGACGTTGCCGTCGTCGGTGGTGAAGATCCCGGTGATCTTCGGGGTGAGGACGGGGCCGTCGACGGAGATCCGGACGGTGTCGCCGACCTTGTATCCGGCCCGCTCTGCGGTCTTGGCGTCGATGAGGACCTCGCCCCTGCCGCTCGGCGTGCGCCCCTCGGCGAGCGGGTACCGGGCGTCCTTGTCCCCCCAGTAGTTGGCGCCCTGCGACTGGAAGCCGCCGCCGATGAGCTTGCCGTCCTTGTCGGCGATGGCGGTGAAGCCGTTGACGACCCCGACGGCGGACGCGGCACCCGGAACCTTCGCGCTGCGCTCCAGCAGGGCCTGGGTCAGCTCGGGCGTCTTGCCGATGCGGTCGTCCACGTCCGGCTGGGCCAGCGCGGTGACGGCGACGTCGACCTGGTCGAAGCCCTTGGCGGAGCTGTTCTGCAGGGCGTTGGAGAGGGTGTTGGTGAAGACCAGGGTCCCCGACACGAAGGCCACGCCGAGCATCACGGCGAGCACGGTCATCAGGAGCCGGGCCTTGTGCGCGAGCACATTGCGCAAGGCGGTACGGAACATGGGTGTTGTCTTCTCAGTCCTGCTCGTCGCCGAGCGGTCGGTCCCGGACGGGGATCAGCTGGTGCGGCCCTTGGCGTCGAACTCGGGGGTCTGGGGCCGCGCGGCGGAGCCGCTGGCGTTGCCGCCCCCAGGAAGGCGCCGCATTCGGTCCAGCACCGACTCGGCCGTCGGGCCGTACACCTCGTCGACGATGCGCCCGTCCGCGAGGAAGACCACCCGGTCCGCGTACGCCGCGGCCACCGGGTCGTGGGTGACCATCACCACCGTCTGCCCCAGATCCCGCACGGAGTTGCGCAGGAAGCCCAGCACCTCGGCGCCCGAGCGGGAGTCGAGGTTGCCGGTCGGCTCGTCGCCGAAGACGATGTCGGGCCGGGACGCCAGGGCGCGGGCGACGGCGACCCGCTGCTGCTGACCGCCGGAGAGCTGCGAGGGACGGTGGCCGAGTCGGTCGGCGAGACCCACCATCCGGATGACCGTTTCCAGCCACTCCTTGTCCGGCTTACGGCCCGCGATGTCCATCGGGAGAGTGATGTTCTCGATCGCCGTCAGCGTCGGCAGCAGGTTGAACGCCTGGAAGATGAACCCGATCTTGTCCCGGCGCAGTTTCGTGAGCTGCTTGTCCTTCAGCGAGCCGAGCTCGGTGTCGCCGATGCGCACGGAGCCGGAGGAGAAGGTGTCGAGGCCCGCCACGCAGTGCATCAGCGTGGACTTGCCGGAGCCGGAGGGCCCCATGATCGCGGTGAACTCGGCCTGCCGGAAGTCGACCGAGACCCGGTCCAGAGCGACGACCTGGGTCTCGCCCTGTCCGTAGATCTTCGACAGGTCCGTGGCGCGCGCGGCCACTGCGGTGGTGCGCTCGGCGAGGGGGCTGGTGGTCACGGGCGTGAGCTCCTGTCGGGACGACGGCATGGCGGGACGGTGTGTCCAGGGGACGTGAACCATCGTCCCGGCCGTCGGCCGTCGTGTAGTCAGCCGCTGTTCCGGTTCCGAAGGCAGACCCGAGTCGGACCAGCGGCCGTCGTGTCATACCTGGGGATGACTCGCGCCCCCTACGCGTCCTTGGGGCCGCTCAGTCGTTGAGCAAGTGTCAAGAACCGGTGGAGCACCCTTGTTCTGGCGGTGAAATTCCGTCATTCCGCATACGCAAGCGGTTGCCTCGCACGTGGCTACTGGCAAGTGCGGATGGCCAGTTCCAGGTGCTGATGCACCCTCAGACATCAATAAAATAAGACAACATCGGGTCTGCCCGTCCGCTGACGGGGGGACGGATCCCGATAGGGTCGGAAGCTCAAGCGGAGCCCTCGGCCTGCCCAGATGGTGGAATGCAGACACGGCGAGCTTAAACCTCGCTGCCCCTTCGCGGGCGTGCCGGTTCAAGTCCGGCTCTGGGCACTTCCGACGCCTTGTCGATCGCCGCGTCCTTCCGTGAGGTATCGACCGCCTCGACCGTTGACACCCGTTCCGTGGAGGCGCAGACTCACGTCCGAATACAGTGAAGAAAATTTCACTACGCGAACAAGTGTGGCGAACCAGCGCAGCGAACACGATCAGCGAACACGATCAACGAACACGACCAGCGAACAGAACTCCGAAGGGAACGCCCGATGCGCACGACCGTCGGCATCGTCGGCGCCGGCCCCGCCGGCCTCCTCCTCGCCCGTCTGCTCCACAACGCCGGCATCGACTCCGTCGTACTGGAGAGCCGCGACCGGGCCTACGTCGAGCACCGGCAGCGCGCCGGGATCCTGGAGCAGGGCACGGTGGACGTGCTGCGCGCGGCCGGCGCCGGGGAGCGCATGGACCGGGTGGGGCTGCGCCACGACGGCATAGAGCTGCGGTTCGCACGGCAGCGCCATCGCGTCGACTTCCCCGCCCTCACCGGGGGCCGCTCGGTGATGGTCTACGCCCAGACCGAGGTCTGCAAGGACCTCATCGCCCTCCAGCTGGCCGAGGGCGGCCCGCTGCTGTTCGAGACGGAGGCCCTGGCCGTCGAGGACGCCGACACCGACCATCCGCGCATCCGCTTCCGCCGCGGCGGCGCCGAGGGCTCCGAAGGCGTCGAGGAGGTCCTGGAGTGTGAGTACGTCGTCGGCTGCGACGGCTTCTGGGGCGTCTCGCGGAAGGCGATCCCGGCCGAGCTGACCCGCGTCTTCGAACGGACGTACCCCTTCGGCTGGCTCGGCATCCTCGCCGACGTGCCGCCCTCCCACGACGAGCTGGTCTACGCCCGCCACGACCGCGGCTTCGCGCTCCTGTCCATGCGCTCGCCGTCCGTCTCCCGCCTCTACCTCCAGGTGCCCGAGGGCACCGACGCCGAGACCTGGGGCGACGACGAGATCTGGGACGAGCTGGAGCGCCGCTTCGAGACGGACGACGACTGGAAGCTGGAGCGCGGCCCGATCACCCAGAAGTCGGTCACCCCGATGCGCTCCTACGTCCACGAGCCCATGCGGCACGGCCGGCTCTTCCTCGCCGGGGACGCGGCCCACATCGTGCCGCCGACCGGCGCGAAGGGGCTGAACCTCGCCGTCGGGGACGTCGTCACCTTCGCGCGGGCGCTGACGCACCAGAGGCAGACGGGCTCCTTCGACCTCCTCGACGGTTACTCCGAGACCTGTCTGCGCCGCGTCTGGCAGGCCGAGCGGTTCTCCTACGACATGACGACCCTGCTGCACCCCGTCCCCGACGCCACCCCCTTCGAGGCGCGCCTCCAGCTCGCCCGGCTGGAGCGGATCGCCTCCTCCCGCGCCGCCGAGACCGACCTGGCCGAGGGGTACACCGGGTTCCCGTTCGGGTGACCGGACGTGACGGGTCGGCCGGTCTCCGACCGGTTCCGGACAGGTAGCAGGTTGGTCATGAATGAGGGTCGCCGGTGCCGGGAATCACGCTGCCGCGTAGCGTGTTGCGCAGCACAAGAGGGAAAGATCCTCCTCAAGCACTAGGGTCAATCCTTTGCCTACCTATTACCCTTGAGCCCAAGGCGACGCACTGTGGCCATGGAGGAGTGAAATGCAGAGCAGAAACCCGGTCTTCTCGCGACGGGGGTTCAGCCGCGACAACGGCTACGCGGGCTTCAACGCACAGGCCGGGGGACCCGCTGGCGGCACGCAGGCCAACCCGTACGCGCAGGGCGATCCGTACGCCCAGCAGGCGGGCAACCCCTACGCGCAGAACCCCTACGCCCAGCAGGGCCTGCAGCAGGGCGCACCGCCGCAGGCCCCGGCCGCCACCGGCCGGATGACCATGGACGACGTCGTCGCGCGCACCGCGTCCACGCTCGGCACCGTGGTCGTCACCGCGGTGCTGGCCTGGCTGCTGCTGCCCGTCGACGAGGCGAACCTCGGCAAGTCGTACGGCATCGGCATCGCCGCCGCCCTGGTCGCGATGGTGCTGGCCTTCGTCCAGTCGTTCAAGCGCCGCCCGGCCCCCGCGCTGATCCTGTCGTACGCCGCCTTCGAGGGCGTCTTCCTCGGCGTGATCTCCAGCGCGGTGTCCACGTACATCGCGGACGGCGTGGTCGCCCAGGCGGTGCTGGGCACGATGGCGGTCTTCGCCGCCGTGCTCGTGGCGTACAAGGCGGGCTGGATCCGCGTCAACCGCCGCTTCTACGGCTTCGTGATGGCCGCCGCGCTCGGCTTCGTCCTGCTGATGGTCGTGAACCTGCTGTTCTCGGTGTTCGGCGGCGGTGACGGCCTCGGCTTCCGCAGCGGCGCCCTGGGCGTCGTGTTCGGCGTCATCGGCATCATCCTCGGCGCCTGCTTCCTCGCCCTGGACTTCAAGCAGGTCGAGGACGGCATCGCGTACGGCGCCCCGCGCGAGGAGGCCTGGCTCGCCGCCTTCGGCCTCACCATGACGCTGGTGTGGATCTACATGGAGTTCCTGCGGCTCCTGTCGATCCTGAACAGCGACTGACCGCTGCCGCTGAGCGACAACAGCGCGTGACAGCGCGAAGGGCCCCGGGATTTCGATCCCGGGGCCCTTCGTCGTGTCCGGCGGTGTGTGTCGGCGCGCTAGAGCAGTTTGCGCGCGGCCCTCCTCAGGTCGTACTCGTGGATGATCGCCTTGGCGTGGCCGTACGCGAGGTTGTGCTCGGCGCGCAGCCAGCTGACCTTCTCCTCGAAGCGGAGAGCGGGGCCTTCGTCGACGGTGCGCAGCCAGTCGGAGACTTCACGACCGGTGCAGTGGGGGATACGGGCCAGTATGTTGCGGTGGGTCTCCTCGGAGAGGACATGGGACATCGGCGCCTCCGGTAGCAAAGGGGATGTAAGCCGGTCCTTCAGGTCACGGTGCCTGAGTGTTCGCCTGTTGGCAACAGTCCCGGTCCGACGCGTAGTCTCGCGGCGTGGTGGATACGACGTCCCTGACCCGTGCGGTGGATCACTTCGCCGATCGTCTGCGTGCCGCTCCGCAGAGCCGACTCCAGAGAAGCGCTGCCGCGCAGGCGCTGGGGTTGGCCCGGGAGTTGGCCGCCTGGGCCCAGCGTATCGAGGAGCCCGGGGTGGAGCCCCGGGAGATGCCCGACGTCGGGATGTTCGCGGCCGCCGACCAAATCACCGTGGCGGTGCACGATTTGGCCCTCGTGCTGTCGGACGAGGAGCAGGTGGCCGAGGCCGTGCGGCTGGTGCAGGAGGCGCAGAAGCGGGCGGGGGTGTGACGGCGGTGCGGGGGCGAGGCCGCTACAGGCTCGCTATGACCCGGTCCGCCAGGATGTAGACGTTCTCCTCGCCGCACGCGAAGGTCAGGGTGTAGGCGCCCGAGATGCCCGAGCCGCCCAGCAGGAACGGGGTTTCGCCGGCCGTGAGAGCCGTGGCGAGACGTTCCGCCGTCTCGCGGTGGCCCGGGGTCATGCACAGGGTCGTGCCGTCGGCGAAGACGTAGACGTCGAGGGTGCCGAGCGGGCCCGGGCGGACGTCGGTCAGCTCGATGCGGGACGCGGCCAGTTCCTCGAGGGTGGCGACGGTGCGTTCGTGATCGTTGACCATCGGTGACTGGACCGGCACGAAGTCGGGGTGGGACGGGTGGCGGCGGCGGGCCGCGGCCAGCTCGGGGGACTCCCCGGCGAACTCGTCGGCGTCCGCGGTCGCCTCGGTCACCGGCTCCAGGGGCTCCAGGCCCACGAAGTCGCTCTGCCGGGGCAGGAACAGCTCGCTGTCCGGCAGGCCCAGCAGGGAGGGGGCGTCGGAGGCGTCACGCGCCTCCTGGGCGGCCCAGAAGGCGCGCGCCTCGGCGAGCTCCCGCTCCCGCTCCTCCGCGAGCGCCTCGGCCACCGCGGCGCGTATCTCAGCCGTGTCGGCGCTCGTGCGGGCGGCCGGAACCCGGCCGCGCAGCTCCGCGGCGTGGTTCTCGGCGAGCTGGGTGTGCAGGGCGGCGACCTGCCGGCGCAGCTGCAAGAGGGTGCGCAGGACGGCGACGCCCACGGCGCCCGTGGCGGCCGTGGTGACCAACAAGGCGATCGGCATGGCGCTCACTGACGTACTCCCGGTTCAAAGTCGACCCCCGACTTCCTACATCAGCTTGAAGGGTGGACTATCCCGCTGTCAGTGCGTAACGTCACGAAACGGACAGGACTTTGGGCCTGAGGTTTGGTGTTGAACCGCGCTGAGCTGCGTAAATCCCTCCGGGAGGGAGATAGGTCACATCCTGGGGGAGATTGGATCACAAAACGGCCCGGAGTCCAGGTGCGTTCCGGACTCCGGGCCGTCAACTCACGGTGGGTGCCCATGCGGTCACCGAGAGGTTCAGCTGAGGCGCTCGATGACCATCGCCATGCCCTGGCCGCCGCCGACGCACATCGTCTCCAGACCGAACTGCTTGTCGTGGAACTGGAGCGAGTTGATGAGCGTGCCGGTGATGCGGGCGCCCGTCATGCCGAAGGGGTGGCCGACGGCGATGGCGCCGCCGTTGACGTTCAGCTTGTCGAGGTCGATGCCGAGGTCGCGGTAGGAGGGGATCACCTGCGCGGCGAACGCCTCGTTGATCTCGACCAGGTCGATGTCGTCGATGGTGAGGCCGGCGCGACGCAGCGCCTGGTTGCTGGCGTCCACCGGGCCGAGGCCCATGATCTCGGGGGAGAGGCCCGAGACGCCGGTCGACACGATGCGGGCGAGCGGGGTCAGGCGGAGCTCGCGGGCCTTGGTGTCGCTCATGATGACGACCGCGGCGGCGCCGTCGTTCAGCGGGCAGCAGTTGCCGGCGGTGACCATCCCGTCCGGGCGGAAGACCGGCTTCAGGCCCTGGACGCCCTCCAGGGTGACCCCGGCGCGCGGACCGTCGTCCTTGGCGACGACCGTGCCGTCGGGCAGGGTGACGGGGGTGATCTCGCGCTCCCAGAAGCCGTTCTTGATGGCTTCCTCGGCGAGGTTCTGGGAACGGACGCCGAACTCGTCCATGTCCTGGCGGGTCACGCCCTTGGAGCGGGCCAGGTTCTCGGCGGTCTGCCCCATCGCGATGTAGGCGTCCGGGACGAGGCCGTCCTCGCGCGGGTCGTGCCAGGAGGTGCCCTCCTGCTCGGCGACGGCGGCCGTGCGGGCCTCCGCCTCGGCGAAGAACGGGTTGTGCGTGTCCGGCAGGCTGTCGGAGTTGCCCTTGGTGAACCGGGAC
This sequence comes from Streptomyces sp. NPDC031474, assembly GCF_055581185.1. NCBI lineage: Bacteria > Bacillati > Actinomycetota > Actinomycetes > Kitasatosporales > Streptomycetaceae > Streptomyces > Streptomyces sp. NPDC031474. The sequence goes on from NZ_JBVIJX010000005.1 coordinate 456,687, forward strand.
ACCATCTCGACACCGGCCGAGATGAAGACGTCGCCCTCGCCGGCCTTGATGGCGTGCAGGGCCATCCGGCTGGTCTGGAGCGAGGAGGAACAGTAGCGGGTGACCGTGCAGCCGGGGAGGTGGTCCATCCCCATCTGCACGGCGACGATACGGCCCAGGTTGTTGCCCTGCTCGCCGCCGGGCAGACCGCAGCCGAGCATCAGGTCGTCGATGTCCCTCGGGTCGAGCTCGGGGACCTTGGCGAGGGCCGCCTGGATGATCGTGGCGGTGAGGTCGTCCGGGCGCAGGTCCTTCAGGGAGCCCTTGAAAGCGCGGCCGATGGGCGAGCGGGCGGTCGAGACGATGACGGCTTCGGGCATCACGGCTCCATTGGCGGGAAGGGTTCCGTACGGACACGGCTGCTTGGGAAGTTACCGGTACGTATGGCTTGGGTCACGCGGGTTGCGGTGTGACCCTGACCGCACTTTCTAAGCGCTTGCTTGGGTCTTGGGCTGCCTCGGGCGGTGGGCGGTGGGCGGCAGATGTGCGGGTGGGGCGGCGCCCCGGCCCTGGGGCTGTGCCCCAGACCCCCGTGTGCCCTGAACGGGCCTCGTCCTCACACCCCCCCACTCTCGACTCCGCTCGAGCGGGGGGACCCCCACGACGGACTGATCTGCTCCGCCTCCGGGACCCTCCTGCGCCTGCGCCGCTTCAGCAGGGCCCATGGGCCCCGTGGCCCCGTCGGCATCGCTGCCGTGACTTCCGTGCCCGCCTCCGACGCCGCCTCCGCCGCTGCCCGGGCCACCGGCAGGAAACCCTCGCGCCGGGAGACGTCCGGGCGCTCCTCCTCCGCCGGCCACAGGCCGAGGGCCGCGCAGACCGTGGGCAGCACCGCCATCGCCGCCGTCGCGTACCCCTCCGCCGACGGGTGGTAGTGATCGGGGCCGAACAGCTCGCGCGGGTTCGCCTCGAACTCGGGGCCCAGCAGGTCGCCCAGCGACACCGTGCGCCCGCCCTGCTCGACCGTGCCGATCGTCTGGGCCGCCGCCAGCTGGCGGGACGCCCGGCGGGCCAGCCAGCGCAGCGGCTGCTGGACCGGCTCGATCGTGCCCAGGTCGGGGCAGGTGCCGACGACGACCTCCGCGCCGGCCGTGCGCAGCCGCCGTACCGCCGCCGACAGGTGACGGACCGAGCGGGTGGGCGGCATGCGGTGGGTCACGTCGTTCGCGCCGATCATGATCACGCAGATGTCGGGCACCCGATCGGAGTCCCCGAGGACCAGCGCCACCTGCCGGTCCAGGTCGTCGGACTGGGCGCCCGGGAGCGCCACGTTGCGCAGTTCCACGGGGCGTTCCGCGACCGCCGCCAGCCCCGACGCCAGCAGGGCGCCCGGGGTCTGCCCGGAACGGCTCACGCCCTGGCCCGCCGCCGTGGAGTCGCCCAGCATCGTCAGCAGCAGCGGTTCCTTGCCGGGCCCGGGGGCGTCGTAGGCGTGGCCGTAGCGGCCGTCCGCCTGCGGGACGTGCGGATGCGCCCCGTTGTTGACCTGGCGGCGCGCCAGATGCACCTCCGCCAGCACCAGCCCGACCGCCGCCGCTCCGGCCAGTCCGATGCCGCCGCCGCCGTAGGCCGCGCCGGCCGCGATGCGCCGGGCCACTCTCGCCCTCGACATGCTCGTCATGCCTCGACGCCACCTCCTCGTGTCGTACACCCATCTCCTTGCCCCGTACGGGGCGTCGCCCAATCTCCACCAGGAGTGAACGTGCCGCCCCGGCCGCGACCCGGCCCGTAGGCTGGCTTCACCACTACGACCACAGTTTTTGCAAGCAACCGGAGACAACGGTGCGATTCCACGACTCGATGATCAGCCTCGTCGGCAACACCCCGCTGGTGAAGCTCAACAGCGTGACCAAGGGCATCCAGGCGACCGTCCTGGCCAAGGTGGAGTACTTCAACCCGGGCGGTTCCGTGAAGGACCGCATCGCCCTGCGCATGATCGAGGCCGCAGAGCAGAGCGGGGAGCTCAAGCCGGGCGGCACGATCGTCGAGCCGACCAGCGGGAACACCGGCGTCGGGCTGGCCATCGTGGCGCAGCAGAAGGGGTACAAGTGCATCTTCGTGTGCCCCGACAAGGTGTCCACGGACAAGATCAACGTGCTGCGGGCGTACGGCGCCGAGGTCGTCGTCTGCCCGACCGCCGTGGATCCGGAGCACCCGGACTCGTACTACAACGTCTCCGACCGGCTGGTGCGGGAGACGCCGGGCGCGTGGAAGCCCGACCAGTACTCCAACGCGAACAACCCGCTCTCCCACTACCACTCCACCGGCCCTGAGCTGTGGGAGCAGACGGAGGGCAGGATCACCCATTTCGTGGCGGGCGTCGGCACCGGCGGCACCATTTCCGGCACCGGCCGCTATCTGAAGGACGCCAGTGAGGGCCGGGTGCAGGTCGTCGGCGCCGACCCCGAGGGCTCGGTGTACTCCGGCGGGTCCGGGCGGCCGTACCTCGTCGAGGGCGTCGGCGAGGACTTCTGGCCGACCGCTTACGACCGGACCGTCGCCGACGAGATCGTCGCGGTGTCCGACAAGGACTCCTTCCAGATGACCCGCCGGCTCGCCAAGGAGGAGGGGCTGCTGGTCGGCGGCTCCTGCGGGATGGCCGTGGTCGCGGCGCTGCGGGTCGCCGAGCGGCTCGGCCCGGACGACGTCGTGGTGGTCCTGCTGCCCGACAGCGGTCGCGGATACCTCAGCAAAATCTTCAACGACGAGTGGATGGCGGACTACGGCTTCCTGGAGGACGAGGGTCCCAGCGCCCGTGTCGCGGACGTCCTCAACGACAAGGCGCACGGCTCCATCCCGTCCCTCGTCCACATGCACCCGGACGAGACCGTCGGCCAGGCCATCGAGGTGCTGCGCGAGTACGGCGTCTCGCAGATGCCGATCGTGAAGCCGGGCGCCGGTCACCCCGACGTCATGGCGGCGGAGGTCGTGGGCTCGGTCGTCGAGCGCGAGCTGCTCGACGCGCTGTTCACCCAGCGGGCCTCGCTCTCCGACCCCCTGGAGAAGCACATGTCGGCCCCGCTGCCGCAGGTCGGCTCCGGTGAGCCGGTCGGCGACCTGATGTCGGTGCTCGGCAGCGCCGACGCGGCGATCGTCCTCGTCGAGGGCAAGCCCACCGGGGTCGTCAGCCGCCAGGACCTGCTCGCCTTCCTGGCCAAGGGCGGGAAGTAACTTCCGGGGGCCGGGAGCCGGAACCTCCGGGAAACCTCCGGTGAACGGCCCCTTCGGGCGGGGAACTTCCGTTTGTCTACCGAAACAGTGGACTTCGCGGAAGTGGTACGAGCGCGTCACGTCCGCGCAGCACTCGCTTAACACGCGTCCTGCATATTTATGGATGTCGGCAGGGCGGGAGCGGCTCCCCGCCCCACCGGCACCAAAACGGCGTCACGGACCTCCGGAGCGGCTCCCGGACCTCCACCGACGCCACGGACGCGCAGCCCGGCCTGACCCGGCCCGCGTCCCTCGCGGGGACCGCCGTCGTCCCGCCCCCCGGTATCGGGGGTGCGGCGGTCCCCGCGAAAGCTTTTTCCGGCGCCTGTCGCCGCCCGCGCGGATGAGAAGATCCGCGGCACGCACCGCGGTTGGACTTCGCCGGCTGTGCCGACTGTGCCCATTTCGCCGACCGTGCCCATTTCGCCGGCTGTGCCGACCTCTCAGGTGCGTTTCGTGGCTTCGGGGGCGGGTGACGTCGTCCAGCTGCCCAGCAGTGCCAGGCGTTCCGCGGTGTCCGAGCCCGGCTGGGGGGTGTAGACCAGGAGGGACTGGTTCGGATCCTCGGCGATGGTCAGGGTTTCGTAGGGGAAGGTCAGCGGGCCCGCCACCGGGTGCTGGATGCGTTTCACGCCGTAGGCGCAGGCCCGGACCGGGTGGTCGGCCCACAGGCGGCGGAAGTCCTCGCTCTTCAGGGAGAGTTCGCCGACGAGCGAGGTCAGCCGGCGGTCCTCCTGGTGGTGGCCCGCCTGCATCCGCAGATGCGCGACGCACTGGACGGCCACCGCCGACCACTCCGGGTAGAAGTCGCGGGAGGCGGGGTCGAGGAAGACGTGCCGCGGGATGTTGCGGCCGTCCGGCGTGCTCCCGCTGTAGCCGAAGACGGCGTCGGCGAGCGCGTTCCACGCCAGCACGTCCATCCGGACGTCCAGGACGAACGCCGGGGTGCGCTCCATGCTGTCGAGCATCAGCTGCACGCCCGCGCGCACGCGGGGCGCGGCGCTGCCCCCGGACGGCTTGCGGGGGCGCGCGACGGCGTGCAGGTAGGCGCGCTCCGTGTCGTCCAGGCGCAGGACGCGGGCCACGGCGTCCAGGACCGTGTCGCTGACGCTCGGCCCCCGGCCCTGTTCGAGGCGGATGTAGTAGTCGACGCTCACTCCGGCGAGCTGCGCCACTTCCTCGCGCCGCAGTCCGGGGACGCGCCGGCGCCCGTGCGAGGGCAGCCCGACCTCCTCCGGCTGGATGCGAGCACGGCGTGAGCGCAGAAAGTCCCCAAGGTCCCCGTCCATGGGTTCGATCGTAGAGCAGGGCCTCGATCCCAGCCTGGTACTGGCAGACCCAGGAAAAGCTCATCCCTGGGTAGGGCCGTGGCCGGCGGTGAGAGTGGTGTGTGCCGCCGGGGAGACGCCCCGGCTCACCTTCCCAGGAGCAACAGATGTCGTACGAGAACCAGAACGGCAACCAGTACGCGAGCCCTTACGCGAGCCTTGCCGGCCGTACCGCCGTCGTCACCGGCGCCGCCAGCGGGATCGGCGAGGCGGTGGCGGTGCTGCTCGCCGCCTCGGGGGCCCGGGTCGCGCTGCTGGCCCGGCGCGGGGACCGGCTGGAGGCGGTCGTGGAGAAGATCCGCGCCGACGGCGGCGAGGCCCTCGCGGTCGTCGCCGACGTCACCGACGACGCGTCGGTGGCCGCGGCCGCGGACCGGATCCGGGAGGCCTACGGGACCGTCGACCTGGTCGTCAACAACGCCGGCGTGATGCTGCCGAACCCGGTCGACGCCGGCCGGATCGACGAGTGGCAGCGGATGCTCGACACCAACGTCACCGGGGTGCTGCGGGTGATCCGCGCCTTCACCGGGGACCTGGTGGGCACCGCCGCCGAGGGCCGCAGCGCCGACCTGGTGAACGTGTCGTCCATCGGCGCGCACATCACCTTCCCCAACTACGCGGTGTACGGCGCGACGAAGGCCGCCGTCACCTACCTCTCGCAGTCCCTGCGCACCGAGTTCGGGCCGCGGGACGTGCGGGTCACCAACGTGGAGCCGGGGCTGACCGAGAGCGAGCTGGCGACGCACCTCGACAACGACGAGCTGGCCGGGCAGTTGGACGGCTTGTTCGGCGCGATCGGCGCGCTGTCGTCGGCGGAGATCGCCGACGTCGTCGCCTATGCGACCAGCCGCCCCCGGCACGTCAACCTGCGGCAGATCATGGTGCTGCCGACCCGGCAGGCGTGAGACCGGGCCCGACGGCTCAGTCCTGCCAGTCGTCGCCCTTGCCGGCGGAACGGCGCCGCCGGCCGGCGAACAGCTCGGGGTTGGTGCGGGCGGCCTGGAGGCAGTTCACGCCGACGATGCCGACCCAGGCGGCGAGCACGCCCGGGAAGCCCGCCAGGCCGCCGCCGATCGCCGACAGCGGGATCGCCAGGATCAGCGAGACGATGGCGAACCCGAAGCGGTCACCCCAGGAGTCGGTGGGCTTCGGCGTCCGGGAGCCCCGCGCGGCCACCATCTGCTGCTCGGCCATCTGCCGCCGCACCCGGCGCTCCACCGCGCCGTCGATGCGCTGGTCGATCTTCTCCAGGAACGAGTCCACCAGCGCGGTCTCGTACTCCTCGCCCAGCTCCCTGCGTGTCTGCAAGGTGGCGTCGAGTTCCTTCTTCAGGTCCGTGTCCCGCGCGTCCATGGCCGTCTCCCATCCCGTCATGGACACCAAGATTAGGGAGCCGGGACGCCCGCCGCACTGGGGATAGCCCCCCACTGCGGGGTCGGGTCCGCAGGCGGGTCACGTCCGGCTCACGTCCGGCTCACTTCGCCAGCCCGTGCTGCTTGGCATAGGTGTTCGCCACGTCCTCGGGGTCCTTCTTGTCCTTGTCGACCTGGCGGTTGAGCTCGGTGAGCTGCTCGGTGGTGAGGACGTTGCCGAGCCGCGCGAGTGCCTTGCGGACGGTGTCGTCGGCCTTGCGGTCGGCGATCAGCGGCACGATGTGCTGGCTCGGGATCAGGTTCTCGGGGTCGGCCAGCACCACCCAGTCGTTGGCCTCGATGTCGGTGTCGGTGGTGAAGAGGTTCGCCACGTCCACATCGCCCTTCTTCAGGGCGCCCTTGACCAGCGGACCGTCGGAGTCCAGCGACTTGAACTCCTTGAACTCGACGCCGTACACGTCCTTCAGCCCGACGACGCCCACCTGACGCTTCTTGACCTCGGGGGCCGCGCCGATGACCAGCTTGCCGTTCTGCTTCTTCAGGTCGGCGAGGGGGGCCAGGCCGTACTTCTTCGCCGTCTCGCGGGTGACGACGAACGCGTCGGAGTCCTCGGCCGTGCCGTACGGCAGCACCTGAAGGCCGCCGGGCAGGGCGAGGGTGAGGGCGTTCTGCATGGCGCCCTCCTCGGCGGCCGTGGCCTTCGGGTCGAGGTAGTTGAGCAGGGCGCCCTGGTACTCGGGCAGCAGGTCGATGTCGCCGCCCCTGAGCGCGGGGATCACGATCTCGCGGCTGCCGAGGTTGGGACGCACCTTCACCTTCACCCCGGCCTGTTCCAGGACGGCCGCGTAGAGGTAGCCCAGCACCTGGTTCTCGGTCACCTTCTCGGCCGTGAACGGCTGAGCTCCTGCGCTCGGTTGTTCACGCCTCGTCGCGCTCCCGACTGCCCCCTACAGCGGGACGGTCACGGGTCGCATCTCCCGCGCTCCGGCTATGCCGATGGCGGGACGGGCATGGTGACGAATACCCACGCCGAGCGTGCACGGTCGCGCACGTTGACCCCGGCGACGACGTCGGCGGGGCCAGCGAGCCCACAGCGACGGCAGTGGAAGCGGTCCCGGTCAGGCCGGTTGGCCCGATCGGTGTGGCCGCAGCGCGGCCACCGCGGCGTCCGTGTGGGCGCGGGCCGTGGTGTGCGCCCGGCCCGCGTGGGTGTGGATGTCGTCGCGGGAGGTGACGCCGGTGAGGACGCCGTCGGCGTCGACGCGGGCGACCAGTCCGGTGGGGGAGGCGACCGACTCGTCGAGCGCCGCGAGGAGGGAGTCGGCGTCCTTCAGGGGGCGGACGGGTACCTCGGCCTCCTTGGACGTCCAGTGCAGCGGCCTGCGGGCCTCGTCGAGGGCGAGGGTCCAGGGGCCGCCCTCGGGTGCCGGGCCCTGGGGGACGTCCGCGAGGGTCGCCAGCGAGAGCAGCTTCAGACCGCGCTCGGCGCCGAGGAAGTCGGCCACGAAGTCGTCGGCGGGGCGGGCGAGGAGTTCGGCGGGCGCGGCGCACTGGACCAGGTGGCCGCAGGTGCGGAACACGGCGATCTGGGCGCCGAGCCGGACGGCCTCGTCGATGTCGTGTGTGACGAAGACGATGGTCTTGCTCAACTCCTTCTGGAGTCTGAGCAGTTCGTCCTGGAGCTGGGTGCGCACCACCGGGTCGACCGCGCCGAAGGGCTCGTCCATGAGGAGCACCGGCGGGTCGGCGGCGAGCGCGCGGGCCACGCCGACGCTCCCCCAGTGCCCTAACGGCCTGGGGGCACCCCCAGCTGCCGGCCGCCGGAGAGCTGGTGCGGGTAGCGCTTGCCTGCGTCGGCGGTCAGGCCGACGGTCTCCAGCAGCTCGGCGGCGCGGGCGCGCGCCCTGCGGCGGCCGTGGCCAAGCAGCAGCGGCACGGTGGCGATGTTGTCCAGCACCGTGCGGTGCGGGAAGAGGCCCGACTGCTGGATGACGTACCCGATGGAGCGGCGCAGCTCGGCCGCGTCCTGGCGGGTGACGTCCTTGCCGCCGACCTCGATGGTTCCGGAGGTCGGGTCGACCATCCGGTTGATCATCCGCAGGGTGGTCGTCTTGTCGCAACCGGAGGAACCGACCAGCACGGTCACGCCGCCCTCCGGCATGTGGAGGGAGAGATCGTGGACTGCTGTCGTGCCGTTGGGGAAGCGCTTGTGGACCGCATCGAACTGGATCATGAGATGTCCCTTGCCCGGCTGTATAACGTCATGCAGAGTTCTCTGTAGGTGAATAACTCGTCAACGGTTCGGTGTTAATCCGAGGTAACGGATGACCGGCAGGCAAGATCGGGTGTCCGGATTGAGGGGAGTTTGTGGCCTTATGTCATCTCGGATCGTGGACGCCGCTCATGGGCCCGGTTATGAGACCGGCCATGGGGCCGGCCCCGGTCTCGTCGTCCTGGACGGGATCGCCCTCGGCGTCGCGGATGTCGCGCGCCTCGCCGACGGGACCGCACGGCCCGTCCCCGGCACCGACGCGACCAAGCGGATGACCGAGTCCTGGGACGCCGCCCGCCAGATCGCCGCCACCGGCCGCGTCTACGGCCGCTCCACCGGCGTCGGCGCCAACCGCAACGAGGACGTGCCCACCGAGGCCGCAGCGGAACACGGCCTGCGCCTCCTGCGCAGCCACGCCGGCGCCATCGGCGAGGAACTGCCCGCCCGACAGGTCCGGGCCATGCTCGCGGTCCGCGCCAACCAACTGCTCGCCGGGGGCGCGGGCCTGCGGCCCAGCGTCGTCACGGCGCTGTGCGAAGCACTGGAGAGCGGCGCCCACCCGGTCGTCAACGAGTTCGGCTCGGTGGGCACCGGGGACCTGGCGGCGCTCGCCCAGCTCGGACTGGCGCTCGTCGGGGAACACCCCTGGCGCGGCGACGGCGCCCCCGAACCGCAGCAACTCGACAACAACGACGCCCTCGCCCTCATCAGCAGCAACGCCCTCACCCTCGGCCAGTCCGCGCTCGCCCTGCACGAACTGCGCGGACTCCTGGAGGCCACCCCGGTCGTCGCCGCGCTCTCCCTGCTCGCCGTGGACGGCTCGCACGAGGCGTACGCCGCCCCCGTGCACGCCGCCCGACCGCACCGCGGCTCCGCCGAAGTCGCCCGCCGCATGCGGGAGTTGATCGGCGCCGAGGACCGGCCCACGCCGCCGCTCGGCCGCATCCAGGACCCGTACGGCTTCCGCTGCCTGCCCCAGATCCACGGCCCCGCGCACGACGCCGCCGACGCCCTGGAGGAAGTCGTCGCCATCGAGATCAACGCGGCCGCCGAGAACCCGCTGATCTCCCCCGAGGACATGGCCGCCTACCACCACGGCGGCTTCTACCAGGCCCAACTCGCCCTCGCCCTAGACCACTTCAGGCTGGCGCTGACCCAGGTGGCGAGGCTGTCCACGTCCCGCCTCTCGACCCTCAACGAACCCGCCTACACCCGGCTGCGCCCCTTCCTCGCCGACCCCGAGCCCGCCTCCTCCGGCGTGATGATCCTCGAATACGCCGCCGCGGCCGCCCTCGGTGATCTGCGCGCCTTCTCCGCGCCCGCGTCGCTCGGCCACGCTGTACTCTCCCGGGGCGTCGAGGAACAGGCCAGTTTCGCCTCGCTCGCCGCCCGGCAGACACTGCGCGCCTGCGCCGCGTACCGTCTCGTCGTCGGCTGCGAACTCGTCGCCGCCGTACGGGCGCTGCGTCAGCGTGAACTGCGGCCCGAGCCGGGACTTCCGGCCGCGCGGGCGCTGGAATCGGCCGAGGCGGTGCTCGACGCGGACCAGGCCGACCGCCCGCTCACGGACGACGTGAGCGCGGCGGCCCGGCTGCTGGACCGGTTCACGGACATCTGGAGGGGGAGCGAGGCATGAGCGCCGAAACGGGGACGGAGACGGAGACGAAGACGGGGGTCGGTGTGGGGCGGCCGGATACGGAGGTTGCGGGTGCGCAGTCGGGCGTGGAGCCGGGTGCGGGTGTGCCGGACAGCCCCGGGGGCCGGCTGCAGGCCCTCTTCGAGGGGCACCGGCTGACGCCGACCCAGCGGCGCATCGCGCACAGCATGGTGCGCCGAGCCTCCGACGTGCCGTTCCTGTCCAGCGTGGAGCTGGCCGAACTCGCCGGGGTCAGCCAGCCGTCCGTGACCCGCTTCGCGGTCGCCCTCGGCTTCGACGGATACCCCGCCCTGCGCAAGCACCTGCGCGAGGTCGCGCCCACCGAACAGCCGGCCGGCTCGGCCTCGTACAACGAGTACCAGCAGGCCGTCGAGGCCGAGATCGAGAACCTGAGGCACCTCGCCGAACTGCTCGCCGATCCCCGGCCCGTGCAGCGGGCGGGCCGGCTGCTTGCGGCCTCGCGGCCGCTCCCCGTGCTCGGCCTGCGCGCCGCCGCCTCCCAGGCGTACGGTTTCGCATACTTCGCCGCCAAGGTCCACCCGGACGTACGGCTGCTCAACGAGGGCGGCACGATGATCCACGACCGGATCGACGCCGCCGTCCGCGCGGGCGCCTCGGCGCTGCTCTGCTTCGCGCTGCCCCGGCACCCGCGCGAGGTCGTCGACACCCTCGCCTACGCGAGGGAGGCCGGGCTGAGCGTGGTGACGGTCGCCGACTCCGCGTTCGCGCCGGTCGCCAAGGTCTCCGACCTGCTGCTGCCGGCCGCCGTCGGCACCGGGCTCGCCTTCGACACGGCGTGCGCGCCGATGCTGCTCGGGCGGGTGCTGCTGGAGGCGATGTGCGACGACCTGCCCGACGCGCAGGCCCGGCTGGAGGAGTTCGACACACGGGCCGCGGCCCGGGGGCTGTTCGTGGAGTAGCCCCGCTTTCTCAGACTCGTCTCACGTTCGCTCACTAGTCTGAAGGGCCACGAGACTGTGCCGGAGTGACGAGGAGACGGACGTGGCACGCGGAGGGCAGGGGCTGGCTCGGGTGGCCGTCGTCGTACGGGCCGGGGCCGCGCCGTTGTGGTGGTGCGGGGTGTTCGCGGCGGGGGTCGGGGTCCTGGTGCCCGGCCTCACGGGACGACGGATCGGGGTGCTGGCCGGGGCCGCGCTGTTCATCGTGGCCGTCGCCGCGGTGGCGTGGCGCGGCCGACGGCGCTACCGGGAACTCGGCCGCGGGGCCGCCCGGGCCGGCAAGCACGACGTGCTCCAGGACCGGGCGGTGACCGTCCGCACCTGGCGGCGCGGCCACCGCTGGTGGCTGCTGCTCGCCTTCGCGGCCGCGCTGGGCAGCTCCTTCGCGGTGCCCGCGGCCGGCGGCATGCTGCTCGCCGGCTGCGGGACCGGGCTGCGGCTGAAGGCCGCCTGGCTCGGCCGGCGCGAGCGGGACGAGGACGCGCTGCTGTGGGTGCGCGTCGACTGGCTGGACCGGCGCGGCGGACGCCCGTCCGGCAAGACCGTCAAGGCGTACCGCAGCACCGGCATCGCGGCCGGCGACGCGGCCCCGGGCGGCGCCCGCCGCCGCACCGCGGCACTGGTGTGACCTTTCGGGACGTCAGACCTCCAGGTCCTCCTCGATCCTCTTGAGCTGGTGGCGGGCCATCGCCAGGTTGGCCCGCTTGGCGTCCAGGACGAGGTAGAGGAAGAGCCCGTTGCCGCCGCGACCGCTGATCAGGCGCAGCAGGTGGTACTGGTCGGACAGGGTGATCAGGATGTCCTCGATCTGGGCCTTGAGCCCGAGGTGCTCCATGGTGCGCATCTTGGCGCGCACCACGTCGGTGTTGCCGGCGGCGGCGACGTTCAGGTCGAAGGTCTTGCTGCCGCCCAGCGTGCCCAGCGCCATGCCGCTGGTGTAGTCGACGAGCGCGACGCCGGTCGCACCCTCGATGGAGGCGAGCGCCTCTTTCAGGCAGGTCTCGGTATTGGCCATGACTGTGCTCCTAGGGTCCTGTCAACTTTCCGTGGTGGTGCGCGCGTTGGCGGTGGCCGTGCCGCGCGCCGATCTGGTCCGTACGGTCGGGGGTTTGGAGGGCGTCCGGACGGGCGCCTTCGCGGGTGTCTTCGCCGGCGGCCCGGCGGGTGCGGCGCGCGCCTCGCGCGCCTTCGCCTCCCGCGCGTCGACGAGCTCCCCGATCCGGGCGCCGGCCCGGCGGCCCTCCAGATGCAGCCGGCCGACGTTGACGCGGTCCTGCGCGAGCAGGGTCAGTACGGCGCTCTCGCCGGCCGCGTAGGTGGCGACGTAGCCGTACATCCCGCGCACGAGCAGCTCGCGGAAGTCGCCCTGGCCGGTCGTGTCCGCCAACCGCACCGCGACGCCGAGGGCGGCGGCGGTCAGCGCGGCCACCACCTCCGGCTCCACGCCGGGCGTGTCGTGGGCGAGGACGAGACCGTCCACGCCGGCCGCGAGTGCGCCGGTCAGCTGCGGCACCCGGGCCCGCAGCCGCCGGAGTTCGTCGAGTATCTCGGGCTCGGACGCCATCAGCTCGCTCCTCTCGGCGCGCGGTCGCTGGCGTTCAAAGGGCCTCCAGCGCATCCCTGAGCCTCTTCAGCAGGGTGATGTCGGGGTCGTTGACGCGGGGCAGGGTGATGCCCGGCGGGGGGTCGGGGGCGGGGGCGTGGGCGGTATGGGGACCGGGGACGGCGTGGGGGGCGGGAGGTATGGGATGGGGACGGGGGTGGGTCTGGGGTTGGGAATGGGGATGGGAAGGGGAGGGAGGGAAGCCGTCGGGATGGGCGGGGGAAAAGCCGTGGGGGAGGTCGTACGGAAGGTCGTGGGGGAGACCGTGGGGAGGGTCGTACGGAAGGTCGTGGGGGAGACCGTGGGGAGGGTCGTACGGAAGGTCGTGGGGGAGACCGTGGGGAGGGTCGTACGGAAGGTCGTGGGGAAGGTCGTGGGGGTGGGCTTGGAGAGGGGCTTGCAGAGGGGTTTGTAGAGGGACTTGGGTGAGGGGGGTCGGCGGTGGGTGGTGGGGGCGTGGGGGTGGGAAGAGGGCGGTGAGCAGGCCCGCCGCCGCCAGGCGCCGGACGTCCACCAGGGTGTGGAAGGCCTGTCGCCCCAGCTCGCGGGCTATGTCCGACGCGGTGCGCACGCCGTCCACCAGGGCCAGCACCCCGCTCTGCCGGGCGGTCGGCGCCGGCGCCGCGACGCTCTCGGCCCGCCGCAGCGGCGCCCCGTCGGTCAGCGGGTCCGGCCACAGCCGGTGCAGCAGCTCACGGCGGCGCAGCGTCTCGCGCTCCACGGCGTCGACCGGGACCGGTCGCAGGGCGCCGAGCCAGTGCCCGGCCCCGTACCGGAACCGGCCCGGGGTGCTGCTGGGGGCGAGCGCGAAGAACGCCGCGTCGAACACCGCCTCCAGATGGCACAGCTCCAGCGCCCCGCGCGGGACCCGGCCGGCGTCGAGCAGCAGACGGGCCGCGCCGTGTTCCTCGTCGGCCCGGTCCACCGCGTCCTGCCAGGCGGCCGGGGCGAGGGTGCCGTGGGCCAGGAGGAGCACGTCGAGGCCGGGGGCGAGGGGGCTCTCGGCGTGCACCACGCGGCCCTCGGCGAGGTAGAGCGAGCCGCGCTCGCGTTCCAGGACGCCGGTCGCCCGCTCGGCCGCGAGCCGGGTCAGCATCGGGGACAGTCCGCCGCCGCGTTCCCGGCCCGCGGACTTCTCCCGCACGGGCAGCCTGGGCGGCGGGGTGGTGCCCTGCGGGGTCGTTCTCACCGCGGTCATCCCAGCACCAGCCGTCCGGCCATCTCGCCCAGCCGGATCCGGGCCAGCGCGAGGTTGCCGTCCGGCCGGCCCAGCCAGACGTGCAGGAACACACTGCTGTCGAAGGACGTCGGCACGAAGCGGAGCACGTGATAGCTGTCCCGGTTGCTGATGATCAGGTCCTCGACCGGTGGATCGGCGATCCCGGCCCCGGCCCCAGCCCCGACCCCAGCTCCGGTCCCGGACTCCGCTCCGGTCCCGGACTCGGTCCCACCGCCGTGGGAGGCATGGCCCTCGGGCGTGAAGGCGCGCTGTTCAGTGGTGAGGCGGGCGACCTCCGCGGCCTCGGCGGCCGCCGCCTCGTGGTCGCCGCCGGGGAACTCCCCGACCGCGCCCAGGGCCAGCCCGCTCGTCCAGTCGACCAGCGCGGCGCCCCGCGCGCCGGGCAGCCGCATGGCTTCCAGTAGACACTCGTCGATTCCGGGCACCGTTGGCTCCCCTCCTGCCGTCGGTTCGGCTGAGTGAGGAAGAAGCTACGCAACGTGTGCGCGAGGGGTGAGTCTTCTGGCATTTTCCAGCGGAACATGCTGCCGGGTTACTAGGGTGGGTCGGCTGACCCCGCATCGGGCCGCGTGCCGGGCTGTGTCGACGCCCATGTCTCCCTTCAACACCGTGCGCCTCGGCGTGCGTCAACGGCGCGCGCGTCCGTCCGGGGTGGTGAGTGCGGCGGTGCGCGCCCCCTCCTCCTCGCCGTTCTCCCCACCGTTCCCCCTATTGACTAGCTCTATTCATCAAGTCAGGATGTGAATAACAACAGCAACAGCCCGCCGGGATCACCCATCCGCAAGGAGGCCGACCATGTCAGGACCCCGCCCCGTACGAGCACCGCGCGGTACGGAACTGAGCGCCCTGGGATGGCAGCAGGAGGCCGCCCTGCGCATGCTGCAGAACAACCTCGACCCCGAGGTCGCCGAACACCCCGACAAGCTCGTCGTCTACGGCGGCACGGGCAAGGCGGCCCGTGACTGGCGCTCCTTCGACGCGATGGTGCGCACGCTGCGGACCCTGAAGCAGGACGAGACCATGCTCGTCCAGTCCGGCCGGCCCGTCGGCGTGATGCAGACCCACGAGTGGGCCCCGCGCGTCCTCATCGCCAACTCCAACCTCGTCGGCGACTGGGCCAACTGGGAGGAGTTCCGCAGGCTGGAACAGCTGGGCCTGACGATGTACGGCCAGATGACCGCCGGGTCGTGGATCTACATCGGCACCCAGGGCATCCTCCAGGGCACCTACGAGACCTTCGCCGCCGTCGCCGCGAAGAAGTTCGATGGCACGCTCGCCGGCGCCATCACCCTGACCGCCGGCCTCGGCGGCATGGGCGGCGCCCAGCCGCTCGCCGTGACGATGAACGACGGCGTCGCGATCTGCATCGACGTCGACCCGCGCGCCATCGAACGCCGCATCGAGCACCGCTACCTCGACGTGCGGGCCGACAGCCTGGAGCACGCCCTCCAGCTCGCCGTCGAGGCCCGCGACGCCCGCCGCCCGCTCTCCATCGGCCTCCTCGGCAACGCGGCGGAACTGCTGCCGCGCATGCTCGCCGAGGGCGCCCCCATCGACATCGTCACCGACCAGACGTCGGCCCACGACCCGCTGTCGTACCTGCCGGTGGGCGTGGACTTCGACGACATGGCGTCGTACGCGGCGAAGGACCCGGCCGGTTTCACGACCCGGGCCCGCGAGTCGATGGCCCGGCACGTCGAGGCGATGGTCGGCTTCATGGACGCCGGATCCGAGGTCTTCGACTACGGCAACTCCATCCGCGGCGAGGCCCAACTCGCCGGATACGAACGCGCGTTCGCCTTCCCCGGCTTCGTCCCCGCCTACATCCGCCCGCTGTTCTGCGAGGGCAAGGGCCCCTTCCGCTGGGCCGCGCTGTCCGGCGAGGCCTCCGACATCCACAAGACGGACAAGGCGATCCTCGACCTCTTCCCCGAGAACGAGTCGCTGCACCGCTGGATCAAGATGGCCGGCGAGCGGGTCCACTTCCAGGGCCTTCCGGCGCGCATCTGCTGGCTCGGCTACGGCGAGCGCGACAAGGCGGGCGAGCGCTTCAACGACATGGTGGCGTCCGGTGAACTCGCCGCGCCCCTCGCCATCGGCCGCGACCACCTCGACTCCGGCTCCGTGGCCTCCCCGTACCGCGAGACCGAGGCCATGCTCGACGGCTCCGACGCGATCGCCGACTGGCCGCTCCTGAACGCCATGGTGAACGTCGCCTCGGGCGCCTCCTGGGTCTCCATCCACCACGGCGGCGGCGTCGGCATGGGCCGCTCCATCCACGCCGGCCAGGTGTCCGTGGCGGACGGCACGAAGCTCGCCGGTGAGAAGCTGCGCCGTGTGCTGACCAACGACCCCGGCATGGGCGTCATCCGGCACGTCGACGCCGGCTACGACATCGCCGAGACGGCCGCCGACGAGCGGGGCGTGCGGGTGCCGATGCGCGAGGGTGACGACGCGTGAGCCATCGCAACGGGGGGCACGGCGGGCACGGCGACTCTCCGGCGGGGGCCGAGCTCTCGTCGCCGAGCGCGGGTCCGGCGGGTGGCGGCTCCTTCCATGAGATGTGGCGTGAGCTGCTTCCCATCGGGCGGCATCCCGACTCGCAGGGCTACCGGCGGTTCGCCTGGACGGCCGCCGACGCCGAGTGCCGGGCCTGGTTCAAGGAGCAGGCCGAGGGGCGGGGGCTGGCGTACGAGGTCGACCGGAACGGGAACCAGTGGGCCTGGCTCGGGGATCCGCGCGCCGGGGATGCCGTCGTCACCGGGTCGCATCTCGACTCCGTGCCGGACGGCGGCGCCTTCGACGGGCCCCTCGGCGTCGTGTCCTCCTTCGCCGCGCTCGACGAACTGCGCGCGCGGGGCGTCACGTTCACCAAGCCCCTCGCCCTGGTCAACTTCGGCGACGAGGAGGGCGCCAGATTCGGGCTCGCCTGCGTCGGCTCCCGGCTGGCCGCCGGGCAGCTCACCGTCGAGCAGGCGCACCGGCTCACCGACGGCGACGGGGTCACCCTCCCGCGGGCCATGGAGGCCGCCGGGTACGATCCCGACGCCATCGGTGCGGACCCGGAGCGGCTCGCCCGCATCGGCGCGTTCGTCGAGCTGCACGTCGAGCAGGGCCGCGCCCTCGACCTGAGCGGGGACCAGGTGGGCATCGCCGGCGCCATCTGGCCGCACGGGCGCTGGCGGTTCGACTTCCGGGGCGAGGCCAACCACGCCGGCACCACCCGCCTCGTGGACCGCCGCGACCCGATGCTGTCGTACGCGGAGACGGTCCTCGCCGCCCGCCGCGAGGCCCGGCTCGCGGGCGCCGTCGCCACCTTCGGCAAGATCTCCGTCGAGCCGAACGGAGTCAACGCCATCCCCTCCCTGGTGCGCGGCTGGCTCGACTCCCGCGCCGCCGACCAGGCCACCCTCGACACGGTGGTCACGGGCATCGAGCAGGCCGCCCGTGAGTACGCCGTCGCCCAGGGCGTCGATCTCGACGTCGTCCGTGAGTCGTTCACGCCCGTCGTCGAGTTCGACCATGCCCTGCGTGACGAACTCGCCCGCATCCTCGGCAAGGACAAGGACACCGACCTCACGGTCCCCGTCCTCGGCACCGGCGCCGGACACGACGCCGGGATCCTCTCCGGGACCGTGCCGGCCGCCATGCTGTTCGTGCGCAACCCCACGGGCGTCTCGCACTCCCCGGCCGAGTTCGCCGCCGAGGACGACTGCGTGGCCGGGGTGCACGCCCTCGCCGACGTACTGGAAGGACTGGCCTGCCGGTGACCCCCACGCATCGGACACGGACGTACTGGCTGGAGCACGCCTGGCTCGACACGAACGTCGAGCCGGGCGTCGCCCTCACGGTGTCGACGAGCGGCTCCGGCGCGGGGACGGGCGGCCGCATCACCGACGTCCGCACGGGCGTCGACTCCCCGCCGCCCGGCGCCGAGATCCTGCGCGGGCTGACCCTTCCGGGCCTGGCGAACGCCCACAGCCACGCCTTCCACCGTGCCCTGCGCGGCACCGTCCAGGTCGGCTCCGGCACCTTCTGGACCTGGCGCGAGGTCATGTACTCGGTCGCCGACCGGCTGACCCCGGAGACCTACCACCAGCTGGCCCGCGCCGTGTACGCCGAGATGGCGCTGGCCGGCATCACCGCCGTCGGCGAGTTCCACTATCTGCACCACGCCCCCGGCGGTACCCCGTACGCCGACCCCAACGCCATGGGCGAGGCCCTGATCGAGGCCGCCGCCGAAGCCGGCATCCGCATCACCCTCCTCGACACCGCCTACCTTTCCTCCGGCTTCGGACAGCCGCCCAGCGCCCACCAGCTCCGCTTCTCCGACGGCGACGCGGACGCCTGGGCCGAACGCTGTTCACTTCTCAAGGAACGGGATCACGCGAGGATCGGGGCGGCCGTCCACTCCGTACGGGCCGTGCCCGCCGACCAGTTGGAGACCGTCGCCCGGTGGGCCGAGGAGCGGCAGGCCCCCCTGCATGTGCACCTGTCCGAGCAGACCGCCGAGAACGAGGCGTGCCTCGAGGTCCACGGCTGCACCCCGACGCAGCTCCTCGCCCTGCACGGAGTCCTGGGGCCGCGCACGACCGGCGTCCACAACACCCACCTCACCGCCGAGGACATCTCCCTCATCGGCGGCAGCGGGACCGGCACCTGTATGTGCCCGACGACCGAGCGGGACCTCGCGGACGGCATCGGGCCGGCCGTCGCCCTCCAGAACGAGGGCTCCCCGCTCTCCCTCGGCTCCGACAGCCACGCCGTCATCGACCTGCTCGAAGAGGCCCGCGCGATGGAGCTGAACGAGCGGCTGCGCACCCGCACCCGCGGTCACTGGACGGCGGCCGCCCTGCTGCGCGCCGCCTCCGCCGACGGCCACGCCGCCCTCGGCAACCCGGACGCGGGCACCCTGGAGGCCGGTTCGGCCGCCGACTTCACGACGATCGCCCTCGACTCGGTCAGGACGGCCGGCCCGGTGCCCAGGCTCGGCGCCGAGACGGCCGTATTCGCGGCGACCGCGGCGGACGTACGGCATACGGTCGTCGCCGGACGTCACGTCGTACGCGACGGGGCGCACACGCTCGTACCGGACGTGCCGCAGGCCCTCGCGCGGGCCGTGGCAGCCCTGCGCGCGTAGCGACCACAGGACCCCGCCCCCACGAGGACACGACCGAGGACACGACGATGAGCAGCAGCACCGGCACGACCACCGTCATCACCAACATCGCCACGCTGGTCACCAACGACCCCTCCCTCGGAGACGGCTCCCCTCTCGGACTGATCCAGGACGCGGCCGTCGTCATCGACGGCGACCGCGTCGCGTGGACCGGTGAATCAAGCAAAGCACCCGCCACTGACAATCGGGTCGACGCGGGCCGCCGGGCGGTGCTCCCGGGCTTCGTCGACTCCCACTCCCACCTGGTCTTCGCGGGCGACCGCACGCAGGAGTTCAACGCCCGCATGTCGGGCCGCGGTTACACGGCGGGCGGCATCCGTACGACGGTCGCGGCGACGCGAGCGGCGAGCGACGAGGAACTCGAAGCGAACGTCGTCCGTTTCCTCGCCGAGGCCCTCCGCCAGGGCACCACCACCTTCGAGACCAAGTCCGGCTACGGCCTCACCGTCGCCGACGAGGCCCGCGCTCTGCGCCTCGCGGCGAAGCACACCGACGAGGTGACGTACCTCGGCGCGCACATCGTCTCCCCCGACTACGCCGACGACCCGGCCGCGTACGTAGCCCTCGTCACCGGCGAGATGCTCGACGCCTGCGCCCCGCACGCCCGCTGGATCGACGTGTTCTGCGAGAAGGGCGCGTTCGACGGCGACCAGGCCCGCGCGATCCTCACCGCCGGCAAGGCCAGGGGCCTGCACCCCCGCATCCACGCCAACCAGCTCTCCTACGGCCCCGGCGTGCGGTTGGCGGTCGAGCTGGACGCGGCCAGCGCCGACCACTGCACCCACCTCACCGACGCCGACGTGGACGCGCTGGCGAACGGGAACACGGTCGCCACGCTCCTGCCCGGCGCGGAGTTCTCCACGCGCGCGGAGTGGCCGGACGCCCGCCGGCTGCTGGACGCGGGCGTCACCGTCGCCCTCTCCACGGACTGCAACCCGGGCTCGTCCTTCACGTCATCCGTGCCGTTCTGCATCGCGCTCGCCGTCCGGGACATGCGGATGACGCCGGACGAGGCGGTGTGGTCGGCGACGGCGGGCGGCGCGGCGGCCCTGCGTCGCACGGACGTGGGCCGCGTGACCCCGGGCGCGTACGCCGACCTGACCCTGCTGGACGCCCCGAGCCACGTCCACCTGGCCTACCGGCCGGGCGTGCCGCTGGTGTCGGGGGTGTGGCGGCGCGGCCGACGAGTCGTCTGAGCAGGCACCGCCCCCGATCCCCGCCCCCGGTCCGCGACCGTCCGCCCCCACCCGGTGCCGACGAGCACGAGCACCGCGCCCACGTAGCCGAGCCGGCCCGGCCGGTCCCCGGCGAGCGCGATGCCGACAGCCGCCGCCCACACCGGTTCGGTGCCCAACAGCAGACTGACCCGGGACGGTGACGTACGGCGGACCGCCCACATCTGCACGAAGAACGCGAACAGCGTGCAGAACGCGGAGAGGTAGACCAGACCGAGCCAGTCCCCGCGGTCGAAGTCCGCGGCGGCGGCCCACGGCGACGCGCCCGTCCCCGGCACCGCCACCAGCACCGCGAACACGGCCACCGCGCCGCCCAGTTGGACGGTCGTCAGCGACAACGCGTCGGCCCCGCGCACCGATTCCATGCGGGCCATGGCCAGCACGTGCACGGTCCGCGCGACGGCGGCGGCCAGCATCAGCAGATCGCCGCCGGAGGGCGCGGTGAACCCGGCCCCCTGCGTCAGCAGCGCCACGCCGAGCACCGACAGCCCCGCCGCCGCGAGGAAGGCCCCCGGCAGCCGCACCCTCCGCACCCGGCTCTCCGCGAGCGGCGTGAACACCATGGTCAGACTGATGATCAGCCCGGCGTTGGTGGCAGAGGTGTGCACAACCCCGTACGTCTCCAGCAGGAAGATCCCGGCGAGGATCACCCCCAACCCCCCGGCCCCCCGCACCTGCGTGCCGCTCAACGCCCGCAGCCGCCGCCACCCCGCGACCACCAGCACCGGCAACACCACAGCGAACCGCAGCACGAGGACGGCCAGCACGGTGCCAGAGGTCGTGACCCCCTTCGCCGCGAGATAACTGGACCCCCACACGACGGCGACCAACAGAACGGGAACATCGGCGAGCCGGGACGGGACGGCGGTCGCAGCGGGGGAGTGGGCCACAGGGCTCCTCACGGACGGACGACGTGACAGGCCCAGCGGCTCTGCTGGTCAGAGGGCAGGGACAGCGTAGTCAGCGGGAGGAATCCGGCCAACGGGTTTCCACCATGAGGACGGTGAGCAGCGACCAAACCGGTCGACGGCGGTCGTCGCGTTACCCGATCATGCGCATATGCCGCTGAGAGACACCCTTGCCCGAGTCGACGGGGACCTGGCCGCCGGCCGGGTCCCCGTCGCGCGCCAGCGCCTACGTGGGCTGGTGTCGTCCTTCCCGGACGACCTGACGCTTCGCCGCCGACTGGCGGACGTGTACCGACTGTACGGAGAGCCCGCGGAAGCGGGTCGCTGGATGTACCTCGAAGAGGACCGCGACGCAGCCGAGACCTCCGCCTTCGAGGCGAGGTACGACACAGCTCCGAAGCGCATGCAGGCACTTGCCTGGCGGGGCCCCGAGTCGCTTGCCGATTCGGCCTTTGCCAGGGAGCAACTGGCAGCAGTACGAGAGGCCTGCTCCGAGGCCATGGGACGCCCTGTCGACTGGGACACGATGCCGTCCGGTGGAAAGCCAGACAGCAGCGGAAGTGCGCTCGTCGACTTCCTGACAGGGGCTGGATGCCTGGTGGCAGTCCTCGCGTTCCTCGCGATCTGGGTGAACGGCCTCGTCGCCCTCTTCGACTGACTCAGCCGAGGGGGCGGCCGGGCAGTGAACGGGTGTGTATGGCATGCAGGAGGTGGGTGAGGGGAGTGTGGGTGGTGGTGAGGACGGTGGTGGGGTCGTCGGATTCGCGGAGGTGGAGGGTGGTGGGGGTGGAGGCGAGTTCGACGCAGTCATTGCCATCGCCCTCGCCGGAGTATGACGACTTCCGCCAGTTGTCGGGGGAGGTCATGGGGATGCCTCACAGCTCCTTCGTCAGTTGGTGGATGAAGTCACGCGACCGTTCGGGATCGAGTGCCACACCCTCCACTTTATGGAAGCGTGTTCGATAGGCATTGAGCTGAGCCTCGGAATCGATGAAGACCGAGCCGTGGGGCGCGTCACGGACCACAGTGTCCAGCTTGGGCACGGGGCCGTCCACATACGTCATGGTGCTTGAGGCCCTGGAGAAACCGTCCAGGTCGAAGGGAACGACGCGCAGGGTGATGTGCTCCGCCTCCGAAAGCTCAGTCAGCCGGGCGAGTTGAGCCTGTGAGGCTGTGCGGTCGCTGACCCTGATGCGTAGCGCCGCCTCATGGATCACCACTGTGTACGGGAAGGTGAATACTTGGCGGGCCATTCGGTGCTGGACGCGCAACTCAAGTTCTTCAGTGGTGAGTTCGGGAACTCTGGACGAGAAGACTGCGCGAGCGTAGTTCTCCGTTTGCAATAGGCCGGGAACGAACAAGACGGCCACCTCGCGTCGGAACGTGGCGTGGTGATCCAGTTCCGACAGGTCCAGGAACGAGGTCGGCAGCGAGCCCCGGTACTCCTCCCACCACCCCTGTGTGCGATCGGTCGCCATGCTGACCAGGGCGTCGATGAACTCCTCATTCGTGCAGGCGTAGTGGGATGCGAGGCGGCGAAGTCGCTTCTCGCTCACGCCCGCGAGCCCTGACTCGATGTGGGTGATCTGGGCGGGGCTCACGCCGAGCAGTGCCGCTGCCTGGCGGGCAGTGAGGCCTGCCGCCTCACGAAGTCTGCGCAGTTCAGTCGCCAGCCGCAGTTGACGTGCCGTTGGTTCGCGCCTCAAAGCTCTCGACCGCTCCTAGGTTCAACGCGCCCGCGGACGCGACTCGTTCGGCGTCAGATTACGCGATCCGCTTGCCGCGTCTCTATATTTAGATCTACCGTCAGTGACGCAACCTTCACGCTGCGGAAGCGCACCGTTCCGTCCTGCCATGACGGCTGCGGCAATGCCACCGCGCCCTCATCCACCCAACCCCCCCACCCGGAGCTGCCCCATGCCCGAAAGTGCCCCCACCTCCGACTCCTGGGAGTACTCCCTCTACATCCCCACCGACCCACGGGCCGTCACCGTCTGTCGCCGCACCCTTCGCCTGATCCTCACCCTGCACGGACTCGGCCACCTCGTCGACACGGCGGAGTTGCTCGCCTCGGAGTTGATGTCCAACGTCGTCCTGCACACCAAAGGCCCCGCCTGTCTACGCGTCCGTTTCCGGGGCGACGTCCTCCAGATCGGAGCCTGGGACGCGGACCCCGAACCCCCTGAGCCGCCAAGCCGGTTGGAGGAGCTCGGCGAGGCCGAGAGCGGCCGGGGCATGGCCTTGGTGCGGGCCTGTTCCGACCTCTGGCACTGGCAGCCGCTGTCCCGCATGGGGCATCGAGGCAAGTTGGTCTGGTGCGAACTGAACGCGGCGTAGCTCGTTGATCACGTAAGACAGAAAGGAGAGCCGAGGTGCGCGAGCAAGGTCGGGAAGAGGGTCGAGCGCAGGAGAGGGCGGAGACTGTTCTGCGTAACCTCAGGTGGCGGCAGGTCGACATCCCCGACTCCGTCCGCGAGCGCGTTCTCCCCTGCGCCGACATGGACGAGCTGGGTGTCTGGCTCGACCGCTCCTACCAGGTCACCGACGCCTGGGATTTGTTCGACGAAGGGTTCTGACACCGGTGCCGGGGTCGCGGGGGCCGGAGCCCCGGGGGCCGGAGCCCCCGGGAAGGCCTCGTTCCTTCAGCCGAGCCGCGGTCAGAGCCTTGCTCCTCCACCGTCAGACCGTCATTCCTCCAGGGTCAGGCCCTTGCGCAGGCGCACCAGGGTGCGGGACAGCAGGCGGGACACGTGCATCTGGGAGATGCCGAGCTCCTCGCCGATCTCCGACTGGGTCAGGCCGGCGACGAAGCGGAGCGAGAGGATCTGCCGGTCGCGGGGCGGGAGTTCGGCGATCAGCGGCTTCAACGACTCGACGTACTCGATGCCTTCGAGTCCGTGGTCCTCGTAGCCGATGCGGTCGGCGAGCGCGCCTTCCGCGTCGTCCTCCTCCGGCTGCGCGTCGAGCGACGAGGCGGTGTACGCGTTCGACGCCGCCATGCCCTCGACGACCTCCTCCCGTGAGAGGTCGAGGCGCTCGGCCAACTCCGCGACGGTGGGCGCGCGGTCGAGCTTCTGGGCCAGTTCGTCGCCCGCCTTGGCCAGGTCGAGCCGGAGCTCCTGGAGCCGGCGCGGGACGCGCACCGACCACGAGGTGTCGCGGAAGAAGCGCTTGATCTCGCCGATGATGGTTGGCATCGCGAAGGTCGGGAACTCGACGCCGCGCGAGAGCTCGAAGCGGTCGATCGCCTTGATCAGGCCGATGGTGCCGACCTGGATGATGTCCTCCATCGGCTCACTGCGGGAGCGGAACCGGGAGGCGGCGAACTTGACCAGCGCGAGGTTCAGTTCGACGAGGGTGTTGCGTACGTACGAGTATTCGTGCGTGCCCTCCTCGAGGGACTCGAGCCGCGCGAACAGGGTCTTTGACAGGGCCCGTGCGTCGACGGGGCCGACCTCGTCGTACGGGGGGATCTCCGGAAGTCCGGCGAGGGCGTCGGTGGGGTCGACGTCCAGCGCCGTGTTCTGGGCGATGGGTTCCAGATGTTCCTGATCCGGAGGGGGTGTCGACGTCGCTCCGCGGGTATGCGGTGCGTCGAGCCGGGGTGACATGATGTCCTCCATCGTTCTCGGCGTATGGCTGCCGAAGCCAGTGAGCGCACTACGGTGTGCGGCGCCTCCAAAGCCGGCCGTGTCGGTTACGTGTTCCTACTAGCCCTACCCGCTTTACTCGGCCAACCGCAAGTGGCTTTTGTGTGGTTATGTCCGTTTGTGGGTGATTGTTCGGGTGTTGAGGTGCGGGTCGAAGGCGTAGGGTTCGAGGGCGTCAGCAAGCAGTTCACGACCCCAGGAGAAGAGACGGCATGGACCGCGGGACGGTCGGCAGCGCACAGTCTGGCCGGCTTCTGGTCGAGGTGCGGGAAGAGGGCTCCAGTGCCGTCGTGACCCCGGCGGGTGAGTTGGATCACCACACCGCCGATCTGTTGCGTGAGCCACTCGAAGACTGCCTCGCCCGGGGGCACAACCGGCTGGTGGTGGACTGCGCCCGCCTGGAGTTCTGTGACTCCACCGGACTGAACGTGCTGCTCGGAGCACGTCTGAAGGCGGAGGCGGCCGGTGGCGGGGTCCATCTCGCGGGGATGCTGCCCATGGTGGCGCGGGTCTTCGAGATCACCGGCGCGGACGCGGTGTTCACCGTGCACGCCACGGTCGAGGCGGCGCTGGCCGACGACGGCTGAACTTCGCCGCCCGCTCGGGAAGGGGTGCGAACGGGTGGGAACGGGTGGGTGTTCCGCCGGTCCCCCCGGGCAGGAGACATCCTGGACCTGAACATGTCGGCGGCAAGGTCGACGCGAACGCTGTCGGTCCACGTACTACCCACGTACAGACTCTGTAGAGATCTGACTCTTGAATTGTGAACCGGTTAATCGGGGAATCGGTGAGGTGAAGCGCTGATGAGCACCACCCGGCCTTACTCGCCGGGCGACCGCGGGCCGGAGCCCAGCGGCGCTTCCGGGTCGTCCGAAAGGGGCGCGGCGGCAGAGGCGTCGGCGTCGCCCAGAGCGTCCGGGGCCTCCGGTGCCTCCGGTGCGTCGGGGTCGTCCGGTGCGTCGGGGTCGTCCGGCGCGTCGGGCAGCCGTCAGGTGCGCCGGCTGAGCTTCGACGACGCCAGCGGGGTCGTCCCGCTCGCCCGCGACTTCGCCCGCCAGGCGCTGTACGCGTGGGGCTGGCTGCCGGCCGCCACCGCCGACCGGCGGGCTGCCGCGGAGGACGTGCTGCTCGTCGTCTCCGAACTGGTCACCAACGCGTGTCTGCATGCCGAGGGACCGGACCGGATGGTCCTCGGCTGCGACAACAAGGTGATCCGCGTCGAGGTCTCCGACCGCGGCACGGGCCAGCCCGCCCCGCGCACCCCGCACCGCGCGGGCCGCCCCGGCGGACACGGCATGTTCATCGTCCAGCGCCTCTGCCTGGACTGGGGCGTCGTACGGGCGCCGGGCATCGCGGGCAAGACGGTCTGGGCGGAACTGGGCGCCCCGGCCTGACCGCACGCCCGGTGCGCTGTCGCCCGGTCGGCGGCGGGACGTCGCGGTACGGGCACACCCTCAACGCCTCGGAGCCGGCCACCGGTCGGCCGCTTCCGGCTCTCC
Organism: Streptomyces sp. NPDC031474; assembly: GCF_055581185.1. Classification (NCBI taxonomy): domain Bacteria; kingdom Bacillati; phylum Actinomycetota; class Actinomycetes; order Kitasatosporales; family Streptomycetaceae; genus Streptomyces; species Streptomyces sp. NPDC031474. The sequence goes on from NZ_JBVIJX010000005.1 coordinate 482,839, forward strand.
TGAAACAGTGTCAGCACCCCGACGGGACGGTCGTCGTCCCCGAAGCGCTGCGTCGCCGGGGAGTTCCGGACGTTCTCGGAACCCCCTGAACCCGTGCGCCGGATCCCCACAACTCCGGCGCGCACCTTCTCTTCCCTCCTCATCGCCCCGGGCGTACCTTGACGGCTCAATCTGATGCCTCGTCAGTAAGGGCGGGGCGGTGGGAGTGAGGGGACGGGACCGTGTCGAACCGGAAGCGAACCGCCGCGCTCGCGACGGCAGCGGCCCTGGCCGGCTCGGCGGTGTGGATGGCCGCCCCGGTGGCCGTGGCCGAGGTCGTGAACGTCAACTACGGCTGCAAGACGCCCATCGGCGACAAGAGCGCCGTCTCACCGATCGACATCAAGGGCGTCAAGAGCGGCGACGGCTACAAGATCACCATGTCCTGGCAGAAGGGCGTGTCCTCCAGCCCCGTCGAACTCGGCGCGGGCTCGATGAAGCCGAGCGCCACGATCAAGCTGGGCGGCGCCGACAGCGGCACCCTGAACGTCACCGGCCCCGCCAACGAGGCCGCGATCCCCGAGAACACCCCCATCAAGATCAGCGACCTGAGCGGCACGTACACCCCGAAGGAGACCGGCAAGGTCACCTTCACGCCCGGCGTGCTCACCATCAGGGCGCTCGGCACGATCACCACCTGCACGCCCCGCAACAGCCCAGGGCCGTCCCTCACCCTCGACGTGACGGCGGCGGGCGGCGGCGCCAAGAGCGACGGCGGATCCGGCGACTCCGGTGCCTCCGGCGGCTCTGGCGACGACCTTCCGCAGACCGGACCCGAGGACTCCGCGATCGCCCTCGGCACCCTCGGCGGCACGGTGCTGCTTGCGGGCGCCGCGGGCGCCCTGTGGCTGACCCGGCGAGGCCAGACGGCACGCGTCCGCCGCTGACCGCCCCTCGTACGAGTGCTGGAGCCGTTGATGCCGTACGCGCCCGCCCGAGCCCTGCTCCTGACCCTCCCGCTGCTGATCGCCGCCACGCCGGCCGTGACGCCGGCCGTGACGCCGGCCGGCACACCGGCCGCCACGCCCCGCGGCTGGTCGGTCGCGCCCTCCGGCGGCGGACGGCCGTCCTTCTACGCGGAGGGCGCGCCCGGGACGGTGCTCCAGGACACGGTCTCCGTGACCAACCGGGGCGCCGAGCCGCTCACCGTACGGCTGCACGCCACCGGTGCCGGGACCCATGCCGGGGCTGGTGCAGGGACCAATGCCGGGGCTGGTCTTGGGGTCGTCTTCGCCGACGCCGCCCCCACCGTCCCCGCCCGCACCCGCGCCGAGGTGCCCTTCACGGTGACGGTCCCGGTGGACGCGGAGCCCGGCGACCGCGTCGGCGAGATCGTCGTACGGGACGCGGCCGGCCGCGAGGCCACCGTGCGGCTGCTGATCCGGGTCGGCGGACCCGAGCTGGCCGCGCTGACCGTCGAGCACGTGGCCGTGCGCGGCGACCGCATCACGTACGAGCTGGTCAACCGGGGTACCACGGCCCTCGTGCCACGGCTCGCCGTCCACGCGGACGGTGTCCTCGGCGCCGTCCTGGACCGTCCCCCGCGCACCCTGCCCGTCCAGCTGGCGCCGGGTCGCCGTCTCGCTCTCGACGAGCCGTGGCCCGACCGCCCGGCCCTGGACGCCGTCACCGTCCGTCTGACGGTCACCGCGCCCGGCGCGGGGCAGGCCACCGGGCGGGCGTCGGCGCGGTTCGTGCCCCCGGGGACGGCAGCCGGCGCGCTGTCGGTCGCGGCGGCCGGTGCGACCGGTGCGGCCGTCGTGGTCGTACGACGACGCAAGCCGATCCGGAGGGAGCGCTGACGTGAGAGATGGGGGAGATGGGGGAGACGTGAGAGGCGAGCCGCGGAGGACGGCGCCGGTGTCGGCCCTGCTTCTGTTCCTGCTCCCGCTGTTGCTCCTCTTCCTGGGCCCGCTGTCCCTGGCCGGCACCGCCGCGGCGGCCGGCGGGCCGACCGTCACCCTCTCCAAGTCCCAGGCGGGGACCGGCGGTTCGATCACCGTCAGCGGCAGCGGCTGGCGTGCGCGCACGCTGCTGATGCTGCTGGTCTGCGGGCAGGCGACACCCGCCCGGGGCGTGGTCGGCGGCACCAACTCCTGCGCCAACGCCGACGGCCGTGCCGCCACCACCGACGCCGACGGCCGCTTCAGCCGGGCCCTGCCGGTGGCCGAGCCGCCGGCGCCCTGCCCCTGTGTGGTGCACGTGGCCACCGCGACCGGTGTGAAGGCGCAGGCGGACGCCGTGTTCCAGGTGGCCGGCCACCCGGTCCGGCCGCTGCCCGCGGCGACCTCCGGCGGACGCCTGTCCGTGCTCACCGACACCCGGCTCGACGGCTCCGGCGGTCTGCTGACCTGGTTCGGGGCGCCGCCCGCCCGCACGCTGGTCTTCACCGTCGGCAACGTCGGCACCGCACCCGTCGAGAACCCGGTGTTCCAGGTCGGCACCGCCCACGGGGTGTTCGCGCCGCAGTGGGACGAGCGGCAGTGGCGCGGCACGATCGACCCCGGTGGGAAGGCCCGTGTCGAACTGCCCGTCGAACTCGCCGCCGGCGCCCACGGCGACTACACGGTCTCCCTGAAGTACGGCGGCAAGGTCCTCGCCGAGCAGCCGTGGGGCGTGGGCAGGCCCTGGGGCGTGACCCTGTTCTGGATCCTGCTCTGCGTGGTGGTGCCGGCGGCGCTGTTCCGCATCGGGATGGCGGTGGTGGACCGGGTGCGACCGCGGCACGCGGTCCGCCGCCCGGCCCGCGCCGGACGGCCGCCGCGCACCCCGTGGCGCCGGACCGGGACGAAGGTCCCCGCCCCGGCCTCCTCGGCCTCGGGGTCCGTGCCGCCCTCCTCGACCGTGACCCTGCCGTGGTTCACCCCGGACACCGGTCCGGACCCGGCGGGCCGGCTCTCCGCACCGCACGAAGACCGACGACGCACGAGTCCTACGACTCCCACGAGTCCCACGACTCCGACGGGTCCCACGACTCCCACGACTCCCACGACTCCCGGAGGGAAGGCAACGAGTTGAGCGAGAGAGCCGTACCACCACCAGAGCATGCGCCTGATCACGTGCCCGTGCGCAAGCGGGCGGCGGCGGCCGGTGTCGCCGTCATGCTCACCGGGGCGGCCGTCCTGCTGGGCGTGACCGCCGGGCAGGCGCAGGCCGCCGAGGTGTCCTACGCCACCAAGTGCGTGCCGCCCTCGGGCATCGGCCTGCCCGACGTCAACGGCACCACCAAGGTCGACATCACCGCGCCGGCCACGGCGAAGGTCGGCGACACCGTCGACATCGTGTGGAAGTTCACGCAGGCCGCGTCGAAGAACCCCGACATCATCGACCTGCCCGCGAACTCGGTCCAGCCGTCCGGCACCCTCAAGGCGGCCGGCGCGCAGACCGCGGACATCGCGATGCAGGGGCCCCGTGAGAACCCGGCGATCCCCAAGGGCGGCGCGATGACGCTGTCCGACATGAAGGGCACGCTGAAACTGACGGCGGCGGGGCAGGTGACGCTGACGCCGGACGCGTACGTCGTCAACGCGCTGGGGACGAACACCGACTGCGCGCCGACGGAGGCGGTCCAGCCGGCGGCGACCATCACGGTGACGGCGGGGCAGGGGAGTTCGGGCTCGCCCTCGTCGAGCACCTCCCCGTCGCAGAGCCAGAGCCAGAGCCCGTCCCAGAGCCAGAGTCCGAGCGGGTCGCCGTCGTCGAGCGCGTCCACCTCGCCCAGTACCTCCCCGTCGTCGTCCCCGACCGGCGGTGACGACGGCCGGACCGACTTCACCGGCAAGGTCGTCGACATCCCCTACACCTGCGCCTCGCCCATCGGGACGAAGAAGGCGACCTCGCCGATCCAGATCAACGCCAAGAAGAACAACGGGAGTTACGACCTCACCGTGCAGTTCAAGAAGTCGGTGATGGACAGCCCGATCGACATCCCGGCCGGCAAGGTGAAGCCGACCATGCAGATCGTGCTCGGCGGCGCCGACTCGGGCTCGGTGAAGGTGCAGGGGCCGCTGAACTCGGCGCCGATCCCGCAGAACTCCCCGATCCAGATCCCGGACCTCAAGGGCACCTACAAGCCCGGCGCGACCGGTGAGTCCACGCTCTCCCCGGGCGTCCTGGTGATCGAGGCCATGGGCACCACCACCACGTGCACCCCGGACAGCACGGCCGTCTCCCTGACCCTGAACACCGCGCAACAGGCGAGCGGCGCGTCCGGCGGCAGCGGCTCGTCCTCGGGCGGCAGCACGTCGACCGGCGGCGGCCTCGCGGAAACGGGCTCCGGCGACCACGGCGCCCTGAAGGCGCTGGGCCTGGTGGCGGGCACGGCGATCCTGCTGGGCGGCGCGGTCTTCACGTTCATGCCGGGACGGCGCCGTCTGCGCTGAGCGCCCGGATTCACAACGGCGAGGGCCGCCGCATCCCCATGGATGCGGCGGCCCTCCCTCGCTCGTGCCGGACGTCAGTGCACGTCGCCCATGAGTTCCCTGACCTTCTTACGGTACATCCACACCGCCGCACCGGCGATGACGGCGAGCACGGCCTCCAGGGCCACGATGCCCGTCTTGTTGAGGTCGACGCCGGCGATGGACAGCAGGCCGGTCGTGGCGTCACCGGCGGTGACGGCCAGGAACCAGACGCCCATCATCTGCGAGGCGTACTTCGCGGGAGCCATCTTCGTGGTGACCGACAGACCGACCGGGGAGACGGTCAGCTCACCGACGGTCTGGACGAAGTAGATCGCCGCCAGCCACAGCGCGGCCGCCTTGTGACCGCCCTCGGCGATCGACAGCGGGGCCAGGAAGAGGAAGAAGGACGCGCCGATCAGCGCCAGACCCATCGCGAACTTCGTCGCGGTGCTCGGCTCCTTGCCGCGCCGGGCCAGCGCCAGCCAGGCCCAGGCGAAGAGCGGGGCCAGCGCCATGATCATGACCGGGTTGACCGACTGGTACCAGGAGACCGGGAAGTCCCAGCCGAAGACGCTGTTGTCCGCGGAGGACTCGGCGAACAGGGACACCGTCGAGCCGCCCTGGTCGTAGATCATCCAGAACACGGCCGCGGCCACGAAGAACCAGATGTACGCGGTCAGCTTGGACTGCTCGGCGCGGTCCAGTTCCTTGTCCCGCTTCATCCGGGCGATGACGACGACCGGGATGACCAGGCCGGCGATGGTGATCGGGACCAGCAGCCAGTTCAGCGTGTAGAGGCCCGAGACGCCGACGACGGCGTAGAAGACGATCGCGACAGCCGCCCAGAACGCGGCCTTGCGCAGCGTGGCCGCCTTCTCCTGCGCGGACAGCGGGGTCGGCACGACGTCCGAGCGGGAGCTCAGGTGGCGGCTGCCCAGCAGGAACTGCGCCAGGCCCAGCGCCATGCCGAGCGCGGCCAGCGCGAAGCCCAGGTGCCAGTTGACGTTCTCGCCGATGGTGCCGATGACCAGCGGCGCGGCGAACGCGCCCGCGTTGATGCCGATGTAGAAGAGCGTGAAGCCACCGTCACGGCGCGGGTCGTCGGGGCCCTCGTAGAGGTGGCCGACCATGGTGGAGATGTTGGCCTTGAGCAGGCCGGAGCCGATGGCGACCAGACCGAGGCCCCCGTAGAAGGTGCCGGCGTTCGGCAGCGCGAGGGTGAGGTGGCCGAGCATGATGACCGCGCCGGCGACCGCGACCGTCTTGCGGGGCCCGAGCACACGGTCCGCGAACCAGCCGCCGGGCAGGGCGAGCAGGTACACGAGCGACAGATACACCGAGTAGATCGCCGTCGCGGTCGCCGCGCTGAGGTGCAGGCCGCCGGGGGCGACCAGGTACAGCGGGAGCAGGGCCCTCATGCCGTAGTAGGAGAACCGTTCCCACATCTCGGTCATGAAGAGGGTGGCCAGTCCGCGGGGGTGGCCGAAGAAGGTCTTCCCGGAGCCGGGGGTGTCCGGGCGGACCGAGTCCTTCGTCAGGCTGGACGCCATGTCGTTCCTTGCTGCTCGGGACGCGCTGCACAGCGGCGGTGCGCGCCCGGTGGGGGGCGGCCGGCACCGGCGGACACGTCGTCCACCCCTACGCCCGGGGGGATCCCGCTCCGGGTCTCGGAAACGGCGGACGGCGACCACCGGGATCCACGCCCCCTCGAGTCGGGGGCCCGGCCACAGGTCGTTCCTTTCAAGGCCGGCGCGAACCGGCCCGCACACAAAAGGGACCCTCAGCGTCAAGCCGACCGCCAAAGGTCATTGCGTACTACAGGCGTTCTTTCACCATACGACAGCACAACGCCGGATATGGAAGGACTTGAGACACGGATCACAGGTGATCAAGGAACCGCGAGCCGTGATTCGAAGGTATGTACCAGCATGCCATCCCTCGACCGTAGGTACGTACCAAGATCACCGAGAGAGTGGTCACCGTCCCGTACCCCGCCTGTCCGGCATGTCCGTAGGTAAGAGACAGTGCGGGCGATCACACTTCGACGGCCGCCCCGCGCGGACTACCATCAGCTCATGACCCGTGTACTGCTCGCCGAGGACGACGCGTCCATCTCGGAGCCGCTGGCCCGCGCCCTGCGCCGGGAAGGGTACGAGGTCGAGGTGCGTGAGGACGGCCCCACCGCACTCGACGCCGGAATGCAGGGCGGTGTCGACCTGGTCGTGCTGGACCTCGGTCTGCCCGGCATGGACGGCCTGGAGGTGGCCCGCCGGCTGCGCTCCGAGGGCCACGCCATCCCGATCCTCATCCTCACCGCGCGCGCCGACGAGGTGGACACCGTCGTCGGTCTGGACGCGGGCGCCGACGACTACGTCACCAAGCCCTTCCGGCTCGCCGAGCTCCTCGCCCGCGTCCGGGCCCTGCTGCGGCGCGGCGCGTCCGAGCCGCAGCAGCCGCCCGCCACCCACGGCGTGCGCATCGACGTCGAGTCGCACCGCGCGTGGATGGGCGACGAGGAACTCCAGCTGACGGCCAAGGAGTTCGACCTCCTGCGGGTCCTCGTCCGCGACGCGGGGCGGGTCGTCACCCGCGACCAGCTGATGCGGGAGGTCTGGGACACCACGTGGTGGTCGTCGACCAAGACGCTCGACATGCACATCTCCTGGCTGCGCAAGAAGCTCGGCGACGACGCGGCGAATCCCCGCTACATCGCCACGGTGCGCGGGGTGGGCTTCCGCTTCGAGAAGAGTTGACGCTGCCGCGGGCTTGGCCGATTATGCGCGTTGCGTTGTCGGGTGCGGGCCGGTGGGGCTTCTCGCGCAGTTCCCCGCGCCCCTAGGGGGTTGCCCTGGCCGGTCTTGCAGAGTCACCGCGCAGCCAAGGGGGTGGCCCTGGCCGGTCTTGCAGAGTCACCGCGCAGCCAGGGGGCGCCCCAACCGGTCTCATAGAGTCACCGCCCGGAGGGCCTTGTGCGTCGCCGTCTCATTCAGTCCACGCTTGCCGTCGTGCTCGTCGTCATCGCCGTCTTCGGGGTGTCCCTCGTTCTCGTCGAGACCCGCACGATCAGCAACAGCGCCCAGGAGCGGGTGGACTCCGAGGCGCTGCGGCTGGCCAGCATCGTGGACAGCCGGCTGGTCGGCTCGGAGAACATCACCGCCGAGATACTGCGCGACCAGGTCACCCAGGACCGTTACGCCGAGATCCGGATCCCCGGCCGGCCGGTCATCGCGGTCGGGGCCAAGCCCGAGGGCGATGTCATCAGGTCGACGGCCGACGGCGAGGAGGGCGAGAGCGTCCTGGTCCAGGAGCCCCGCTCCACGGTGACCCGGGAGGTCGGCCGGACCCTGCTGATCATCGGCCTGGTGGCGCTGCTCGCGGTGGTCGCCGCCGTGCTGCTGGCCATCCGCCAGGCCAACCGCCTCGCCTCGCCGCTGACCGACCTCGCCGAGACCGCGGAACGCCTGGGCTCGGGCGACCCGCGCCCCCGCCACAAGCGGTACGGCGTCCCGGAGCTGGACCGGGTCGCCGACGTCCTCGACTCCTCCGCGGAACGCATCGCCCGCATGCTCACCGCCGAACGCCGGCTCGCGGCGGACGCCTCCCACCAGCTGCGCACCCCCCTCACCGCGCTCTCCATGCGCCTGGAGGAGATCACCCTCACCGACGACCCGGACACCGTGAAGGAGGAGGCGACGATCGCGTTGACGCAGGTGGAGCGCCTGACGGACGTCGTGGAGCGCCTCCTGACCAACGCCCGGGACCCGCGCACCGGCTCGGCGGTCACCTTCGACCTCGACGAGGTCATCCAGCAGCAGCTCGCCGAGTGGCGGCCCGCCTACCGCGGGGTGGGCCGGGCCATCGTCAGCTCCGGCAAGCGCCATCTGCGGGCGGTGGGCACGCCCGGCGCGGTCGCCCAGGTGCTGGCCGCGCTGATCGAGAACTCCCTGATGCACGGCGGCGGCACGGTGGCCCTGCGCACCCGTGTCACCGGCAACCAGTCCGTGGTCGAGGTGACGGACGAGGGCCCCGGCGTCCCCGCCGACCTGGGCGCCCGCATCTTCGAGCGGGCCATCAGCGGCCGCAACTCCACCGGCATCGGCCTGGCCGTGGCCCGCGACCTCGCGGAGGCCGACGGCGGCCGCCTGGAGATGCTCCAGGCCCAACCCCCGGTCTTCGGCCTGTTCCTGTCCCGCACGGCCCCGCAGAAACGCACCACGAACGACGAGGAACCGACGGTCAGGTAGGCAATTCCAGGCCGTTGCTCAACGCATCCGCTGCGCGGCCGTGGCTGAAGCCGCAGCCGGGGCCGGGGCTGTGCCCGGGGCCGTGGCCGGGGCCTGCGGCTCCGGTGGCCTGGGCCTGGTCTGTTCCGCCGCCGCGAGGAACGACTCCGCGTCGGCCACCGCCTCCTTCGCGGGCAGCGCCCGGAACACCCACGTCCGGTAGGACCAGAACCGGAACAGCGTCGCGATCCCGATCCCGACGAACTTGAACACGTTGCTCTGCAGGGGGCTGTCCCACCCGAACCCGTACGTCGCCGCGAACAGCAACCCGTTCTCGATCACCAGTCCCACCATGCTGAACAGCAGGAACAGCGTCAGTTCCTTCGTACGCCCGCTCTTGTCGCGGTCACGGTAGGTGAAGTAGCGGAACCCGACGTAGTTGAAGACGATCGACACGACGGTGGCTATGACGCTCGCCCGCACCACCTGAAGATCGGTGAGATGCCGCACGAGGTTGAACACGCCGAGGTTGACCAGCACCCCCGCACCGCCCACGGCTCCGAACTTCGCGAGCTCACGGAAGAGCCTCTTCAGCCCCGAGGAACCATGCGGCATGGTCGGACAGGCCCCCGTTCGGGTTCGGTTTCGTCAACCCAGCCATGCTAACCACCACTCTTGCCGGTTTCCTGTGGTACGCCTCACCAGCCGGTGACGGGCGGGGAAGAAGCCGGGAAACAGCGGGTATGAGGCCGGAAAGTCATGGGTAAGAGGCGCGGGATCCGGCCGCGCCGGCGCGGCCGATACCCTGGGGTGGTGACGTTTCCGGTAGTCGGCATGGTCGGCGGGGGCCAGCTCGCTCGTATGACACACGAGGCGGGCATCCCGCTCGGCATCAGATTCAAGCTCCTCAGTGACACCCCACAGGATTCCGCGGCACAGGTCGTGAGCGAGGTCGTCGTCGGCGACTACCGCGATCTGGACACGCTGCGTGCGTTCGCGCGCGGGTGCGATGTGATCACTTTCGATCACGAACACGTTCCCACCGAGCACCTCAAGGCACTGGAGGCGGACGGCATTCCCGTCCGCCCGGGCCCCGACGCGCTGGTGCACGCCCAGGACAAGGGGGTGATGCGCGCCAGGCTCGACGCGATCGGCGTCCCCTGCCCGAGGCACCGGATCGTGACCGACCCGGCCGACGTGGCCGCGTTCGCCGCCGAGGGCGAAGGCTTCCCGGTGGTCCTGAAGACCGTCCGGGGCGGCTACGACGGCAAGGGCGTGTGGGTCGTCGACTCCGTCGAGGACGCCGCGGACCCCTTCCGCGCCGGCGTGCCCGTCCTCGCCGAGGAGAAGGTGGACTACGTCCGCGAGCTCGCCGCCAACGTCGTCCGCTCCCCGCACGGCCAGGCCGTCGCCTACCCGGTGGTCGAGTCCCGGCAGGTGAACGGCGTCTGCGACACCGTGATCGCGCCCGCCCCCGATCTCGATCGGACCCTCGGTCTGCGCGCCGAGGAGATGGCGCTGCGCATCGCCAAGGAACTCGACGTCGTCGGCCACCTCGCGGTCGAACTGTTCGAGACCCGCGACGGCCGCATCCTCGTCAACGAGCTCGCGATGCGCCCCCACAACTCGGGCCACTGGACGCAGGACGGCGCGATCACCTCGCAGTTCGCCAACCACGTCCGCGCGGTCCTGGACCTGCCGCTGGGCGACCCGCGCCCCCGCGCGCAGTGGACGGTCATGGTCAACGTCCTCGGCGGCGACTACCCCGACATGTACTCCGCGTACCTGCACTGCATGGCCCGCGACCCCCAGCTGAAGATCCACATGTACGGCAAGGACGTGAAGCCCGGCCGCAAGGTCGGCCACGTCAACACCTACGGCGACGACCTGGACGACGTCCTCGAACGCGCACGTCACGCAGCCGGTTACCTGAGAGGCACGATCACCGAATGAGTCCTGTCGTAGGCATCGTCATGGGGTCGGACTCCGACTGGCCCGTCATGGAGGCCGCCGCCCAGGCCCTCGACGAGTTCGAGATCGACTACGAGGTCGACGTCGTCTCCGCGCACCGCATGCCGCGCGAGATGGTCGCGTACGGCGAGCAGGCGGCCGAGCGCGGGCTCAAGGTGATCATCGCGGGCGCGGGCGGCGCGGCCCACCTGCCCGGCATGCTCGCCTCGGTCACCCCGCTGCCCGTCATCGGCGTCCCCGTGCCCCTGAAGTACCTGGACGGCATGGACAGCCTGCTGTCGATCGTGCAGATGCCGGCCGGCGTCCCGGTCGCGACCGTCTCCGTCGGCGGCGCCCGCAACGCGGGCCTGCTCGCCGCCCGCATCCTCGCCACCCAGGACGAGGAGCTGCTCACCCGCATGCGGGAGTTCCAGCAGGAGCTCAACGACCAGGCCACCGAGAAGGGCAAACGCCTGCGCGCCAAGGTCGAGGGCTCCAACGGCTTCGGCTTCGGAAAGTGACCCGGACACCGATGACCTCACTGGACGAGGCCCGCGAGCTCCTGCGCGAGTTCCCCGTCGTCGACGGCCACAACGACCTGCCCTGGGCGCTGCGCGAACAGGTCCGCTACGACCTCGACGCCCGCGACATCGCCACGCCCCAGCAGGGCCACCTGCACACCGACATCCCCCGGCTGCGCGCGGGCGGGGTCGGCGCGCAGTACTGGTCGGTGTACGTGCGCGCGGACCTGCCCGACGCGGTCCCGGCGACGCTGGAGCAGATCGACTGCGTACGGCAGCTCATCGCCCGTAACCCGGCCGACCTGCGCGCCGCGCTCACCGCCGCCGACATGGAGGCGGCGCGCGCGGAGGGCCGTATCGCCTCGCTGATGGGCGCGGAGGGCGGTCACTCCATCGCCAACTCGCTCGGCGCCCTGCGCGGCCTGTACGCACTGGGCGTGCGCTACATGACGCTCACCCACAACGACAACGTGGACTGGGCGGACTCGGCGACCGACGAGCCCCGCGTCGGCGGCCTGTCGGCCTTCGGCCGTGAGGTCGTGCGGGAGATGAACCGCGAGGGCATGCTGGTCGACCTCTCGCACGTGGCGGCGACGACGATGCGCGACGCGCTGGACGCCTCGACCGCCCCGGTGATCTTCTCCCACTCCTCCGCCCGCGCCGTCTGCGACCACCCCCGCAACATCCCGGACGACGTCCTGGAACGCCTGCCGGGCAACGGCGGCATGGCGATGGTGACGTTCGTGCCGAAGTTCGTCCTCCAGGCGGCGGTCGACTGGACGGCCGCGGCCGACGACAACATGCGCGCCCACGGCTTCCACCACCTCGCGACCACCCCCGAGGCGATGAAGGTCCACCGGGCCTTCGAGGAGACCAACCCCCGCCCGATCGCCACCGTCGCCACGGTCGCCGACCACCTCGACCACATGCGCGAGGTCGCCGGCGTCGACTGCCTCGGCATCGGCGGCGACTACGACGGCACGGCCTTCACCCCCGACGGCCTGGACGATGTCTCCGGCTACCCGAACCTGCTCGCGGAACTCCTCGACCGCGGCTGGTCCAAGCCGGACCTCGCCAAGCTGACCTGGCAGAACGCGGTGCGGGTGCTGGGCGCGGCGGAGGACGTCGCCCGCGACCTCCGGGCGACCCGCGCACCGTCCAACGCGACGATCGGCTCACTGGACGGCTGACCCCGCTCGCAGGTCGGCGTATCGGTGCATGGGTAAGGGCGGGGCAGTCGGTGCAGCCGGCCGCCCCGCCCGGCGGTACCCCGAACGCCCCGCCCACCAGGAAGCGCACTTGTGGCCGTGCGACCGTGACCGTACTGCTGATCGACGTACGGAGACCGTCATGGCCGACCTCCAGGACGAACTGCGCTCTCTCCCCGAGGCCGGCGACCACGAGACGCAGGACGAGACGCAGGACGGGGCGAAGGACGGGGCGAAGGACGAGACGCAGGACGGGGCGCATCACGCGACGCGGGAGGCCCCTCGCGCCCCCGGCCGCCCCCAGGCCCCGGCCGAAGCCGACGACCTGGACCGCGCCCGCGCCCTCCTTGGCGCGCACCCCGTCGCCGACGGCTACAGCGGACTGCCCTGGGCCCTGCGCCATCTGCCCTGCTACGACCTCCAGCTCGGCGAGAGCGCCATCGACACCGATGTGCCCCGGCTGCGCGAGGGCCACGTCGGCGCCCTGCTGTGGTCGCTGCACCTGCCCGAGGGCCTCGCCGCCGCCCGGGCCGTCGGCGCCACCCTGGAGCAGCTCGACCTCGTCCGGTCGGTGATAGCCGCCCACCCCGAGGGGCTGCGGCTCGCGCTCAGCGCCGGGCAGGTCATCGACGCCCGCCACTGCGGCCGCGTCGCCGTCGTCCTGGGCCCGGCCACAGCCGCCGCGCTCGACGACTCCCTCGGCATCCTGCGGGCGCTGCACTCCCTCGGCCTGCGCGTCCTCACCCTCACCGGCACCTCCTGGGCGAGTGAGGCGGGGCTGACCCGGTTCGGCGAGGAGGTCGTACGGGAGATGAACCGGCTCGGCGTGCTCGCCGACCTCTCCGGCGCCTCCGACGCCACGGTCCGCCGCGCCCTCACCCTCTCCAAGACCCCGGTCCTGTGCACCCGCTCCGCCGCCCGCGCCCTGCGCCCCCACCCCGACAACCTTCCCGACGACCTGCTCGCCGAGCTGGGCGCGGCCAAGGGCCTGTGCCTGGTGCCGCTGACCGCCGAGCAGACCGGCCCGAGCGTCCGGGACGTCGCCGACCATCTCGACCACGTCCGTGCACTCGCCGGCCCGGACAGCGTCGGCCTGTCCGGCACATACGACTCCGGCACCGCCCACCCGCAGGGCCTCGCCGACGCCTCCGGCTACCCGTACCTGATCGCCGAACTCCTCCGCCGCGGCTGGCCGGAGCCCGAGATCGCCCTGCTGACCTGGGGAAACATACAGCGCGTTCTGCGCAGCGCCGACTTCGCGGCCCGCGCGGCCCAGGAACGCCGCGAGCCGTCGACGGCACACATCGCCCACCTGGACGGCTGAACCAGCCCAGGGTCCGAGGGCCTCACGGCCTCAGGGGTGATCGATCCGGCAGAGGCAGAACGGATGCCCCGCCGGATCGGCGTACACCTGGAACTCCTTCTTCTCTCGATCCTGAAGATCCAGCGGCCGCGCGCCCAGCGCCAGCACCCGCTCATGGGCCGCGTCCATCTCCGCCCAGGTGGCGCCGCCGTCGAAGTCGAGGTGGAACTGCTGGGGGTTGCGGTCGGCCCGCGGCCACTCGGGCGGGGTGAACCCCTCCACCTGCTGGAACGCGATCCGGGGACCGCCGGGGACCGGCAGGACGAGCCAGTCCTCCTCGCCCTCCTCGGCCTCGGGCGTACCGCCCACGACCGCCGCGTAGAAGTCGGCGAGCGCGCGCGGGTCGGGGCAGTCGATCACGACGCTACGGAAACGGGCGACGGGCGGCATGGTGCCTCCAGGGGTCAGCCGGCGCAGAGACAGAACGGGTGCCCGGCCGGATCGGCGTAAACCCGGAAGGTCCGCGAGCGGTCCTCGGCGTCCAGCGGCTTCGCGCCGAGCGCCAGCACGCCCTTCTCCGCCGCGTCCAGGTCGTCGACCGTCAGGTCCAGATGGAACTGCTGCGAGGCGTCGGGCGCGGGCCACTTCGGCGGTACGAACCCGGGGGCGGCCTGGAAGGCCAGCGCCTGCCCGCCGGGCAGCTTCAGGTCCACCCAGTCCTCCTCGTCCACGACGCTGCCGCCCAGCACCTCGGCGTAGAACTCGGCCAGCGCGCGCGGGTCGGGACAGTCCAGGACGACGGAACCCAGCTTGGCGAGAGCCATGACTTCCTCCTTGAAGTTAGCTGTACGGCGGTTACCTGTACGGTTACCTGTATGGACGGGTAACCGGTAACGGTTACTGCATGCTCCCGTATTGGCGGTAACGTCGCAAGCATGAGTGACAGATCGGCCGCGCCCGGAGACCTGGCCCTGGTCGAGTCCCTGGTGAACACGCTGGACATCGAATCGGGCGCCGACGCGCTCGACACGCCGGAGGGCCGGGCGCGGTTCGGGCTCGCCGAGGGCGAGGAGGCGGAGCGGGCCCGCGAGCTGCGGGAGTCCCTGCGCGCGGCCCTCCTGGCCCACGCCGGCCACTCACCGCACCGCGAGGTCACCCCGCTGGGCGAGCTGCTGGCCTCGGCCCCCCTGCTGGTGACCGTGGACGCGCACGACGGCTCGGCCCGTCTCGCCCCCGCGCAGGCAGAGGAGCCCGCGCTGCTCACCCGTACGGCCGCCGCCGTGGCGCAGGCGCTGATCGCGGGCACCTGGACCCGGCTGAAGGCCTGCGAGGCCACCGACTGCCACTGGGCGTACTACGACCGCAGCCCGGCCGGCCGGGGCCGCTGGTGCTCGATGCAGGTGTGCGGCGCGCGCGCCAAGATGCGCCGGTACCGCGCGAAGTAGTCCCGGGCGAAGCAGTCCCGGGCGAAGTTCACCAGCCACGGCACGGGCCGGTGGTGCAGAATGCAAGCAGACGCCGGTTCGGCCGACTGAGCCTCGGCCGAACCGGCGTCACCTGTCGTGCGCGGTCTCGTATGTCGTGCGCGGTCTCGTACAGGTCAGGCGGTGGGACGCCCCATCGCCCGGTACGTCCACCCGGCCTTGCGCCACAGGACGGGGTCGAGCGCGTTGCGTCCGTCGAGGATCAGGCGGGTCGTCGCGACCTCGCCGAGCGCCGCCGGGTCCAGCTCGCGGAACTCCCGCCACTCCGTCAGGTGCAGCACGGCGTCGGCGCCCCGTACCGCCGCGAGGGCCGAATCGGCGTACCCGAGCGTCGGAAAGACCCGGCGGGCGTTCTCCATCCCCTTCGGGTCGTACACCGTGACCTGTCCGCCCTGCAGATGGATCTGCCCGGCGACGTTGAGGGCGGGCGAGTCCCGTACGTCGTCCGAGTCCGGCTTGAAGGTGGCGCCCAGCACGGCGACCCGCTTGCCCAGGAACGACCCGCCCCCCAGCGCCTCCCGGGCCAGCTCGACCATCTGCCCGCGCTGGCGCATGTTGATGGAGTCGATCTCGCGCAGGAAGGTGAGCGCCTGGTCGGCCCCGAGCTCACCGGCACGCGCCATGAACGCCCGGATGTCCTTGGGCAGACACCCGCCGCCGAACCCGATCCCGGCCCGCAGGAACTTCTTCCCGATCCGGTCGTCGTGCCCGATGGCCTCGGCCAGCTTGGCGACGTCACCGCCGGAGGCCTCGCACATCTCCGCCATCGCGTTGATGAAGGAGATCTTGGTGGCCAGGAAGGAGTTCGCGGAGGTCTTCACCAGCTCGGCGGTCGGGAAGTCGGTGACCACGAACGGCGACCCCTCCCCGATCGGGGACTCGTACACCTGCCGCAGCATCGCCTCGGCCCGCTCGCTGCGCACCCCGACGACGATTCGGTCCGGGTGCAGCGTGTCGTCGACGGCGAAGCCCTCCCGCAGGAACTCCGGGTTCCAGGCGAGCTCGGCGTCCTCACCGGCGGGAGCGAGCTCGGCGATCGTCCGGGCCAGCCGCTCGGCGGACCCCACCGGCACGGTGGACTTGCCGACGACGAGAGCCGGACGCGTCAGATGCGGGGCGAGCGATGCGATCGCGGACTCGACGTAGGACATGTCGCACGCGTACTCACCGTGCTTCTGCGGAGTGTTCACGCAGACGAAGTGGACGTCGCCAAAGGCCCCCACCTCGGCCCAGTCCATCGTGAACCGCAGCCGCCCGCTGGTCCCCTCGAACCCGGCGACGTGCTTGCGCAGCAGCTCCTCGAGCCCCGGCTCGTACATCGGGGTCTCGCCCCGCTCGAGCATCGCGATCTTCTCCGGCACGACGTCGAGCGCGAGCACCTCGAAACCCAGCTCGGCCATGGCCGCGGCGTGCGTGGCGCCGAGATAGCCGGTGCCGATCACGGTGATCTTGAGGGCCATGGATGCTCCTGGTGGGGGATGCCGTCACTGCGCGCCCGAGCATAGTCGGGGCGTGTCGGCGCTCTTCACCGGGCAGATGTGGGAGGGGCGCCGCCTGTCGCCAAGCTCACGTATCACTCGGTCGGGCGGACCCCTAAAATTTGAGTTACTTAACGGTAATTAGCGTCAGTGACCGTAGCGTCTTTGGAGCGTGAGACACCTTGGCCGGATCGGCTGACTTCGACCTGTACCGCCCGTCCGAGGAGCACGACATGCTCCGCGACGCCATCCGCTCGCTGGCCGAGGCGAAGATCGCGCCGTACGCCGCCGCGGTGGACGAGGAGGCCCGCTTCCCGCAGGAGGCGCTGGACGCCCTGGTGGCGAGCGATCTGCACGCGGTGCACGTTCCCGAGTCGTACGGCGGCGCGGGCGCCGACGCGCTGGCGACGGTCATCGTGATCGAGGAGGTGGCGCGCGCCTGCGTGTCCTCCTCCCTCATCCCCGCCGTGAACAAACTGGGTTCCCTGCCGGTGATCCTCTCCGGCTCGGAGGACCTGAAGAAGAAGTACCTCACGCCCCTGGCCAAGGGCGACGCGATGTTCTCGTACGCCCTCTCCGAGCCGGACGCGGGCTCGGACGCGGCCGGCATGAAGACCAAGGCGGTCAGGGACGGCGACCACTGGATCCTGAACGGCGTGAAGCGCTGGATCACCAACGCGGGCGTCTCCGAGTACTACACGGTGATGGCGGTCACGGACCCCACCAAGCGCAGCAAGGGCATCTCGGCCTTCGTCGTGGAGAAGTCCGACCCGGGCGTCTCCTTCGGCGCGCCGGAGAAGAAGCTGGGCATCAAGGGCTCCCCGACCCGTGAGGTCTACTTCGACAACGTGCGCATCCCGGCGGACCGCATGATCGGCGAGGAGGGCACCGGCTTCGCCACCGCCATGAAGACCCTGGACCACACCCGCATCACCATCGCGGCCCAGGCCCTCGGCGTCGCCCAGGGCGCGTTCGACTACGCCAAGGGCTACGTCCAGGAGCGCAAGCAGTTCGGCAAGGCGATCGCCGACTTCCAGGGCATCCAGTTCATGCTCGCCGACATGGCCATGAAGATCGAGGCCGCCCGCCAGCTGACCTACGCGGCAGCCGCCAAGTCCGAACGCCTGGACTCCGACCTCACCTTCCAGGGCGCGGCCGCGAAGTGCTTCGCCTCGGACGTCGCCATGGAGGTCACGACGGACGCGGTCCAACTCCTCGGCGGCTACGGCTACACCCGCGACTACCCGGTGGAACGCATGATGCGCGACGCCAAGATCACCCAGATTTACGAGGGCACGAACCAAGTCCAGCGCATAGTGATGGCAAGGAACCTTCCCTAGGGTTCCTCAGGGTTCCCCAGGGGTCCCTGGGGGCCTTGACGCCATGGTCGCCCCCGCCCGCGTCCTCGCCGGGCGGGGGCGACGTGCGTGCGAGGCACGGGCGTCGCTGTTCAGGCGCCGGAAGACGGTCCGTCCCGGATGATCCGTGCGCCTATCAGACGGCGTGCTGCGGCGAGTTCCGTGGCGATGCGGCGGTGCCGCCCGGTGTCCGTCACCACGGCCCCCGGCATGGGATCGCCGGCGAGCAGACTGGCGCGCCGCAGGTGGGTCGGCGGGTGGGTCGCGTCCACGCTGTGGCCGCGCAACGCGCCGACTCGTCGCTGACATTCGTACTCGGACTCCGGGATGGACGCCATGTGCGCGGTCAACTGCTCCCACAGCTCGTCCGCCCGGTCCGCGGCGCTTCGGGAGCCGTGCGGCCCGGTCAGGGCAGCCCGGTTCGCCTCCCGGAGCAGGACGCCCTCGGCCGAGTCGACCACCAGCGCACGGTCCAGCAGCCCTACGGCGGCCTCGGTGGAGCCGATGCGGGCGGCCGTCCGGTCGGCGAGGTACTCGGAGCGCCGGGCCGCGCGCAGCGTCAGTCGGTCCAGCAGGAGCAGCACACCGGTGACGAGTGAGCGCGGGACCGTGAGAAGCAGGTCGAGAATCACTTCCATGGCCGTGTCGGGGTGCTCGACGGGTGCGAAGTAGTACCACCAAGTGGTCAGCGACGCGTACGCGTTCCCCAGGACCAGGTGATGGCGGACATCGCCGTTGCAGTAATGGCCGAGTTCGTGACCCAGCAGGGCGACCTGCTCCTGAGGAGTGAGGATCTCCCAGCACGGCAACCCCAGGACCAACATCCTGCGCCCCCGCAGTCCGTACGTCTGGACGCTCGCGTTGACCGTGTCGTCGGCCACGACCGCGTCCACGCCCCGGGTGCCGGCCGCTTCGGCCACCTCGTCGACCAACGCGAACAGGGCAGGTGCGTCGACGCGGTACAACACCGGCACGTTGTCGGGGAGCCGGGGCAACCGGGGCCTGAGAGGCCAGGTCAGCAGCAACAGGAACAAGCCGGGCAGCATCAGCAAGCCGCCCCAGCCGCGGACGATGCACCAGATCCCGCCGGCCGCCAGCGCCACCGTCACGCCGTGCACGGCGAGCGCGATCACGGCGGCCAGGAGGGCGGGGGTGTCCCTGCGGGCGCGTAGTGTCTCGCCGGAAACGACCTCGGCGAGCAGCTTCTCGCCGTGCCGGCGGGCCAGTGCGCGCCGCATCCGTTCGAGCCGCCCCGGCTCCTTGCGCGGCCCTGCCGGGTCGACGTTCCAGTCGCAGGCCGCGCACCAGACGGTGAACCGCTCGTCCCCGCCGATCCCGGCCCCGCACTGCGGACACGGCCGGGTTCTTTCCTGCGTGCCGACGCTCATCGACGCCACCTCCCTCCCCGGCCCCTCCCCAGAGGCCGTCTGTACATGACAGGAGGAAGCTGATCATGCCGGGCCGACCAGGTAAAGCGGCAGGTAAAGCAGCAGGTGAAGTGGCGGGTAGGGCGGCGGATAGGGCGGCCAGGCTTGGACGACTGAGGCCACGGAAGCCCAGCCCCCCCGTGGCCTCAGTCGTCCAAGCCCTCGGCCACTCGGCGCTCCCGTAGTTCCCTGATGGCCCGGCGGCGGGCCAGGCGGTGGGTGCGGCGGATCTGGGCCTCCTGGTAGCGGCGTTCGTCGCGTTCCGTCTCCGGGAGGACCGGGGGGACCGCCCGGGGCTTGCCGTCGGCGTCGACGGCGGCGAAGACCAGGTAGGCCGAACCGACCTGGGTGGCCGGGGCGGACTCGTTCCAGCGCTCGGCAAGGACCCGGACGCCTACCTCCATCGACGTCCGGCCGGTCCAGTTGACCTGGGCCTTCACATGGACGAGGTCGCCGACGCGGACCGGCTCCAGGAACGCCATCTCGTCCATGGACGCGGTGACGGCGGGCCCGCCGGAGTGCCGTCCGGCCACGGCGCCCGCCGCGTCGTCGACGAGCTTCATGATCACACCGCCGTGCACCGTGCCCAGCAGGTTGGTGTCGGCGTGGGTCATGATGTGGCTGAGAGTGGTGCGCGACGCGGATGTGGGCTTGCCCGGGATGTCCGGGGTGCTGCCCGAGTCCGCCGCGGTGACCTGGTCTGTCATGTCCTCCACCTTATGCCGAGGGGGACAACCCGGGACTTTGTGTCAGCTTGGCAACAGCGGGGCCCTGATTCTCCGACGGCCCTTGTACGGCACACAGTGCTGCCCTGCACACTGGTCCGCATGAACGATTGGCCCGAGGGATGGTCCGACAACGACCGCGGCAACCGGTACGGAAGCGGCAGCGCGAGCGCACAGCCCGAGAGCGCACGCGTCATGCGGCAGGTCCGCCGCGGCCCGGCCGCCCCGCCGCACGGCCCCGGCGTCCCGCCGCAGCCGTCGTACGTCAACGGTCAGGGATACGGCGACTACACCGACGCGCGGGGGTCGGGGTACGACAGCGGCTACAACACGGGCCAGGTCTACGGAGGCGGCGGTGACTCCGGGGGGCCGGGCGGACCGGCCGGCCCCGGCGGTACGGCCACCCGGGGTCCGCGGCCCGCGCCGAACTGGCGACGCCGTATCAAGTGGACCGCGATCACCGTCGTGACCGTGCTGGTCGTGACGTCGGTCGCCACCTACTTCTGGGCCGACTCCAAGCTGCGCCGCGAGGTCGACCTGTCCAAGGTCATCGACCGGCCGGAAGGGGGCGACGGCACCAACTACCTCATCGTCGGCTCCGACAGCCGTGAGGGCCTGTCCGCCGCGGAGAAGCAGGAGCTGCACACCGGTTCCGCCGAGGGCAAGCGCACCGACTCGATGATGATCCTGCACGTCGGGTCCAACGGCGACACGCTGGTCTCGCTGCCACGCGACTCGGACGTGGAGATCCCGACGTTCGTCGGCTCCGAGTCCGGCAAGACCTTCAAGGGCACCGGCCGGCATGTGAAGCTGAACGCCGCGTACGCGATGGACGGCCCGGAGCTGCTGGTGCGCACCGTCGAGTTCAACACCGGCCTGCGCATCGACCACTACGTCGAGATCGGCTTCGCAGGCTTCGCGAAGATCGTGGACGCGGTCGGCGGCGTCGAGATCACCATCGACAAGGCGTTCAAGGACAAGTACTCGGGCGCCGACTTCCAGGCGGGCAAGCAGAAGCTGAACGGTGAGGAGGCGCTCGCCTTCGTCCGTACCCGGCACGCGTTCGCCGCGTCCGACCTGGAGCGTACGAAGAACCAGCAGAAGTTCCTCGCGGCCCTGGCCCACGAGGTGGCGACCCCGTCGACGGTCATGAACCCGTTCAAGCTGTACCCGACGCTGGGCGCGGGCCTGGACTCCCTGATCGTCGACAAGGACATGGGCCTGTACGACCTGGGATCGATGTTCTTCGCGATGAAGGGCGTCAACGGCGGCGACGGCACCTCGATGAACATGCCGATCTCCGGCTCCACCGGCGGCAACCTCGTCTGGGACAAGGCGAAGGTGAAGCAGCTGGTGAGCGAGCTGAACAACGACGAGAAGGTCACCGTCTCGGGCAACTGACCCGGCGGCGGACCGGCAGGCCACGGGCCTGCTAGGGGGCACCCACACAGGGTGCCCCCGAGCTCGTTCAGACGGCGGTCACATCCGGGCGCCCGCCATCGCGCGGCACATCTCGGCGCAGCGGCGACAGGACTCGGCACAGCGCATCATCTGCCGATCGTCCGGCATGGCCATACACGCCTCGGCGCACATGTCGCACGCCTTGGCGCACAGCGCGCACATCTCGGCCGACATGGGCGAGCGCCGCATCATCATGTCGGCGCACATACGGGTCATCTCGGAGCAGTCCATGAGCGCGCGCATGATCTGCATCTGGGCCTGGCCGCCCATCTGCATGCAGGAGCTCATCGTCTCCTCGCACATGCTGTGGCAGGACATGCACGCCTCGACGCAGTCCTGCATCTGCTTGCTCATGGCGGTCATGGTTCCGGGCTGGGTCATGGCTCCTCCTGGGGGGTGAGGGGGCCCGGGGCGGGCCCGCGCGTGCGTTTCCGTCCTACGCCCTCCGGGGCCCCCACGCCATTGGGCGGACGGCCCCGATCCGCACCGATCCGCACCGATTCGCAACGGAAACGCACATTCGACCGGACGTCTCAACGACGTCCCGTCGGCGACCCACCGGCACATCGTCGGCAGCGCCGCAGGTCCATCAGGGTTACGGTCCGGCCGTCGCCCCCTACGGCACACCCCTCAGGAACACCCCACCTCGTCGCCCCGAACCACCCCGAACGCCGCCTCCGCCGCGTCCCCGTTCGCGTCCCCCCGCACCTTCCGCACGCCCCGGAAGTCCGTGCCCGTGATCACCTTCAGGGTGGGGCCGAGGCCGGGGACGGCGCGCAGTTCGCTGCCCGGCAGGGCCGTCGCGAGGGACTTCGCGGAGCGGTCCCAGCGGGGGTCGTAGGCGACGACCGTGCGCCGGGCGGCGGGGGCGGTCGCGCTGACCGGGTGGCGGGTCGTGCGGAAGCCCGTCGCCGCCAGGGCGCTGTCGACGCGCCTGCCGAATCCCGCCGTGCGGGTGCCGTTCTCGACCTGGACCCGGATCTGCTGCGGGGCGACGTCCACGCGCGTGACCCGGCGGTCGGGATGCCGGACGGCGAGGGGCTCGTCGTCACGCAGGGACGCGAAGAGGCGCTGCGACTCCACCGGGTCCCACTTCAGCGTCGAGCCGATGCCCTTCACGACGTATCCCATCCGGCCGATGGGGACGGTGGTGAACTCGGAGGAGGAAGGGGAGAAGGTGCGCATGGCCCGGCCGAGGTCCAGGAGTTCGTCGGCGCCGAAGCCGCGGTCGGCGCGGACCGAGCCGAGGACGGCCCGGGTGACGTCGCGGAACTTCAGCGGGTTCAGCAGGATCCCGGAGGACGTCGCCCGCTCCACCAGGGCCGCCAGAAAGCGCTGCTGGCGTTTCATCCTGCCCAGGTCGGAGGTGGCGTCCGCGTGCCGGGAGCGCACGTACTGCAGGGCTTCGCCGCCCAGCAGCGTGTGGGTGCCCGGCGCCAGGTCCAGGCCCGTGTAGGAGTCCTTCAGGGGCGTGGCCGTGCAGATCCGCACGCCGCCCAGCACGTCCACCGTCTTCATGAAGCTGACGAAGTCGACCTCCAGATAGTGGTCGATCTTGACGTGGGTCATGTTCTCGACGGTGCGCACGGTGAGCTGCGGGCCGCCCTCCGCGTACGCCGCGTTGAGCTTGACGGGGTGGCCGTGGTGCTCCTCGCCGGTGACCTGGTCGGTGTGCGGGGGCGTCTCGGCGTAGGAGTCGCGCGGGAGGCTGACCACGCTGGCCCGCTCCCGGTCCGCCGAGATGTGCACGATCATGATCGTGTCGGTGCAGTGGCAGGGCGCCCCGCCCAGACGGTAGCGGCGGCGCTCGGCCGGGGTGATCCGGTCGCGGCCGTCGGTGCCGACCAGCAGGACGTTCATGCCGTGACCGGCCCGGGGACGGTTCTTCATGTCCTTGAACGGGTCGACCCGGGCGATGCCCGCGTCGATGCTGCTGATCACCGAGTGGCCGATCCCGGCGGCGGCGAGCAGCACCACCGACAGTGTCGTCGCCGCCCGCATGGCCCAGCGCGGACGACGACTGCGCCGGGCGGGCCGGACGGACGAACGCGGCGCGTGGCGCTGCGGGTGGGGGCGGCGCGGGGGCCGGGGCGAAGTGGTGGGCATACGGGGGCACCTCCGGGCGGCGGCGGTGGGCGGGGGAAGCCGTGAGAACGGTAGGCCCATACGATCTGCCGACCGGTGCAGCGCACCCGGCGGGGCGGGCCGTGTCCCCCGTTCGCGGTAACGTGAGCCCCCTATGAACGCCAATCCCGACGTGCAGCTCCCCGCCGTTTCCGTCATCATGCCCGTCCTCGACGAGGAGCGGCATCTGCGCGGAGCCGTCCAAGCGATCCTCGCGCAGGAGTACGCCGGCGAGCTGGAAGTCGTGATCGCCATCGGTCCGTCCAAGGACCGTACGGACGAGATCGCGGCCCAGCTCGTGGCAGAAGACCCGCGCGTGCACACCGTCCCGAACCCCACCGGTCGCACGCCGGCCGCTCTCAACGCCGCGATCAAGGCCTCCCGCCATCCGATCGTCGTCCGCGTCGACGGCCACGGCATGCTCTCGCCGAACTACATCGCCACCGCCGTGCGGCTCCTTGAGGAGACCGGCGCGCAGAACGTCGGCGGCCTGATGCACGCCGAGGGCGAGAACGACTGGGAGCACGCGGTCGCCGCCGCCATGACCTCGAAGATCGGGGTCGGCAACGCCGCCTTCCACACGGGAGGGCAGGCCGGGCCCGCCG
This sequence comes from Streptomyces sp. NPDC031474, assembly GCF_055581185.1. Classification (NCBI taxonomy): domain Bacteria; kingdom Bacillati; phylum Actinomycetota; class Actinomycetes; order Kitasatosporales; family Streptomycetaceae; genus Streptomyces; species Streptomyces sp. NPDC031474. Next base: position 507,148 of record NZ_JBVIJX010000005.1, read on the forward strand.
ACACGGTGTACCTCGGGGTGTTCCGGCGCGAGGCGCTGGAGCAACAGGGCGGCTACAACGAGGAGTTCATCCGCGCCCAGGACTGGGAGCTGAACTTCCGCATCCGCGAGGCGGGCGGCCTGATCTGGTTCTCGCCCGAGCTGAAGGTGTCCTACCGTCCGCGGCCCAGCGTGCGGGCGCTCGCCAAGCAGTACAAGGACTACGGCCGGTGGCGGCACGTCGTCGCCCGCTACCACGAGGGCTCCATCAACCTGCGCTACCTCGCCCCGCCGACCGCGGTGTGCGCGATAGCGGCCGGGATCGTGGTCGGCGCCGCGCTCACCCCGCTGGGCTTCCTGATCCCCGGCGGCTACCTCGCGGCGATCGTCGCCGGGTCGCTCCCGGCCGGCAAGGGGCTGCCCGTGAAGGCACGGCTGCAGATCCCCGTCGCCCTCGCCACCATGCACATGTCGTGGGGCTTCGGCTTCCTGACCAGCCCGAAGGCGCTGGCCAGGAAGGTCATCGCGTCACGACGCCCCGCGGTCCTCGGCGACACCCCCGTCGAGACCGGCAGCGACACCCACAGCGACACCCACAGCGACACCCACTGACTGAGGACGGCGCCCCCGAGGCGCCGTCACAGACCGCCGGACCCGGGCTACCAGGTGTAGTTCGGGTCCACGTGCATGCACTGGCTGGTGTCGGAGGCGTTGATCGCCCCGGCCGAGACGGGCGTCCTGTCGTTCTTCACCGGCGCCTTGTACGTCGTCCCCGACCGCCAGTCCGCGCCCACGATGAGCGTGACCCCGGTGACCTCGGTGGACTTCTTCACCTGGCTCGTCGGGATGCCGAGGGCCTTCGCGACCGCCTGGGCGTCGCCCTGCAGGTCGGCGCTCGGGTACCGGACGACCGTCCTCACGACGGCCGTGGCCGCCGAGGTGTCCGCGACGGCCTCGGTGAAGCCCTTGCCCGTCAGCGCCTGCGTCACGTCGGACGCGCGGCCGCGGACCGCGCCCAGCTCGTCGGTGCGCGTGCCGTTGTGGACCTGCACCGCGATCTTGTCGTTGGGGGCGGCCGGGTCAGCGGGCGTCGTCGTCGGCGACGGGCTCGCGGTGGCCTTCTTGGCGTCCTTGCCGTCCAGCGCGATGTCCTCGCGCACCAGGCGGAACAGCTGCTTGGCATCCTCCGTGGGCACCACCCGCTCGCCCTGGTAGCGGTTCGGCATCGTCGTCATCGTGATGCGGTCGGTGGGCACCTTCTGCAGCTCGCCCGCCAGGTCGTACATCTTCGTGATGGTGTCCAGGCCGTCGTCGACGGTGATCGCCTTCGTGGCCGCCTCGGCGAGCTTGCGCAGCTTGTTGGGGTTGGTCAGCTTGGCGTTGGCGCGCAGCTCGCGGACCATCGAGTTCATGTACATGTGCTGCGCCTTGGCGCGCGCGAGGTCGGTGTCGTCCTCGAAGCCGTAGCGGGTGCGCAGCCACTCCAGGGCCTGCTCGCCCTTGATGGAGTGCGTGCCCCTCTCCAGTTTCAGGCCGGAGCCCTTGCCGGTGCTGGTGTGCGAGTAGACGTTGGCGTCCACACAGACCGGGACGCCGCCTATCGCGTCCGCCATCGAGACGACACCCGAGAAGTCGATCATCATGAAGTGGTCGATGTGGATGTCGGTGAGCTTCTCCCACGTGGCCACCGTGCAGCCCGGCCCGCCCCGGCTGAGCGACGCGTTCGCCATCTCGCTGGTCAGCGCCTTGTACGTGGTCCCGTCGTCGGGGTTCGTGCACTTGGGGATGGACAGCAGGGTGTCGCGTGGAATGCTCACCACCGACATGTTGCTGCGGTCCGCCGACACGTGCAGCAGCATCTGGACGTCCGCGAGCGGCGGGCCGCCGAAGTCGTACTTGGCGCCGCCGAGCTTCTGGTTCGCCGCGGTGTCGCGGGCGTCCGAGCCGATCAGCAGGATGTTCAGCGCCGTCTGGCCGGCCGAGTTGGCCTTGGTGCCGGCCGCCCGGTCCTTGGCGTCGCCGATGTTCAGGTCGTCGTGCTTGATGTTCGCGTTGAGGTGTTCGTAGTAGAGGTATCCGGCCCCCGCGCCGCCGAGTATCACCACCGCGAGCACCGTCGCCGACCAGCGCAACGCGCGTCGACCCCGGCCTTTGCGCCCCGGCCCACGGCCGCCGTGGCCCCCCTTGTGCCCGCCGCCGTGTCTGCCGTCCTTATCGGATGCGTCCTGGTCCTGCTCCCGGGCGGTCAAGGACATCGTGTCCTCGACCGCGGGAACCTCACCTCGCACCCCACTGCTCCCCGCCAATTCCCCTGCCCCTCCCCGCCGTGCGCCTGACACGGGCCCGTCCCGCGTCAAGTCAGACGCTTGACGGGCCCGAAGGGTTACCTACTTGGCGCACTGGACCTTGTCCGCTGTGGACTTCTGGACCGAGTCCGGGACTTTCGCCGTCGCCGTGAGCGAGACGCCCGCGCCCTTGAAGTCCTTGCCCAGCGTCAGCGTCATCGTCGGCAGACCCTGGGAGTTCAGGACGCTCTTGCCCGGCTTCAGAGCCGTACCGGGCAGCCCCATGACGGCGGCGAGCTTGCGTGCCTGGTCCGCCTGGTCGGGCGCGTACTCGAGCGTCGTCCTGGCCAGTGCGGCCGGTGCGTTGCCCGCGTTCTCGGACTTCGTCACGCCCTCATCATTCTGCAGCCAGTTAAGAGTCTCCTGTGCGCTGCCGGCGGGCGCACCGCCGTTCATGACCCGCACCCGCACCGCGGAGGCGGCGGACTGCGTGCCCTTCAGACGGGCCGCGGCCGCCGCGGCCGCCGCGTTCTTCGACGCCGTCGCCTTCTCCTTCACCTCGGTGAACGAGACATCGTCCTTGATCATCTGGAAGACGGTGGGCGCCGCCGACTTGTCGAGGACGACCGTGGCCTTGACCTTCTCCGCCGGGTTGTCGACGACCGGCACGGTGGTGAAGGTCAGGTTCTTGACGTTGAGCTTGCCCAGCTCCAGACCCAGGTCCTTCAGCTTGTTGATGCTGTCGAGCTTGGAGTCGACGGTCAGCGCCTTGGTGCCCGCCTCCGCCAGCTTGATCATCTTGGTGGGGCTGGAGAGCGTGTCGTTCGACTTCAGCTTCCGCATCAGCGCGCTGAGGAACTGCTGCTGGAGCTGGATCCGGCTCAGGTCGCCGCCGAAGCCCACCGAGTGCCGGGTGCGCACGAAGGCCAGCGCCTCCTCGCCCTGGATGAGGTGCGTGCCCTTGGCCAGCTTCAGCTTCGAGTCCTTGTCGTCGATGTCCTTGGCCAGACACACCTCGACACCGCCGACCGCCGTGGTCAGCGTCTTCACCGCGTTGAAGTCGGCGACCATGAAATTGTCCGCCTGGATCCCCGTCAGCTCGGTGACCGTGCGCACGGTGCAGCTCGGCGTACGGCCGTCCTGCCCGAGGCTGGTGTTGAAGCGGACGCCGCTCGTGCCCGGGATGACCTTGGTGGTGCCGTCCGCCTGCTCGGTCTGGCAGTCCGGGACGTCCACGATCAGGTCGCGCGGGATGCTCAGCGCGGTCGCGTTCGTCCGGTCCTTGGAGACGTGCAGCAGGATCGTGGTGTCCGCGTGCCCCACGCTGCCGGAGTCGCCGTAGCCCTCGTTGCCCGAACCGGTGCGCTTGTCGGTGCCGATCACCAGCAGGTTGATCGCCTTGTCCTTGCTGAAGCCACCGGTGCTCGCGCCGTCGTCGGAGACGGACGTGATGTTGTCGTTGAGGTGCTGGAGATAGAGGTAGGCCGCACCGGCCGTACCCACCAGGACGAAGGCCATGATCCCGCCGGTCCACAGCAGAATCTTCTTCGCCTTCGACTTCTTCTTCGCCGGCCGGCGCCCACGCCGGTTCGTCACCGGTTCCTCCGGCGCACCCCGGCGCCGTCGCGGCCCCGGCACCTCCGGGCCGAGCGCCGTCCCGGCCGGTGAGGCCGACGGCGAGGTCGACTGCGAGAGGGACGACGAGGGTGACATCGCACCCTGCCCCATCCCCGCTCCCGTCGTACCCGTCGTACGACCGCGCGCGGAATCACCGCCGCCGCGCCCGCCACCGCCGGATTGGCCGGAGCCGGATCTGCGCGGTCCGGGCACCGCCGACTGCGGTCCGGAAGGACTCAGTCGCAGTTCGTATTCACCGGTGTTCGGATTGAGCACCCACTGGTCTGCGGGATCGATGTTGTCCGCCCGCCCACGGCCTTGCGCGTCCACGGTTGTCCGAATCCTCCGTCGGGGCCACGCGGCGCCTTTCCCCCTTCTAAGGCGCTCGGGTCTCGGTCACACGGTGCGCGACCCCAGGAAGGACCTCGCGGCCAGGTGCACCGGACCGCTCACACTATCCGCCCAGTTCAGCGTCGGGCGACGGCCGTGACAAATTCCACGCCCCTACAAGCGGGCAATCCGCCCCATTTCCTTGAACTCCAGTTCTCCGTAAGAGCTCGGCTTGGTGAGCGCTTTACCCGCAGGCGTCCTCGGCGGCGGTGTTTCCGCGGAACGTCGGAGCGGGTGGAGTGGGCGAAACCGCCGCGTAAGCCGCATGGTTCACACCCAAGGATCCGAACGGTCCGTAGCCGGGCGACTTCGAAGAGCTGGATTTCTTGGGAACTTCCTTGGAAACCACGAGCGGCGCGTCGATGCGCAGCCGCTCGAAGAGTTTTTCCGCCTCGGGCTCCACGAGTTGGTCGCGATTGGCGTTGTAGACGTACGACTCCCGTGGAACGGTCAGGAATTGCACATGTTCGGTAGGAATGTCTCGCAAGCCGCGCACGAGTTCGTAGAGTCCGCGCAGATTCGCCAGATCCGGGTCGGTGGTGAGAGAGGACGTGGCCGCGTCCAGCACCGGATACAGCTTCACCGGGTTCAGCAGGACGTCATTGCTCTGCACCTTGTTGACGAGCGCCCCGAGGAACCGCTGCTGCCGTTCCATCCGGTCGGTGTCACTGCCGTCCCCCAGCGACTTACGGGCCCGCACATACCCGAGCGCCTGCTCCCCGTCGAGCGTGACCTTCCCGGCGGGCAGCCGCAGCTTGGCGGCCTTGTCGTCGATGGGCTTGCTCAGACAGACCTCCACCCCGTCCACGGCGTCCACCACATCCTTGAACCCACGGAAGTCGACGACGACGTGATGATCGATCCGCACCCCCGTCAGCTTCTCCACCGTCCGGATCGTGCAGGCCGAACCCCCGGTCTGGAACGCGTAGTTGAACATCGCGAACGTCGCTTCGGCCCGCTTCCCGTCCGCCCGCAGACACGCCGGCACGTCCACCATCAGATCCCTGGGCAGGGACACGGCGGTGGCGCTGCGCCGCCCGGCGGCCAGATGCAGCAGGATCGTCGTGTCCGACCGCTCGGTCCCCGAGTCCCGCCCGTACTCCTCGTTACCGTCCCCAGCCCGCGAGTCGGACCCGATGAGCAGGATGTTCTGCGCGTCCTTCACCAACGACGTCGGACGCTCCTTCGCATACCGCGCCAGCTCCGCCGCGGCCGCGTCATCGGGCGTGATGTTCCCGTCGAGCTTCGCGTAGACGACCCACCCGGCCACCCCGACCCCCAGCACGACCACGCCCACGGCCCCCACCCCGTACCGCACCCACCGCCGCCGGCGCCGCACCGGAGGCGACCGCCACAGCTCCCACTGCCGCGGCCGCAGGGAGTACTTCACGTCCGATCACCCCCTCCCGCCACGCGAGCGCACAGAACACCACCGCAGCACCGCACCACGGCTGCACTTACGACGATGGCGCGAAGTGGGCGCGGCGGCGGGCGGGAGTGAGCCGAACGGGTGAAGGGGGCGGTGCGTTGTGTGTGGGGATTCACCCCGGCGCGCCGTGTGGGTTGCGGTGCGACACCTTGTTCGGCGGCGCCCATGGGGTGCGGTGGCGACCCTGGCCCGCGGCGCCCATGGGGTGCGGTGGCGACCCCGGCCCGCGGCGCCCATGAGTTGCGGTGCGACCCCGGCCCGCGGCGCCCATGAGTTGCGGTGCGACACCCTGTCCGGCGGTACCCAGAAGGCGGGGCGCGTACTTTCAGCCCGTCCGGCGTTTGAGGACGAGGCCCCTTCAGGGCCGAAGCGGGGGCCTGGGGGCGGCAGCCCCCAGCGAGGCCGACACCAACGCACGGTGCCTCACCGACACCGGCCGCCACACCTCACCCCCGGCCCACACCCCCTCACCGAGCCGTAGCCGAAACCCGCTCGCTCTCGATCCGCTTCGCCAGCGCCTCCTCGCCGAGCTGCGCCAGATTCCGGCACAGCACCACGGACCCCCCGCTCGCCAACGGCGCGTACAACCCCGCGCTCAGCCCGTCCCAGGTGTCGTACGCCAGCCCGGACAGCAGCCGCGACCCGGGCCCGGTCAGCCCCAGCCCCGACGCCTCCGCCCGCGCCCGCTCCACGACCTCCGCACCGGTGTACTCGCCCCCGGCCACGATCAGCGCGGGCTCCTCGGGGTCGACGGGAACGTACGGCACGAAGCGGTCCCCGAAACTCGGGACGCTCACGGCGTAGTCGTCGTACCCCTCGGGAGGACCCGGCACGAACCGTCGGCCGAGCGGCGCCAGCGACAGCGCGTACCGCTCGCCCCGGCACGCCAGCCCCGCTTCGAACTGCCCCGGCCCGGCGACGACGAAGTCCGCCCGCGCCGGATCCCCGGCCACGTCCGCGACGACGCCCACCGACGAACACGCCAGCAGCCACACCGCCGTCTGCCAGTGCGCGGGCAGCAGCAGCGCGACCCGGTCGCCGGGCTCGGCGGACAGCCCGTCCTGGAGGAGATTCGCGGTCTTGGCCACCCAGTTGGCGAAGGTGGCCACGGACAATTCGACCCGTTCGCCGGTGGCGTCGTCGTAGAAGGTCACCAGGGGACGCGCGGGGTCCGCGGCCAGCGCGGAACGCAGCAGGTCGGCAGGGGTGCGATCGGTGGCAGTCACCCGCGCAAGCGTACGCGCCGCCCCGCTGCCGCACCTGCCACGGCCCTCTCCCGAAGCCCTCCCGGCGCCACCGGTTCGGCGGAACACGCCCGACGGCCCGTCAACTCCCCGATGGACAGAAATGTATGACTATGTCCAGGATCGGTGGCATGCGTGGATTGCTTGCTTCCTCGATCGGTGTCACCTGCGTGGCGGCTCTCGCCCTCCCGCTGACGCCGCCCGCCACCGCGGCGACGGTGCGACCGGCGCCGGCCGCAGAGGCGGCGCCCGCCGGCACGACCAGGGCCACAAGCCCCGACACCCCCCCGACACGATCCCTACCCGACCGACCAGACCTACCTGACCGACCAGACCGATCCGACCTACCTGACCTACCTGACCGATCCGACCTACCTGACCGACCAGATCGGCCTGACCGACCAGATCGACGAGATCGGCCCGACCGACTTGACCGACTTGATCGGCCCGACCTACCTGACCTGCCCGGCCTCCCGGGCAGTACCCAGTCGCTGCCCCTCACCCCCCTCACCGGCGATCGAGCCCTCGGCGGCGTCGTCGCCGACCAGGGCCTGCCCCGTCGGGACGTACGCCACTTCTCCCTCCTCGGCGTCGTCTGGGACGACCCGGCCACCGAGCTCCACGGCCGCGTCCAGGTCCGTACCCGCCCGGCCGGCGCCGGCGCCTGGTCCGGCTGGCAGGACGTCGAGACGCACAACGCCGACCACGGCGCCGACCCCGGCACCCCCGAGAGCGCCTCGGGACAGGTCCGCGGCGCGACGGCCCCCCTCTGGGTCGGCGACTCCGACGGCGTCGAGATCCGCGTCCATCCGGACATGGAACGCCGTACGGAGGAGACGGCCCGCGGCACCCGCATCCTCTCGACCGCCACCCCCCTCCCCGCGGGCCTGCGCCTGGAACTGGTCGACCCCGGAACGACCACCCCCACCACCCCCTCGGGCCCCCCGTCCAGCCAAACGCCGCCCGCCGTAACCGACCCGAAGGCCGACCAGCCCCCGGCACAGGCCGACGCGGGCACCACCACAAGGCCGGTCGGCACCGCCACCACGCCCGCCGACACGACCACCACCACACCGATCGACGCCCCCGAGATGACGCCCGAGGCGATCGAGGCCTCGGCCGTCAACACCCCCCTCGCCGCCCTCGGCGCCACGGAGATCCCCGCCCTGGACCGACGGGGCACCGAAAGCGAGCTCTTCAGCCTGCGCGCTGCCGAGTTGACGTCGGCCCAGCGGGCGAAGCCGTACATCGGCCCGCGCCCGACCATCGTCACGCGCCGCGGCTGGGGCGCCGACGAGAGCCTGCGCGAGAGCGGCTTCCGCTACACGACGTCGGTCAAGGCGGCGTTCGTGCACCACACGGCGTCGGGCAACAGCTACAAGTGCTCCGAGGCTCCCTCCGTCATCCGCGGTATCTACCGCTACCACGTCAAGAGCATGGGCTGGCGCGACATCGGCTACAACTTCCTCGTCGACAAGTGCGGGAAGATCTACGAGGGCCGCGCAGGGGGAGTGGCGAAGCCGGTCCTGGGCGCCCACACCCTCGGGTTCAACACCAACAGCATGGGGATCGCCGTCCTCGGCACCTTCTCCAGCGCCCAACCGAACTCCGCCACGGTCACGGCCGTCGCCCGACTGACGGCGTGGAAGCTCGGTCTCTTCGGGGCGAATCCGAAAGGCAAGACATACCTGAAGTCCGCGGGTGGCAATCTCTACGCAAAGGGAAAGAACGTACGGCTGAATGTGATCTCCGGTCACCGGGACGGCTACGCCACGGAATGCCCGGGCGCGCAGCTCTACGGCAAGCTCGGCTCGGCCCGTTCGACCGCGGCGCGCTACCAGGGGCGCTGAGGCGGGCGGTCCGGTCCGGGAGCTCCGGGGTCTGGGGAGGCCCCGGAGGCCGCCCGCGCCGTGAACGGCCGGAGCACGCATCCAGAGGGAGACGGGGGCACATTCAGCAGCCGTCGGGGGGACAGTCTCCTGGGACTGGGACGGAACGCTCCTGAGACTGGGACGGAACGCTCCTTGGACTCGAACGGAACGTTCAGGGGACGGGAACCGAACACCAACGGCCTGGAAGTCGCCACCCAACGGTCTGCATAAACTGGCTGGTCGAAAGGCAGTTCGGCCGGTCCCGGCAGGAAGCAGAGACGACGGTGACAGAAGCGATCCTCCTGGTCGGCGGCAAGGGCACCCGGCTGCGCCCGCTCACGGTGCACACACCCAAACCCATGGTCAGGGCGGCGGGCGTGCCGTTTCTCACGCACCAACTGGCGCGGGCGAGAGCGGCGGGAGTGGACCACATCGTCCTCGCGACGAGCTATCTGGCGGAGGTCTTCGAACCGTACTTCGGCGACGGCTCGGCACTGGGCCTGCACATCGAGTACGTGACGGAGGATGAACCCCTCGGCACCGGCGGCGCGATCCGCAACGTGGCGTCCCGGCTGCACTCCGGCCCCGACGACCCGGTGCTGGTCTTCAACGGCGACATCCTCACCGGCCTGGACATCGGGCGACTCGTGGCCACGCACGAGACGACGGGTGCGGACGTCTCCCTCCACCTCACGAAGGTGACGGACCCCCGGGCCTACGGCCTGGTCCCCACGGACGAGACGGGCAAGGTCCTGGCGTTCCTGGAGAAGCCGCAGACCCCCGAGGAGATAGTCACCGACCAGATCAACGCGGGCGCCTACGTGTTCCGCCGCTCGGTCATCGACACGATCCCGCCGGGCCGCCCGGTGTCGGTGGAGCGCGAGACGTTCCCCGACCTCCTCTCCGCCGGCGCCCACCTCCAGGGCATGGTCGACTCGACATACTGGCTGGACCTCGGCACCCCCGCGGCCTTCGTCCGCGGCTCGGCGGACCTGGTCCTCGGCCGTGCCCCGTCGCCTGCGGTCCCCGGCCGCTGCGGAGACCGCCTGGTCCTGCCCACGGCCAGGGTCGCCCCCGACGCCAAGCTGACCGGCGGCACGGTGGTGGGCGAGGGCGCGTTCGTGGCGGAGGGCGCGCGGGTCTTCGGCTCCACGATCCTCCCCGGCGCCGTCATCGAACCCGGCGCCGTCATCACCGACTCCCTCATCGGCACCCGGGCCCGCGTGGGCGAACGCTCCGTCCTCACCGGCACGGTCATCGGCGACGGCGCGGTCATCGGCCCCGACAACGAGCTGAGGGACGGCATGCGGGTGTGGTGCGACGCGCGGATTCCGGCGGGGGCGGTGCGGTTCTCGTCGGACCAGTAGACGCGACATCTCGCCAGTAGACGCGACATCTCGACGCCGGCCGGGAATCCAGCCCGTCCGGCGCTTGGAGGACGAGGCCCCTTCAGGGCGGATCGGGGTCGGGGGCGGATCGGGGTCTGGGGACGGATCGGGGGTCAGGGGGCGGAGCCCCCAGGTACCGCAACCCCAACGACAGCCCACTTACCACCGGCCGATGTCAGTCTTCGGCATCTTCGGAGCCCGCCGCGCCGGCGTCCGTCCGCTCAGCAGAATCAACCGAGCCGCCCGATGCCGCTGCCCTGCATACGGCTCCAGCAACTCCAACATCGCGGCATCATCGGCATCCCGGTCCCCGGCCAGCGCCCACCCCACGATCCCCGGCAGATGCAGATCCCCCACGGTCACCGCATCGGCGGCGCCATGACTGCGCTGCACCACCTCCGCAGACGTCCACGGCCCAATCCCCGGCACGACCTCCAACCGAGCCTGAGCAGCGGCAGGTTCCATACCCACCGCCTGCTCCAGCCGCGCAGCGACCCGCACCGCCCGCAGAATCGTCGACGCCCGCTTGTTGTCGACCCCCGCCCGGTGCCACTCCCACGAAGGAATCAACGCCCACGTCCGAGGCGTCGGCATCACCCACAGCCGCCCGCCCGCCGCAGGCCCCGGCGCGGGCTCCCCGAACTTGCGCACCAACAACCGCCACGCCCGGTACGCCTCGTCGGTCGTGACCTTCTGCTCCAGCACGGACGGGATCAGCGACTCCAGCACCAGCCCGGTCCGTGTCAGCCGCAACCCCGGCCGCCGATGCCGGGCCGTCGCCACCACCCGGTGCCGGGGCACGAACGCCTCCGGCGCATCCGCGGCCCCGAGCAGCACCGGCAACTGCTCCAGCAACCACTCGGCCCCCGGCCCCCATGCCTCCCCGCGCACCACGCCGCCGCCGGTCACGGCGACCCGCAGCGTCCCCGGCCCGGCAGGGGTGAGGCTGGCCCGCCACACGGACCCGTCCGGCATCGCCCGGAACGTCGGATCCCCGGGCCCGCGCCGAAGCGGCCCGAGCACGAGCCCAAGATCGAGCGCCCCCTCCGGGACGTACTCCCGCACCCGAACCCGCACCTGCTCCGGCCCCGACGCCTGCCGCGGCACCCCGCCAGGCCCGGCGCCGGGCACCCCGACATGCCCGCCGCGCACGGTCGTACGCGCAGGCCGAGGATCGAACCGTCCTGCCACGAATGAAGTCCCAGGTCGACGGAATGGCTGCTTCAGAGACTAGGCGCACCCACGCACATCACCGCACCCTCCCGCACGACCGCGTACCTCACAGGCACCGCGCATGTGACCGCACCCGTACAGCGCCGCGTGTCTCACCGCACCTCGACAAACCCCTCCACCTCCCGTTCCCCCCGGGCCCGAGGCTCCTCAGCCGCGTGCCCGACCGCCACCGCGCCCATCGGGTCCCACCCCTCCGGCAGCTCCAGCACCTCCCGCACCACGTCCCGGCAGAACATCGTCGACGACACCCACGCGGACCCCAGCCGCTCCCCGGCCAGCGCGACCAGGAAGTTCTGCACGCCGGCGCCGGTCGCGACCACGAACATCTCCCGCTCGGCCGCGTCCCGCCGTGCGTCCCCGTAGCTGTGCGAGCCGTCCATCACCAGACACGGCACCACCAGATAGGGCGCGTTGCGCAGGACGTCACCCCGCCGCACCCGCTTGGCGATGGACTCCTCGGACTTCCCGTCCCGCCGCAGATCCGCGATCCACGCGTCCCGCATGGCATCCAGCAGCCGGATCCTCGACTCCTGCGACTCCAGCAGCACGAACCGCCACGGCGTTGTGTGATGCGGCGCCGGCGCGGTGACGGCCGCCGCGACGGCCCGCCGTACCGCCCCGGGATCGACCGGCTCGTCGGTGAAGGACCGCACCGTCCGCCGCTGCGTGACCGCCAGCCGCACCGCCTCGGACGTCCCGAGCCGGAACATGTCGTCGCGGGCCCCCCGCACCATGACCCGCGCGCCCTCGACCTCCTGGTCGTGCCCGCCGGTCCCGCCGTTCTCGCCGGTCCCGCCGTCCCTGGTGACGACGACGTGCCCGAGCCCCCGCACCACGGCCACGGGCAGCCCGGCCGCCTTTCCCTTCACGAGGTCCCCGGCGGCGGCCAGCTCGTCCGCCGTGGCGACGACCGTCGCGCTCAGCGGGTTGCCGTGGGCGTCCGTGCCGCCGCGCAGATCGTCCAGCACCCGCACACCCGCGGCGCCGATCGCCACGTCCGTGAGCCCCGCACGCCAGGGGCGCCCGAAGGTGTCGGTGACGACGACCCCGACGTCGACACCGAGGGCGTCCCGCAGGCCGGCCCGGATCGCGCGCGCCGACGCGTCCGGGTCCTCAGGCAGCAACAGCACCGTCCCCGAAGGGGTGTTGGAGGCGTCCACGCCCGCCGCCGCCATCACCAGCCCCTGCCGGTTCTCGACGATCCGCAGCGGCCCGCGCCGCGCCACGACCCGTACGGTCTCGGCGTCGATGGCGGCCTCCCGGTCCTGCGCCCGGACGATCCGCCCCTCCGCCTTGGAGACGACCTTCGAGGTGACGAGCAGCACGTCCCCGTCGACGAGCCCCGGCTCGGCGGCGGCGATCATCTTGGCGAGGTCGTCCCCGGCCTGCACCTCGGGCAGGCCGCCCACGGCCCAGACCCGGTAACCGCTCTCGACGGATCCGCTCATGCCCCCCGCACCTCCTCCGCCAGCTTCAACGCCTCCCGGGCCATCTGCGCGGTCGCGTCGAGGTCGCTCATCATCAGCGGCACGGCCCGGCAGCGGATCCCGGCCGCCTCGACCCGCTCCACGGCGCCCGCGTCCACGGTGTCGACGAGCCAGCCGTCGAGCAGTCCCGGCCCGTAGTGCTCGGCCACCGCCGCGGCCGTCGACTCCACGCCGACCGCCGCGAGCACCTTGTCGGCCATGCCGCGCACCGGAGCGTCCCCGACGATGGGGGAGAGGCCCACCACCGGCACACCGGCCTCGGCGATCGCCTCGCGGATGCCGGGCACGGCGAGGATCGTGCCGACGGAGACGACCGGATTCGACGGCGGGAAGAGCACCACGTCCGAGCCCGCGATCGCCTCCAGCACCCCGGGCGCGGGCTTCGCCTGCTCGGCGCCGACGGGCACGACCGCCTGCGCCGGCACCGACGCCCGCAGCCGCACCCAGTACTCCTGGAAGTGGACGGCCTTGTGCTCGCCGTCGACCTCGACCGCGACATGCGTCTCGACCCGGTCGTCGGTCATCGGGATCAGCCGCACCCCCGGCTTCCACCGGTCGCACAGCGCCTCGGTCACCGCGCTCAGCGGATACCCGGCGCCGATCATCTGCGTCCGCACGATGTGCGTGGCGAAGTCCCGGTCGCCCAGCCCGAACCACCCGGGCCCGGCGCCGTACGCCGCGAGCTCCTCCTTCAGATGGAAGGTCTCGTCGGAACGACCCCAGCCCTGCTCCTCGTTGATGCCGCCGCCGAGCGTGTACATCACCGTGTCGAGGTCCGGGCAGACCTTCAGCCCGAAGAGATGGATGTCGTCGCCGGTGTTGCCGATGACCGTGATGTCCGCGTCCGGCACGGCCTGCTTCAGACCGCGCAGGAACCGGGCACCGCCGATGCCGCCTGCCAGAACCACAATGCGCATGAGAGCAAGTCTTGCAGGCGACCACGACAACGCGACGGCCGGTTGTGGACAACCGCCCCCCTGTGGATAACCGGCTCACCCGTACGAGCCGCCGCCCCCGCCCACAGGCCGACCGCGCCCTGCCCACGCGCCGGCAGCGCCGCCCCGCCTACGCGCGGACCGCGTCCACCTGTCCGGAGGGCTCGACGGCCGCGCACGCGATGGGGGTCCGGGTCCCTGCGGTCGGGCGCAGCGCGGACTGCGGGAGCATCGGCATCTCCGTCAGGCCGGGGAAGTACACGTGCAGGCTCACCGCCGGCGCCAGCGCGTCGTTGACGACCTCGTGCACGTATCCCGGCGCGAACACCCGCTGTGTCCCCGCCCCCAGTACCCGCGTGCCGCGCTCGGTGTGCTCGGTCAGCTCGCCGTCCAGGACCGTGAGCACGCCGCTGGAGCGGCCGTGGTCGTGCAGCCCGCTGCCCTGACCGGGCACCCAGGACAGCAGCCACACCTCGTAGCCGGGGCCGGTCTGCAGCCGGTGGTACCAGCGGGTCGTGGCGTCGTACCGGACCAGGTGCTCCCACTGGGCGCGGTCGGCGGCGACGGAGCGGGCCAGGCCGACGAAGTCGGCGACGGTGGCCGGGTGCTCGCGCGGTGCCTGAAGGAGGTGGGGGACTTCGAGGATGTCGCCGGCGATCTGGAGGTCGTTGTCGCTGTTCATGGAATGCGGTGGTTCCTCGGCGGGAGAGGCGGAAGGAGTGGGGGGCTTGCTGGGTGTCGCGTACCGTCCGCCCGGATCACGGGTGGAACAGGGGCGCCCTGGTGTGGGCTAAGGGGAAACAGCAGCCGAGTCGCGGTGGACTCAGAAGGAGCAGCCGGAGCGCGTTGGGCTCAACAGCTGGAACAACGACAACAGCTACAGCGAGCGCGGGCAGCACCGTGGGACCCGGCGGAGCCGGTCGAGGTGAGTGCCAAGTTCGCGAGCATGCCCACAAGGACATCGGTTCACACCTTCACTGTCAACTCGACGCCCGGTATGTGGGACATGGTTCACCTCTTCCGGTCCATCTGCGAGGTGAAAGGTTTGTGCACACGCCGACCGGGACACATGGCGCACAAGCCGGGCGCGCAAGCCTCGTGGCGACCTCGTGATCCGACTGTGATCCGGTTCGCTTCCGCGCGCGTGTCGCAACGGGATCGAACTTCTGGACGTCCTCCCTCGTGCAAGCGCTGTGCGGGGCCGTGGTCCTCCGGGGCTTCATCTGCGTGTCAAGGTTTATGGCGATTTGAACACTTACTGCATGGCCTTGGTTCCGCAGAGTGAATAAGGGGCCCAATAGCAGATCTCGGCTTGACTCGCCCGGAGCAGCACACTTGTAATTTCACTCGTGTCGTTCAGCCGAAATCGGTAACGGCCAGGTCACGGGGACGCGAAAGACAGAGCGAGGGGCGCACATGACCGAGCTGGTGCAGCAACTGCTGGTCGACGTCGACGACGCGGACGAGGAACTCGGCTGGCAGGAGCGCGCGCTGTGCGCCCAGACCGATCCCGAGTCCTTCTTCCCCGAGAAGGGCGGCTCCACCCGCGAGGCCAAGAAGGTCTGCCTCGCCTGCGAGGTCCGCTCCGAATGCCTCGAGTACGCCCTCGCCAACGACGAGAGATTCGGCATCTGGGGCGGCCTGTCCGAGCGGGAGCGCCGCCGACTGAAGAAGGCGGCGGTCTGAGAACCGCCCGCTCCACAGAGGTACGTCCGCACAGGCCCAACGGCCCGTCGCAGGTGGGTTGTCCACAGGCGGCGGGCCGTCGTCCTGCCCAGCCGATAGTGTGGGCGCTCGTCCGAGACACCCCGCCGCCCGCGCGCGGCGCCGGCGTCCACCGCAGTCCATCGAACCGGGGCCCGTACCTCGATGTCCGTGCACAGCCACACGGCAGCCCATCACGACAGCGCTGCCACACCTGAGTTCCCGCGTCATGTAGTGACCGCGGTGATCGTCTCCCACGACGGTGCCCGCTGGCTGCCCGACGCGCTCGCCGGGCTGCTCGGCCAGGAGCGCCCCGTGCAGTCCGTCATGGCCGCCGACACCGGCAGCTCGGACGCCTCCGCGCAGCTGGTCACCGACGCCCTCGGTGACGACCGCGTCCTGCACCTCGCCCGGCGCACCGGTTTCGGCCAGGCCGTCGAGGAGGCCAACCGCACGGCCCCGGTCCTCACCCCCGAGGAACTGCCCTACCTGAAGCGCCCCAGCGGCTGGGACCCCGTCACGCGCACGTGGCGCGACGACGCCTACGACCTGCCGGACCTCCCGCACGGAGAGCCCGTCCAGTGGCTGTGGCTGCTGCACGACGACTGCGCCCCCGAACCGCACGCGCTGGCCGAAATGCTGCGCGTGGTGGAGAACGAACTCGAACTCGGCCGGGACGACGTGGCGATCGTCGGCCCCAAGCTCCGCGGCTGGTACGACCGCCGCCAGCTCCTCGAGGTCGGCGTCACCATCGCCCACTCCGGCCGCCGCTGGACCGGCCTGGACCGCCGCGAACAGGACCAGGGCCAGCACGACCACGTCCGGTCCGTGCTGTCCGTGTCCACCGCCGGCATGCTGATCCGCCGCGACGTCTTCGAACAGCTCGCAGGCTTCGACCGCCGGCTGCCCCTGATGCGCGACGACGTCGACCTGTGCTGGCGCGCGCAGGCCGCGGGCCACCGCGTCCTCATCGCCCCCGAGGCCGTCGTCCGGCACGCCGAGGCCGCCTCCCGCGAGCGCCGCACCGTCGACTGCGCGGGCCGCACCAGCGCCTCCCCGCACAAGGTCGACAAGGCCGGCGCCGTCTACACCCTCCTCGTCAACAGCCGCACCGCCCTGCTGCCCTGGATCCTGGTGCGCCTGGTCCTCGGCACGCTGCTGCGCACGGTCGCCTACCTCGTCGGCAAGGTCCCCGGACAGGCCCTCGACGAGATCCGCGGCCTGCTGGGCACCCTGCTGCGCCCCGAGCGGATCATCGCCGGCCGGCGCAGCCGCGGGAAGCCGACGGTCGGCAAGGACGAACTGCGCCCCCTGTTCCCGCCGCCCGGCGCGACCGTGCGGGCCACCGTCGAACAGGTCGCCGGCGACCTCTTCGGCTCCTCCGACCCCGAGGCCGTCTCCGGCGCGGGCCGGCACGGCGGCGCCGTCGAGTCCGGACCCGGTGGCGACGACGCGGACTTCCTGGAGATCGAGCAGTTCGCCCGCCTCAAGCGCATCGCCCGCAAACCCGGCCCGGTGCTCTTCCTGATCCTCCTGTTCGTCTCCCTGGTCGCCTGCCGCAACCTCCTCGGCGGCGGCGCGCTGGCGGGCGGCGCCCTGCTGCCCGCCCCGGCCGACGCCTCCGAGCTGTGGTCGCGCTACCTCGACGCCTGGCATCCGGTCGGCGCGGGCGGCACCCCCGCAGCCCCGCCCTACCTCGCGATCATCGCGACGCTGGCCACCCTGCTGCTCGGCTCGACGGGCCTCGCCCTCACCGTGCTGCTCGTCTGCTCGGTGCCCCTGGCCGGCGTCACCGCCTACTTCGCGTCCCGCCCGCTCGTCGAATCGCGCCTCCTGCGCGCGTGGGCGGCCGTCGTCTACGCCTTCCTGCCGGCCGCCACCGGCGCCCTCGCCGGCGGCCGCGTCGGCACCGCCGTCCTGGCCGTCCTGCTGCCGCTCATCGCCCGCACGGGCGTCGCCGCGAGCGGCCTGACCCATGCCTCCGGCGCCCGCGGCAGCTGGCGCGCCACCTGGGCGTACGCGCTGCTGCTGACGATCACCACCGCGTTCACGCCGATCATCTGGCCCGTCGCCCTCATCCTCGGGCTCGCGGTCCTGGCCGTGCGCCGCCGCGACATCACCGCCTACGGGCTGCGCTTCCTGGCCCAGCTGGGCACCCCGCTGCTGATCCTCGCGCCCTGGTCGCTGTCCCTGCTGCCGTTCGGCTTCTTCACCCAGGCCGGCCTCGACTACGGCCCGTCGACCGCCACCGCGCTCGACCTGCTCGGCGCCAGCCCCGGCGGCCCCGGCACCGTCGACGGCCTGATGCTCATCGGCATCGTGCTGGCCGCGCTGGCCGCCCTGCTGCGCTCCGAGCGCCACTTCGGCGTCTGGGCGGCCTGGGCGGTCGCCCTGGTGGGCCTCGTCCTCGCGGTCCTGTCCAACAGCTCCACCTGGGCCGGCCCCGCCACCCTCGTGTACGGCCTCGCGCTCCTCGCCGCCGCCGTCATCGGCGCCGACGGGGCACGCACGCGTGTCGCCGAGCAGAGCTTCGGCTGGCGCCAGCCGGTCGCCGTCCTCATCGCCTTCGCCTCGGCAGCGGGCCCGCTGCTCGTCGCCGCCGGCTGGATGATCGGCGGCGCCGACGGCCCCCTGGAGCGCCGCGACCCCGTGCAGGTGCCCGCGTTCGTCGCCGAGGAGGCCGGCAACCGCGACCAGGCCCGCACCCTCGTCCTCGACAGCGCCTCCACCGCCCACGTCGGCTACATGCTGGTCCGCGGCTCGGGCGCCCGCCTCGGCGACGCCGAACTCGCCGCGGCCGACGGCGAGAACAAGCAGCTCGACAAGGCCGTCGCCAACCTCGTGGCCGGCTCCGGCGCCGACCAGGCCGACGAACTCGGCAAGTTCGCCGTGGGCTACGTCCTCGTCCACAAGGGCGCCCCCCGCGAGGTCACCCGCGTCCTGGACGCCACACCCGGCCTGAAGCGGCTCAGCCAGCAGGACGGCAGCGCCCTGTGGCGGGTGAACCAGGAGGTGTCCCGCGCGGCGATCGTCGCCGACTCCGGCAAGGGCGCGGCGACCCCGGTCGCCGCGGGCCCCGTCGACATCCACACCACCGTCCCCGACGGCTCCGGCAGCCGCGTCCTGCGCCTGGCCGACGCCGCCGCCGACGGCTGGACGGCCACCCTGGACGGCAAGGCCCTCACCCGCACCACCGTCGACGGCTGGGCCCAGGGCTTCGAACTCCCCGACTCCGGCGGGAAACTGGACGTCACCTACGACGACCCGTTCACCCACACCGCCTGGCTGTGGGCCCAGGGCTTCCTCGCCCTCGTCCTGGTCGTCCTCGCCCTCCCCGGCCGCCGCCGCGACGTCGACGACGACCTCCCCGAGGAGGAGCCGATCCCCGCCCAGGCCGAGGAGGGCGAGGGCCGCCGCGCCCGCCGCCTGCGCGCCCAGGCCGAGGCCGAGACGGACACCGAAGAGCCCACCCGGGCCGACGAGTTCCCCACTCCTGCGCAGGAGCAGCAGGTGCCCGTCGCGGTCCCGCAGCAGCAGTCCTACGGCATGGGGGTCCCCCCGGGCGAGCAGGATCGAGCCTGGGGGACGGACCAGACGAGCTACCAGGGCGCCGAGTACGCCGGCTACACCGCCGAGCAGTACCAGAACACCCAGCAGTACCCGGCGGACGGCGGCTACGACCAGCAGTCCTACGACCCCTACCAGGCCGGCCAGTACGACCCGTACGCCTACGACGGCCAGGCCCAGCAGGCGCCGTACGACCCGGCCTACCAGCAGCAGGGCTACGACCCGTCGGCCTACGGCCAGGGCGGCTACGACCCCGCCTACGACCCGGCCCAGGACCCCCACGGCACCGGCAGTGAGCGCCCCGACGGGAGCCAGCAGTGAACCGCACCACCCTGTCCCTGATCGCCGGCACGGCCGCACTCGCCGCCGTCACCGGGTTCGCCACGCTCAACCAGCCGGACACCCCCGGCCCGGACACCGCCAAGGCGGCCGCCGAACTGCCCGTGGAGCGCACCAGCCTGCTCTGCCCCTCACCCAGCACCTCCGACCTCGCCGAGACGTCGTACACGTCGTTCACGCCCGTCACCAAGGGCACGGACAGCGACGGCACGGCCCGGCTCACGGCCGCCGCCGAGGAGTCGGCGGCCGCCGCGGGCAACGCGACGAGCGGCAAGGCGACCGGCAAGCCCGGCGCCAAGAAGAAGACGGCGGCGAAGCCCGTCCTCACGCCCAAGGCGCCCGGCACCCCGGCCGTCGGCGACACCACCGGCGGCGCCGCACCCGCCCTCCTGGGCACCGCCGAGGGGAAGTTCGCACCCGGCTGGACCGTCCAGGAGACCACCGAGGTCGCCGCCGGCACCGGCCGCGGCCTCCAGGGCGTCACCTGCACCGCGCCGGACACGGAGTTCTGGTTCCCGGGCGCCAGCACGCTCGCCGACCGCACGGACTACGTCCACCTCACCAACCCGGACGACTCCGCCGCCGTCGTCGACATCGAGCTCTACGGCAGGACAGGCGCCCTCGCGACGACCGTGGGGGAGGGCATCACGGTCCCGGCCCACTCCAGCGAGCCGATCCTGCTGTCCACGCTCATCGCCGAGAAGCAGGAGGACCTCACGGTCCACGTCAACGTGCGCAGTGGCCGCGTGGGGGCCACCGTCCAGGCCCTGGACGCGAAGCTCGGCGGCGACTGGCTGGCCGCCTCCACCGACCCGGCGGCCGCCCAGGTCATCCCGGGCATCCCCAAGGACGCCACGGCCGTCCGTCTCGTCGCCTTCGCGCCCGGCGAGGCCGACGCGGACCTGAAGGTCCAACTCGCCTCCCCCTCCGGGCTGATCACCCCGGCCGGACACGAGACGCTGCACGTCAAGGCGGGCATGACGACCTCGGTCGACCTGGGCGACGTCACGCGCGGGGAGGCCGGCTCCCTGATCCTGACCCCGACGGGCTCCTCCGTGCCGGTGGTCGCGGGCGTACGCGTCCTGCGCGGCAAGGGCACCAACCAGGAGTCGGCGTTCATCCCCGCCACCGCGCCGGTCGGCACGCGCGCGTCCGTCGCCGACAACAGCGCCAAGGGCTCCACCCTCTCCCTGACGGCCCCCAAGGGCACCGCCGAGGTCAAGGTCACCGCGTCCGCGGGCAGCGGCGGCGGCACACCCACGTCCAAGACGTACACGGTCAAGGCCGGCACCACACAGGACGTCGAACTCCCCGTCCCCACCGGCCTGAAGGGCACCTACGCGCTGACCGTGGAACCCCTCACGGACACCCCGGTCTACGCCTCCCGCACCCTGGCGGCGACCGAGGACGGCGTCCCCGGCTTCACGATCCAGACCCTGCCGCACGACCGGGGCACAGTGGCCGTGCCGGAGGCCGACGAGGACGTCGCGGTGCTGCAGAAGTAACCCGAAAGGGATGCCCGGGTCCCTCGAACGAAGGGCCCGGGGGCGGGCGGTGGTCAGTCCTCGCCGTAGCGCGGGTCCACCGTCTCCGGAGTCAGCCCGAGCAGCTCCGCGACCTGCTCCACGACCACCTCATGCACCAACGCGGCCCGCTCGTCACGCCCCTTGGTGCGGATCTCGACCGGCCGCCGGTAGACGACGACCCGCGCCCGCCGGCCCTCACGCGCGGGAACCGTCCCGCCCAACGGGACGGCCTCGTCGTTCCACGGCTCCGGGGTCGCGTCCAGGCGCGGCACCTCCAGCACCACGAAGTCGATGTCGGCGAGCTGCGGCCACCGCCGCTCCAGCCGCTCCACGGAGTCCTGCACGAGATCCGCGAACACCTCGGCACGGCTGGCGGCCAACGGCACCTGCGGCGGCGCGATCGGCCCCCGCATGCCCCGGCCGTGACGATCGCGACGACGGGGTCCGGGGCCTGCGGCGGGGGGCGGTACGGGGCTGTCCATCACTACTGAAGCGTAGTCCCCGCCGCAGCCGGCACCGGGCAGCGCCCGGCACCGCACGGCATCCGGACCGCCTTGGGCCGCCATACACGGCATGTCGCGGGATGACCATTCCAGCCAAGGTTGGGCTCGATTCCGTATCTCTCCCAGACCGGCGAACTCATGGCAATTGATGCCGTTTGTGCCGAGTGATGACCGCGGGCCGCCGTCTTCCTGCGTTTAATGACTGGTGTTCGCGCAGGTCAGCGGGGTATGACTGGAGTGGCGCGTGGGGCGTTTCACAACACGACACGGTGGAGTGACCTGGTGGAGAGTCGTCGCGGCCCGCTCAAGAGTGCGGTACCGTCCAACGTCGTGAGCCCTGTACGTCGCTGTTCGCGCACCGCCTGCGGCCGACCCGCCGTCGCGACGCTGACGTACGTCTACGCCGACTCGACCGCGGTCCTCGGCCCGCTCGCCACCTACGCCGAACCCCACTGCTACGACCTGTGCGCCGAGCACTCCGAGCGCCTCACCGCCCCGCGCGGCTGGGAGGTCGTCCGCCTCCTCGACGGTTCGGCTCCCGCACGGCCCAGCGGCGACGATCTGGAAGCGCTTGCCAACGCGGTCCGCGAAGCAGCACGTCCGCAGGAGCGTGCGGCCGGCGCCGGCGGCGGTGCCCGCACGGCGGACCCGATGGAGGTCGCCCGCCGCGGCCATCTGCGGGTGCTCCGCTCACCGGACAACTGAGCGGTTCCCGCCTTCACGGGAAACCGCTTTCCGGATGCTGCGATTCTGGCCGCGTGAAGGGTCGCAATGAGGGCCGCGCACCCGGCCGGACAGGGCGACCGGAATCGTGACCGGAAACGCGATCCTCCCGGTCGGTCTCATGAACAGCCGACCAGGCCTGCGCGCGCCCCGAGTTCCCGCCCCGCCCTGCGGAACCGCCTTCGCCGCCCCCCCAGTTCGCCGCGCCTGCGGGCAACTCGCCGACATCGGCGCCGCCTTGGCGAGCGCCTGTCACCCGTCCCCGGCCGGTCCGACGTCGCCGTCTCCGCGCTCACCGGTCCTGGACCGAATGCTGCCGTAGCACCGCCCGACCTCGGACGACGGCCCCACGGCGGACCAGGAACCGGTCCGGGTAGTTTGTGGTGACCCACAGGACTCCAGGGACTTCAGGAAGGTTGGCCGTGGCTGCTGATCTGTCACAGATCGTGAAGGCGTACGACGTACGCGGGGTGGTCCCGGACCAGTGGGACGAGTCACTGGCCGAACTGTTCGGCGCGGCCTTCGCCCGGGTGACCGGCGCCGAGGCGATCGTCGTCGGCCACGACATGCGCCCCTCCTCACCCGGCCTCACCGGCGCCTTCGCGCGCGGCGCGGCGGCACTGGGCGTGCACGTCACCGAGATCGGCCTGTGCTCGACGGACCAGCTGTACTACGCCTCGGGCGCACTGAACCTGCCCGGCGCCATGTTCACGGCCTCGCACAACCCGGCCCAGTACAACGGCATCAAGCTGTGCCGCGCGGGCGCCGCCCCCGTCGGCCAGGACACGGGCCTGACGGAGATCCGCGAGCTGGTGGAACGCTGGACGGACACCGGCGCCCCCGAAGCCGCCGCACAACCGGGAACGATCTCCCGGACCGACACGTTGAAGGACTACGCGGCACACCTGCGCGCCCTCGTCGACCTGACCTCCATCCGCCCCCTGAAGGTCGTCGTCGACGCGGGCAACGGCATGGGCGGCCACACCGTCCCCACGGTGTTCGAGGGCCTGCCCCTGACCCTCGTCCCCATGTACTTCGAACTGGACGGCACCTTCCCCAACCACGAGGCCAACCCCCTGGACCCGGCGAACCTCGTGGACCTGCGGCAGCGCGTCCGTGAAGAGGGCGCCGACCTCGGCCTCGCCTTCGACGGCGACGCCGACCGCTGCTTCGTCGTCGACGAGCGGGGCGAGCCCGTCTCCCCGTCCGCGATCACGGCCCTGGTCGCCGCCCGCGAACTCGCACGCAACGGCGGCAAGGGCACCGTCATCCACAACCTGATCACCTCCTGGACCGTTCCCGAGGTGGTGAGCGAGAACGGCGGCACCCCCGTCCGCACCCGCGTGGGCCACTCCTTCATCAAGGCGGAGATGGCCCGCTCCGGCGCGATCTTCGGCGGCGAACACTCCGCCCACTACTACTTCAAGGACTTCTGGAACGCCGACACCGGCATGCTGGCCGCCCTCCACGTCCTCGCCGCCCTCGGCACCCAGGACGGCCCCCTCTCCGCCCTGGTCTCCGCCTACGACCGCTACACCGGCTCCGGCGAGATCAACTCCACGGTCGCCGACCAGGCCGACCGCATCGCCGCGATCAAGGCGGCCTACGGCCACCGCGAGGACGTCACCCTCGACGAACTCGACGGCCTCACCGTCTCCTCCACCGACTGGTGGTTCAACGTCCGCCCCTCCAACACCGAACCCCTCCTGCGCCTCAACGCGGAAGCCCGCGACGAACCGACGATGACCAAAATCCGCGACGAGGCCCTGGCCATCATCCGTTCCTGAGCCCCACCGGGAGCCGGCCCAGCAGCACAGCCCCTGGCCGGGTCCCACCCGCACCCACCGCACCCCGTCCAACCCCCGCACCCCACCCTCACCAGCGGTACCCTGACCAGGCGCATCCGCACACCGCCCCACACACCCGCACACCCCCACACGCCGAAGGGAAACCCCATGCCGCTCGAAGCCGGCCTCCTGGAGATCCTCGCCTGCCCCGCCTGCCACGCCCCCCTCAAGGAGCAGGACACAGAGCTGATCTGCACAGGCCAGGACTGCGGCCTGGCCTATCCCGTCCGCGACGGCATCCCCGTCCTCCTCGTCGACGAGGCCCGCCGCCCCGCATAACCCCACACCCACCACCGGGCGCCGGGCACCGCGCAGCCGCGCCCCACCCGACGCCAGGACCCCCCAGCCGGGCGACCACGCCCCGCAGGGCATCTCGCCCCCGGCCCCGCAACCCGACGACGCCTCAGGCGATCGGAGACTGCCGCCATGCTCGACGACTCTCTGCTGGACACGCCGGAGGCCCTCGCCGAGGCCGACCGCCGAGCCCTCCTGCGCGGCGCGGCCGAAGCCGGCGCCCGCGTCCGCACCGCCGCCCGGCACGCGGCCGAGGCCGGCGTCCACGACCTCGCACCGGACGGCCGCCCCCGCGCGATCCTCATCGCAGGCCCCGGCGCCGCCGCCACCTGCGTCGCCGACCTCCTCGGCACCCTCGCAGGCGCCTCCTGCCCCGTCATCCACCTGACACCCACCGGCGTCGCCCCCGCCGCGGGCGCCCTGCGCTGGGAACTCCCCGGCTGGGCCGGATCCGTGGACCTCCTCCTCATCGCCACCCCCGACGGCAGCGAACCCGGCCTCTCCCTCCTCGCCGAGCAGGCCTACCGCCGAGGCTGCACCGTCGTCGCCGTGGCCCCCGCCCACACCCCCCTCACCGAGGCGCTCAGCGCCACGCACGGCCTCTTCGTCCCGCTGGCGACCGCCCCGTACGAACAGGACGAGCAGCCCCCCGTCGCCGCCTCCGCGCCCGGCGTCCTCTGGGCCCTGTTGACGCCCCTCCTCGCACTCCTCGACCGCATCGCCCTGCTCTCCGCCCCGCCCGAGCAGATCGAGAAGGTCGCCGACCGCCTCGATCAGATCGCCGAACGCTGCGGTCCCGCCATCGCCACCTACAGCAACCCGGCGAAGACCCTGGCCGCCGAACTCGCCGACGCCCTCCCGGTGATCTGGACCGAAGGCACCTCGGCCGGCCCCGCGGGCCGCCGCTTCGCCGCCGCCCTCGCCGAACTCGCCGGCCGCCCCGCCCTCGTCGCCGAACTACCCGAGGCCCTCGCCGGACACAACGCCCTCCTCGCCGGCCCCCTCGCCGCCAGCGCCGACCCGGACGACTTCTTCCGCGACCGCGTCGAAGAGCCCCCGGCCCTGCACGCGCGCGTGGTGCTGCTGCGCGACCGCCCCATCGGCGGCCTCACCGCCGCTCCGGCCGCCCGCGACCTGGCCCTCAGCCACGACACGCCGATCAGCGAACTCGAACCGGAGGCAGGCGACGAACTCGTCACCCTCGCCGAACTGATCGCCACCACGGATTTCGCCGCTGTCTACCTGGCGCTCGCCTCACAGGGCTGACGCAAGCCACACGCTCGTAACGCCCGGGCTCGATCCACAGCCCGACGCCACAGTCAGCCGGCCGGACAGACAGGCAGAGAACCCGATGGACCGCCTCGACAACACCATCCGCCCCTACGCCTGGGGCTCCCCCACCGCGATCCCACACCTGCTCGGCACCACGCCGACCGGCGAACCGCAGGCCGAGATGTGGATGGGCGCCCACCCGGGCGCACCCTCCCGCACCGACCGGGGCACCCTCGTCGAGGTCATCGAGGCCGACCCGCAGCGCGAACTCGGCGAGCGCACCGTCACCAAGTTCGGCCCCCGCCTCCCCTTCCTCCTCAAGATCCTCGCCGCCGGCGCCCCCCTCTCCCTCCAGGTCCACCCCGACCTGGAACAGGCCAAGGAGGGATACGAGGACGAAGAGCGCCGCGGCATCCCCGTCGACGCCCCCCACCGCAACTACAAGGACGCCAACCACAAACCCGAACTCATCTGCGCCCTCACCGAGTTCGACGGCCTGTGCGGCTTCCGCGCCCCCGCACACGCAGCCGACCTCCTCGACGGCCTCGGCGTCGACTCCCTCAAGCCGTACGTCGACCTCCTGCACGCCCACCCGGAAGACGCCGCCCTGCGCGAGGTCCTCACCGCGATCCTCACCGCCGACCCCGAGGACATGGCCCACACCGTCGCCCAGGCCGCGGCCGCCTGCGACCGCCTCGGCGGCGACTACGCCCCCTACGCCGGCATCGCCCACCACTACCCCGGCGACCCCGGCGTCATCGCCGCCATGCTGCTGAACCACGTCCGACTCCAGCCCGGCGAAGCCCTGTTCCTCGGCGCCGGCATCCCGCACGCCTACCTCAGCGGCCTCGGCGTCGAGATCATGGCCAACTCCGACAACGTCCTGCGCTGCGGCCTCACCCCCAAACACGTCGACGTCCCCGAACTCCTGCGCATCGTCCGCTTCGAACCCGGCGACCCCGGCGTCCTGCGCCCCGAGGCCACCCCCGACGGCGAAGAGGTCTACGACACCCCCATCGACGAGTTCCGGCTCTCGCGCCACGTCCTGCCCACCGGCGCCCCCACCCGCGACCTCACCCTCCCGACCCCGCAGATCCTGCTCTGCACCGCAGGCTCCGTACAGGCCGGCGAACACGAACTGACCCCCGGCCACTCCGTCTTCGTCCCCGCGGGCGAAAAAGCCGAAGTGTCCGGAACCGGCACGGTCTTCCGCGCCACGGTCGTCGCCTGACACCCACCCACCACACAGCGCACAAGACGGCCCACCGCACAGCCGGGCGCGCCCCCGCCGGACCGGGCTGCAACAATGACCCACCGGCAAAGGACGGGCAAAGCCCACCACGGGCCCCGCCCTGCACGGCGTACGCACGAAGGCGAAGGGAAAACCCGAACACATGAGCGCGTCAGGTGGCACCAAGGCGATCGTGGCGGCACTCGGCGCCAACCTCGCGATCGCGGCATCGAAGTTCGTGGCGTTCGCGTTCAGCGGCTCGTCGTCGATGCTCGCCGAAGGCGTGCACTCGCTCGCCGACTCCGGCAACCAGGCCCTGCTCCTCATCGGCGGCAAGAAGGCCCAGCGCGAAGCCACCCCGCAACACCCCTTCGGCTACGGCCGCGAACGCTACATCTACGCCTTCCTCGTCTCCATCGTCCTCTTCTCGGTCGGCGGCATGTTCGCCATCTACGAGGGCTACGAGAAGATCAAGCACCCGCACGACGTCGAACACTGGTACTGGCCCGTCGGCGTCCTCGCCTTCGCGATCATCGCCGAAGGCTTCTCCTTCCGCACCGCCATCAAGGAGTCCAACGAACTGCGCGGCGCGCTCTCCTGGTCCCAGTTCATCCGCCGCGCCAAAGCCCCCGAGCTGCCCGTCGTCCTCCTCGAGGACTTCGGCGCGCTGATCGGCCTGGTCCTCGCCCTCGGCGGCGTCGGCCTCGCCCTCCTCACCGGCGATGGCATCTGGGACGGTATCGGCACCGTCTGCATCGGCGTCCTCCTCGTCCTCATCGCCCTCGTCCTCGCCGCCGAGACCAAGTCCCTCCTCCTCGGCGAGGCCGCCGGCCTGCAAGAGGTCCAGAAGATCGAGGCCGCCATCGTCGACGGCGACACCGTCACCGGCGTCATCCACATGCGCACCCTCCACCTCGGCCCCGAAGAGCTCCTGGTCGCCGCCAAGATCGCCGTCCAGCACGACGACACGGCCACCCAGGTCGCCACCGCCATCAACGCCGCCGAGGCCCGCATCCGCGCCGCCGTCCCCATCGCCCGCGTCATCTACCTCGAACCCGACATCTACAGCGAGGCCGAGGCCGCCAAGGGCCCCGACCGCGAGGCCACCCCCGGCGGCCCCAGCCAACACCCGACCGAGCACTGACCCGACGCCGCTCCCGGTCCCGTGAACGGCGCGATCTGATCGGAGGCGGACTGGGGCCGCCCGCGCCACCGGTGTAGCTTGGAACGGAGCCAGACGTCGCTGCTGATGGCGGTCGGGCGGTCCCAGCACGGACCGACCGAGGGAGAGAGGGCCTCCGACGGACTGCGCTGCGCGTACTGCGGGCATGCCTGGGTCCCCTTCGGGCACCCCTGTGTCCGCCGCCGCGCAGACCAGCCGTACCCACTCTCTCGAACCGACCCCGAGGAGCAGCACCCCATGACGACTGTCGACAACCGACAGGACTTCAAGGTCGCCGACCTCTCCCTGGCCGCCTTCGGCCGCAAGGAGATCACCCTCGCCGAGCACGAGATGCCCGGCCTCATGGCGATCCGCAAGGAGTACGCCGAGACCCAGCCGCTGGCCGGCGCCCGCGTCACCGGCTCCCTGCACATGACCGTGCAGACCGCCGTCCTCATCGAGACCCTGGTCGCCCTCGGCGCCCAGGTCCGCTGGGCCTCCTGCAACATCTTCTCCACCCAGGACCACGCGGCCGCCGCCATCGCCGTCGGCCCCGCCGGCACGCCCGACAACCCCCAGGGCATCCCGGTCTTCGCCTGGAAGGGCGAAACACTGGAGGAGTACTGGTGGTGCACCGAGCAGGCCCTGACCTGGCCGGACAGCCCCACCGGCGGCCCCAACATGATCCTCGACGACGGCGGCGACGCCACCCTCCTCGTCCACAAGGGCGTCGAGTACGAGAAGGACGGCAAGGTCCCCTCGGTCGACACCGCCGAGAACGACGAGCACCGCGTAATCCTCGAACTCCTCAACCGCACCATCACCGACGGCTCCCAGAAGTGGACCCAGCTCGCCTCGGAGATCCGCGGCGTCACCGAGGAGACCACCACCGGCGTCCACCGCCTGTACGAGATGCAGCGCGACGGCGTCCTCCTCTTCCCCGCGATCAACGTCAACGACGCCGTCACCAAGTCGAAGTTCGACAACAAGTACGGCTGCCGCCACTCCCTGATCGACGGCATCAACCGCGCCACCGACGTCCTCATCGGCGGCAAGACCGCAGTCGTCTGCGGCTACGGCGACGTCGGCAAGGGCTGCGCGGAATCCCTGCGCGGACAGGGCGCCCGCGTCATCGTCACCGAGATCGACCCCATCTGCGCCCTCCAGGCCGCGATGGACGGCTACCAGGTCACGACCCTCGACGAGGTCATCGACAAGGCCGACATCTTCGTCACCACGACCGGCAACAAGGACATCATCATGGCCTCGGACATGGCCAAGATGAAGCACCAGGCGATCGTCGGCAACATCGGCCACTTCGACAACGAGATCGACATGGCCGGCCTCGCCAAGCTCCCCGGCATCGTCAAGGACGAGGTCAAGCCCCAGGTCCACACCTGGACCTT
Organism: Streptomyces sp. NPDC031474; assembly: GCF_055581185.1. Classification (NCBI taxonomy): domain Bacteria; kingdom Bacillati; phylum Actinomycetota; class Actinomycetes; order Kitasatosporales; family Streptomycetaceae; genus Streptomyces; species Streptomyces sp. NPDC031474. The sequence continues at coordinate 536,579 of NZ_JBVIJX010000005.1, forward strand.
CCCCGACGGCAAGGTCATCATCGTCCTCTCCGAGGGCCGCCTGCTGAACCTGGGCAACGCCACCGGCCACCCGTCGTTCGTGATGTCCAACTCCTTCGCGGACCAGACCCTGGCCCAGATCGAGCTGTTCACCAAGCCCGACGAGTACCCGACCGGCGTCTACACGCTGCCCAAGCACCTCGACGAGAAGGTCGCCCGCCTCCACCTGGACGCACTCGGCGTAAAGCTGACCACGCTCCGCCCCGAGCAGGCCGCCTACATCGGCGTCGAGGTCGAAGGCCCCTACAAGTCGGACCACTACCGCTACTGAGTCACTGATCCCGAAGACCCAGAGCCCGTAGTCCGCAGCACCTCAGAGACAGGCCCCCGCACCCCCGTGTCGGGGGCCTGCCCCTTCGGTCCCCCCGGCCAGAGCGCCGCGGCACCCGACCAGCCCGTCACACCCCAGGACCCCGATGCCCCGCGGCCGATATTCGCTCCACGATCCGCACGATCACACCCCCTTCGCACACGAACACTTCCACTGCGCCCCCGGCCCCTCCGGCTGGCGCTACGTCTCCCAGCTGACCACCCCCACCGGCGACCCCACCGGCTCCGTCGACCTCACCCTCGACGGCCTCGGCCGCCCCCTGCGCCTCGAACTCCACGCAAGCAGCTGGCAGGTACGCGGCGCAGCCCTGGACGGCGTCACCTGGGTCCGCACCGACCCCACCGGCGCTCACGCCACGGAAGGCAACGCCCCCGCCCACGCCTTCACCGGCACATCCCCCGCGTTCCTCATCGCCACCACCCGACTCCTACGCCTCACCCCCTCCTCCCCGGCAACCCGGGTACGCCTCGTCGCCTTCACCGAACCGGTCCTCGCCCCCCGCACCGTCGACCAGTCCTGGGCCTTGCTGAGAAGCGAAGCACACGCCACTGACAACGGCCCCCTGACCGTGGACGAATACCAGGTCACAGCCCTGGACACCGGCGAACAGCACACCGTGCACATCGCCGGCGACGTCGTCCTCGCAGCCCCCGGCATCGAGCTCGAAGACCTCGAAACACCCCCGTCGACCTTCGACTGACCCCGCGCGGACAGCCCTACGCCGGCGGCACGAACCCCGTACCCGACCCCTCGGACCGATCACCGGCCAACCCCTCCACAGGCGTCACACCGGACGGAGCGGGCGAACCGGACGGGGCCGGCCGGCCGTACGACGCCGACGGACCGTAGTTACCCGCCCCAACGTCCACCACCCTGCCCCCACCCCCGGCCACCGGCGGCCCCCCAACCGGACCACTGCCGAAGGCCCGCCGAGCTTCCCGGCCCTGCCGCTCCTGCACCACCGCAGCCAGATACGCGGCCGGTGGCACCCCCGGCGGCACCGGAGCCCCCGTACATACCGCGAGATCACCGGCCAGCCGCTCGGCCATCGCCCAACCCACCTGCGGGTCCAGCTGGCTCATCCGCCCCAGGTACTGCCGGATCGCCAGCCACAACCCGTCCGGCACCGCCGAAAGATCCAGCCCCTGGAAGCGACCCGCGAGCCAGGGCGGAGGCGGCGGCACCACACCGGACCGCCCCGCCGGCACCCGCTCCCGCACGACCAACGTGCCGGCGAAGACATCACCGAGCCGTCGCCCCCGAGCCGACACCAGCGAGGCGATACAGGCCACCACCCCGATCGTCAGCAGAATCTCGACCACACCGATCGCGCCCCGCACCAGCGCATGCCGGAACCGGATCGGCCCACCGTCGTCCCGCACCACCCGCAACCCACACGCCATCTTGCCGAGCGAGCGCCCATGGCTGAGCGTCTCGACCGCGATCGGCCCACCCACCAGCACCAGCAGGAACGTGGCGATCGACAGCGCGATCCGCGCCGCCTCGTCCAAGGACGCGGTCGACGCCACCAGAGCGATGCTCACGACGATGTAGACCACGAAGGCCACGACCAGATCCAGCAACGTCGCCAACGCCCGGCTGGGCAGCCTGGCAGGCCGCAGCTCCAGCGCCACGGCCTCACCCGTCACCAGCTCGCTCACGTCCGTCGTCCCTTCCCTGACCTGCCCCGGCAACGGCCAGTCTGCCAAGCTGAGAACACATCGCGCCCCAGTACGACAAGCTGACATCACCACCGGCCGCCGACGAACAGCCGAGGAGCAGGCACACCGATGGACCTCGACGTCTTCGTCTCCGCCCACCGAACCGAATGGGACCGCCTCGACGCCCTCCTGCGCCGGCGGCGCAACCTCACCGGCGCCGAGACGGACGAACTCGTCACCCTCTACCAGCGCGCCGCCACCCACCTCTCCCTGATCCAGTCCAGCGCTCCCGACCCCCAGCTCACCGGCCGGCTCACCCAACTCGTGGCACGCGCGCGCAGCGCGGTGACAGGCACCCGACGCGCCTCTTGGCGCGACGTGACCCGCTTCCTCACCCAGGGCTTCCCCGCCGCGGTCTACCGGTCGCGCCATTGGTGGGTGCCGACGGCGCTCCTGTCCACCGCCGTCGCCGCCCTCCTGGGCTGGTGGATCGGCACCCACCCGGAGGTCCAGTCCTCCATAGCCGCCCCCGACGAGCTCCGCGCGCTCACCCGACCCGGCGGCCTGTACGAGACGTACTACTCGAGCCACCAGGCCGCCGCGTTCGCCGCCCAGGTCTGGACGAACAACGCCCAGGCAGCAGCGACGTGCCTGGTGCTCGGCGTCTTCCTAGGTCTACCGGTCCTCTGGATCCTGTTCCAGAACATGCTCAACCTCGGCATCGGAGCCGGCCTCATGTCCTCGGCCGGCCGACTCGACACGTTCCTCGGCCTGGTCCTCCCGCACGGCCTGCTCGAACTGACCGCGGTCTTCGTTGCAGCCGGAACCGGACTCCGCCTCGGCTGGACCGTCATCGACCCCGGGCCCCGCACTCGTCGGACCGCCCTCGCCGAAGAAGGCCGGGCCGCGGTGGGCATGGCCATCGGCCTCGCCCTGGTCCTCTTCGTCTCCGGAGCCATCGAAGGCTTCGTCACCCCCTCCGGCCTGCCCACCTGGGCCCGCATCACCATCGGCATCGCAGCCGAACTGGCCTTCCTCGTCTACGTCTACGTCCTCGGCGGCCGAGCCGCCCGAGCCGGAGACACGGGCGACGTGGAGGCGATCGAGCGCAGCGCCACGGTGCCGACAGCCGCCTGATGTGCGTACGGCCCGGCTGAGCTGCTAGTCTCCTCTTCGCCCCGCAAAAGCCGTTGACACGGAGCGCGCGGGGAGGTAGATTCGAACAGTTGCCTGGAACTGGACAGGGTCCGGTCGGCAGCGGTTAGTATCTGTCAGCCTCGTGAATCTCTGATTCCACAGAGGCCCCCCCGATAAGTCGGAAATGAATGGCCGGTCAGACCGGCTCGGAACTTCTGATAAAGTCGGAACCGCCGGAAAGGAAACCGCGAAACAAAAGCGGGAACCTGGAAAGCACCGAGGAAATCGGATCGGAAGAAGATCTGATAGAGTCGGAAACGCAAGACCGAAGGGAAGCGCCCGGAGGAAAGCCTGAGAGAGTCTCTCGGGTGAGTACAAAGGAAGCGTCCGTT